>NZ_CP137642.1:1200000-1800000 GCF_033472595.1 Methanoculleus receptaculi | reverse complement strand
AGACGCAGGAGGATGTTGAGAACCTCATCCTCTTTCTGGACGAGATCCTTGCCAGGCTCGGCCGGGGTGATCCCGCGACCGCAGAGCGTGTGGATGCGTACCGGCGGCGGGTTTTCTCGTCAGGGGCGGCAGCACCAGAAGGGGCAGTCCGGAAGGAGGAGGTCTCCGTCAAATCTCCAGAGCCCGAAGAGCGTGAACCGCTCCCTGTTGCAGAGACTCAGGCAAAGCCGCTGGTGTGGGAGGAACCGATCCCCGACCGGGCAGAACCCACCACACGCCCCCAACCGGAATGCCAGGAACCGTTGCTGACCCGGAGAAAGGAAGAAAAGCCGCAGGCTCAGCCTGCATCTCCCCCGGTGAGACCTGAGCCGCCAGAGCAGGAGACAGTGCCGGCAAAGCCCTCCCCCGCGCAGGAAGAAGATGTCTGTGAGGTCTGTGGAGCGGCGGTCCCGAAGACTCAGGCGAAACTCTCACAGCTCTTTATGAGCCGGACGCTCTGCAAGAAATGCATGGAACGGCCCTGAACTTCCCCTCAGGATACCTGCACAAAGGAGGAGCACCTCGACCTGGAGAGTATAAATACTACAGTGGACGAGGAGTGTATAATGAAGAAGGATCTGCTCATGTGGGACGAGACGCTATTTCGCGATCCCGACGTATTCGAGATCGATTACGTTCCCGAGCAGTTCAACTTCCGTGAAGCGCAGATCCAGGAACTTGCCTTCCAGATCAGACCCGGGCTGCGTGGCGGCAGGCCGCTTAACACCATCTGCCGGGGTATCCCGGGAACAGGGAAGACTACCAGCGTCAAGAAGGTGTTTTCCGAGATCGAGGATGCAACCAGGAAACTCGTTCCCGTATACATCAATTGCCAGATCGACAACACAAGGTTTGCCATCTTCTCACAGATCTACCGCCGCGTCACCGGCCGGTCGCCACCATCCTCTGGAACCTCTTTCAAACGGGTCTTCGAAGCCCTGGCCCATTTCCTGCAGAAGGAGGACGCTGTACTGCTTGTGGCGCTCGATGACGCGAACTACCTTCTCTATGAGAAGGAGATAAACCAGGTCCTATACACCCTCCTGCGCTCGTACGAGGCCTACCCGCATGTTCGGATAGGTGTTATTGCCATAGTCAGCGATATGTCGGTCTCGCTGCAGAATGAGGTCGATGTACGTGTGGCGTCGGTCTTCCGGCCGACTGAGATATACTTCCCTCCCTACTCAGCGGCGGAAGTCCATGATATCCTCAAGGAACGGGTTATTCAGGGATTTTACCCGAACGTCCTCAGCCAGAAGATGCTGGATCTCGTTGTCGAGCAGACCCTCAAGAGCGGCGACCTTCGTGTCGGGATCGATCTACTCAAGCGTGCTGCACTGAACGCCGAGCGGGATGCGCGCAGGTCGATCGAGGAGGAGGATATCTGCAAGGCATACGAGGTTTCCAGGTATCTTCACCTTGCGTTCTCGCTTCGGGCGCTCAAAGCCGAGGAGCGTAAGGTTCTTGCCGGGATCGCGGAGATGTCGGTCCGTGAGGATGCAGAGATGAGAACTGGAGACGTCTACCGCTTCGTAAAGGAGAGGGCTGGCGTCAGTTACACCAAGTTCTACGAGATGATTCAGAAGTTCGATACCATGCGGCTCCTGAACCTTCACTATTATCGTCAGGGACGTGGGCGGACACGGCTGATCAGCCTCCGATACGACCCCGAACGCGTGCTTGAACACCTTGGAGTGGCGCAGTCGATTTAATAACTCTTATCTGTTTCACCACCGTTTGTACTCTGATGAGGTTTTCCACATGCTCAGCGTGAACGAACTTGCACTGGATATTTTTGAGGAACTTTTCGAATACGCCGAGGAGTTCTGTGCCGTCCCGCACGAACTTGACAACGGTGCACGGATAGTCGACTGCGGGGTCAGCACTTCAGGTGGCTACCTGGCAGGGCGAAGGTTTATCGAGATCTGTATGGGCGGGCTCGGTGAGGTTGACATCGCGATGGGCCGGATCAGGGATGTTCCTCTCCCATTCATAGAGGTCAGCACCGATTTCCCGGCGATTGCGTGCCTTGGGGCACAGAAGGCTGGCTGGACGATCAATGTCAACAAGTACTTCGCCATGGGTAGCGGTCCTGCAAGGGCGCTCTCTCTCAAGCCGCGCCACACCTATGAGGTCATTGATTACGAGGATGAGTTCGATTATGCGGTCATCTGTCTTGAGAGCGACCATCTTCCAAACGCCGGCGTGATGGAGCATATCGCCGATGCGTGCAACGTGGATGTGGCCAACACCTGTGCGGTCGTTGCCCCAACGGCATCGCTTGTCGGTTCAATCCAGGTTGCGGGCCGGTGTGTCGAGACGGCGGTCTACAAGTTGAACGAACTCGGGTTCGATGCAAAGAAGATCACCGCGGGTATCGGGCATGCACCGATCGCACCTGTAAAGAAGGATGGCACAAAAGCGATGGGCAGCACCAACGACGCAACGATCTACTATGGCAGCATCATGCTGACGATGAAGGCACCGGAGATCAAGGATTATCTCGAGAAGATCCCGAGCAATAAGTCCAGGGGTTACGGAAAACCGTTCTATGAGATCTTTAAGGAGGCAGACTTCGACTTCTACCAGATCGACACCTCGCTCTTCTCGCCGGCAGAGGTGGTCATAAACGAACTATCTGAGGGTGCTGTCTACCATGTTGGGGCTGTCAACCCCGAGGTTACCCTGAAGTCGTTTGGGTTCCTTTAAAACACTTTTTTTCTATCTCCAGCGTCCTTTTTTGGGCTATTGAACCGATACTTCCAGGCTGTGCCGGGTTTTGATTAACCCTTGCCGGGGCGTTCCCAGGAGGTCTGTGAATTACCGCTGACAGAACCACCATCTGCCGGTAGCCCTGGGGTTTTTGCGAGAGCAGGATGTGGGGAGCTGGTCGGCGAAAGGCGTTCAATGCGAGTGATTTGAGAGCACCGGTGAACTTGCTTGAGGATCGACGGGCATACTAAAAGGAAAAAAGTTGAGATTCTACAGTCCGGGTCGTTGATTTGATCGCTTCTTTTTTAAGACCGGCTTTTACCATCAGGAGGGCTTGCGGCCGCCCGCCCCGCAGATTTGAGGCGGCCCTTTATGCGGTGCTGTGGTCCCCCATTCCGGGGTTGATACAAACCATGCCCGCCCCCCCCCGGGAATTCCGGCGGGCAACACGTTTATCCATCAAGGCGCAAAATACTCTAAGGCATCCACGGGGCCTGTGGTCTAGCTGGTCATGACGTTGCCCTTACACGGCAAAGATCTCCGGTTCGAATCCGGACAGGCCCATGATTTGGTTTTCAGGCTCTTTTTAGGCAAATCAGCGCGATCGATACCTATATGGGAGAGAATGGGCCATCCTGTGCTGTGAGTGGCATGAAGTTGAGTGCGCGAAACCAGATTCCAGGAAAGATAAAGTCCATCACCGAGGGTGTTGTCACCGCCGAGGTTGTCATCGAACTGGACGGCGGCGGCGACCTAGTCTCGGTCATTACCAGAAAATCCGTCGAGAGCCTTGGGCTTGCCGTCGGCAAGAGAGTATATGCGGTGGTAAAGTCAACTGAGGTCATGGTTGCCATCGACTGATAACCGGACGTTCATCTGTGGTCGGTGGAGATCCCGGGCACTGAGGCCATCAAACCAGCAGATTCAGTCTCTGCCCGGATATCATGGCCCTCAAAGCGCGGCCTCTCCTCCATCAGATATTTTCTTGCCCATCTCCTCTACATTATGCAAAACCCTCTTTTGAATTGCATCGCTCATGAAAAACATCCTCTTTTCTGGACATATCAGGTAGGTCAGGGTAAGCCATCCAGGGGCATCGAGCGTCTGGCAGGTCTCCAGCCGGATGCGGTAAAAGGATGTAAATAACACACTGACGACAAAAAAGGTTTTTAGTGCCTGAAGTGGCGAACCCCGGTGAAGATCATCGCGACGTTGAGCCTGTTCGCCGCGTCGATGACCTCCTGGTCGCGGATGGACCCTCCAGGCTGGACGAGCGCGGTCGCCCCTGCCGCCGCTGCAACCTCCAGCGTATCGGGGAACGGGAGGAATGCATCTGATGCCACCGCCGATCCCGCAAGGGATTTTCGGGCCTTCCTGACCGCGATCTCCGCTGACTCGACGCGGTTCATCTGCCCGGCTCCGATCCCGATGACCGCTTTCTCGTCGGCGAATATGATGGCGTTGCTCTTCGTGTGTTTGCAGACCTTCCAGGCGAGTTCCATTGCCATCATCTCATGGGCCGTTGGTTCCCGCTCCGTCACGACACGCCAGTCCTCCCGGTATGGTTCTGTGCGCTGGACCAGGACGCCGCCATCGATGCTCCGGATCTCATCGTGGATGATAGGGTCGGGAAGCCGGAGCACCCGCATATTTTCCTTGGCCTTCATAATCTCAAGCGCGCCAGTGGTGTAGGATGGAGCGATCAGAACTTCGACGAACGTCTTTGTTATCTCGCGGGCAACATCCTCCGTCACCTCCCGGTTCACGGCGACGATCGAACCATAGGCTGAGACTGGATCAACCTCCCGTGCGGCGATATAAGTCTCAAGGAGTCCGTTCCCGATAGCCACACCACAGGGGTTGTTGTGCTTGACTATGACAGCAGCACACCCATCATTAAACTCCCGGAGCAGCCCGACCGCTGCATGAACGTCCAGATAGTTGTTGTAGGACATCTGCCTGCCCTGGAGCGGCTCTTCGCCGGCGATACCCCCCTCCCCGTAGACCGCTGCCGCCTGATGGGGATTTTCGCCGTAACGCAGCGTTCTACCTTCCCTGTGTTGGAGAGTGAGAATCGTCGGGAATGGCTGGCCGATGCCGGTGAAGTAGTTTGAGATCGCGCCATCGTAGGCTGCGGTTCGGGCAAACGCCTTTGCAGCGAGGTTCAGGCGCTCTTCGGCTGTGAATCCGCCTCTCCTGATGGCCTCTGCAACTTTGTCGTAATCAGCGGGATCCACCACCACGGCAACGTATCTGTGGTTCTTTGCCGCCGCCCGCACCATCGCCGGGCCGCCGATATCGATGTACTCGATCACCTTATCGATCGGGAGCCCCTTCCCGCTCATAGCCTCGAAGGGATAGAGGTTCACCACGACGAGGTCGATAGGCTCTATGCCGTGTTCCTGCATCTGAGCGTCGTCGATACCCCGGCGTCCCAGGATCCCGCCGTGAATCTTTGGATGGAGGGTCTTGACCCTGCCGTCCATCATTTCGGGAGAACCGGTATAGGTGGATACATCGGTGAATGGGACCCCCGCCTTATCCAGCGCTGCCCCGGTGCCCCCGGAACTCAGGATACGATAATCGTGCTCGATGAGCACCTTTGCGAGATCGACGATGCCTGTCTTGTCCCAGACAGACAGCAGTGCCCATTTCATGGTTACACGTAAGTGAGGTGGAGAGATATACCTGGCGCTTGCCGCAAAACCGGTTGGCGAAGATGGCGACCCCGTCCCGATAGGTTTTATCTTGCAGAAGGAATCTCTGTGGATTTATGTCTGATCGTAAATCCGACAAAGGAGGGGGGGTAAATACCTGCAGCGACAGTTAGTAATATATAGAACCCCATTACAATAAATAATAAACAGAGGATACTTTTTAAAAGCAGGTTAGGCGTATGAAGGAGGATACATCCAGACGAGCTGAGGAGCAGCAGCCTATTGCAGAAAAGGCAGATGCGGCATCTCGAGAGCGTGAAGAGATGCAAACGTCATATGATGAACTGAAATCTGCATACGATGACCTTAACGACCGGTATCTCCGGCTTGCAGCAGATTTTGAGAACTACCGCAAAAGGATGGCCAGTGAACGTGAAAACCTGACGAGGCTTGCCATCGAGGATCTCGCGGTCGAGTTGCTCGAAGTTGTGGACAACTTTGAGCGGGCGGAGAAAGCCGAGGCTGGCGGTCTTGGAGAGGGTATGCAGCAGATACAAAAACTCCTTATGGGCATCCTGGAACGGCACGGTATCAAGCCTATCGAGTGCCTCAACCGACCTTTTGACCCGGAATGCCAGGAGGCTATCGCCTGCGTCCCGTCGGAGGCGGAGGAGGGCAGTGTGATCGAGGAGGTCGTTCGCGGCTACTGCATGCAGGATAAGGTCATCAGATGCGCAAAAGTTGTAGTGTCTAAAGGAAAGGAGGAATAATCACATGGTTTCAGAGAAGGTCATTGGCATCGATCTTGGAACAACCAACTCATGCATGGCGATCATGGAAGGCGGTCGGCCGACGGTCATCCCCAACGCGGAAGGCGGCAGGACCACCCCCTCGGTCGTGGCGTTCACAAAAGACGGTGAGAGACTGGTCGGCAGCGCCGCAAAACGGCAGGCGATCACGAACCCCGAACGCACCATCCAGTCGATCAAACGCAGGATGGGTACAAGCGAGAAGGTCACCATCGGGGACAGAGCCTATACCCCGCAGGAGATCTCCGCGATGATCCTCCAGAAGTTGAAGGTGGATGCGGAACAGTACCTGGGTGAAAAGATTACAAAAGCGGTCATCACGGTGCCCGCCTACTTCAACGATGCCCAGCGGCAGGCGACCAAAGACGCAGGGAAGATCGCAGGCCTCGAGGTGCTCCGGATCATCAACGAACCGACCGCAAGCGCTCTTGCTTACGGCATCGATAAGGAAGAAGAGGCCACAGTGCTCGTTTACGATCTGGGTGGCGGCACCTTTGATGTATCTATCCTCCAGCTCGGGGATGGCGTATTTGAGGTCAAGGCGACCGCTGGCATAAACCATCTCGGTGGCGACGACTTTGACAGAAGGATCGTCGATTATCTGGTCGAGGAGTTCCGGAAGAAGGAAGGAATCGATCTCCGAAAAGACCGGGTTGCCATGCAGCGTCTGCGTGATGCGGCCGAGAACGCAAAGATCGAACTCTCAACCGTCCAGAAGACCAACATCAATCTCCCCTACATCACCACCACGGAGAGTGGCCCCAAATTCATGGATATCGATCTCACCCGTGCGAAGTTTGAGAGTCTCATCGCCGACCTGGTGGACTCGACCATAGGACCGGTGAAACAGGCGCTGGCCGATGCCAAACTGAGTCCGGAAGATATCGATCACGTTCTCCTTGTGGGCGGGTCGACCAGGGTTCCGCTGGTCCAGGAGACTGTGAGAAAGATCCTCAACAAGGAGCCTGACAAGGGGATCAACCCTGACGAGTGTGTTGCGCTGGGTGCTGCCATCCAGGCAGGCGTCCTCACGGGGGAGACGAAGGATGTCCTGCTCCTGGATGTGACCCCGCTCTCGCTTGGCATCGAGACGCTTGGCGGCATCGCGACGAAACTGATCGAGCGCAACACCACCATCCCGACGCGGAAAAGCCAGATCTTCTCGACCGCCGCCGATGGGCAGACATCGGTCGAGATCCATGTGGTGCAGGGCGAGCGGGCGCTCGCGAAGGATAACTTTACACTTGGCCGGTTCCAGCTGACAGGGATTCCGCCCGCACCTCGTGGCATCCCGCAGATCGAGGTAACCTTCGATATCGATGCAAACGGTATTGTCCATGTCTCTGCAAAGGACCTCGGTACCGGGAACGAGCAGTCGATCACCATCAAACCGCAGGACTCCCGTCCATCCGAAGCGGAGATCCAGCGGATGATGGACGAGGCCAGGAGGTTTGAGGAGGAGGACCGGAAGAAGCGCGAGGAGATTGAGCTGCGCAATGCCGCTGATACCGCGATCTTCACTGCGGAACGTGCGATCAGTGATGCAAAGGAGACTATCGAGGCTGCTGACAGGGATAGGATAGAGAGTGCGATCGCCGATCTCAGGAAGGCTCTTGAGGGTGACGACACCGAGGCGATCCGGCAGAAGATGGATGCCCTGACCGAAGCAGTATATGCATTCACGACAAAGGTGTATCAGCGTGCGCAGGCGGGGACTGCCGCGGGGAAGGATGACAACGTCGTCGATGCTGATTACGAAGTCAAAGAGTGAGAGGGATGGGTCCGGAAAGCTACTATGATATCCTCGGTGTTTCACGCGACGCCGACGATAAGGAGATCAGGAAAGCCTACCGGAACCTTGCACGGAAGTATCATCCAGACGTCTGTAAAGAGCCGGGGGCCGAGGAGCGTTTCAAGAAGATCAATGAGGCTTACAGCGTCCTCTCCGACCCCGGGAAACGCGCCCAGTACGACCGTATGGGACATGAGGCCTACAGCAGCGCCTCCCGCGGTTCATACTCCGGTGGTGGATATTCCAGCGGGTTCAGCGCTGACTTCTCCGGGTTCGGGGATATCTTTGAGACTTTCTTCGGCGGCGGGTTTGCAGGCGGGGGGAGACAGAATACTGGCCCGCGGCCGGGTGCGGACATCCTGGTGAAGTTGAGGATCACGCTTGAGGAAGCGGTCTTCGGGACGGAGAAGGAGGTCGAAGTAGAACATATCGAGCCCTGTCTCGAGTGCGATGGAACCGGGAGCGAGACGAAGAAGACGGTCATCTGTCCGACCTGTGGCGGCACCGGCCAGATGCGGCAGATGAGCCAGTCTCTCTTCGGGAACTTCGTACGGATGAGCACATGCAGCACCTGCAATGGCCGGGGGAGGGTCCCGGAGACGCGGTGCAGGACATGCAACGGCACCGGCCACCGGCGTGCCCGGCGGACGGTGAAGGTCCGGATCCCGCCGGGCGTGGATACGGGCATGCGTCTCCGGATGGAGGGCTACGGCGACTTTGGCGACTACGGTGCGCCGCCGGGCGACCTTTACGTGGAGATAACCGTCGCGCCGGACAGGGCGTTCACCCGTCGTGGCGACGACCTGGAGACCACTGTCGATATCACCCCCGCACAGGCGGCGCTGGGCTCCGAGGTGGAGGTGCAGACGATCGACGGCCGCACGGTCAGTCTCAGCGTCCCGGCCGGCGTGCAGCATGATACCCGGCTCAGGATACGCGGGGAGGGTGTGCGCTGGCAGACGAAACCCGGGGATATGCTGGTGCGGGTGAGTATCGTCATCCCCGAACGCCTGACAGACGAGGAGCGGGAGTTGTATGAGCGTCTGCTCGAGGTGGAGGGGCGCAAACCCTCTTCAATGAAGGGCGCAAAGAAGGGCAGGGGCTTTTTCCACGACGTTGTCGACCGGATGAAAGAGACGGTAAAGTGAGAGCGGTCTCTGCCGGTATCTGGTGATCCTGGTAATTCTATTGGCCCGCTCAGGACCGACTGATTCTGTTGCCATGCCCTGGCAGCATGGGTAAGATCCCCCATCGTGACCCGATCTTTTCTGCGTCTACTCCAATTTTATCTCAATCCAGCCCAATATCGTTAGGATGAAGCTGCTCTTCGAACTCTCCGGTGAGCACCCTGGTCTGCCGGTCGCGGAGCTCGAGTGCGTGGGCAGGGTGCTCTCCCGGCGGACGCAGGTTGCGGTCGCGGAATGCCCTGACCCGGAGGCTACCAGAAGACTTTCCCTGACGCACGTGGTTATGGAGTATCTCGGCGAGTGCGAACCTACGGCTGCAGCGTTTGAGGGTCTGCTTCGGGACCTTGGCATCACGACCACACGACCGTTTGCCGGCAGGGTGAAGACCGTTCAGGGGGCGCGTATGGACATATCTAGCCTTGAGGCCGAGCGACTGATCGGGAGCCTGATCACCGGGCCGGTCTCGCTGCGCAACCCCGTCGAAGAGTACCGTGCCATCGTCTCCGGTGATCGCTGTTACTTCGGCCGCGTAATTTTCAGGATCGACCGAGGGGCGTTTGAGGCCCGGAACCCCACGCGTCGGCCGTTCTTCCACCCTGGCGTGATGATGCCCCGGATAGCCAGGGCGCTCGTCAATATATCTCTTGTTGCGCCAGGTGAGCGGCTCTTTGACCCTTTCTGCGGCACAGGCGGGATCCTCCTTGAGGCGAGGGAGGTAGGTGCCAGTATACTTGGGAGTGACTTCGACCCCGAGATGATCGAGGGCTGCAGGCGCAACCTCCCTTGCCAGGATGTGATGGTTGCAGATGCCGCGGCAGTCCCCATCCGTGACAGTGCTATCGACGCCGTTGTGACAGATCTACCCTACGGCCAGTCGGTCAGGGTCCGCGCAGAGAGCATGGATCAGTTGTACGACGGGTCGCTTGCGGAGATCCGGCGTATCCTCCGGTCGGGGCGGCGCGCGGTCGTTGTGACGAACCGTGACATAACGTCTATCGCCGCCTGCTATTTCACCATCCTGCAGGAGCACGAGCAGCGGGTGCACAAGAGCCTGACTCGCCGGATCCTGGTGCTCTCCTGAGGTCGTCCCCGCCAGGATTTATGACTCAGGGGGTTGAATATTATCCGTGGAAATTAACTTGCGGGGGTGAAGGGGGCGGAGTGGGAAGTCCCCACCGTTCACGATGGGGATGAAAGCGGAGCCGCCCTTCCTTCCTGCGATAGATATATCATCTTGGGTATCATAGTATGGTATACCCAAATAATATGGTATACCCAACATGAAGTATAAACTTGATAGGTCAGCGCATTCGGTCTTTGCTCTCTATTATCATCTGGTGATAGTAGTGAAGTATCGCCGGAAAGCGTTATATTCTGACGATATTCGGGAGCGTCTGAAAGATATCGTGTGGAACCTATCGGACGAATTGGGTATAGACGTTGTTGCTCACGAACCTGCGGAAGATCACTATCATCTTCTCTTCAAGGCGACTCCGAAAACCAACCTCGTCAATGTTGTCAACGTGATCAAGGGAGTATCGGCACGGAGACTACGGCAGGAGTTCCCTGCAACGAAGAATTTGCTAGAGGGAGATTCCTTCTGGTCTCCGTCATATTTCCTTGCAACATCAGGACAGGTAAGCCTCGATGCGCTGAAAGAGTATGTTGACTCGCAGATGGAGAAGTAAATGATCGTTTCCTACAAGTACCGAGCGTATCCCGATGCAACCACTGAAGTTCGGCTGAATGCCGCGCTCGATACCTGTAGGTGGCTCTACAACAAACTTCTCGAAGAATGCAACACGGCACGAGAGAATGGAATCTCTCCGACGATGCAAGGAACGCAGGCGCGGATCGTCACGCTGAAAGAGGAGAATCCTGCACTCAAGGACGTGTACTCTAAAGTGCTCCAGATGGTCAACTACACCCTCTGGAGCAACATCGCTGCACTCTCGCAGACAAAGAAGAGAGGACGGAAGATCGGCAAACTCCGATTCAAGAGTGCAGCCCGATACCGGACGCTCAATTATAATCAGTCGGGTTTCAAGATCGATCGCGAGCATAGTTCGATTACGTTCTCGAAGATCGGAACGATTCCGTTCAACATGCACCGACCCTACACCGGGAAGGTGAAGGGTGTCCTGATCACCCGTTCCGGCGATAGATGGTATGTGATCATTCAGACAGAGCAGACAGTGTCTTCATCAAAGCGTGAAGGGCAGTCTGTCGGTATCGATCTCGGTCTGAACTCGTTTGCGGTCGATAGTGACGGTGCGGTGATCGAGAACCCCAGGTTCTATGAACATTCTCTGGGCAGGATCAAGAAGATCCAGCGGAGTCTTGCCCGGAAAAAACGGTTCTCGAAAAACTGGAAGAAGGCAAAAAGGAAACTGGAGAAGGTCTATGATCATGTCGCCAACCAGAAGAACGATTTCCTGCACAAACTCTCCCGTCAGTACGTTGACACCTATGCGACGATCTGTGTTGAAGACCTGAATATCAAGTATTTGAAAGAGAACGGCAAATCTCGCGGGCTCCGGAGAAGTATCCACAGTGCGTCGTGGGGACGATTTTATTCTTACCTCTCGTACAAGGCTGAAAGTGCTGGTACGGAACTCGTCAAAGTCGATCCCCGCGACACGACACAGATGTGTTCGAACTGCGGAAGCATCGTGAAAAAGACGCTCTCCGAGAGAGTCCACGAATGCCCATACTGTGGGTTTGTTGCCGATAGAGATTACAATGCTGCGGTAAATATCCACCGCGTGGGGATGGAACAGCCCTTTGAGCCTGTGGAGCCAAGACCTCTACATCACATCTCTGTGGTGCAAGTGTTGGCCATGAAGCAGGAAGCCCCGCCCTTCAGGGCGGGGTAGTTCACACGATACGGCCTGTATCTCGTCCGGTGGCAACTCTCGACGCCGATCCTGGCCGGGGTGCTTGCGTTGCTCGGCAGCCTTGGGGCGCTTGCCGCGACGATAATCGCCAACCTGGTGGGAGGTCTCATCTTCTTCTGGGTCGATCGGTTTATCTTCACCTCCGAGGCCCTCGCCGCACAGTGGGAGGTGAGAGACGATATCAGGTGCGTGGACTGCGGCAGGGTTGCCCGGGGTTACCGCCTCGTCAGGGCAAAGAACTACGACAGAACCAGCGACCCGGCGCCAGAGTTTCGATGTGAGGCATGCTCTAAGAAGAAGTCTGATGAACTCAAGAAACGTGGTATCGATCATTAAGAGGGGTTTGAACCTGGAAAGAGAACCCCTCCTTTGCGCTGCAGGCTCTCTCTGCGGTAATCGGGTTCGTTCTGGCGGCAAGGCAGATCATCTCCAGGTCCCTGTCTAGTTGGGTTTAGAATCCTTTTTGCTCCCACCTGACCCCTGGAGGGGAGTTTTTTCCCCCTGCGAATTCAGGCCGGCCGGGGTTCTGCACCCTCTTTTGAGACTATGGTGCCGAGAAACGCGCCCTCCGCGATCGCCCGGTAGAGGTTATCCGGTTCACGGCCGTCGATCACCAGAAGAGGGATCCCGGAGCGTTCAATAACTTTCCCGGCCACGATATCGAGAACGGTGTTGGCGCCCGCGTTCATTCTGTTTGCTGTGAGGATCTCCAGGAGTTCTCGCGGAGTGAGGCGTTCGTGCCTCACTGCACTGGCATCTTTCTTCGGGTCGGCGCTGTATATCCCGTCGATCGACGTGGCGTTGATGAGGAGATCGGCACCAACGCTCTCGGCAAGCACCGCCGATACGGCGTCAGTCGTCTGTGCAGGAGTGATCCCGCCCATGACCACGATCTTTCCGCTCAGCGCGAACTCAAGCGCCTCTGTGTAGTTCTCGGCAACACGCGGGTAGGCCGCCTCGCCGAGACCGGCGATGAGAAGACGCGCGTTCAGCCTGGTCACCATGATGCCGAGTTCGTCCGCCGCTGCCTCGCCGGCGCCAAGGCCGCGAGCGACCCCGATGTACCTGCGCGCCTCCCCGCCACCGCCGACAACAATGAACAGTCGGCATATCCCGGAGATCTTCTTCAGAACGGATACGTATCGAGCGATATTGTTCGATTCAAGCGAGGGGACCAGAATCGAGCCGCCCAGAGATATAACGATCTTCTTCATCCCACCCTATTATTACCCGGATATCACTCATATACCTGTTGTGAAGATGCTGCACTGCCCGGTCTGCAACTCAACCGATGTATGGCCGGTTACCGGAGGATACATCGGTTCTCTCTACCGCTGCAAGCGTTGCGGGTATCGCGGCGCCCTGGTTGTCGAGTATGACAGAGAGGATGGAGAGGTGGATAGGCGGCACCTCCCGCAATAACTATCATGCTTCCCGACAGGGGGAGATCATATGCATGAGGCGCGACTCTACCAGAAACTGGAGGATAACACCGTCAGGTGCTCGCTCTGCGCCCACAGGTGCACCATTAAAGATGGGAAGCATGGTATCTGCGGTGTCCGCATCAACCGCGGCGGCACGCTGTATGCCGCCACATTCGGCAAGGTGATCGCTGAAGCGGTCGATCCCATCGAGAAGAAACCGCTGTATCATTTCCTGCCGGGGAGCCTCTCTTACTCGCTTGGCAGCGTTGGCTGCAACTTCCACTGTGTGCACTGCCAGAACTGGCAGATCTCCCAGCAAACTCTGGAGATGGGAGGGTTCAGGGATATCAGCCCCGAGATGGGAGTGGAGCGGGCGATTGCGTCGGGTTCTGCAAGCATCGCCTGGACATACAATGAGCCCACCATATGGCACGAGTATCCGCTTGAGATGGGGGCGTTTGCACGGCAGAAAGGTCTTGGAACGGTCTATGTCACAAACGGCTACATCACCGAGGAGGGGTTGCGCGACCTCGCCGGTATGCTCACCGCCTTCCGTGTTGACATCAAATCGTTCTCTGATGCCTTCTACCGGAAGGTCTGCGGCGGGAGGCTTCAGCCTGTCCTGGACGCAACGTTGCTTGCAAAGGAACTCGGTATGCATATCGAGACGGTTACACTTGTCATCCCGGGCCAGAACGACTCTATGGAGGAGATGGAGGGGCTCATCCGGTGGGTGCTTGAGAACCTCGGACCCGACACGCCGATGCACTTCACCCGGTTCCACCCTGAATACAGGATGCTGGATCTCTGGCCGACACCGGTCAGGACGCTGGAGAAGATTTACGAACGGGCAAAAGAACTCGGGATCAACTACCCATACCTGGGAAACGTCGGAGGCCACCCTTACGAGAGCACCTACTGCCCATCCTGCGGAAACCTTATCATCGAGCGGGCGGGCTACGCCATACGGATACGGGGGCTTGAAGGGCATTCCTGCACGAGATGCGGGGGGCGCATCGAGTATGTCTCGGAGATCCGGTGAACGCCGTTTCCTGACCGACAGGATGCTCGGGACGCTGACGCGCTACCTCCGGTTCATGGGGTATGACACACTGTGTGCAAACGGCCTCCCCCCCGGCAGCACGCGGGAAGATTCGCTGCTGCTAGAGATCGCAACCTGTGAGGATCGTGTCCTCCTGACCCGCGATCGTGAACTCGCGCGCCGGGGCGGGGAGCAGGCGGTCTACATCGCTTCTGAAGATATCATGTCACAGATCCGGCAACTTGCCGACGCCGGTCTGATCGAGCCGGAGGTCAGGATGAGTCGCTGTTCGCTCTGCAACACGCGCCTTCGACCGGCAACGCGGCGTGAGATCCGGGAGACCCCATACGCACCGTCCTCGCCCCCGGAAAGGGAGTTCTGGTGGTGCCCAGCCTGCCGGAAACTCTACTGGATGGGGTCGCATGGGGCTCGTATTGAGCGAAGGCTGAAAGAGGTGCGCTTGGGCTCCTGAAAGCCGGGTTAGCGGGGTGCGGGGTCAGGCGCGGCTGCGGATCCTGCAAGCGCGAGGAAGACAGCAAACGCCGCGGAGGGCGAGATCATCTCCGCCTCTATCTCCATATCTCAGCCGAACGCACTCTTTTTGGTGAACACCGCTGCGGTCTATCCTGGCTGGAGCAGGGGTGCGAGGCAGAAACGGGAGTCCCGGCAGCGAGAGAGGAGTATACCTGGCCTAACAGATCTGCTCGATGAAGTTCTCCAGGATCTTCAGCCCCACCGCACCGCTCTTCTCCGGGTGGAACTGGAGACCGTATGTCTGCCCGCACCTGACCGCGGATGCAAATGGGTGGATGTAGGTGGTGCTCGCGATGACGCTCTCCGGTGCGGCCGCCGCATAGTAGGAGTGGACAAAGTAGACGTACTCCTCCTCGCGCAGCCCATCGAAGATAGGTGCCCCTGCCTGGACGCGTATGGTGTTCCAGCCCATATGCGGCACCTTCTCCCCGCCGGTCGGTATAAACCGCCTGACCTCCCCCGGCACCATCCCGAGCCCCTGGTGGAGCCCGTGCTCTTCGCTCGAGTCCATGAGCATCTGCATACCAAGACAGATCCCGAGCAGCGGCGTATCGCGAGCGGCGTTGACGACTGTCACCTGGAGATCGCCGAGCATCTCCATCCCCTCGCGAAACGCCCCCACCCCTGGGAGGACGATCCCATCTGCTGCCGTGATCTCCTCAGCATCCCCCGTTATCCTCGCCGCTGCTCCCGCCCGCTCCAGGCCCCGCAGCACGCTCCGCAGGTTGCCGAGACCGTAATCAATTATAACTATCTTCTTCTTCATCCGCATCTCCCCGTTTTCGCCACAGCCCGCGCTCGATCCAGTCGGGAGAGAGCCCCTGCCTCTCCTGCCAGCGGGCGAGTTTGCCGTGCCACATCGCCAGGAGCTCGGGGTGGGATACCCCGATGATTGCAAACGTCGCAAGGTCGCTCGAGGGGCACATGAAGCACCCGATGCGGTCGAGCCCCCGCTCGTAGAGGCGGTTGTAGGGGGCTTTCTCGCGGAAGATGTAGAGCCAGACGTGCATCGCCGTCCACTGCTGAATGGGGGCCGCCGAGAGCTGTTGCGGGACATGGGCGTTCCGCCAGACCCGCCGGCTCTGCATCCGCCGCACCGACTCGTACTTCCGCTGCCCGATGAACGAGAGGCATTCACCCCAGTGATCGCCGATCAGGCGGCCGACGGGGTGGAGTTTGCAGACCGTGCAGCACCAGCGGTCGTCGACGGCAGGCGGGCCGTTCTCATCGAACATCTTCCAGAATGCTTCTTCGTCGCAGACCCGGAGGACTTCGAGCCCGTAGCGTTCCGCCACCTCGTCCACATTCTCGCAGGTCTCCGGGAACTCGAATCCCGTGTCGGCAAAGAGGAGCGGCACCGGGCCGAGCGCCTTTAAGACGACGAGCAGGGTCGCGAGGCTGTCTTTTCCGCCGGAGTAGGAGACCGTGGGCTTCTCGGGGTTCTGCTGGGCGACCTCCCGGACGAACCGGATGCTCGCGGCTTCGTAGTCCGCGAGGACCGGTTCGTTTGCCGCGACGACGTCCTCCCACGTCGCCTCGCCCGGGACACAGACCGACTGGACGTTCTTTCGCGTCCGGACGACGAGCCCCCGGTCCATCGTCCCGGCGGTGGCCGCATCGACCTTTGCCCTGCCGACGCCGATGCACTCGCCGGCCTTCGTCAGGATGAAGACTTCATCGCCTTCGGCGACGGCGGGATCGATCGAGACGAGGCCCGGTGCGAGGACGCTTGCTCCCGAACCGCGGATGGACGTGATCGCGCCGTCGTCGACGACGACGTAGCGCTTCGTCGGCTTCAGGTAAGCCGCGGCGGCAGGGCGTGGGAGTGGCTCCCAGCGCCGCTCCTCCGGGAAGTAGCGGATCGCGCCCACGACCGCGCCGCCAAGGACGATCTCGTCCATCCGGTCCTCGGCGGGAACTTTGTTGAGGAGCGCAATGTGCCCCTCCGGTATCAGCGGCGCTCCGAAATGTTCGCTGAATATTCGGTTGACCCGCTCGACATCGTCGGGAAACGCAGGGCGTGCGTCTCCCGGCGGCGTGACGGCTACCGGGCGGGTCGGGGTGCCGCAGGCGCAGATCCCGGAGAGCACGGGGGCGTGGCAGGAGTCGCACCAGCGGAGCAGGATCTTTCCGAGGTAGAGGCGAGGCATTCTCATATCCGTTGGAGAGAAACGGATAAAAGTCTTGGTGTATTCCAACCTTCCCCGCAGCATTCCGCTTGAAACGGGAATTTGCCAGCCGGGAGGCTGTCCCTGTCCCGTGGCGGCGTCTCGCAGCCGAGGTCATCCCGAAATGCCTCTGCCGGGAGGGGGACACCCATTCGAAGACCTCCGGTCTTCTCAAGCTCCCTCCGGTCGCACCTCCCGGTCCCTCCCCCGCGTGGCGATATCCGGGGGGAAGCCGTGTCAGGAATCTTGCGCAGAATGTCACCGAATTCTCCTAGAGCGCACATAAGAGCGTTCTAAACTATGTGGATCTTCAGCCGCGAGGCACTTTTGGGACGGCTTCGCCGATATCGGCGGATGAGGCCGCGGGTATGTATCCTCCCCGGAACACGATTCTCCGGGTGCGTCGGGGGGTGGGATGCGTACCATTAAATATATCCTCTGTCTCATAGTATTGTCATGTTCAATCATGTAGAATTGTGGCCGCTGCATTCGCATCGGCGTGTCACCGATTCTACGCTGGTGAAAGGAGATCCACCATATGTGCCGGGTGATTTCCGTGACCCCCGTCTGCCGGCCGCTTCCGGTGAGCACCGGACGGCCTGCAGGGGGTGAAAGATATGCATGAGAGCAGGGGTGCAAAAAAGGCGTCATTGCGCGTTGCAGGAAAATCGCTCCGAAAGACCGAGGTCCTGGGACTGCTCATTTTCAGCCTCATGGCGGTCGTCATGCTTGCGGTCGGTGCCGCGCTCTTCTGTGACTGGCTCGCCGAACCGGGATCGGCGCCTGCGGGGACACCGGCCGAGCTCGGGCCGATAACGGGAGGCCTCGCGGTTGCCGGCGCGATCCCGGTTGTGGCCCTCGTGATAGGTGTCGAGGTGATCGGGGGACTCTCGCTGATCGCGCTCTATATGCTCTCCGGCATCAGGCGCGGGGCGTAAAGCTCCCGGCCCCCCGGCCCTTCCCGCGCTCAAGCGCCCTTTCGATCCCTTCATGGCCGGAGAACGACAAAAACGTATAATTTCTCCTGAATCCTGGAAAAAGTGGCTGAGTGGACATAAAATTTATATCATGGCCGGTTAACATCAGATCTATCCCTCCTCGGGAAGGAGGTGTGTCACTCATGGCAAAGGAGAACAAGCCTCAGGGTAAGAAGCAGGAGAAGAAGGCGGAGAAGGTTCAGGACAAGGGCAGGAAGAACTAGGCCCCCAACCATTACACATCCTCTTTTTTGGGCCGGACATCCGGTTCGACACACTCTTCTCCCCGTTACTGCGGATCGCTCGCGACCATCGCCTTCACACCCTCCGTACCGCCCCGGCCGCCAGGGCGATGACGGGCACGATCTCCAGCCTCCCCGCCCACATAACGACGATGAAGAGCCACTTCGCCGCAGGACTCATGCCGGGATTCACGAACCCGGTGCTGATCCCGACGTTGGCCGCGGCGGAGACGACCTCGAAGATGGCGTCGGCGGAGTGGCGAGTCCGGTGCCAATCGGTTTTATCTGATAAATAATATATATGTACCCGATTCATTCCTGCCGGAACAAACAACGTCTCAACGCCGTATGTCCGGTGGACCCGGTGGAGGAACCCATGCCGCCTCAGCGGGGAGGGCCGCAGGTGCGGATGCCGCGGAGGCTTCCCCTGCAGGATGCGTAGAGGAGAGAACGAAGGTATGTGGATATCCGACTGTTGCAGGAAGTGGAGTGGTAGATGAGGAGCATATCCGATGTGTCCCCGGCAGTTCTGTTGCGGATGTTAAAGGATGCCGACCCCGCTCCTGACCCTCAGGCGTGGGAGAGGCTGAAAGCCGGCATCGATGCCCTACTCGCCGAAAACCGGGATCTTACCGCCCGGAGTGTCCGGGTAGAGCTGGAGCGCGATGCACTTCTTGCCGCCGTAGGCAGGCAGGGGATCGTTTACGACGCCGACGGCGGGGTCGTAGCGTGTCCGTGCGGCGAGAGCCGGATAGCCCGTTCGCTCTCGAGGATGCGGGATGCACCGCTCCGGTATCCCGACGGCAGGCCGGTCCGGCCCGAGGACCTTCCCGGGCACCGGGCGCTCAGGGGAGAGACGCTCGAGTCCTGCCGGTTCGTCATCCCCGACTCCGGGGACGAGGAGATCCACATTACCGTATCCGCCTCGCCCATCATGATCGGGGAGACGATAACCGGTGCCGTCGTCACCTGGCAGGACGTCACCGGGGAGGAGCAGACCCGTCGCCGCCTCGCGGAGGTAAACACCCTGCTTGAGGGGCTGTTTGAGAGCCTCGGCGACATCGTCGGCATCCAGTTGCCTGACCATACGATCCTCCGCTACAACCGTGCCGGCTACGAGATGCTCGGAATGACGCCGGAGGACGTGAAAGGGCGGAAATGCTACGAACTCATCGGGCGGCCCGGGCCCTGTTCGGTCTGTGCGACGGACCTTGTGCTCGCGAGCAAAAAGCAGGAGGTCGTCGAGAAGTTCGTGCCCGAACTCGGCCGTTACCTGGAATGCCGCTCAAGCCCGATCCTCGACGAGAAAGGCGAAGTGGCGTTGATCGTCGAGCAGCTCTACGATATCACCGACCGGAAGCGTGCCGAGGAGGAGCGCCGGGAGAGCGAGGCGACGGCCCGCGCTCTCCTCGACGCTCCCGAAGAGACGATCGTTCTCCTTGATGCGGAAGGCCGGATCATCGACGTCAACGAGACGGCGACCCGGTGGTTTGCGCTCTCCCGTGAGGACCTCATCGGCATGAATATGTCCGAATTCTTCCCGCCGGACGTGGCGGAGACGTACGCGGCCCGCCTCCGCGAGGTTGCCGGGACGGGCAGGGCCGCGCGGTTCGAAGATACATGGGAAGGGCGCCTGTACGACGCCGTTCTCTACCCGGTCGGGAACGCAAACGGTGCCGTCGCCCGGATCGCGGTCATTACGAGGGATATCACCGATGTGAAGCGGGCGGAAGATGCCCTGCGGAAGCGGACGCAGGACCTGAACAAACGGATTGGTGAACTCTCGGCCCTTTATGAGATATCACGGATCATCGAACGGCCGGGAATCACGCTTGATGGGATCTTACGCGAAGCCGTTCAGGTGCTCCCTTCCGGCTGGCAGTACCCGGAGGATACCGTCGCCAGGATCACGGTCCGTGGGCGCGAGTACAGGGCGGAGCGGTTCCGGGAGACGCCCTGGCGGCAGGCGTCTCCGATTGTCGTCAACGCCGAGACGGTCGGCATGGTGGTGGTCTGCTACCTCCGCGAGAGGCCCCGGGAGGACGAAGGCCCGTTCCTCGCCGAAGAGCGGTCGCTGATTGATACCATCGCCGGACGCCTTGGAAGAATGATGGAGCGATTCCAGGCACGGGAGTCCCTCGAAAAGAGCGAATCACAGTTCCGGGAGATCACGCAGCAGAGTTTCGATATGATCTACACCTGCTACCACGAGGGCGGGATCGCCTACATCTCCCCGGCGGTGATGAGGATCCTCGGCTATACCCCGGACGAACTCATCGGCCGCAAGTGCCGCGACTACGTCGCCCCCTCGTCCCTCCCCGTGTGGGAAGAGGGACGGAAGAGGATAGCCCGGGGCGAGCCGGTCGAGGGGCTCGAGATTGTGTTCCGCCGCAAAGACGGATCCGTGGCGTTCCTCGAGCTGAACGAATCCCCGATCGTCCGCGACCGGTCGGTGATCGGGGTTCACGTGGTCGGCAGGGACATCACCGAGCGCAAGCAGAACGAGCAGCTCCGGCAGCAGGCGTTCGAGCAGATCGAGCGGAACATCGAGCAGTTCGCGATCCTCGGCGACCACATCCGCCAGCCGCTCCAGGTGATCCTCGGCATGACCGAGCTGCTTGAGGAGGGGACGGCCGTAGAGAAGATCCGGGAGCAGGTCGAGCGGATCAACAGTTACGTCCGGGAGCTCGACAGGGGCTGGATCGAGTCGAGGCAGGTCCGGGAGTACCTCAGGAAGCACGAGCTGGCGTGAGGGAAAAAGGGATATCCGGCGCAACGGTCAATATTGCACCGTGCTCCTTGCACGGAGGGGCGGCCCTGTGCCGCTCCTCAGACGGTCCACGCCGCCGCGTCATCGGTGACCCGGTAGACGATCCAGTTCCCCTGCGCCTCGCCGGCGATCAACCCCGCCACCCCCGGCGATACACCGAATGCCGCCGTGCCTGCATCTCCTTCAACTCTTTTTGGAACCAGAACCTTTATGTGATAACGTTGCCTACTTTGTTTCAAATAATGTTGAAACGGAGTGGAGCGTACCGCTATGACAGACGACACCGACAAAAACCGGAAGGAAGGCCTCGCCGGAAGGATTAAGAGGCTCCTTGCGCCGGAGAGCGACTGCGGCTGCTGCTGCGGCGGCATGAAGGTTGTGCCGAAGAAGACGGACGAGAAGAAGGAGTGACCGGAAGCGGAGCATGGCAGACGAACCGACGGCCCTGACCGAAGATGAACTGGTCGACGAGATCCGTGCCTGGGCGGAGGAGTACGCCCGCGAACACGATCTCGTGCTCAACCGGACGTACGGGTCAGAAACGCCGTCATCCGGGGGCTTGCCCGGAACCAGCTCCGTTACGGCAGACGCTACTGCCCCTGCCGCATCCGGAAAGGCGTGCCGGAAGAAGACGCGAAGATTGCCTGCCCCTGCGTCTACCACCTGGACGAGATCGCCGGCGAAGGAAAGTGCCACTGCAACCTCTTCTTCCGGAAGGATGCAGTAGGGCGGGAGGAATAGGGATGGCCGACCCGATGCTCTGGGACGGAGCGGAACTCTGGGTGCTGCTGGCGGCCGTTATCGCCTTCATGATCGGCGTGCTCCTCCTGATACGGAGGGGGAAATCGGCAGTTATAGCCGAATACAGCCGTCAACACATGCCGCCGGTGGAGGGTGAGCCGTCCGATGAGAAGCGGGAGCGGTGAGCGAATGAACACGGATATGAACGGATGCCGCTCTTTGGGGGGATCATCGGGGTCGCCGTCCCTCGCCGGCGTGGCGTTCCAGGCCCTTGCCGCCATCCGGATGAACATCCCGCATGAGAACATCGAACTGCATAAAAGGAATAGATAATGATTGACATACTCATAGGCGCTCTTGCGTCGGGGCTCGCGGCAGTGCTCGATTACCTCTCGGCACACGTCCTCACCTGCCTGGTCCCGGCGTTCTTCATCGCCGGGGCCATCGCGGCTTTCGTCAAGAAAGAGGCGATCCTGAAGTACTTCAGCCCGGACACGCCCAAACACATCTCTTACGGAATCGCATCGGTATCGGGGACGATTCTTGCCGTCTGCAGCTGCACCATCCTGCCGATATTTGCCGGCATCCTCAAGAAAGGGAGCGGCATCGGCCCCGCGACGACGTTTCTCTTTGCCGGACCGGCCATCAACATCCTCGCGATCATCTACACCGCCCGGGTGCTCGGCTTCGACCTCGGGATAGCACGGGCGGTCTTTGCGGTCGTGCTCGCCATCGTCATCGGGCTTTTTATGGCGCTGATCTTCCGGTCGACCGATATCGAGACGCTCAAGCAGAGGGCGATGGCGCCGAGCGTCGCCGGGGCGTGTGAGGAGGAGAAACCACGCTGGGTCACGCCCGCGTTCTTCGCCCTCCTGGTCGGGGTGCTGGTCTTCGGGGCGTCGCAGCTCGAGTGGGCGCTCCGGCTCGGCATCGTCTACATTCTCACGCTCGCGATCGCCGTCCTGCTCATCTACTATTACGACCGCGACGAGGTGACCGACTGGGGGCTCGAGACCTGGGACCTCACGAAGAAGATCTTTCCCATCCTGATCGGGGGAACGTTCCTCGTCGGGATCATCGCCTTCTTCCTCCCGCCCGAGACCTTCCAGCCCTTCTTCGGGAACAACTCGCTCGCGGCAAACTTCCTTGCGGCAATCGTCGGGATGATCCTCTACATGCCGACGCTGCTCGAGGTCCCGATCATCGGCACGACCTTCGGCTACTCGGCAGGCCTCATGGCCCCGGGACCGGCGCTTGCCCTCCTGCTCGCGGGCCCGACGATCAGCCTCCCCTCCGTCCTCGTCATCTCGCGGATCGCCGGGGCGAAGAAGACGGCGGCCTACGTGGCGCTGGTGGTCGTCTTCGCGACCGTCGCCGGGTTCCTGTACGGGAACGGCATGCTGCTTATCTAGGAGAGAACCCATGGAGACGAAGAAGAGAGAGAAACCCTGCTGCGCCGCCGAGGCCATGCGCCGGATCCGCCGGATCGAGGTCGGCGGGGTCGTCGTCGGGCTCGCGATGCTCGACGACATCCTGGCCGACGTCATCGAAAGCGGTATCACGGGCGAGACCGCTATCGGCGACGAACTCGTCGGGCAGGTAAAGATCTACAACTACATCCCGAAGGGAGCGGAACCGCTTTACCGGACGGCGCTCCTTGCAGAATACCAGAACGAGGTGAAGAAACAATGAAGGTTGAAGTACTCGGAACCGGCTGCGCCAGATGCAAGCGGCTCACAAAGAACGTGGAGACGGCGATCAAAGACCTCGGCATCGAGGCCGAACTCGTCAAGGTCGACGATATCACCGAGATCATGGACCGCGGCGTGATGCTGACGCCGGCGCTCGCCGTCGACGGGGAACTCAAGGTCTCCGGCCGGGTGGCCGACGTGAAAGAGATCAAGGAGATCCTGCAGGGGTGAGACCCCCTTTTCCCCGTGGAGGAAGAGGAGCGATGGTTCTGGTTGAAGTCTTCGGGACCGGCTGCGCCAAATGCAAGCGGATGCTGAAGAATGTGGAAATTGCTGTCAGGGACCTCAAGATCGATGCGGAGATCCGCAAGATCGAAGGCCTCGATGAGATGATCGAACGGGGGGTGATGCTGACGCCGGCGCTCTACGTCGACGGCGAGGCCAAGGTCGTCGGCCATGTCCCCTGCGTTGAGGATATCAAGCAGATACTGCTTGGAGAGAAGTGAGATGGCAGTGCAGCAGCCTGTAGTATGCGTCTGCGGGGGCCCCGGCGTCCCCGAAGGCGGGAAGAAACGAGTGCTCTTCCCGTGTGCTGGAGCGTCGAACACCGGCCAGATCTCGAACAGCGCCGCAGTCCAGCTGACGCTGGAGGGGTATGGCATCCTTGCCTGCACCGCCGGCGTGCCGGTCAGAGCCCCGTCGACGATGAAGAGGACGTCGAGACGGTGGTCAGCGCAGCCTGGGAGGAGTAGGGGGAGAAGTAGCGGAGATACACGCCGATGGCAGGGGAGAATGAGATGACGGGAGAAGGAAAAACCCGGCGCCTATCGACGTTCGAGAAGTACCTCACACTCTGGGTGGCGCTCTGCATCGTTGCCGGGATCCTCCTCGGCAGCACCTTCCCCGGCGTCGCGGTCGCGCTCGACGCCTTCTCGGTCTACCAGATCTCGATACCGATAGCCATCGCCCTCTTCTTCATGATCTACCCGATCATGGTGAAGATCGACTTTTCCGAAGTGCTCCGGGCCGCCAGGACCCCGAAACCCGTCGCCCTGACGCTCGTCCTGAACTGGGCGATCAAGCCCTTCACGATGTACCTCATCGCCACCTTCTTCCTCGGCTACCTCTTCGTCGACTTCCTCCCCGGTACCGAGATCCTCCCGAGCGGCGTCGAGGTCGAGCTCTGGCGGAGTTACGTCGCCGGGTGCATCCTGCTCGGCATCGCCCCCTGCACGGCGATGGTGCTGATGTGGAGCTACCTCGCACGGGGCAACGACGGCCTGACGCTCGTGATGGTCGCGATCAACTCGCTCACGATGCTCGTCCTCTACGCCCCGCTCGGCGGGTTCCTCCTCGGCGTCGCCGCAATGCCGATCCCCTGGGAGACGATCCTCCTCTCGGTCGCGGTCTACGTCGGCCTTCCCCTCGCGGCAGGCTACGTGACGCGAAAGTGGATCATCGCCCGGAAGGGCATGGCCTGGTTCGAGACCAGGTTCCTGCACTACCTGACCCCGGTGAGCATCGCCGCTCTCCTCGGCACGCTCGTCCTCCTCTTCACCTTCAAGGGCGACGTCATCATCGCAAATCCGCTCACCATCCTCTGGATCGCGATCCCGCTCTTCATCCAGACGCTCTTCATCTTCACTCTGGGCTACTTCGTCCTCGCGCGGCGGCTGAAACTCGCCTACCGCGACGCGGCGCCCGCCGGGATGATCGGGGCCTCGAACCACTTCGAGGTGGCGATCGCGACCGCGACGATCCTCTTCGGCCTCGGCTCTGGGGCGGCGCTGGCGACGGTCGTCGGGGTGCTGATCGAGGTGCCGGTGATGCTGATGCTCGTGCGGATCTGCCTCGGGACACAGGGCATGTTTGGAGGTGAGATAGAATGACAAATGGCAGAAAGCTCGGAAACGTGCTCGTGCCGCTCGACGTGGCGGAGAGCGGCGAGAAGATCCTCTCGGCGGTCGAGGAGATCGTGCGTCTCGGCGTTCAGGAGATCCGGCTCCTCCATGTGGCGAACGTGCGGGACACCCTGGCGGCCCCGGAGATCCTCGACCACGACCGGGAGGTGCTCGAGGCCTGGCGGAACCGGCTGGTCGCGTGCGGGGCTCCGTCCGTGACCGCGGAGGTGGTCAGCGGCATCCCTTCGATCGAGATCGTCGAGCGGTCGGAGCGGGACGGCTACGCGCTCATCGTCCTCGGCTCGCACGGGAGGAACCTGGTATCCCGGGTTCTCCTCGGCAGCACCACGGAAGACGTCCTCCGGAACGTGAACGACCCGGTCCTCCTCGTCCGGCTGCGGATCATCGGGACGGCCGATGAAACGACCTGCCGGCTCGCGGCCGACCGGCTCTTTGGGCGCATCCTGTACGCGACGGACTTCTCGGCGTATGCAGAGCGGTGCATCCCCTGCCTCTCGTGGATGGCCGGGGCGCACCCCGATGAGGTGATCGTCGCCCACATCCAGGACCTCCGGCATCTCGCGTACGCCTCGCCCGAAGAGATGGCGGCGTTCAACCGGCGCGACGAAGGACGGCTCGCGGCTCTGAAGCGGCAGTTCGAGGAAGCCGGGTTTGCAAACGTCGGCACCGTCCTCCGGACGGGGAATGCCATCGACGAGGTGCTCTCCCTTGCAAAGGAACGCGGCGCAACGCTTATCGTCCTGGGAGCGAAGGGACGGCACGGGATTGCAGAGCAGATCTTCGGCGGGGTGGCCGAAGCGGTCGTGCACCGGTCGGAAAGCCACGTGCTGGTGGTACGATAATTCAGGAGAGATCGATATGGTAGAACAGGAACTCGTCGTCGAATGGCGGCATATTGGAAGAGACATCGAGAACACCTGCGAGAGGTGCGGCGAGACGGGACGTGCAGTGATGGACGTCGTCGAAGAGATACGCCCCATCCTCGAGGAAGAGGGCATCACGGTCCGGGTTGTCGAGACGCCCCTCGAGAACGCGGCAATCGGAGAGTCGAACAGCATCCTCTTCAACGGCATGCCGCTTGAGGACCTGATCGAGGGCATGGAAGTTACCAGCACGCCCTGTGCCTCCTGCGCCTGCATCACCGGGCAGGACGATGCAACGTGCCGTGCGGTCGAGTATGACGGCGAGCGCTACGAGTCGACCCCGCCGGAGCTGATCGCCCGGGCGGTGCTGAAAGCGCTCGGGCTGGAGTGATACCGTGAAGAAGAAAGTCCTCTTCGTCTGCACCCACAACTCCGCCCGCTCGCAGATGGCGGAGGGGTACATGAACGCCCGCTACGGCGACCGCTACGAGGCCTTCTCGGCCGGCACGGTACCTGGAACCCTGAACCCCTATGCGGTCCGGGCGATGGCCGAGATCGGGATCGACATCTCCGGCCACCGCTCAAAGGATCTCGGTGAGTTCGACGAACAGGAGATGGATCTCCTTGTCGCCGTCTGCGAGGGCGGGATCTGCCCCTTCTTCCCCTGGGCGAAGGAGGAGATCCATCAGGAGTTCCCGGACCCGTCGAACCTCGCCGGCACCGACGAGGAGATCATGGAAGGCGTCCGGCGGATCCGGGACGAGATTACGGGTTGGATCGACGCGACGTTCGGGGGGAACTGATTGGCGGTCACTGTCATCGCCTGTTCGGGGATCTCGAACACCGGGAAGCTGACCGCCCAGACGGGGGCGATGCTCCTCCACTGCTCCTGTGGAGCGGTCGAGGCCTGCATCGCGGCCACCCGGCCGACGGCGGCGCTGGAGACTGTGATCCGGCACGCGGATCGCGTCCTGGTGCTGGACGGGTGCGCCGACTGCTGCGGGAAGAAGAAACTCAGGGCGCTCGGCATCGAGCCGCACCTGCATATCGTTGCGACCGACTGCGGCATCGCAAAGAACGGGATGGCCGAACCGCGGTTCGACGAGATCAAGCGCCTTTCGGCCGCCGTGCTTGAGGCGATCCGGCGGTGAACCGCGGGCTGTCCTCGACACGCGCCGGATGCCCCGGTGCGGCCGCGCTCGCCCCTGTTTTTCAGGCGGTGCCCCTGACGCGGGAGATCTCTGGTCTCCCCGCCGCCTATCCTGATCGTGGCCTTCACCGGCATCCGACGCAGCGTGTCACCGCCACCATCGCAAAAGGATACTTATATATGTATATTCGAATATACGAATATATGGTATTATGATAGGCATCAACGATCTTGTCGACGTGGTCCAGACGTTCCTGGTCATCACCGCCGAACTTGTCCTGCTCTTTATCGGGATCAGTTTTGTCGTCGGACTCATCCAGGAATACGTCCCGGAAGAGAAGATCAAACGCGCGCTCACCAGCAGGTACCCGGTGCTCGGAACCGCCATGGGAGCCGTCTTTGGTGCCCTCACGCCGTTCTGCTCCTGCTCGACGATTCCGGTGCTGGTAGGGCTGCTGAAGGCGAAAGTTCCCTTCGGGGCAAGTATGGCATTCCTCTTCGCGTCGCCGCTCTTAAACCCGATCATCATCTTCCTGGCCCTCGCATTCGTCGGCCCGTTTCCGACGCTGGTTTACGGCGTCATTGCATTCATTATCGCCGTCCTTTCCGGTCTTACGCTCGAACGCCGCGGGTACCTGCGATTCGTGAAAGCGGTTGGAACAGAGAAGAGTAGTGATGAGGGGACAGCGGCAGCCGGATGTTGTTCCTGCGCGTGCGGGACCGCCGGCGTAGCGCCGCCCACCCATAGTACGCGCATGCGTTCGGCGTTCGGGTTTGCGTTCACGCTTTTCCGCCAGGTACTGCCGTACCTCGTCCTCGGTGCCGCCATAGGGGCCTTCATCTACGGTTTTGTCCCGGAAGACCTGATCGTCTCCCTCGCGGGACCGGAGAACCCGCTCGCTATCCCGGTCGCAGCGATCATCGGCATCCCCATGTATATCCGGGCAGAGACGATCATCCCCATCAGTGCCGTACTTGCTGCCAAGGGGATGGGGGTCGGTGCGGTCATGGCGCTCATCATCGGCGGGGCGGGCGCGAGCATTCCGGAAGTGACCCTTCTTGCTTCGATATTTGAGCGCAGGCTTGTCGCAGCATTCGTCGCCACGGTGCTGGGGGTCGCGATCCTCACCGGCATCGTCCTGCAGGCGTTCCAGCTCGGGGGCGTGATCGCATGAATCTCACTGGATCCGCGCGTATGAAAGGAGGTGGCGGCATATGACCGTCCGGTCGCATCGCCGGGAGGCTGACAATCTTCACTCCTATGTCACGATCTTTAAGGCTCTCTCGGATGAGACCCGGCTCAGAATCTTCCTTCTGCTCGGGGAAGGCGAGCTCTGCGTCTGCCAGATACAGGTGGCCCTCGCGATGCCCCAGACGAAGATCTCGCGTCACCTCACAGTTCTCCGCCATGCAGGCCTGGTGACCGCTCGTCGCGATGGGCTGTGGATGTACTACTCGCGTGCGGAATCGGAGTCCCCTTTGCTCCGGGTGCTTACGGAATGCCTCACCAGCCGGCTGGAGGCCGATCCGGACCTTATGAGATCGGTGGTGTCCGATCAGAGGTATGCCTCTCTATCCCCGGAGGAGATCGCACGGATGGCAAAGGAGACGTAGGAGCCCGGAGCTGCTGCCAGGGAACGTCGTTCCTGCGGTGTTCACGCTCCTGTCCTACGGACGGTCGCGTAACAAACCGTCGCACTCTCCGGCCAGTCACCCCTCGCCTGCCTTCCAGCTCGCCAGGCCTCGTGACCCGACCTACCTTGAAATGAAGCGCATCCGTGCTGGAGTGCGGTCAGGGTAGCGCGGCAGATCATGTGAGCGAAATTGCGGCGGCGGAGGTAGTGCAGGAGTCAGTGATCCCCTCCCGGTCGCGTGAGTACGATGATCCTCGATCGGAGGAAATAAACCTTGAAAATTGTGCGTATGCGGGGGAAGGGATTCGAACCCTTGAACTCCTTCGAGACTGGACCCTAAATCCAGCGCCTTTGACCTGGCTCGGCAACCCCCGCGTGCATATATGTCGGTGCCGGGAGAATTATACTTGTTCCCCGGCGCCGGAGGCACGCCGTCCGGGAGGTGGCGTGCGCGGTACCGCCCGCACCCGGATCTGATCCGAAAACTCTTCACGTCTCCTGGATCAGGGAATGGCGGTCAAATAAATCCTTTAATGCATACGTGGGAAAATATATTGTGTATAAAATACGTTACATTATATACAAAATTAACCAGGCCCTGTCATGCCGAAGATGCGCCGGAGTCGAATTTCGGCCGAATCGGGCCCGAAATGTTAACAACAAAACCTTTATTGAATTGATCGACCGTATTTTCCATTAGTTGAGCTAGAATGCTGGACGAGTTCCTCCATATCCTGGCGGCAGCGACCATCAGCTGGATTCTCTTCGTGACCGTCGATATTCTCTTCAGGTTGCCGGAAGCGGGGGGCGTCAGCGGAGCGTCTGCCGTCGCGCGGGATATCGAAGCCGGCGGCGGCGCTCTTGCCGGCGGCACCATGATGGGAAACATCGTCTGCTCCCCCGACGCCTCGGCCGGGACGCTCCTTGCTGCCTGCGGAGTCTACGTCGCCGGTATCCCCGGCGGGCTCATCGCGGCCGCGTTCGTCTTCATCGGCAACCGCATCTGCCACGATCCCGGCTACGCCGGGACCACCGGCGCAGTCCTCGCCACGTTCGTCGTCTACGGCTTCACCCAGGTCGGTTTTGCTGCAACAGACTTTATCGCCGGCATGGTTGTCGCCATCCTCACCATCCAGGGGCTATCTCACGTTCACGCGAGCAGGCTTCTTGCACGGCTCTGGAGGGTCCGGCAGTGATCGCGCTCTACCTCGTGGCCGCTCTGGCGGTTTTTGCCGCGATCAGGGCGACTCTTGAGAAGAACACCGGCAGAAAGCTCCCCTACGTGAACGTCATGAACTTCGCCATTGCCGCCTCGATCGTCCTGCTGCTCAACCATCCTCTCTCCCTCGTTGCGGCCGCGGCCTACTTCGTCGGCTCGACGCTCGAGGCAAACGCCATAGCGAGCACGTATGCGGGGGGTGAGCGGCATGGATGACCTCCTCGTCCTTCTCTTCGCGGCCGTGGCGCTCATCGGGGCGGTGAGCGCCCACCTCCAGCGGGATCGCTTCGACAAGCTGATCGCTGTCGGGATCACCTTCGGCGGCATCGCACCATTCATCGCCGCCCGCGGCTACCTGGACGTCCTCATCGCCGTCAGCCTGATTGTTCCCGTCACCACGATCATCATACTGCTGATCTGCGGGAGGGATGCCCATGACGCCTGAGTTCGTCCTCGGTTGCATCATCCTCATCGTCGGGGTGATCGCTGCCGGGTTCCCGCGCCCGATGACCTACCTCGGGAGGCTGATCAGCCTCGAGATCCCCGCGTTCGGCCTCCTCCTGATCATGCTCGCCTATGACGAGATGCTCGCCCTACTGACGTTCATCGGGGTTACGGCGATCTCGACCTTCGTCCTCGTCCGGGTTATCGAGCGCAAGGAGGCCGTAGAATGACGCCAAACCGGTCGATCATCACCCGGATATCCGCGACGACTTCAAGGGTCGAGAACCTCACCGCGCTGTATGCGCTCCTTGCAATCGTTGTCGTCATACTCGGCCTCGTCACCCTGCCGTTCATCGCCTACCAGGACGACCAGCTCTACCCCAAAACCCTCGACCCCGCAAGCACCCTCGATCCCTACGACCGGGGCGGCGTGCCCTTCGGGACGACCCCCGTGAAGGCGCAGTACCCTGAGAACTCGCCCTACGTCGGTTACGTGACCGCTTACCTGACACCGTTCAGCCAGTGGCTCGCCGATATCACCCACCATATGGGGACGACGATCGTCGCTCACCCGGGCGGCATCCTCGACGAGATTCTCTACAACACCCGGGGGCTGGATACCGTCGTTGAGACGAGCATCCTCTTCGTAGCGTTCGGGATTGCAAGTTACCTCTTCAGGAGGGATGGTTGATGGAGATTGCCTACCCGGTCGGTCTGGTCGTCGTCGCGGCTGCGATCATCATCGGGTTTACCGCCCTCGTCCGGGAGAAGGACGATCTGCACCGGATCCTCCTCACCGATCTCGCGGAGATCCTCGCCCTCGTCCTGATCGCGCTCGTCGCCACCGACCTTGCCGAGGCGCTCATCCTCCCGGGGCTCGTCGTCGGGATATCCGAACTGATGGCCATCTCGGAGGTCTACATCACGAAGGAAGGGCTCCGGGCGCCGGCGGGCCCGGCGTTCCGAATCGAGGTGATGGACAGTGCTCCGGGCATCCTCGCGCTGATTCTGGTCGCCTACGGCATCGTCCTATCGGGATTCACCGGCGGAGTAATCGCCGCGGTCGGCGTGGTCTTCTACTTCATGTGCCGGGGACACGCCGAGCGGTTCGAGTTGATCGAGACCGTAAGCGGCTACGCGTGGGCGTTCTGGATAGGAGCATTCTTTATCTTTATGTTCCTTCCGGGGTACTGGTTCTTTGCTGTGATGATCGCCGGAGGAGCAATCCTCATCAAGGTGATGGCAAAGATGTCCCTTGTGGGAACGATGCGGGGAGGTGGTCCGGATGTTTAATCTCCCGACGCCGAACATCGGCGGGCCGGAACTCTTCGTGCTGGAGTTCGGCGACATCGTCGCTTACTTCAGCCCCTACACCGCAGTGCTCTTCGTCTTTGCCCTCATCTTCACGATGCTCGTCATCGTGAGCCGCCCGGAGCGGCAGGTGGATATCGCGTTCGGCGGCGACGCCTACTACACGAAGGAGGTCGACCCGGACCTCCTGCGGTTCCAGCGGTTCATGGCGATCGCCTGCGGGCTCGCTACGCTCGGGGCGATGGTGACCGGGGACGTCTTCAACTTCACCCTCTTCGCCTCGATGGTGGGGATCACGAACATCGGCATCGTCGCAGCCTACCGGAACCGGCATGTCTTAAACGCCGCGTTCCAGTACGGTATCGTTGCGATGCTCGCCACAGTCCCGCTCTTTGGGGGCGCGGCGATCATCCTCGCGAACACCGGCACGTTGAGCATGTGGGAACTCTTCACCGGCGCGGTGGCGGTTCCCCTCTTCGCGAAGGCGTTCCTGGTGCTCGGCGTCATGGGAGAGGGCATGGCGCCGTTCTACATTGCAAAGGCGGAGATCACGAGAGCGCAGGGAGCGCCGTTCATCCTGATGATCCACGTCAGTTCGCTCCTCCTCTTCCTGCGCGTAATAGAAATCGTCCTATCGATGTGATGAACTATGAAGAAACAGACTGCACTGATCGTCGGGCTTGCCGCGGGGTTGGTTGCGGCGGCGACCGGGTTGCTTGCCGCTCTCGGCTACCTCCCGGCCCTGGCCGCGGAACTGATCGCGGTCGTTGCGTTCCCGGCTTTCGTCATCTTCATCGCATTGTGGTGGAACGCAAAACCCGGAGAAGAAGATATCCCGTTCATAGGATACTGACATGATCGAATACCTGCTCTTTGCCACCTTCATCGGCCTGCTCTTCCACGGCATCCACCGGAAAGTCATCGCGAGGATCCAGGGACGCCCCGGACCGCCGATCTGGCAGGAGATCCTGCATACCCTGAAGTTCTCCTTCAAGGAGACCTGGATTCCAAAGACAGCCAGTCAGACGCTCTTTGTGGGGATCGTCTTTGTTGCGATCGCCATCTGGAGCGGGGCCCTCTTCATCCTCCTCACGGGAGGCAGCATCCTGATCCTCTTCGGGATCTATCTGCTGCACAAGATCGTGGAGCACGGGATGGGGCTCTCGACGGGCTCGCCGTACACGAAGTTCGGGGCTATACGGTCGGTCATCTCGGCAGCGTCGGAGCTGCCGCTCCTGGTCACCGTCGTCGCGATCTACTTCTTCACCCGCTCGCTCGCGATCGCGGATATCACGGCCTACCAGGAGGTGCACGGCCCGCTCCTCGGCATCGCGTTCCCGGCGGCCGTGGCGATGTATCTCGTGATCCTCTCCAAGATGCACTACGGCCCGTTCTCGATCATCGAGGCAAAAGAGATCGTGAGCGGGAACATGACCGAACACTTCGGAGTCTGGCGCGCCGGGCTCGAGGTGGCGTACGCCCTCAAGACCTACGTCCTCCTCTACGCGTTCGTCCTCATCTTCATCGGATCGCTGCCGCTTGCCCTGACGCTGCTCCTGATGCTCCTCGTCCTGGTATCGCTCTCGTTCGTCTGTGCCATCACCCCCATGCTTTCGCCCTACGACACCGTGACGGTGCAGAGCCTGGTGACGGGCGCGCTCGTCATCTACATCCTCATCCTCGGGGTGATCGTGGGATGAGCGCGTTACGGCTCCTGATCACGGCGGGAGCGGTCTTCTACGTCATGGTATTCCTTGTCCAGATCGCCCAAAACGGGAGCGTGACCGGCCAGGCACTGGCAGGAGTCATCCTGCTCGCCGTCGCCGCGACCCTCACCTGGATGCACGACGAACTCGCCCTGAAACGCTACGAGACGGCGCTGCTCTGGGTGATGGTGCTCGGGTTTCTCGCCTACGCGGTGGCAAACGCGTCGGGGGTGCTTGCGTGAAGTTCCTCTATGAGAAAGACCTCCGGCCTCTGAAGTACAACATACTGACGAGCACAAAACACGATGCGGCCGTCAGAGCGATTGCGCGCCGGCTCGGCGTGAGTGATGCAAAACTGCGCAGGCTGCTGATCCAGCGTCTCGATATGTCGCTGCTGGAGAACATAGAGACCCGCTGGGAGATGGGGCTGCGGTATGCCGATGAGGGCGACCCGCTGGCAAAGGAGCTCGGGTGCGAACTCTTCACACGGTATATACCGCTTCTGGACATGGAGAGGATGAAAGAGATCTACGAAGAGACCAGAGCGCTGGCCCGGGATATGCCCATTGAGGAGGCAATCGCGAGAGGCAGGGAGCGGATCAGGGAGGCGGTCATATCATGAGCATACTCCAGAGCATAAAAAACGCCGTTCGGTCGAGGTCGATCCACGTCAGTTACGTCGATGTCGGCTCATGCAACGGCTGCGACATCGAGGTGCTTGCCTGTCTTGCTCCCCGCTATGATATCGAGCAGTACGGGATCTACGTCCACAACAACCCCCGTGAGGCTGATATCCTCCTGGTGATAGGCTCCGTAACGCCTCAGTGGGTGGACAAACTCCGCGACATCTGGGATAAGATCCCGGAGCCGAAAGTGGCCGTCGCTATCGGGAACTGCCCGATATCGGGGTGTGTCTATGCCCGGAAGGGTTCTTTGACTACTCCACCGGTCAAGAACTATATACCCATAGCCGCAGAGGTTCCGGGCTGCCCTCCACGACCAACGGAGATCCTCTCTGCCATTCTCTCGGTTGCACCGCTGATATTCAAGGATTACGAGGAAAAACAGTCATGAAGAAGACCGTCGACGTCTCCATCCCGCTCGGGCCGATGCACCCCTGCTGGAAAGAGCCCGTCCGCCTCAAGTGCGAGACGGCGGGCGAGCGGGTGCTCCATACCGAGGTCGAGCTCGGCTACATGAAGAAGGGGATTGAGCGGATCATGCGCGGCCGTCCCTGGCAGGAGGTTATGTTCCTTGCCGAACGGGTCTGCGGCATCTGCTCGGTCGTTCACAACATGGTCTTCATCGAGACGATGGAGGAGATCAGCGATATAGCGGTTCCGCCGCGGGCGGCCTACCTGCGGGTTGTAGCGAACGAACTCGACCGGATCGCCAGTCACCTCATTGCGAACTTCTCCTACTGCTACACGATCGAGCACGAGACGCTTGCGATGTACCTCTTAAACACCCGGGAGAGGGTGCTCGACAACCTGGAGCGGATCACCGGTTCGAGGATCAACACCGCCTACATGATCCCTGGCGGCGTCCGGTTCGACCTCCTCCCGGAGGACGCCGCGGTGATGCTCGCCGATCTCGCAAAGGTCGAGGATGAGTTGAAGCGCTACGTCCGGATCTTTGAGACCGGGCCCCTGATAGGGCTCAGGAGCAAAGGGATCGGGTTCATGAGCCGCGAGGATGCGATCCGCGCCCACACAGTCGGCCCAACGGCACGTGCAAGCGGCGTCGAGGACTGCGACCTGCGCCTCCGCCACCCGACCTACCAGGCGCTGGACTTCAAGCAGATAACCCGGACCGAGGGCGACAACTTCGCCCGGGTCATGGTCCGGTTCCAGGAGGTCTTCCAGAGCATCGACCTGATCCGTAAATGCGTAGATACTCTGCCCGACGGCCCCATCCGGGGAGGCGGCCTCTGCAGGGCAGGCGAGGCCTCGTATGCTGGTGAGGCCCCCCGGGGCGAGCTGACCTACACTATCAAGACCGACGAATACGGCAGGGTGGTCGATATCGCGATCCGGACGCCGTCGATCATGAACATCGAGGCTTGCGCCCACTACATGGTGGTGGACGCCACGTCAATCGCCGACGTTACCTCGACGTTCATCAGCAGCGATCCCTGTATCGCCTGCAACGAAAGGTGAAGCGATGCGATCGATCGTCTACTACGTCCGGGAGTTCCTCAGGCCCGAATGGCTCAAGAAGTTCTTCTTCGTAAAGACCGCGCCGCTCGTGACGCCGCCCTACTTCAAGGGCTACCCGACCCGGACGGAGAAGGAGTGCACCGGGTGTTTCACCTGCATGATGATCTGCCCGGCACCCGACGCGATCGCCGTCCTCCGCAGAAAGGAGCAGTGGGAGCCCGAGGTCTACCCGGGTCACTGCATCCGGTGCGGTCTCTGTGTCGAGGCGTGCCCTGAGGGTGTACTCTCAAGCGGCCGCGTCCTGGAACTCGCCGGCCGCGATGCAACGGCGTTCTGGCACTCCTACCACCTGGAGGTCGACGAGAGCCTCTGCATGCGCTGCGGGAACTGCTGTGTCGCATGCCCGATCAACCGCCAGATCGATCCCCGGCTTGCGGCGACAGGGACATCAACAAGCGACGATGTGATCATGCGGGTCAAGGGCGGCCGGGTGCAGATCCTCCACGAGGAGAAGTGCACAGGCTGCAAGACCTGTGAAACCCAGTGCCCGAGCGGCGCGATGCGTGTCGCCCGGATGGTGGAAGGGGTGCAGTTCCTGGACGAGGTGGGGTCATGAAGTTCCTTATGAACACCGGGCGGACGGTCAACCAGGGTGTGACCGTCGAGAACAAGGGTTCGGCAGAGTACGCCCGGGAGGCCTCGACCTGTTTCATGCACGAGTTTGATATGCTCGAACTCGGGGTCGATGACGGCGATCCGATCCTTGTGCGTGGCCCGGCCGGCGAGGTCGTGATGCGTGCGGAAGCGTCGGTCGAGGTTGAGATAGGGACGGTCTTTGTCCCGTACGGGCCCTATGCAAACCACATCCTGGCCGCTGATACCCGTTCCACCGGGATGCCGGACTTCAAGTCTCACGAGGTTGAGATCGAACCGACCGACGAAGAGCCGAAATCGGTTTACGGACTGATGGAAGACCTTGGAGGGCTGGCATATGATCGTTAAAGACGCGGTCTGCCCGTTCTGTGGATGTCTCTGCGACGATATTGAGGTCGAGATCGAGAGCGGCCGGGTGGTCGGCGTCACAAACGCCTGCGACCTGGGGGCGACGAAGTTCCTGGGCGGCGAGAGGCTCAAGACCCCCATCCGGCGCGAGGGGAAGACCTGGAAGGATATCTCCTATGATGAGGCCATTCGATACGCCGCCGAGATGCTCCTTGACGCCGAACGCCCGCTCCTCTACGGCTGGAGCGGCACCCATGGCGAGGCGCAGTGTGTCGGGGTTCACATGGCCGAACTGGTGCGGGGGGTGATCGACAACACCTCCTCGGTCTGCCACGGCCCATCCGTGCTGGCCATCCAGGAGGTCGGGCACCCGGGCTGCACGCTCGGCGTCGTGAAGAACCGGGCGGACGTTGTGATCTACTGGGGGTCAAACCCGATCGACGCCCACCCGCGTCACCTCTCGCGCTACACGTGTTACGCGGAGGGTTTTTTCCTGGAGAACTCGTTCCGCGACCGGAAGGTGATAGTCGTCGATGTCAGGAAGACCCGGACGGCAAACATTGCCGACGAGTTCGTCAGGGTCAGGCCCGGCGGGGATTATGCCGTCCTCTCGGCGCTCCGGGCGATCGTCAGGGGTAAGACCGACACCATCCCGCCGACGGTCGCGGGCGTCACGCGGGACCAGTTGATCCGGGTGGCAGACCTCTGCCTGAACGCGAAGTTCGGGGCGGTCTACTTCGGGCTCGGCCTCACCATGATCCCCGGGAAGTACAAGAACGTTCGGAATGCCATCGAGCTCGTCACGGAACTGAACAGGCACACGAAGTTTACCATATCGGCTATGCGTGGCCACTACAACGTCTACGGTTCGAACGAAGTCAACACATGGATGACAGGCTACCCCTTCGCTATCGACTTCTCCCGGGGCATCGCCTTCTACAACCCCGGGGAGACGACGGCGGTGGACGTCCTGGCTCGCAAAGAGTGCGACGCCGCGCTGATAGTCGGGAGCGACCCGGCCGCGCACTTCCCGCGCAAGTGCATCGAACACCTTGCTGAGATCCCTGTTGTCCAGCTCGACCCCTACCCCAACGCCACCACCGCGTTCTGCAGCGTCCAGATCCCTGTGGCGGTGACCGGGGTCGATGCGGAAGGAACAGCCTACCGGATGGACGGGGTGCCGATCCGGACAAAGAAGGTTGTGTCGAGCGATTACCCCTCCGATGAGGATGTCCTCACCCGGATGTATGCGTTGATGCAGGAGGCTCTGAAGCGATGACCGAACTCCTGGTTAAGAACGCCCATGTGATCGATCCTCTCAGCGGGATCAACGGCGAGACGATGGATATCGCCATCCTTGATGGGAAGATCGTCGAGGAGGTGAGCGCTGCCGCGGATGTGATCGATGCCCGTGGCATGCTCACGATGCCCGGTGGGATCGACTCACACACCCATATCTGCGGGACGAAGGTGAACTTCGGGCGCTACATGAGCCCGGAGGATATGCGGGCGGGGAGGACGCCCCGCCGCGGGCCGATGCACGCCACCTCCGGCTACAGCGTCCCGACGACCTATGGCAACAGTTACCGCTACAGCGTGATGGGCTACACCACACTGCTTGAGGGGGCGATGGCGCCGCTTGAGGCCCGGCACACCCACGAGGAGTTCACCTACACCCCTCTCCAGGACACCATGGCAAACACCCTCTTTGATGGGAACTGGTCGATCATGGAGGCGATCCGCGATGGAGACGTGAAAAGGGTCGCTGCAATCATAGCCTGGATGCTCACAGCGGTGAAGGGGTTTGCCGTCAAGCTCACAAACCCTGGCGGTACCGAGGCCTGGCAGTGGGGCAAGAACGTATCATGCATCCGCGACCCTGTGCCCTACTTTGAGGTGACGCCGGCAGAGATCATCCGCTCGGTGATCGAGGCAAACGAACTCCTCCACCTGCCTCACTCAGTTCACCTCCACTGCAACAACCTGGGCACTCCGGGTAACTACACCTGCACCCTGGGGTCGATGGGTCTTGTCCCTGACCTGAACCCGAAACGCCAGACACTGTATGCAACTCACGTCCAGTTCCACGCCTACGGCGGTTCTGGATGGAAGGACTTCTCTTCAAAGAGCGAGCCGATCGCAAACCTCGTCAACATGCGGCCGCAGATAGTCATGGATATGGGGCAGGTGATGTTTGGCCGGACAACGACGATGACCGCGGATGGGCCGATGGAGTTTAACCTCTACCGCCTCCACCACGAGAAGTGGAGCAACCACGATGTGGAGCTCGAGACGGGTTCGGGGATCATACCGGTCATCTACCGGCGCAAGAACCTGGTCAACTCGATCATGTGGGCGATCGGTCTTGAACTTGCGCTACTCACAAAGAGCCCCTGGCAGTGTCTGCTCACGACGGATAACCCTAACGGTGCGCCGTTTGTCAAATACCCCGAGATCATTGCCCTCCTTATGAGCAGGAGGTACCGTGACGCCGAGTTTGCGAAGGTCCATCCCGATACCGGGTCGAGGGTGCCTCTCCCGGCGATCGACCGGGAGATGGACTGGTACGAGATCGCGGTGATGACACGGGCTGGCCAGGCGCGGGCGCTCGGGATCCAGGATCTCGGGAAAGGCCATCTGGCTCCCGGTGCGGATGCGGATGTTGCGATCTACCCCATGCGGATCGATGAGGTCGACCCCTCGACCGAGTTCCAGAAGGTGATCGACGGGTTTTCCCGGACGGAATACACGATCAAGCGGGGCAGGGTTGTCGCCCGCCGGGGCGAGTGCGTGGTTCACGGAAGCAACGCCACCATCTGGGTCAGGCCGAAGGTCTCTGAGAACTATGATATGGGGAAGGACGCTGATTTCGTCGAGAAGTTCGACCGCTACTACACCGTCCGGATGAGCAACTACCCGGTTCAGGAGAGTTACCTGAGCAGGAGCCGATGCATCGAGACGGAGACGGAACTATGATGAGAGTCACGCTTGCAATGAAACCGATGGGGAGATGGTCCATCCCGATAGAGGCGGAGTCGATCGTCCCTGCGAACTTTCTCTCCGGCACCGATCTCTCTGTCTGGCGGGGGAACCGGGAGCTCGGTATCGAGGAGGCTTTCTCGGTCTTGGTGGAGGGCGATGCCGACCGGGCGGAGGATGTGGAGGTCGTCCTCTCCGGGGAGACCGCCCGGTTGAAGAGGATCGGCGAGTACATGGATGCGGGGAAGATCACCGTCCTGGGGGATATTGGGATGCACTGCGGCAATTTCATGAGCGGCGGGGCGATCGAGATCCAGGGTAACGCCGATGGCTGGCTCGGCCGGGAGATGGCAGGGGGGATGATCATCTGCCGGGGCAACGCCGCCGATTACTGTGCTTCTGGTTACCGCGGCGGCCGTAAGGGTATGACCGGGGGTAGCGTGGAGGTCTTTGGCCGTGCCGGTGATTTCCTGGCGGAGAACCTTGCCGGCGGGACGGTCGTAGTTCACGGCGATGCGGGGGATATGCCCGGCGCCGAGATGCGTGGCGGGACGCTCATCATCCATGGGGACTGCACACGGCCGGCGGCAAACATGAAGGATGGCGCCTGCTACGTCTACGGGACGGCGCGGTGGATGCTCCCTACCTTCAGGAAGGTCGGCACCGCCCAGCAGGATGGGCGGACGCTAATCCGGTTTACCGGCGATGTGGCGAACCGGGGGAAAGGAAATCTTTTTGTCGGGAACTACGAATACCTGGACTGATGGTCAGGCACGAGTGCGGGTTTGACGCCCCGATCCACTGTAAGAGGTGCGGGAGACCGCTGGTCAATAGCAAGCGCATGGGCCTTTACTGCCCGCACTGCGGCAGAAAAGTGAGCATGATCTGTCCTGGCTGCGGTCGCCTCTGGTGAGCGATCAGAGGCGGCTCTTCACCCACCGGGCGTACTCTGCTCTCAACTGGCGGATCTCCTCTTCGTTCAGGTCCGCCTTTCCCGTCCGGTGGAGGTAAGACTCGAGTTGATCCACAACCTGTTCTGCATCCTGGAAGTCATCTGCATCCAGGTATATCGGCACCCGCTCCACATTGATAACCTCACCGCAGATGGGGCAGAGCCTCCAGCGCTGGTAGCGGTCCACGTAGTTGAAGGTCTTGCAGCCCGGGCAACGGATGACGAGATACATGATCAATGGGTGTGTTAGGGTGGCTGGATTTATAATTATCCTTCCCGGTGATCTCCCATTGATGCGGTGCTGGAAGTTGATTCCTTTCACTCAGGTTCTCTCTGAACCCTTCCGAAAATTCCAGTCCTCATCACTGGCACGGCTTCCCACTGGCTGTCATCATTCACTGCCCGCCAACTCTGGAGGGGGCGGGCGGTGGGGGATCTTCCATCCCCTCCAGCGGAAAAAGAGTGTCTGGTTTAGATGCAGGAGACAGGGGAAGGGGCGTTTCGCCCCCTCCCCGTCAGCCTCACCGCCGCCTGGCGATTCCTCCTTGATACACTGCCAGTGAGCGCGTTTCCAGCGTCACGATGAAACCACCTTGAAGGATCCTGTTTCTCGCCCCCGGCACGGCATCCATGTTGTGGCAACCGTTACTTACTGCCGCGTTCGGGGGTGAACTCACCTGAGGGAAGGAGAGCGTGCTTGCCCCCTCGGGATCGGGCGTGCAACGGACCCAGGTAAGCGCGGCATCCAGGTGCATGGAACCCGAGCCTTTTTCTGGAAGCGGAGACGACCACTGATACGTGAATTCGATGGAGATCCAGGTATTCGGTGTTCGGGGTCTTCCCCTGATTCGGCAGGGCGACGACCTGCCAGGTATGATCTGTGAGCTGGTCGCGTTTGAGGACGGTGACATCCTGACGGTTGCCTCATCGGTCTACTCTAAGGCAAAAGGCCTCACCCGTGACCTTGAATCCATTGTCCCCGGTGCTGATGCCGTGCGGATAGCCGGAAAGACAGGAGAAGACCCGCGCTTTGTGCAGGCGGTGCTGGACTCCTCTGCTGCGATCCTGCTCGAAGATCCGTTCATACTCTCCGAACTGCCTTTCGGCCACATCGGTGTGCGGGCCGGCGTCGACCACAGCAACATCGAGGATGGCCGGGTGATCCTCCTTCCCCCCGATCCGATGGCCGCCGCTGCCGAGATCAGGGATGCGATCGATCGGATCAGCGGAAGAGACGTCCGCGTGATAATCACCGATACCTGCGGCCGGGCGTTCCGCCGCGGCCAGACCGGCATCGCCATCGGCTGGGCCGGGATGACAGCCATTTACGACTACCGGGGCGACACCGACCTCTTCGGTCATGTCCTTACGATCACAGAAGAGGCGGTGGTCGACGAGATTGCTGCCTTCGCAAACTTTGTTATGGGCGAGAGCCACGAGGGTGTACCCGCGGTGGTCTTCAGAAACTGCCACACCTGGAAAGGGCACGATGCTGTATACTTCACCCCTGAGGAAGACATCATCAGGGCTGCGCTGCTAAAGGAGCATAAAAAAGATTAGAAGAGGAGATTTAGTATATAAACTGCCACTCCGGTCGCGAGGGCTATCACAAGAACGGCTGTCGGGCTGATATGGATGGCCCGGTGGTCGTCGCTGTCGTAGTAATTGACCAGGCCGGCAGAGGATACCAGTCTCCCGCCAGATTTTTTTGCCATACCAGATAATTATCATTTGCAATATATAAAACCGAGGTTGAACCAATGCGGCAGCCTGAAGATTGCGTCATCACCGGCCGGGCGCTCCTCGGCGAAGAACTCCTGGAAGAGGACGTCAGTATAACCGTCTCGGGTGGTATCATCACCTCGATAGAGCCCGTCTCACGGACGTCCGGTCTCTGGATCGTGCCGGCCTTCTTCAACGCCCACACCCATCTCGGGGACACCGTCGCGATGGACATCCCGGCCCGTGGAAGCCTGGCCGGGCTGGTCAAACCGCCGAACGGTTTGAAGCACCGGATCCTTGCAGCAACCCCGCGCGCCGATCTGGTCAGGGGGATGCGCGCGAGCATCACCACCATGATGGCAACCGGGACGGCCGGGTTTGCCGACTTCAGGGAAGGCGGGGCTGATGGCGTTGCGGCACTGCGCGATGCGGCAGCGGGGCTTGACTGTTTCCCGGTCATCCTGGGCCGCGATGGAGGAGAGACGGTCGGTGACGGGGCGGGGATCAGCAGTGTTCATGACGTGAAAAACGCTGAAGAGATCGTGAGAACAGCGCGTGCCGCAGGGAAACTTGTCGCATTCCATGCCGGGGAGAAGAACCCGGACGACATCGACGAGGCGCTCGCATTTGAACCCGACCTGCTCGTTCACTGCACCCACGCAACAGATGCGCAAATGCGCAGGATCGTCGATATGGGAATACCGGTCGCCGTCTGCCCCAGGTCAAACTGGGTGCTCGGCGTCACGAGATCACCCGCCCACCCACCGATCGCGCGCATTATCGAACTCGGCGGCACCCTTTACCTCGGGACGGACAACGTGATGTTTGTTCAGCCAGATATGCTCCAGGAGATGGCGTTTACCGCAACCGTCTATCGTGCATCCCCGGAAGAGATCCTCCGCGCCGCGATCGCAGGCGCGAGGCTTGCCGGGGTCTCTGGATACCTTGAAGAAGGGCAGAAAACACATTTCCTGGTAATAGATCCGTCGAAGGGCAACCTCTCCTTCAGCAGGGACATCCGTGCGACCATTGTAAAACGGCTGGATTCTTCATCGATCGGCCAAAATATTTTAACCCTGCAATAGAAACCAGATACGCAGTATCTGTTCTGCGTGGTGTGTATGTTCCGTAAAATACTTGTTGCTATAGATGGCTCAGAACAGGCCGACCGGGCTTTCGAGGCTGCTCTCGCTGAGGCCGGTGCCTGGAAAGCCGAGGCTCATGTTGTGTATGTGGTCGAATCGGGGCTCTTTTCATCTCTTCCCATGGACAGCACACTCGAGATAATATACAGTGTCCTGCAGAAAGAGGGTGAAGAGATCCTCGAAGCGGCCCGAAAGAAAGCAGATGCAGCAGGTATTCCGCTGACCCCCCATCTCCGCCAGGGGCACGTGGGATCCCAGATCGTCTCCATGGCAGAGGAACTTGGTGCCGACCTCATCGTCCTTGGCTCATACGGGAAGAGCGGTGTCGATCGTCTCCTGCTCGGAAGCGCAACCGACTACGTGGTGCGAAACAGTCCTGTCACAACGATGGTGGTGAGATCATAACCTCGCCCGAGCAGATGTCAGTCCGGGACTTCATGGTGACCGACGTTGTCTGCGTCGAGATCCCCGGCAACCGGGATGACGTTCTGCGCATATTAAAACGCACAGGCATCAGTGGCGTCCCGGTCTTGAAGGAGGGTGAACTCGTCGGTATTATAACCCGCAAAGACCTCCTCCGTAAGGCGGAAGAGACCCAGCTCGGCCTCTTGATGACACCCGATCCGGTTGTTATCAGGCCAGATGCTCCCATCTCAGAGGCGGCACAGCTGCTTGTGCGGAACAACATAAGGAGGCTCCCGGTCATCGAGGATGGAGCGCTTGTCGGGATCCTCAGTGTGGCTGACCTGATCAACGCCATAGCCCAGATGCGTATCACCACCCCCATCAAGGGCAACTTCGTCAGCAGGACGTATGCGCTCTGGGAAGAGACCCCTCTCACGCTTGTCGGGAGGATCATGGAGATCTCGGGCTACGACGCCATACCTATCCTGATGGAGGATGGCACGCTCAGCGGAATCATATCGGAACGCGACCTGATCCGACATTCGCGCATCGAGGACGGCATAGAGGTAAGCGACTTCTCAAACGGTACAGACGACGACGAATGGACATGGGAGAGCATCCGGGACCTGCACACCATCAGTTACGGAATCTCCAGGATCCAGCTGCTTCCGATTCCTGTTAAGAAGGCGATGGTCAGGAACGTTCTTGCCGTCCCCCTCAACGCCGAGGTCAGCGAATGCGCCCTCAAGATGAGGCGGGCAAGGGTCGACCAGCTCCCGGTGATCAACGGGAACAGGCGGCTTGTCGGGATGCTGTTTGACCGTGAGTTGATCAAGGTCCTGCTGCCCGAGCGGCAGGACCTGCGAAAGAGTTAAAGTATAACGTCCATATACCTTATGGATGCCTGTATCTGTTGCATCTGTTTTAGGATGCGGCGATAAATTTATGATTTAACATATCACCATACGCTTAACCGCTTGTGGGCGAGATAAAGCGTTTTAATGGTTTTAAGGGGTGTTTCAATGCCTGATATTTCCCATGAGATTATGAAAGGTACAACAACCGTAGGGCTGATCTTCGACCGTGGCGTGGTGCTTGCAACCGAGATGCGGGCGACGATGGGCAACATGATAGCAAGCAAGCGAGCCAAGAAGATCTACCAGATCACGCCAAGGATCGGTCTGACCACCGCTGGAGGCGTCGGCGATGCGCAGCAGCTCGTCAGGATAATGCAGGTTGAGTGCAACCTCTTTGAGATGCGCCGCGGAAAGACCATGTCTGTAGGTGCAGCCTCGACGCTGCTTTCAAACTACCTGAACCAGAACCGCTACTACCCATACTACGTCCAGCTCCTGATGGGCGGTTTCGATGACGAGGGGCCTAGCATCTACTCGGTCGATGCCCTTGGCGGGGCGACCAGAGAGGACGAGATCGTTGCCACCGGCTCGGGGTCTCCATTCGCCTACGGTGTGCTCGAGGACCAGTATCGTCCGGAGATGAAGGAGGATGCGGCAAAAGACCTGGCTGTTCGTGCCGTTCGTTCTGCGATGCGCCGGGACTCCGCATCCGGGGAGGATATCATGGTGGTCGTGATCACGAAAGACAAATACGAAGAACGCATCCTGGGCGGACTGTATGAACCATCTGAAGCCCGCCCTGCAGCCTGACATTTTTTCAGGACGGTCTTAATGGTTATTGAAGACAAACTCCAGGAGCTCAAGGAGCAGATTAACAGGATTGTTCCTGGCGGGATTACGGTCTCTGACGTCGAGTTCGAGGGCCCCGAGCTCGTCATATATACCGATGATCCAAAACAGTTCGCCGATCAGGCGGACCTTATAAAGATACTGGCACGGGATCTCAGGAAACGTATAGTCGTGCGCCCGAATATCCTTGAAGACCCTGAGCGGGCGGCGCAGGAGATCCGTGCGGTTGTGCAGGAGAACGCAGGGATCACCGAGATCTTCTTCGACCCGGAGACCGGCGAGGTGCTGATCGAGGCTGAGAAACCGGGTGTTGTCATCGGGAAGAACGGGGCAACCCTCCGCGAGATCACAAAACAGATCGGCTGGACGCCCAAGGTCGTCCGGACACCGCCCATCGAGAGTTCGACGGTCAAGCAGATCCGTGCCTATCTCCGCTCGGTTAAGGATGAGCGGAAAATGTTCCTCCGAAAGATCGGGCGCCGCATCCACCGGGAGGTCACGAGCAAGGACCAGTGGCTGCGGGTCACCACCCTCGGGTGCTGCCGTGAGGTCGGCCGTGCCGCGTTCCTGATCTCGACGCCGGAGAGCAAGGTCCTGGTTGACTGCGGGGAGAAGCCCGGCAGCACCACAAACGGGACACCTTACCTCTACGTGCCCGAGATCTACCCGCTTGACACGCTCGATGCTGTTGTGGTCACACACGCACACCTTGACCACTGTGCGCTGGTGCCGCTCCTCTACAAGTATGGCTACGAGGGGCCGGTCTACTCGACCCCGCCGACAAGGGACCTGGCGGCGATGCTCCAACTCGATTACATTGACGTCGTCAGGAAGGAGACGGACAGGATCCCCTACACCTCGAATGAGGTGAAGGCCTACATCAAGCACTCCATAACCCTCAACTACGGCAGTGTGACCGATATCGCTCCCGACATAAAGCTCACCTTCCATAACGCCGGGCACATCCTGGGTTCGGCGATCGCACACTTCCATGTCGGCGATGGACTCTATAACATAGGGTTCACCGGGGATTTCAACTACCAGAAGACCAGGCTCTTCTCTCCCGCGGTCTCGTCGTTCCCGCGTCTTGAGACATTATTCATGGAGAGCACCTACGGCGGGTCAAACGATATCCAGCCCCAGAGGAAGGAGGCAGAAGAGAAACTCTATGAGAAGGTCTCCGAGACCATAGGCCGCGGCGGCAAGGTGATCATCCCGGCGTTCGCCGTCGGACGGTCGCAGGAGGTAATGCTCGCCCTGGAAGAGGGAATCCGGCGGCAGAAACTCCCGCCGATGAAGATCTATCTCGATGGTATGATAAAGGAGGCAACGGCTATCCACACGACATACCCGGAGTATCTCAACAGCGATCTCAGGAACCAGATCTTCCGGGAAGGGCTGAACCCCTTCCTCTCGGAGGCCTTTGTCCAGGTGGACTCCCCCGATCTCCGCGAGCGGGTGATCACAGGTGAACCCTGCGTCATCATCACCACGAGCGGCATGTTGAACGGCGGGCCGGTGATGGAATACCTCAAGGCGCTTGGCCCTGATGAGCGCAACTCGCTTATCTTCGTCGGTTACCAGGCGGAGGGAACGCTCGGGCGGCGGATCCAGAAGGGATGGCGCGAGATCCCGCTTGGCTGGCGCGATACGATAGTGATCAATCTTGAGATAGTCACGGTCGACGGGTTCTCCGGCCACTCCGATCGCAAACAGCTGATGAACTATGTCGCCCACCTCCAGCCGCGGCCGGAGAAGATCTTCACCATACACGGTGACGAGAACAAGACCCTCGATCTTGCAAGTTCCATCTACAAGCGCTACCGTATCGAGACCCATTCTCCATTGAACCTCGAGACATACCGCATGTTCTAGGATGCTGCAGAGATTCACCCTCCTGCTCGGTATATTTGTGGTGATGGCGCTCTCAAACGCTGTCGTCCCCGTCCTCCCCGATTTTGCCGAAGGGGCGGCACTCCAGGGTGCGGTCTACTCTGCGTACTTTCTTGGTGCTTTTGTTGCTGTGCTGCCGGCCGGTTACGCAAGCGACCGGATAGGCAGCGTGACGCTCATCCGTGCCGGTCTCCTCCTGACGCTTGCAAGCGGCATCCTGCTCATTCTCTCTCCTTTCGGCCTCCCGCTCATCCTCTGCCGCGTCATCGAGGGGATCGGCGGCGGAATCTTCCTCTCGGCAACACTTGCATGGACAAATTCGCAGCCCTCGGGTGCCCGTGAGAGCGGTTACGTCATGGCGGCCCTGAACCTGGGGCTGGTCGTCGGTCTACTCGCAGCGGGCTGGCTCGATTCAGTATTTGAGAACCATCTTGCCGGGATTGCGGTCTTTACAGCGCTTGCCGTCCCCGCAACCGCAATGAGCGTCGCGGTCAGGGAGGGCGAACGTGCCGGTTTTGTGAGGGCAGATGCTGGAGGCATCGTGCGAAACTACTTCTGGCTCTTTGTTGCGGTGATGATCCTGGTGGGGGTGACGGGGGCGGTGGCTGCCATATATCCCGGCTACACAGGGAACGACTCAACGGTGATTGCCCTCCAGCTTGCAACCATCAACATCGCAACCGTTGGTGCCGTTCTCGTCGCACCACGCTTCAACTTCCGGTCGGTCCCGGCAATCCGGGCGTCCGCGCTATTGATGGCGCCGGCGGTCGCTGCGGGCTGCGTCACGCCCTATGCTTTTCCGGTCATCGGCGCTCTCTCCGGGGTGACCATAGTCGCGGTTCTTGCGTTCCTGGCGGAGACCGGGATCCAGCAGGGGGTGATGACCGGACTCTTCAACACCGCCTCATACGCTGGATTCACCATCCTCTCTGCCCTTGCCGGCGGAGTCGCCGGATGGTTCGGGTTTTTGCCGGCGTTCCTCCTACTGGCAGTGATGGTGGCGGCAGCGGCCGTCCCCATTGGCAGGTGCCGGTGCGAATACCGTGGTTGACCCGGAGCGCATATTACCGCTCCTGCCGATAGGATCACGTATGAAGATGTTGATCAACGGCGAGTGGTGCGACTCGGTCTCCGGGAAGGTCTTTCCGGTGCACAACCCTGCCACGGGAGAGGTTGTTGACCAGGCACAGCTCGGCGTGGAGGATGATGTCAGGGCCGCGGTGGAGGCGGCCCGGGAGGCGTTTTCAGACTGGGCCGCAAAAGAGCCCAGGGTTCGGGCAAAGATTCTCTTCTCTGCGGCTGAGGAGGTTCGCCGAAGGAATGCCGAGCTCGGGGCTCTCCTGACCGCCGAACAGGGAAAACCCATCCGCGAGGCGATCGATGAGATCAACGGGTTTGCAAACATCCTGGAGTATTACTATGCTCTTTCAGCGGGGCTGCAGGGAGAGTTCATGGACCTCAGGGGCTACGGCCGCGCCACCGTCATCAGAAGGCCGCTCGGCACCTGCGGCGCGATCATCCCCTGGAACATGCCGGCGATCATCATGGGCTGGAAGATCGGTGCAGCGCTGACGGCGGGAAACACCATGGTCGTAAAACCAGCCAGCACGGCTCCGCTGACCTGCCTGCGACTCGCGGAGATCCTGGAGGAGGCCGGTCTCCCACCGGGGGTTTTAAACGTCGTCACGGGTTCGGGAGAGACGGTCGGCCGGGAGATCGCGAGAAACCCGGCAATCCGGAAGGTCTCGTTCACCGGCGCGGTCGAGACAGGGCGTGAGGTCGCGATGGATGCCGCCCCCGCTATGAAACACCTCATGCTGGAACTCGGGGGGAGCGACCCGATGATCGTCTGTGACGATGTTGATATTCCTGCAGCCGTTGAAGGTGTCATCAGGGGACGATTCTACAACTGCGGTCAGGTCTGCACGGCGGTAAAGAGGCTATACATCTTTGACTCGATCGCGGATGAGTTCATCCGCCGATTGAAGACGAGGGTCGAGAAGATCGTTGTCGGGAACGGGATCGACCGCGGTGTCGATATGGGCCCGATGAACAACCGCGAGGGTCTTGAGAGGATCGCCGGTCTGGTGGATGCCGTGCGGGAACGCGGCGAGGGAGAGATTATCACGGGCGGTCGGCCGCCAGGGGGAGAGGCGTTGAGAGATGGCAACTTCTACCTGCCGACACTTGTCACCGGTCTTCCACACGACTCACCCCTCTTCACCGAGGAGGTCTTCGGCCCGGTGCTGCCGATCGCTGCTGTCCATGACCTGGACGAGGCGATTGAGCGCGCAAACAGCAGTCGTTACGGCCTCGGTGCGTCGGTGTGGACGCAGAACCCGGAGGTGATCGCCAGGGCGGCGGAGGACCTCGAGGCCGGAATAGTCTGGGTCAACCAGCATCTCAGGATTCCACCGGAGGTGCCGTTTGGCGGGACGAAGGCAAGCGGCATCGGCAGGGAGAACGGCAGCAGAGCGCTTGAGGACTACACCGAGGGAAAGGCCGTGCTGGTTCGGTTGTAGTCCCTTTCAAACCAGTTTTGCTCATGGCTTGTGATACCCTCGAATCACCACCGTGCGGAACGTCTTTTTGCGGCTGACCAGCCGCCCTCTCGAGGGGGGTGGGCAGTGAGGGACGATTCTCACGTTGGTCGTTGCAGGGGCAGAAAGCAGGATCTTGATCAGGGATCCACCACGACGGTAGAATTGTTGGTTTGATGGCCTCTTTTCAGAGGGGCGAGACTGAAGGAAACCTTAATGAGCGAATATAACCATATAAGAACAGATGGTTAATGGCATTGTACTCCCCGTAAAGAAGGTTTTTTCGCTTGTGGACTCTAAAATCGTCGTCGAGATCAAGGATGACGGCAGGAAACTCAAAGGAAGGCTCGTGGCGGTCGACGAGCACCTGAACCTGCACATGGATGAGACGACAGAGTACACCGGAGATCAGCGGGGCCGCGCTCTTGGAACGGTTGTCATACGCGGCAACAATATACTGACCATTGCGCCCCTGCTCTGATTACCATGTCTGAACTGGAGGAAGAAGCACTCGGCGTCATCCAGTCGCACCGCGAAGGGGTTCTCCAGAGCGATCTCTGGAAACTCCTTGATATTGACAGCAGGAAATGCTCCCGGATCGTGAAGCGGTTGCTGGATGCTGGTTTGATCGAACGGATCGAGTTTCGCAGTGACGGGATCAAGACATATCTCCTGAGGGCGAAGAAACGCGCCGTTGACCCGGGTCTCATCCTTGCCGGCGAGGAGGTTCTCCCCTGCATCGGCTGTGACCGGGAATGCGACCCGGAAGGGTGCACCATTCTTCTAGACTGGATATACCTACTCGCCCTTGAAGAGTATCAGGAGTGACCACTCTTCGCGTGCCATCACGAAAACAGGTTCTTTGGGGGGTTTGCCCCCACATTAACGCGGTTCAAGGCCTGCGGGTCTCTCCCGACATCTCCTTTTTCCGGCAGACAACATCGATCACACCGTGCTGCACGTTGTAGGAACTGTGCACCAGGTCTATCTCGCAATTGAGGTCCACTATCATCTCCCTCTCACCGCCGGTGCAGAGGGTCACAGATCTTTTATGGAACGTGACGTAGGGTGCACCGTCCGCCAGGGCGTTTGCCACCGTTGTTATATAGATGCAGTCATCCCCCTCGATCACCTCAACCTCGGGGTCATCGTAGTTGTCTTCGGAAAAGTAGGGATAAAAACCCTCTCCCATCGGCCCACTGATGATGGTAAACCCGATGATCTTCGGGTCGTAATCGGGCAGATCGCTAAGGATCCGCTCCATCAGTCGCTCGATCTTTCGAAACATCTCGTCGTAAGGGTTATCCGCCATGTGTAACACTTATCCGGTATCGGTTGTTCGTCTTCTCGACAATCCCCATCTTCATGAGGTTGCCCAGTCTCTTTTTCAGCTCATCAGCGGACAGGCCGCACATTTCCTCCAGATCCCCGAGTTCCATGTCGGAATGCACGAGGGCGAGGATGATCTTCAACTCTCCTTCATCTGTGAAGATTCCCTCGCCCATGAGCCAGGCGAACCGTGACTCAATCTCGCCTTCCAGGTGTTCAAGGTTTTCCAGGAGTTCGTCATGAGCCCTGATCATCCTCCTGAGCAACACGAGGTCTCTTGTGATCCGTGCATGCCGGTCCTCCTCACGGGGGGACAGGACAATATCATCCTGCTTCTGCAGGTTTATGATGAGATTGATGTCATGCGAGAGGTAGTAATACTTTCGCCTTCGCTCATCCTGGTATGATCCAAGGATCTGCTCCCGCTCCATCAGTTGCAGATGCTCAATTACTGCTTTCGGACTGAGCAGCAGGCGCTCGGAGATCTCTGTCACGAAACACGGTTTCTGCCCCAGCAGTTCAATTATTCGTCTTCTATTCCGGTTTCCCAGGATGTCCAGGAGCCGGGAAACGTCGCCCCTCTCAAGCATACTAACTTAGTGTTAGTGATCACAGCATAAAAATTTATCACTCTAAGAGACGGTAATTCGGCGCCTCATCGGTGATCATGATGTTATGGGGATGGCTCTCCCCATAACCGGCGGGGGTTATCCTGATGAATCTTCCGTTTCTTTTCAGGTCCGCTACTGTCTTTGAGCCTGTGTAGCCCATTGCCGACTTCAGGCCGCCAACAAGCTGGTAGATGACATCAGAGACCCGGCCGACGTAAGGGGTGACGCCTTCGACACCCTCCGGAACGAACTTGGTCCTTCCAAACTCTTTTTTCTGGAAGTAACGGTCACTGGACTCGCCGCTGCTCATGACGCCAAGCGATCCCATGCCCCGGTACTGCTTGTAGCGCCGGCCCTTTATCGTTGTAATCCTCCCCGGCGCCTCGTCTGTTCCGGCAAAGAGGCTGCCTGCCATGATACAGTCCGCACCCGCGGCGATCGCCTTTGCGATATCCCCGGAGTACCGGATGCCGCCATCGGCGATGACCGGCACATCGGCCTCGCTCGCCACCTCCGCAACGTTTGCTATCGCCGAGATCTGCGGGACGCCCACACCCGCGACGATCCTGGTTGTGCAGATTGATCCGGGCCCTATACCCACCTTCAGCCCGTCGACGGTATCCAGGAGGGCCAGGGCCGCCTGTTTTGTTGCGATGTTTCCGGCAACCACATCCACCGTGACGCTCGCCTTGATCTCGCCGACCGCCCTGACGACGTTCATGTTGTGGCCATGGGCACAGTCCACCACCAGGGTGTCAGCACCCGCATCGGCCAGCATCACAGCGCGATTGAAATCAAATGGCCCTACGGCGGCTGCAACCCGGAGTTTACCGTTTGAATCACGGGTTGCGCGGGGGTACTGCCTCTTCTCCAGGATGTCCCGCATCGTTATGATCCCGACCAAGCACCCATCATCATCAACGACCGGGAGACGCTCGACCTTGTTTGCATACATCGTCTCGAGGGCGTTCTCCGCCGTGATACCCTCTGTTGCGGTGATCAACTTCTTCGTCATGTAGTCGCTGATCTTCGCATCGCCGTGTCCGGGAAGGATCGCCCTTATGTCCCTGCGGCTGACGATACCTATCACTCTATCGTTCTCGATTACAGGGACGCCGCCGATGCCGTACTGCCGCATGATCCGCTCCACCTCAGTGACCGTGGCCTCCGGGCTGACCGCCACCACCTCGCGCTCGATCAGGTCCTCTGCCTGTTTGACTACCCTGACCTCAGCAACCTCGCTCTCCGGGGTCATGTTCCGGTGGATGACGCCGATACCCCCTTCACGGGCAATGGCGATCGCCATCGCCGACTCGGTAACCGTATCCATGGCAGCGCTCACGAGAGGTATATTGAGAGGAATATTCCGCGAGAACCGCGACCTGACATCGGCTTCGTCGGGCTCGACCCACGACTCTGCGGGTTCGAGCAGCACGTCATCGAATGTAAATGTTGTTTCCATCTTCAGTTTCTCGATGTACATACATCACCCAATCATCATCTTTGCTCTCTCAACCAGTTCCGCCCTGATCGTGCTCGACCGATCCCCACCGCAGACCATCCCCCGGACACCTATGATGTCCGGGTTGATCCGTTTCAGGGCATCAAGGTCTTCAAACCTAAGTGAACCGGCAAGGGCGGTCCTCAACCCGAGTTCACGGTTCCACCTGACAAACTGGGTAAGTGTCTCCTCATCCATGAACGCGAAGAGACCCCTCCCGTCTTTAACTCCTGTGTCGATCATGGCCACGTCAGCCCCTGCATCCGCAACCAGCGGGCTGATCGAAAGCGGCGAGATCGTGCCAAGCCTGTTAAAATCTGCATACGCCGCGATCACAACATATCTATCGGGAAACTCCCGTTTCACCGCCGTGGTTACCGCCTCGATGACCTCACGGGCACGATCAGCACCATCGAACATCAGGCCGACCTTGATATAATCGGCGCCGGCGTGTGCGGCACCGTATGCCGAAAGTGCTGCGGTTCCAGGTTTATACTCATTGTCCCCGATTGCAGCACTGACTGGTTTACTGCCGGCGATCTCCTTGATCTCACGGATGATCCATGGAAAATTAGCACCCAGAGAGCCTTCAGCTGGCCTTTTCACGTCAATGATGTCAGCGGAAAGCGAGGCGTTTGCCTCTTCAATGCTGCTTGGGCTGACGAGTAATTGCATAGAAATTAATGATCCTTCACCCTAATAGTGATTACGTTGAGGACATGGAACTGATTCTTGCAGTAGATCTTGCCGGGGGCGTTGTGGTGCATGGTAAGGCAGGCAACCGTTCTGCCTACCGGCCGCTGACCTGGGGGCTGGCGCCGTCGGCAGAACCCGGGGCCTACCTCTCCTCTCTCTCGCCGCGGTACATCTACATCGCCGACCTGGACAGTATCCAGGGCGGGAGACCACAGGACGACCTGGTCAGGCGCTGTGCTGCAGTGGTCGAGCGGTGTTATCTGGACCGCGGTTGCAGGTCGCCCGCAGACTCAGCGGCGGTCGATGGTGTGATACCTGTCGTCGGCACCGAGACAGCGGCAGCGAGCATCGAGGACCTTGCGGCCTACCCTGGGGGCTATCTCAGCATCGACATCAGGAATGGCCGGGTGCTCCCCTGGGGGATAACTCCGGTGGAGATGCTGCGTTTCGCATCGGAGTTAGCGTTTGAGGGCTGCATCATCCTGAATATCGGTGCCGTGGGGACGGAACGCGGCCTCCTCCGGGGGGGCCTTGAGGAGATGCGGGGATGCTACCCCGGCCGCCTCCTCTACGGCGGCGGAGTCTCCGGGGTCGATGACATCCATCTCCTTGCCGATACCGGGTTTGACGGGGCTATAGTCGCGACCGCCGTCCATCGCGGCACGATGCCGCTTGAGTGGATCCGGAGGGGGCAGCCCTGCTGATCACCATCGAGGGGATCGATGGCAGCGGGAAGACCACACTCCTTGCCCGCCTCCATGAACTCCTGGCTGACCTGGATCCCATCGTCACCCGTGAGCCCGGTGCAACCTGGGTCGGTGATGCTGTGCGGCGGGCGATCGCCGAGCGGATGGACCCTATCACTGAGGCGCTGCTCTTCTGCGCCGACCATGCCGCGCATATCGATACGCTGATCCGGCCTGCGCTCGATGAGGGGAGGATCGTCATCTCAGACCGTTACGCCGACTCCAGGTTTGCCTACCAGCCGGTCGTTCTTGAGGGTGTGCTGCCAGATCCACTGGATTGGTTGCGCCGGATCCACGAGGGGTGGTCGATCCGGCCTGACCGGACGTTCCTGCTGGTACTCCCCGTGGATGATGCCATCTCAAGGCTCGATCCTGAAACGAAGAGAGAATACTTTGAGAACGCCGGGATCCTTGAACGTGTGCAGGAGAACTATCTGGAGATCGCTGCATCCGATCCCGTGCGGTTTGCCATCGTCGATGCTCTGCTCGAGGAAGAGGTGGTTGCCAGGTTCGTCGCAGACGAGATCAGGGCTTTTGTCCGATCGTCACGACGAGATCCCCGAGCGTGAGCACTTCCACATCCTCTCCCGCCACCCGGTAGGCGATCTTCGGCGTGAACGCCTCAGGGGGGACGGCAACCTCTTCCCCATCGACCATGACGGTTGCAGGCGGGTTTTTGAGAGCCCCCGGTGGAAGAGCCTTAACGGCCTCCATGAACCCCCGGGCGCGACCGCGGAGGGTCGGCCCGATGACCGCCATGTTGAACTCGACGCCGCTCACCGCCTCCTCGAGTTGCGGCGTACCGGTTACCCACTCCAGGTCAGCGACGAGCGCCCGTCCAGCATCACCGACATCATCGAGATGTTCCGGCGCGTAAACGGTCACGTGCCCCAGTGGGGCGTTCAGGGCCATGCCCCGGTCATGCTTGTAGCGCCGGAGTTCCGCAACAGTCTTCATCAGGAGGTCGCCCTTACGCTGCGCATCCTCATCGGTGTATTCAAACTCCGGCCAGGTCTCTTTATGCACGCTCCTCCCGGTTAGGGCATGGTAGCACTCTTCGGAGAAGTGCGGTATGATCGGGGCGAGTAGGCGGAAGAGAACGTCCATAGTAGTCCTGAGGGCGCTGCAGGCGCTTGCTCTTCCCTCTTCACCATCACCATAAAGGCGGCCTTTCACGATCTCGATGTAGTCGTCGGCAAGGCTGTTCCAGGTAAACTCCCGTATAGCCCTGAGCGCCCGGTCGAACTGGTAGCCCTCCATCGCGGCGGTGACCTCTGCGACCGTCCCGGAGAGACGGACGAGCAGCCAGCGGTCGGAGAGTTCGGTCACCGGTGCAGCAGGGTCGGCGCCACGTTCCAGATGCCCCATGACAAACCGGAAGATGTTCCAGAGTTTGGTCTGGAACCTGGATGCGGCGACGACATCGTTCCAGTTGAACATGATGTCTGAACCGGTCGCTGCGCCGGCTGCTCCCCACTGCCTGAAGGCGTCCGCGCCGTATTGCTCGATGATCGTCTCTGGGGAGATTATGTTATTGCGGCTCTTGCTCATCTTGAAACCGTCTTCACCGAGCACCATTCCGTTTATGAGGATCTGCTCCCAGGGATGGCTCCCGACCAGCGCCTTCGCCCGGAGGATGGTGTAGAACGTCCATGTCCGTATGATGTCGTGGCCCTGGGGGCGGATCTGTGCCGGGAAGTATGGAGGTTTTTTGTTGGACCCGTCCCACCCGGTGACGTGGAGCACTGATATGGATGAATCCATCCAGGTATCGAGCACGTCCTTCTCGCCGGCGAACTCGTTCCCGCCGCAGTTCGGACAGGGGTGCCGCGGTTTGTCGACCGTCGGGTCGATCGGGAGTTCCTCGTCGGCTGGAAGAACCATCTCGCCGCAGGTGGTGCAGAACCAGACCGGGATGGGGGTCGCGAATATCCGCTGACGGGAGATGCACCAGTCCCACTCCATGGAGTTTACCCAGTTCTCCATCCGCGTGAACATGTGTTCCGGGATCCAGGTTATCTTCCGCGCCGTTTCAAGGATCTCGTCATGATGGACGCGGACAAACCACTGCCGTTCCGAGAGGATCTCGATCGGGGTCTTGCAGCGCCAGCACGTCCCGACACGCTGCTCGATCTCTTCCTGCCGTTTCAGGATCCCGGCTCTCTCCATATCGGCAAGGATCGCCTCCCTGCAGGCCTCCGATGTCATGCCTGCATACGGCCCTGCGATCCCGGTCATGACCCCCTTCCGGTTGATTGCTTTACGCAGGTCGAGGTTATGCTCTTTCCACCAGTAGACGTCGGTCTTATCGCCGAATGTGCACACCATCACCGCTCCGCTGCCAAATGAGGGATCGACGGCGGGATCCTCGATCACCGGGACTTCGTGGCCGAAGATCGGGACGCTGAGTTTCTTTCCCCGCAGCCCGGTGTAGCGTTCGTCTTCTGGATGGACGGCCACCGCAACGCAGGCCGCGAGCAGTTCCGGTCGGGTGGTGGCTATCTCGATGCCGTCGAAGTCAAAGTAGTTGAGTTTGGTGGTGCGGGATGCATAGTTTACCTCGGCGAACGCGATGGCCGTCTCGCAGCGGGTGCAGAAGTTAACTGGATGCTCGCTCTGGTAGATGTCGCCGGCTTTAAGCATCCGCAGGAATGACACCTGGGTCTTTCTGTAATAATCCGGGAGCATGGTGATGTACTCGTGGTTCCAGTCGATGGAGAACCCGAGACGCCGCATGGTTGCCCGCATCTTCTCTATGTTCCCGAGTGTGAGGTCGCGGCACAACTCCCGGAACTTCTCACGGGATACGTCGTTTTTGGTGATCCCGTGCGTCTCTTCGACCTTCACCTCGGTGGGCAGGCCGTGGCAGTCCCACCCCTGCGGGAACATTACGTTGTAGCCGCGCATGCGTTTGTAGCGCGCGATGAAGTCAATATAACACCAGTTTAATGCGTTGCCGATATGGAAGTTGCCGGTTGGGTATGGCGGTGGAGTGTCGATGATAAACCTGGGTTCTGGCGAGGAGGGGTCGAAATAGTTCTCTTCATCCCGCCAGGTTGACTGCCAGCGCCTCTCCACCTCTTCGATATCGTAGTTTTTGGGTAGTTGATGTGACGGCGACATTTTCAGCGTATAATCTCTCTCTTCTCTCGGAAATATAATGTTCGACGTGACTTTCCTCCGGCCGCCCACGGATCCTGAATTCAGATGGGTTAGAGGCAAAATGGAGGGGATAAACCGGGTGTCGACCCTAAAGGCTTTGTTCATGTAGTTTCAACCATATAAGAATGACAAAGCTGCAGGGGCTGGTTCTTTCATCGGTGCTCACCCTGGTCTTCATAGGCCTTGCCCCTCTGCTACAGCCGCCTTGGCTGCTCACGTTATTCCTCGTTTTATTCTCGCTTCTTCTCTCTCTCATCAGGGATACCCGTTATGTATCTCTATCTATAATTGCACTTGCCGTGCTCTATGGGCTTGGCTGGCTCTCGACGTTTGTCTTCACCTGCACGCTTGGCATCGTTGTCTTCGGAGAGGTGGCGTTTCGCCTCACCGGAGGGGAGCATGCCTCGTATCTCTACCACATGCTTGCTGCAATCGTTGTGTCGATTGCGGTGATGTTTTACCTCCACTACACCGTGGCCCTTGTCGCCCTGATGGGGGTGGTTGCTGCGGTCCTCCTCAGGGCGGTTCTCGGCGGGCGGGACGATGCACTGATGGTGGAGGCGCTCGGCGTCGCGATGACCATGTTCCTCTTTGAGGAGCTCAAGTATGAGGTCGACCTGAGCATCCTCATCGCTGCGGCCGTGATAGCCTTCGGGTTCGGATACACCTCCTACCATCTGAGGGTTGCCGACATCAGCGGTCTGTTCTCCGGGGCGATGATCGGGATCATACTGATTGTCTTTGCGGACGTCAGGTGGTTCCTCATCATGCTCACATTCTTCATCATCGGTGCAGCGGCAACTCGTTACCGCTATGCTGACAAGGAACGGTTCGGCGTCGCGCAGGAACACGGTGGGGTGCGCGGTTACTTCAACGTCTTTGCAAACGGTCTTGTGGCAACAGGCGGCGCCATCCTCTACGGTATAACCGGGAATCCGGCGTTTGCGGCACTATTCATGAGTGGTGTTGCCTCGGCCGCTGCCGATACCGCGGCAAGCGAGATAGGCGTCACGGGAAAGACGCCATACCTGATCACCACCTTCAAACCCGTGCCACGGGGTACAAACGGGGGGGTGACACTGCGCGGCGAAGTTGCGGCCATCCTGGCATCGATCATTGTTGCTGCCGTTGCCCTTGTGATGGGCGTTGCTGACCCGAAACTTGCCATTGTGACGGTCATTGCGGGTTTCATCGGAACCAATGTCGACAGCGTGGTTGGGGCAACGCTCGAGAACAGCGGCAGGATCGGCAACTCCGGCACAAACCTGACCGCCACGTTCTTTGGCGGGGTGGCGGGGATGCTTCTATATATGCTGTGGTAAGTTCCAGTCAGGGGAGGTCTACGCTGGATCCCGATCCGGGAAGAGATTCTTAAGTGTGGATGAAAAATCCCGCGGCCGGATGGTTCGATGGGAGAGAGGAGACCCCCTGTGCTCCTGGGGGCGTCTCAAATCCAGACACCGCAAGATCTGTATACCTGCAATCCCTTGCATCATCTCGTATAGAAGACCGGGTTTCTGCCTGGTTGCCAATCGATAGCAACATTTTCCCTTTCAAGACGGTCGATCTCCTCAGCCCGTGTGACCCCATCACCGTCCGTCTCCTGCCGGGCAGGAGACATTCTCTCTCAGATGCGTCCCGCAAGAGGTCTGGAGCCGCGAGCAGGCCGGGATGATCGATGCGTTCCTTGCGAACGCCGAAAGTTGCGCCCTCTCCCGTGCCCGATACCTCGATATGCATCAGACCCTCGCAGAAGTGTGACCCCCGAAGACTTCGTGGCGGTGCACACCGGTTCCAGAAAGGCTTCACAGTTTTTCCAGCCATTCAGTGATCGGGACAATGTGGACGGCCCGCCCAGCGCTGACCGGAACTCAGGGCGATGTATGAGCCCCGGGATAGGTCGAAGAGAAAGCAGGAGGCTGGAGACCCCGCCCCGGACGAATACAGCGAAGCGAGCGTGCCCGTGCCATCCTCCGTGACGGCGACCCGCTTCCGCTCTCCTCCTTGATACCTTCGACAAGAGCAACGCCGGCGACAGGACTCTCGCAGAGTGCCTCGTGATGCCCGTAGTCTCGCAGTCGATGGCGAACACGACTTCCTGCCGCTCCAGAGCCAATCATCGCTTCAGTATCCTCTCCTTCTGGGCCAGGAACTCATCGTCAGAGAGCACCCCTTTATCGTGCAGCGCATCTAGCCTCTCCAGGAGGGCGATCGTCTCTTCCTGAGGACTCACCGTCGTCTCTTCTTCCCGGGTTGTCTTCGAACCCTTCTTCTGGATCTCCTCTATGAAGGCCGTCGCCAGAACTCCGGCGGGTATGGCAAACATCCCGATCCCCATCACCGCAATGAACGAGCCGAGCAACTTCCCGGCCGGGGTGACCGGGTAGACGTCGCCATAGCCTACGGTTGTCAAAGTCACAATCGTCCACCACATCGCCTGAGGAATACTCGAAAACGCCTCCGGCTGCGCTTCGTGCTCCAGATAATACATAAGACTCGATGCGAAGATCAGGAGTACCACCAGGACGCTGGCCGCAACCGCAAGAGTTTCCTTTGATCTTTGGAAAGCGCCGCTCAACATCTTGAAAGCGTAAGAATACCTCCCGAGTTTAAGCAGTCTGAACAGCCTCAGGAGGCGGGCAGCCCTCACGAACCGCAGGTCCATCGGGATCAGAATCGGCAGGAAGAACGGCAGTATCGCCACTAGGTCTACCAGGGCCATAGGAGTGAACGCATAACGAACCCTCCCGAGAACCGCCCCGTGGTAATCCGGGGTCTCCGTGCACGTCCACAACCGGAGTATGTACTCGATAGAAAAGACCGTCACAGAAAAGAGTTCAAATGTGTAGAAGAGTTCCCGGTAATGCAGGAATATGCCTTCAACCGATTCAAGTATCACCGCGATGACGTTCGCGACGATCAGCGCCATCAAGCAGGCATCAAAACACCTGCTTGCCAGCCCGCCTCTCTCCGGATCGCCTGCCATGAGCAGGTGGACCCGGGACTTCAACCGGCGGTACACCCCACTCCCCGTGCAGTAGGTTCTGTAAAAAATTGTATAAGAATATGTTCTCAGCCGGAGGTTGAGCAGCAGAAAGATATAAAACCGGTGGTTTCAGGCTCTGCCCCGGACAGGGCGATTCTTCATGGATACACTTCCAGGGCGGAGGCCCTCTCTTGCGGCCTCACGTAACCCTCCCTCTAATCTCTTCTCCATCCTGGCCAGGCTTCCCACCGGTTCAATCGCCACGCACTCCCCACGGCCCACTCCGACGCCGGTGGTGGCTGACGAAATAAGATTATCGCGAGCGGCTGATTGCATAGGTGAAGCGGTTGCCCCCCCGCGCGTCATTACCGGGGAAAAGAGGCGAGTTCACACGTCAGAATCGTTGACGCCGCCGAAACCAGCAGCGTGCAAAAAGCCTGAAAACCAGGTTTTCAGTTCCAGAAGGAGTGATGGGCTCGCTGAGATTCGAACTCAGGACCTCCGCCATGTCAAGGCGACGTCATAACCACCTAGACCACGAGCCCGCATCAGCCTGACGATTAACAAGGTTGGTTCTTTTGGTATAAAACCATTCGCCCGGCTCAAAATCGCCCCTTAGAAGGGAGGGCTGAGAGGGATCCCGGCGCGCTCAGATCTCCGCGTACTTTGCCGTATGGATCCCATCGACCCGCTTGATCTCCTCCATCGCCTCAGGCGGCACCGGGGAATCGACGGTCAGAACCATCAGCGCCTCTTCACCCGGCCTGTGGCGGCCGACCTGCATCCCGGCGATGTTCACGTTCGTCCGGCCAAGGATCGTCGCGACCTTCCCGATGACGCCCGGCTTATCCGTGTGGCGCGAGATGACCACGTGCCCCGTCGGCGTCAGATCGGTCATGTAGCCCCCGATGCTCACGATCCGCGCCCGGTTCGGGCTCGAGACGCTCCCGCTAACCGTCTCGGTCATCCTGTCAGTCCTCGCCGTTATGGTGATGATGTTCCTGAACCCCTGCGCTTCTTCCGTGGTGGTCTCGCTCAACCGGATACCCCGCTCCTTCGCCACAAACTCCGCGTTCACCAGGTTTACCGGCACCTGCAGGATCGGGTCAAGCATCCCTTTCAGGATCATCCGCGTGATGAACTTCGTGTTCGGCAGGTTTGCAGCCTCGCCGCCGTAGGTGACATCGATCGCCTCAAGCCTGCCCTCGATGAGCTGGATGAGAAGCCTGCCCATCTTCTGCGCAAGCCTCGCGTAGGGCTCTATCAGCGCCTGCTGCTCCATCGGCACAACCGGAGCGTTCACCACGTACTTCGCAGAGCCGCCCGAGAGGACGCTGATACACTGGTTTGCGATCGAGATGGCGACGTTCTTCTGCGCCTCGACCGTGCTTGCCCCTAGATGCGGCGTGACGATCACCTGCTCAAGACCGATCACCGGCGAATCCGTCGGCGGCTCGCTCTCGAAGACGTCCAGCGCAGCACCGGCAACCTTTCCGCTTGCAATCCCGTCCGCGAGAGCCTTCTCATCGACGATACCGCCGCGGGCGCAGTTGACCAGCCGGACACCGTCCTTCATCGTCGCGATCGCCCCGGCGTTGATCATGTGGTGCGTCTCCTTTATAAGCGGGGTATGTACGGTGATGACGTCCGCTCTCCTGAAGAGGTCCTCCAGCGTCACCATCTCCACACCAAGGCTTGCAGCCCGCTCGCTGCTGATGAAAGGATCGTAAGCGATGCACTTCATCTCCATCGCCTGCGCACGTTTCGCCACCTCACGGCCTATGCGCCCGAACCCCACGATACCCAGGACCTTCTCGTTCAGTTCGACGCCCATGAACTTCGAGCGCTTCCACTCGCCCTTCTTAACCGAAGCGTTCGCCTGCGGTATATTCCGCGCGAGAGCAAGCATCATCGCCATCGTGTGCTCGGTGGCCGCCAGGGTGTTTCCTTCAGGAGCGTTCGCGACTATGATACCCTTCCGGGTCGCCGCCTCGGTATCAATATTGTCCACCCCGGCACCGGCGCGACCGATAAACTTGAGCCTCTTCCCCGCCTCGATAACCCGTGCCGTAACCTCTGTCCCCGAGCGCACCAGCAGGGCATCGTAATCACCGATGATATCGACGAGTTGATCCTCAGTCAGCCCCGTTTTGATATCCAGATCACAAAACTCTTTCAGGGTATCAAGCCCTTCCTCTGCCAGCGGATCGCTGACCAGTACCCTATATCTCACGGTTCAACCCATACTAGTTCAACATCATATGTCTTGATGCTTTTTCCTCCTAAATCTTTTATGCAATGGTGAGAAGTATATGTGTGGTGCGAGCATGAAGGAAATGCCCAACGTTCTGTGGCTTGAAGAGATCAAAAAGGAAGACATAATCTCCGTGGGGGGGAAAGGGGCTTCACTGGGTGAGATGGCAGCCATCGGTCTGCCGGTGCCCCGGGCTTTTGTGGTGACCGCTCAGGCGTTCCGCAGGTTTCTTGTGGAGACCGGGATCGAGGACGAGATCTTTCGCAGGCTGGAGCGTCTGGACGTCGATGACACCGCTGCGCTGGAATCTGTATCGCGAGAGGTGCAGGATATCGTCCTGAACGCCGCGATGCCCGACTACATCCGCCAGGAGATTGCTGGCGCCTACGCCAGGATGGACGGGGGGGAGACGGTCGTCGCCGTCCGGTCGAGCGCCACCGCCGAGGACCTCCCGGACGCCAGTTTTGCCGGCCAGCAGGAGACCTTCCTGAACATCGTCGGTGAGGAAGCACTCCTTGACGCCGTCCAGCGGTGCTGGGTGTCGCTTTATGGCGCGCGTGCCATTTACTACCGCGCAAAACAGGGATTCGACGATCGCAGCGTGAACATCGCCGTCGTTGTCCAGGAACTCATCCGGTCAGAGAAGGCCGGGGTCATGTTCACCTCCCACCCGGTCACCGGGGAGCCCCTGACTATCATCGAGGCCTCGTGGGGGCTTGGCGAGGCCGTCGTCTCCGGCAGCGTCTCTCCCGACAACTACGTCTTTGACCTTCGCACGGAGCGTGTGGTCGACCGCCTGATCGCAGAGAAGGATATCATGATCGTGCCTGACGGCCAGCACGGCACAAAGACCATCAAGACGCCGGCCGAGAAACGGCTCGCCCCCGTCCTCTCTGACGAGGAGGTGGCACGGCTTGCGATGCTCGGCAAGATCGCCGAAGACCACTACGGTGTCCCGCAGGATATCGAGTGGGCGATCGTCGGCGATGAGATCTACATCCTCCAGTCACGGCCGATAACAACGATCAAGCAGCCGGGGGTAAGACGCACCACCGAAACAGGGAAGAAGAGCGGCTCTCTCGGCGCCGTGATCCTGCAGGGCCAGGGCGCCTCACCGGGGGTCGCGAGCGGCCAGGTAGTGATAGTGCATGACGTCAAGGACACCAGCGCCGTCAAAGAGGGTGACATCCTTGTCACCACCATGACCAACCCCGACATGGTGCCCGCGATGCGGCGTGTCAACGCCATCATCACGGACGAGGGTGGCATGACCTGTCACGCGGCGATTGTGAGCCGGGAACTCGGAACCCCGGCGATTGTGGGGACGAAGAAGGCAACAAAGACCCTGAAGAACGGACAGATGGTCACCGTCGACGGCGAGAAGGGTCTGGTCTACGAGGGAGCGGTAGAGCCGCCGGCAGTATCCAGGGCCGCACCGGCGACGGCCGCAGCAGCCCCCATCATCACCGGCACCCTGGTGAAGGTGAACGTCTCCCTGCCGGAGGCCGCAGCGCGTGCAGCTGCCACGGGTGCGGACGGTGTAGGTCTCCTCCGTATAGAGCACCTCATCCTGGGGCTTGGCAAGACACCCTCCTGGTACATCGAACACGGTGCCGAGGAAGAGTTTATCACTGAACTCTACACCGGCATCAAGACCGTTCTCGACGCGTTCCCCGGAAAACCCGTCTGGGTCAGGACGCTTGATGCCCCGACCGACGAGTTCAGGAACATGGAGGGCGGCGAGGAGGAACCCATCGAGCACAATCCGATGCTTGGCTGGCGCGGCATCCGCCGCGACCTGGAGTCCCCCGACCAGTTCGGTCTCCAGGTGGAGGCCTTCAAGCGCCTCTGGGCCGCCGGGTATGACAACCTTGGCGTGATGTTTCCGATGGTAAACCACCCCGACGAGTTCACCCGCGCCAGGGCGATTATGAAGGACCTGGGGGTCGATGTGGACAACGTCACACTCGGAATAATGATCGAGATCCCGAGCAGCGTTGTCCTCATCGAGGACTTCATCAGGGCCGGGATCAGGTTCGCCTCGTTCGGGACGAATGACCTCATACAATACACCCTGGCCATCGACCGGAACAACGAGCACGTCGCTGAGATGTACCAGCCGGAACACCCCGCTGTCCTCCGGCTGATCGACTACGCCATCAGCGCCTGCCGCAGGCACGGGGTCGAGTGCTCCATCTGCGGTCAGGCAGGTTCAGACCCCCGTATGGTCACCTGGCTTGTCGAGCACGGAATATCAAGCGTCTCGGCGAACATCGATGCTGTCCGGCGGATCCGTGAGGCCGTTGCGCGTAAAGAGAAACAGATCCTCCTTGAAGCAGCGAGAAGAAATGCGTGATGTTGGGTGCCCGGAGGAGGAACTATTCTCCTTTCTCTCATCAAAGCGGCAGGATGACCTTGGCTACCGGAGTATCCTGAGCTCGATGTGCACACCGCCCCACCCTGTTGCGGTGCGGGCGCACATGATCTTCATCGAGACGAACCTGGGCGACCCCGGCCTCTTCCCCGGGACATCCGCGCTTGAGGATCTTCTCGTCGAGCGGCTCGGAACTCTGATGCACCGCCCGGATGCCGGGGGATACGCTACGAGCGGCGGGACGGAGTCGAACATCCAGGCACTCCGGATAGCAAAGAAACTCAAACCGGTGAACTCCCCCAACGTCGTGATGCCGGCATCGGGCCACTTCTCGTTTACAAAGGCCTGCGACATGCTCGGAGTTGAGGCACGGACGGTGCCGCTCGACCCTGAGTTCCGGATGAACGTCGAGATGGCCGAAGACCTGATCGACGCAAACACCGTTGCCCTCGTCGGTGTCGTAGGGACGACCGAATACGGCATGATCGACCCCATCGCCCGCCTCTCGGAGATCGCCCTTGACCGGGACATCTTCCTCCACGTCGATGCGGCGTTTGGCGGGATGGTCGCCCCGTTCCTGGACCGGCCGATCCCGTTTGACTTTCGGCTCCCCGGCGTCTCCTCGATATCCGTCGACCCCCACAAGATGGGGATGAGCACCATCCCGGCAGGCTGTCTCCTGGTTCGCGACCCGGACTGGTTCTCGCGCCTCAGCGTGGATACCCCCTACCTCACGGTGAAGCGGGAGTTCACCCTTGCCGGCACCCGGCCTGGCGCTCCTGTGGCCGCGGCGGTCGCCGTCCTTGAGTACATGGGGAGGGACGGGATGAAGGCCGTGGTCTCGGGGTGCATGGAGAACTGCCGGCGCCTGATCGAGGGGATGGAGACGCTCGGCTGCCCCCGGGCCGTGACCCCGGACGTCAACGTCGCGACTTTCCGCTGCGAGCGTGCACCACCCGGCTGGCGGGTCTCAATGACCCGGCAGGGCCACATGAGGATAGTCTGCATGCCCCACGTCACACGCGACGTTGTCGAAGAGTTTCTGGCAGATATGTGTGATATGAATGCTTGAACGGCTGATTCATTCTCTGGAGACGTCTCCCGTCATGAAGCGGGGAGACTACAACTACTTCATCCACCCGATCACCGACGGGGTGCCGCTCCTTGAGCCCGCACTCCTTCGTGAGATCGGGTGCACCATGGTGCGGGTCCTTGACCTATCGGGGGTCGACAAGATCGTCGTCTGCGAGGCGATGGGGATCCATATCGGTGTCACCCTCTCGCTTATGACCGATATTCCGCTGGTGGTCGTCCGGAAACGATCTTACGGTCTCCCCGGCGAGGTCGCTGTCCACCAGACCACAGCCTACTCGAAGGGGGAACTCTACCTGAACGGTGTCGGCGCCGGCGACCGGGTTGTGCTAATCGACGACGTCTGCAGCACGGGGGGAACGCTCCGCGCCCTCATCAGCGCTCTCGGGCAGGTGGGTGCCGGGATCGCCGACGTCTGTGTCGTCATCGGCCGGGGCGATGCGGATATCGGCCGGCCGTGCAAGATGCTGGTCAGGGTCGAGGTATCCCCGGATCGGGTGCGTGTTGTTGATACCTATCTCTGATCTCATCGAGCAACTCCGCAGCCGCGGGGCCCGGAGGGTCGCCCTCCAGTTCCCCGCGGGACTTGCCAGAGAGGCGCCGGGGACATCTGCCGCGCTCCGGGATGCGGGGTTTGAGGTGATCGTCAGCGGGGACGCCTGTTACGGCGGCTGCGACCTCGCACTCGACGCCCTGGCGTATGCCGACGTCCTGGTCCACTTCGGCCACGCACCGGTGGAGGAGCGTCCTGATGTGGTCTACGAGCCAGTTAGGATCGATTTCGATCTCAGCGTGCTCGAGAGTGTTGTTCCCCTCCTCAAAGCCCGCCGCATCGGTCTTGTCACCACCATCCAGCACGTCCATCTGCTCGACGGGGTGGCGGCATTCCTCCGGGAGCATGGGGTCGAGGCGGTGGTCGCCGCGGGGGACGGCCGGACACCGGTCCCGGGCCAGGTGCTCGGCTGCAACTTCGCGGCAGCACGGGCGACGGGGGCGGACGAGATCCTGTTTGTCGGGACGGGGGTGTTCCACCCCATCGGTATCCGGCTTTCGACCCGTGCCAGGGTTGTCGCGCTTGACCCCTTCACCGGCCAGGCAGGGGTGGTCGATGCCGACCGGCTGGTCCGGCGCCGCGCCGCTCTTATGGAGAAGGCGCGGGACGCTGCAAACTACGGGATCATCCTCAGCAGCAGGAGCGGCCAGAGGCGGCTTGACCTGGCCCGACGGCTCGTCGGCCTCTCGGAGAAGGCGTTCCTGGTCGTTATGCGCGAGGTCTCGCCCGATGCTCTCCTCGATCTCGGGTTTGAGGCCTACGTGAACACCGCATGCCCACGTCTTGCCTACGATGACCAGGTCAGGTTCCCCGTCCCGGTGCTGGCGCCGCCGGAGTTTGAGATCCTCTGCGGCGCGCGATCGCTGGACGATTACACAATCGACGAGTATCTCGCGCCATGAACCTGCGCCATCTCGAGATGGAACTCGAACGCCTGGAGGGGTTCGAGCGGCCGACCTCGCGGCTTGAGCAGTACGGGACTCCGGCTCCGGTGGCTGCCCGTCTCCTCCACCACGCCGCCATGCAGGGGGCGATCGAGGGGAGGAGGGTCGTTGACCTCGGCTGCGGAACGGGGATCCTGGGCTGCGGCGCGGCGCTCCTCGGGGCGTCGGCCGTGACAGGTCTTGATATAGACCCGGCAGCGGTGGCCGCAGCCCGGCGGAACGCCGACCGGCTCGGCCTGGATATCGAGTTCGTTGTGGCCGACGTACGCGACAGTGGTCTTGACTGGGGTCGGTTTGCCTGCGATACCGTTGTTATGAACCCGCCGTTTGGGGCGCAGAAGGTTCATGCCGACCGGCCGTTCATCGACAGGGCGCTTGAAATTGCCGGCGAGGTCTACGGCATCTTCAACCAGGGGTCGGCAGCGTTTGTGGCCGCGTATACGGAGGGTCGGGCGGTTGTGGTGGAGGTGATCCGCTGCAGGTTTCCAATGAGGCGGACGTTCGCCCATCACCGCAGCGACCGCATGGATATCACGGTTGAGGCCATACATTTAAGAAGAAGGATCTGAGTTAAACCGTGGCTGCCGATACAAAACCGGTCTGGGCGCTCTCCGCCGCCCATCTTGTGACCGACCTCTACTCGCCGGTCCTCCCTGCAATCCTCCCTCTCCTGATCGCAGAGCAGGGCTACTCCTTCCTCCTTGCAGGGCTGATAGTCACCGTCTACAACCTGACCTCGTCTTTCCTGCAGCCGGTTGCAGGCTGGCTCTACGACAACAAGGGGTTTGCCATCCATATCAGCATCACGGTCCTTATCAGTGCGACGTTCATATCCTTCGTCGGTCTGCTCGGGAACTACTACCTGATCATCGCCTCGGTCACCATCGCGGCGTTCGGGCACGCCCTCTTCCACCCGAGCGCCTTGGGGACGGTCAGCCGCCTGACCCGGGACGCCGTCCGCGGCCGGGTCACCTCCTACTTTGTGATCGGCGGGAACCTCGGTTACGCGCTGGGCCCCATCTGTGCCGGGGCGGTCGTCGGGCTGATGGGGTTGCCGGGGCTTGTTGTCCTGGCCGTCCCCGGCATACTGATGTCGGCGGTTCTGCGGCGCATCCTCCCCACCCCCGACCGCCGCGAGGGAGCCCGGCCCGCCGCCGCACCGGTTGCCCGGACATCCTATCGGGCGATCGCGCTCATGGTCGCGGCCTCGGGTCTCCGTGCCTGGGCAATCTTCGGGTCTGTTGCCTACCTCCCAACCGTCCTCACCCTGCGGGGGTTCGACCTCGTGACCGCGAACCTCCTGGTCTCGGGGATGCTGATATCCGGGGTCGTCGGCCAGGTTGTCGGGGGCTCGCTCTCTGACCGCTACGGCCGCAAGGACTGCACCATCCTCGGCCTCATGGCCGCCATCCCACCGTTCCTGGTCTTCCTCACGGCGGGCGGAGCGATCTCGCTCGTCGCGCTGATGGTCTTCGGGTTCGCCCTCTGGTCGACGTTTGCGGTCAGCGTGGCGATGGCGCACGAGATCGCCCCTGCAAACGTCGGCCTGGTCTCCGGGCTGATGCTCGGTCTCTCTGTCGGTGTGGGCGGACTCGGCGTTGCGCTCACCGGCCTGATCTCCGATCTGACCTCGCTTGAGGTGGGGCTTGTGACGATCCCGCTTGCAATCGTCCTCTCGGTGCTGCTATTCCTTGCCGTCCCATACCCCTGGAAGTCGTTCTCGCGGGGCGGTTCCCGCTCACCAATCCATTAATCTACCCGGAGCGCAGAACCTTCCGTGATGGTCACGCGGTTCCGGCGGTACCGCCAGATAGCAGATGTGCTGGTCAAATACGGGTTCGGGATCCTGGTAGAGGAGGTTATTCCGGGGGCCGAACGGCTTCAGGCGCTCCGGAAACGTCCGCAGGAGAAACGATCGATCTACGAGCGTATCCGGCTTGCCATCGAGGAACTGGGGCCGACTTACATCAAGTTCGGCCAGATCATGAGCACCCGGCGTGAACTGCTCCCGCCCGAGTTGATCGAGGAGCTGCAGAGGCTCCAGGACCGGGTTGCGCCGCTGCCGTTTGAGGAGATCCGGCCGGTGATCATGGAGTACTGCGGGAACCTGGAGGACTGTTTCGACCTGATCGAGGAGGAGCCGGCAGCGGCGGCATCCCTCTCACAGGTGCACCGCGCTGTCCTGAGGGGCGGCCGCGTCGTTGCCCTCAAGGTGCAGCGCCCCGGGATAGTCGACCTGATCGAGACCGACCTCCTGATCCTGCAGTCGCTTGCGGCCAGGCTGGAATCGATGTTCCCGGACCTCCAGGTCTACAACGCTGTGGGGATGGTGGAGGAGTTTGCAATCCAGATCCGGCGTGAACTGGACTTCACCCAGGACGGGATGAACGCGGAGCGGCTAAGGCGGAACTTGAGAGACGTTCCGGGCATCAGGATACCCCGGATCTACTGGAACCTCTCCGGCCCCCGGATGCTTGTGATGGACTACGTCGAGGGTGTCAGGATCGATGATCTGGAGGCCATACGCGCCATGGGCGTCTCCCCCGTAGAGATCGCTGAGATTGGGTTTTACGCCTACGTCAAGCAGATCTTTGTCGATGGGTTCTTTCACGGCGACCCCCACGCGGGCAACCTGCTGGTGACCCGGCAGGGCGAGATCGCTGTCCTGGATTACGGTATATTTGGTGTCATCCGGCCGGAGAAGAGGAAGGTCTTTGTGGATCTCCTCCTCTCGTTGAGCAGGACAGATGTTGACGGGGTGCTTGCCGCGCTCGGAGGTCTTGGCGTTCGGATCAGGCGGGAGGACGTAGATAGCGTAAAAGACGACCTCTACCTGATCCTGCTGGATTATCGGGAGACGAAACTGAAGCGGGTGAACTTTGCGTTCGCGATCCGGGGGCTGACCGATACCCTCCGGCGGTACCATATCCGGGTGCCGTCGAGCCTGATGCTGATAATGAAGGTGATCGTTATGGTTATGGATCTCGGGGTCAGGCTGGACCCGGACTTCAACTTCGATCACCGGATCCGGCCGTACCTGACGGATATTGCCGCAAGGCAGCGGTTCTCCATGGAAACTCTGGAGGGTGCGGTGCGGTCGCTTGCAGGCGCGGCTGATGGCCTGCTTGCCCTCCCGGCGAACGTCAACGAGGCGCTTCGGACGCTCTCTGAGGGGACGATCAAGTTCGGGATAGATGACCGCGACCTCCGTCAGATCAGCGGCATCGTCGACCGGACGAGCGACAAACTCCTCGTTGGGCTTGTGGTGGCAGCGATCGTTGTGGGCTCGTCGCTGGTGATAGGGGTGGCCGACGTCCCCATACCAGAGTCGATCTCGGTTGTTGCGACGCTTGGCTATATCGTCGCGGTTTTGATCGGGTTCTACGCGGTTTACGATGCTTTCAGGCACAGAAGAACGCTAAAGCAGCAGAAGTGAATTTCCAGGGTTGAGATGGTCCGGGATCTCTCGGTCTCTGGGGGGTGGGCCCTCCTCCCTCCGGCAGACGGTTCCTGCCCTTGCCAGGTGTGCTGAAAGCGCCGGGTGGGGGGTGGTCTCTTCTCGGGGAAGGGGGCGTCCCGCCCCCTTCCCGTCAGCCCCTCCCCCACGGGGTCGATCCTCCATCGAGACGCTGTCCGCAAGGGGTTCTCACCCGGTTGCCGGTGGGAAACTTTCCTGAAGTTTCATCCCGTCCGTGCCAGGGAAGGACTCTCCCCACGCTGCACCCTCCCGGAAGGCAGAAGGCTCTCTTCTGTCAGGCGAGAGGCTGCTGGTAACTCCTGCTCCACCACCGGCGGGCCAGGGAAAAGAAGGTTATTCGGACTTCTTCTTGAAGAAAAGCCTGCAGTGGCAGAACCCCTGTTCCTCTATCTCCTGCTCGTGGTAGATGCAGGGGCAGATGATGATCCGGTCTTTCTCGGGGTCCCCGCTCCTGAGCCTGCAGGGGCAGTATGCCGCCCCGAACCGTTCCTTGTTCCTGGCAAGCCCGCGGAGAACGGTCTCAAGCTGTCTTTCATCGGGATTTAAGATGTAGCCCCTCTCCTTTGCGTATTCCTTTGCCCTGTTATGCTCATTTTCGATATTACTTTCAGTCATGCCCTCTTCTCCTTTCGCGCGGGGCTTCTTCTCCCGTACTCTTCGATATAGGCTACCATCGAGTTAAAGATTTTGACCCCGTCCTCTGACCCGAGCACCGCCTCGCTTGCGCGCTCGGGATGCGGCATCATCGCGAGGACGTTTCCGCCCTCTGACAGTATGCCGGTGATACTCTCAGTCGAGCCGTTCGGGTTGCTCTCCGGTCCCACGTTCCCGTGTTCGTCGCAGAACCTGAACGCGACCCGTTTCTCGCGGTTCAGTCTTGCAATCTCCATCAGCGGGGCGACGTAACGACCCTCCGCATGTGCGATCGGTATCCTGATCACCTCCCCTTTCCGGTAGAGCATCGTGAACGGCGAGGTGGTGTTCTCGACACTGAGGTGGACGTGCCGCGAGATGAACTTCGGGTAGGTGTTAAGCGTGAAGACCCCGGGCACCAGCCCGGCCTCCGAGGCAATCTGGGCGCCGTTGCAGATACCGAGCACCAGGCCCCCGGTCTTTGCGTGCCTGATGACATCGGCCATGATCGGGGTTCTCGCGGCGATCGCTCCCGGCCGGAGGTAATCGCCGTAGGAGAACCCACCCGGCAGCACCACGGCGTCGTAGGAACGGCTGAGCCCGTCCTTGTACCAGACGAGGTCGGTATCGACGCCGCAGACATCGGTAAGGACATGGCATACGTCCCGGTCGCAGTTGCTGCCGCCGAACTGCACAACAGCAAACCTCATGCCTTACTCGACCTCGATCGCATAATCGTGGATTACAGGGTTTGCCAGGAGCCGGTCGCACATCTGCCGGGCTGTCTCCCGGGCCGCCGCTGCATCAGGAGCATCGAGCCTGATCCGGAAGAGTCGTGCTGTGGTCAGGTCTTCAGTCTGGAACCCCAGGTTCTTGAGGGCGTGCTGGATGGCACGCGCCTCAGGGTTGAGCATCCCCTCTTTCAGTCGGATGGTTATGGTAACGGTATACTTCATGCAGTCTCACCTCCTGACGGGGAGAGTATGCGTCTTGCGGCAGCGGCATACGTCTCCATCACGTCTCCCTTGCTGAACCGGTAAACATCCTTATCGAGAGAGGCTCCGGTCTCTTTTTCCCAGAGCCTCATCGAGTCCATGCTGATCTCGTCGCCAACGACGATATCCCCGTTGTCGCGGCCGAACTCGAGTTTGAAATCGACAAGGGTGATCCCGCGCGCATCAAGGTATTCCCGGAGTATCTCGTTTATTGCGAGCGCTGTGGCCTTGATCAGGTCGAGTTCCTCGGGTGTGGCAAGATGGAGAGCAAAGACCAGGTCATCGTTCAGCATCGGGTCGTGGAGGGCGTCGCTCTTGTAGTCGATGATTATCACCGGCGGGTCGAGCGGTTCGCCCTCCCTGAAGGGGTATTTGCGCACGAGAGACCCGGCCGCGATGTTCCTCACAATCACCTCGAGAGGGATCATCTCAAGCGCACGCACCGCCATGGTGCCGGGTTCGGTGCTCTCCAGGTAATGCGTCCGTATCCCGTGTTCTTCCAGGTATCTGAAGAAGAAGGACGAGACCTCAGCGTTGTATACCCCCTTGCCGCAAAGTGTGTCTTTCTTCTCCCCGTCGAATGCCGTTATGTCGTCCCGGAACTTCATTATGTAGACCCCGGGGTCGTCGGTGCGGTAGACGGATTTAGCCTTCCCACTGTGGAGCAGGTCACCCTGTTTCATGCGCAGAACTCCGATATGTGTTGAGCGGGATTCTTGATGAGGTTATGCCCCCTCACCCCGAGAGGAGGCGGCAATCCTCTCAGAGAGATGCCGGATCAGCGGTTCGAGCAGCGGAGGATACCAGCCCCTCTCGATGTACTGAGGGTATATGCAGAGGCGTTCGCGGAGTTCGGCGTCCCCGACAATCCGTTTGAGTTCCTCGATCTGCGGCCAGGGGTGCTCGGGGTTGACGTAATCTATGGTCAGCGGGGAGATTCCGCCGAGGTCGCTGACCCCGCACCCGATCAGACAGGATGCGTCGACGAGGTTAGGGGGTATCTGCACGGCCACGTCCGGCGGCAGGATCTCCCTGGCAAGGGATATCGTCGCGCAGATCTCGTCAGTGCCCGGCACCGCTGCATCCGCCATCGGTGTACCGGGTTTGGGGCAGAAGTTCTGGACGATCACCTCTTGGATGTGGCCGTAACGCCGGTGGAGGTCACAGATGACACGGAGCGACTCCTCACGGTCGTCCATCGTCTCGCCGATCCCGAGCAGGATGCCGGTCGTGAACGGGATAGAGAGTTTCCCGGCGTTCTCGATCATATCAATCCTCACCGCCGGATCCTTCCCCGGGGAGTTGCGGTGCGCAGGGACGTCGGCGGTCGTCTCGAGCATCAGCCCCATGCTGGCGTTGACGGTTCGGAGCCGGCTGAGTTCCTGGTACGTGAGGATCCCGGCGTTCGTGTGCGGCAAAAGGCCGCATCTTATGGCCTCGAGGGAGAGGTCGTAGACGTAGTCCAGGATGTCATGGTAGCCGAACCGTTCGAGCATCGCGGAGAACCCCGGGACGAGGCCGGGACGTTCGCCGAAGGTGAAGAGCGCCTCGGTGCAGCCGAGGGCGGCGCTAGCCTCAAGCGTCCTGATCGCTTCCCCGGGCGGCATGATGCAGCCTTCCTGAACCGGGGTGCGGAAAGAGCAGTAGCCGCAGTGATTTGCACAGACCGTTGTCAGCGGGAGAAACGCGTTCCTTGAGAAGGTTATGACGCGGCGGTGCATGGATAGATCTCAGCCCCCTCCTTCATGAACCTTCGGGAGGAAACGCGGTGGGGGGAAAGAGATGTGCGGGAGCGGCTTTGAGGGGGGAGGAGGCCGCGGTAGCGGCTCGGCGAAAACCGTTCAACCAGAGGTGCAGCAACAGGGGAAGGGGCGTTCCGCCCCCTCCCAGTCAGCCCCTCCCCCTCGGGGGTGATATCCCATAGATACAGTGTCAGGAGTGCGCATCGCGTCACCTCGGTTTCGGGTGAAAATCCCCCGAAGAATCCTGCTCCCTCTCCCCCTGCACGGTATCCGGGGCGGTCTGCTCTCCCTGAAGTGAGTATCCCCATGACACGCAGAGACTGGGGGCGGGAACCGTCTCCGTCCCCCCTTTCCCGCCAGCCCATCACCGCCCTCGAGCGGGGCCGTTCACCCGGGCAGAGTTGCCATCCGGCTCCTCCTGCCGCGCCGTTGCCCGGTAAGACCCGATCCGGGTCTTTCCCCTTCGGGGATAGCGATGGCTATTTAATGCTGCCTCTACAACCGATTCTCAATGTACTTCCACGCGCTCATCCCTTTCAAGCCCGTGAACCCGAAGACGCGCCTATCCTGCATCTTAAACCAGGAAGAGCGGGAGGCGTTCGCCCGGATGATGCTTGAAGACGTGATCGCCGCCGTGCAGAAGTCCGGGTGCAGCGCCACCCTGCTCTGCACCCACCCCTTCAAACACGACAACGTGCTCATCGCCGTCCGGACGGAACCCCTCAACGATGCCATCAACTGGGCGCTCCGTCAGTTCCACTGCCCCGCGCTCATCATCATGGCCGACATACCTCTGGTCACGGCCGGGGATATCCAGCGTTTGATCCGGACGGAGAAGGATATGGCCATCGTCCCCGGCCGCGGTGGAGGAACGAACGTGATCTTCCTCAAGAAACCTCAGTGCTTCCACGCCGACTTCTACGGTGCGAGTTTCCTTGACCACCTGCGGGTTGCAGAAGAGTGCGGGTTATCCGTCGATGTCATCGACTCCTTCCGGATGTCCACCGATATCGACGAGAAAGAGGATCTCGTAGAGATCCTCATCCACGGAAAAGGGAGAAAGAGCAGAGAGTACCTGGAGAACTCAGGGTTCTCTCTTGCCATCGACGAGAAGGGACGGGTCGGCGTGAAGCGCAACCCCCATGAAGAGGCACTCTGAAGCGTCTATGGTAGCAACCCCGTTGTAGTCGCCGATGGGGAGGCCGATCCCCCGTATAACTGCCGCCGGAACACATTCATCAGCCTCCCCCATCACGAGTTCAGCGGCCGAGGCTATACAGTCCGCAACCGCCCTTTTTGTGACCTGGAGCTCGCGGCCGAATAGATCCTTTCTCCCGCGCTCATCTATCACCGATGGGATCCCCGAACACCCGATTGCAACCCCACTGCAGCCAAGCCGCATCGCGTGCGTCCGGGAATCGACAATGATGACACCCAGATCGGCCCCCGTCCGTTCAGCGATCGCGGATCGTATCCGTGCCGCCGAGGCGTCAGGGTCGAGGGGCAGGAGAACAACCGAACCGGCTGGAGCGTTTGAGGCGTCGATCCCCGCGTTTGGGAGGAGCGTCCCGTTCTTCATGCAGAGCAGGAACCCGGGTATCCCGCCAACGACCCGGTCGCTCTCCCGGAGCACCACCTCGGCGAGATGGGCGTCCATCACGTAATCCCGGGCGAGTCGTAGCGCCTCTTCTGAAGGCTCGACGCTGGCGAGACTCACGACCCGCCCCTCCGCGGTTGCCAGCGCCGATTCCGCAACCGCCAGAACATCACCGGTCTTAAACCCCCCCGCGCCCGACCGCCCCACGGACTCAAGGAACCTCTCCGCTACATCATCCCCCGGGTAGATCAGCGGGGTCGCGATCCCGTAGACCGAGAAAGATGGAGGCGTCATCCTATCTGCCTCATCTTTGCGTAGACCCGCAGGATGTCAGCGGTCTCCGGGACATCGTGGCCCCGGACGACGGCCGCACCCGCGGCGACCAGCATCGTCGTGAGCGCAAGGGTGCCCGCGAGCCGGTCCTCCGGCGGTTTCCCGAGGAGTTCCCCGATAAACGTCTTACGGGAGACCGCGGCAAGAACCGGCCGGCCAAAGTCCAGGAACGACTGAAAGTTCCGGCAGAGTTCCCAGTCATCCTCGCTTCTCCGCTCCGGCACCCATCGCCCTATACCCGGGTCAAGCACGTAATCCTCGATCCCGAACCGCGAGCATCGTTCGACGACCGTTTCAAGCGCCTGGAGGGTCGCGGCAAGTCCCACGGCATCGCCCGGCCGGCGGAGACTTGCCATCACAAAGACCGGCAGCCCCGAGTCGGCGACAGCCCGTGCAAACTGCTCTCCGGCAAGCCCCGTGATATCGTTTACAGCATGGATATCGTGGCGGAGGCAGACCTCGAGCACCTCGGGCTGCTGGACATCCACCGAGACGGTGATCCCCGTCCCGTCCAGTTCCCGGAGCGCTTCGTCCATACGGGCAGCCTCCTCTGCGAGGGTGATCGGACGAGACCCCGGCGCCGTGCTCCGCGCCCCGATGTCGACCATATCGGCGCCGGATTCGACCATTGCAAGGGCACGGTCATGAACACTCTCCACCGGGGTGTAGGAGCCACGGTAGAACGATTCCGGGCTGCAGTTTATGACGCCCATCAACCGAACCGGGGCCCCCCCGCCGATCAGCAGGCCGTTCACCAGGCAGTTATGCTGTTGCATGTTTCCAGCCTGGCGGCCTTGAACGTGTTCTCCATCAGCGTTGCGATGGTCATGGGGCCGACGCCGCCAGGAACAGGGGTTATAGCACCTGCCACGTCCTTCACCGCCTCAAAGTCGACATCCCCGCAGAGTTTTCCATCTTCGTCGTGGTTTATGCCGACATCGATGACCGCCGCCCCCTCCTTCACCATATCGGGCCCGACGAACTTTGCCTTCCCCACCGCGCTGACAAGGATATCGGCTCTCCGCGCCTCCTCCTTGAGGTCTCCTGTCTTTGAGTGGCAGATGGTGACGGTTGCATCGGCGTTCAGGAGCAGGGCGGCCATAGGTCTTCCCACATCGATGCTCCGGCCGATGACGACCGCATGCTTTCCTGCGATCGGGATGCGGTACTCCTCCAGGATCGTCATGATCCCCTGCGGCGTGCAGGGCGCAAAGAGCGGGTCTCCAGAGAATAGCCTGCCAATGTTACAGGGGTGGAAACCGTCGACATCCTTATTGGGTGCGACCGCGTTTATCACGCGGCCGGTGTCCACACCGGGCGGGAGCGGCATCTGGACTAGGATGCCGTTGATGTCCGGGTCGTTGTTCAGTTTCACGATCACCTCGAGCACACGCTCGGTGGAGGCGTCCGCCGGGAGGTCGATCCTGATCGATCCGATCCCCACCCGTTCGCACGCCCGGTGCTTCATCCGGACGTACATCTGTGATGCCGGGTCCTCGCCCACGATGACTGTTGCCAGGCGCGGGTAGAGCCCGGACTCCTCTATCATCTCCTTAAGGAGTTCAAGCCTCTTCTCAGAGACTGCTTTGCCGTCGAGTATCATGCTACTTCAGGGTACAGCGGGTACTTGCTCGCGAGAGCGATGACCTCTTCTCTCACCTCATTGATTGCCTTCTTTGAGGTCCTGTCTCTTGCGATGTCCTTTAACACCGTCGCGATCCAGTTGGCGATCTGTTCCATCTCCTTCTCTTTCATGCCGCGGGAGGTGACGGCCGGTGTGCCTATACGCAGTCCGCTAGTCACAAAGGGACTGAGTTGTTCGCGTGGGATGGTGTTCTTGTTCACGGTGATCCCGGCCTCGCCGAGCGCGGTCTCGGCTGCAAGCCCGGTGAGGTGTTCATGATTCGCTGAGACCCTGGTAAGGTCGAGGAGTATGAGGTGGTTGTCGGTGCCGCCGGAGACCAGATCAAGCCCCTCCTCGGCAAGGACCCTGGCCATCGCGCGCGAATTCTTGACGATCTGGCCGCAGTATTCTTTGTATGCCGGGGTCATGGCCTCCTTGAAACAGACTGCCTTCGCGGCGATGATGTGCATCAGGGGGCCGCCCTGCATCCCCGGGAAGACGGACTTGTCGATGGTCGGCGCATCCTCTTTGCTGCACATGATTGCACCACCGCGTGGGCCGCGCAGCGTCTTATGAGTAGTCGTCGTCACGATATCGACGACACCTACCGGGGAGTTGTGGTAGCCGGTTGCGCAGAGTCCGGCAATGTGGGCTATATCGGCCATACACCGCGCACCAACGGTATCGGCGATCTCCTGGAACGCCCTGAAATCTATCTCGCGCGGGTAGGCGCTAGCGCCGCAGACGATCATCTGCGGCCTGACCATCCGTGCCAGGTCCTCAATGGCAGCGTAGTCAAGCGTCTCCGTCTCCGGGTCCACGCCGTAGTGAAAGATGGAGTACCAGCGGCCGGTGATATTTACCGGCGACCCGTGGGAAAGGTGGCCGCCCTGGGTGAGGCTCTGGCTCAATATCCTGTCCTTGTAGCCCAGGTAGGCAAAGTAGACCGCCTGGTTTGCCTGGCTGCCCGAGTGAGGCTGGACGTTTGCGTGCTCGGCCCCGAAGACCCGGCACATCCGGTCGCGCGCCAGGTTCTCTGCGACGTCGTGAAACTCGCAGCCTCCGTAGTATCGTTTGCCGGGGTAACCCTCGGCGTATTTATTGGTCATTATAGAACCCATCGCCTCCAGGACTGCCTTGCTTACGACGTTCTCGGAGGCGATCAATTCCAGCCCATTGATCTGACGCAGGCGCTCTTTCTCGATGAGGTCTGCGATCTCTGGATCAAAGTTTGCCAGACTAGACATGCAGAAAAAGGGTTGCTCCGTTGAGGTAATATTCTTTCTTTTGTACAGGGTTTTTGTCTTGCGGCACGACATGACATCGGTTTCGCCCGGACCCCGGCCCATGGGGGCTTCCTGCAGATGTTGCCTTCAAGTCGCGAGATAATTCTTCAATTCAGGAGAACTATAGTAATATTATTACATAATTATTATCAAGGATTAGTTTGAGGGAGATCATGGCGCAGAAGGATGCAAGGATACATTTTCTTGAGCGGGAACTTGCGGAGCGCGAGAAGGAGATGCAGATGATGAAGGAACGGGAGCAGTTGCCGGTGGCGGGGGTGGACGATGAACGCCTGCGTGAACTGGAGCGGAAAGTGCGCGAGCTCGATGCACTGGTGAAAGGCCTGACGGAAGAGGTCCTGGACGTCAAGTCCGTGGTGATGAAACTTGCAAGGGAGACGGATGAGCGCCGGGAGAGGAGGCCCGTGCAGCCTGCCGCGGCAAAGCCCGCGCAGGAGCTCAGAGCGGAACCGCGTACCGTTGAACCCCGGAGCCAGACACGTCCGGCGGAGAAGCGGCCGTCAAGGCAGGTTACGGGGGAAAAGGCCCTCGATGAGAGGGATTTTGAGATGATAATGCAGAACGACGGGACGCTGAAACCAGAGCCAAAACGCCCATCATCAGAGTACATCGTTGCCAGCACCGGGACGAAGGACTTGCCGTCAAAGTCTGTGAAGAAGGGCGGCAAGTCGTCTGACCGGAAGGTCTTTGTTGAGCAGAGGAAGCGCCCGGTCAACGATCTGATACAGGCCGAAGAGGATGACACCGTAGATCTGGATCGCAGGTGAAAGGGGCCCCATTCTTGCACATAACGCACCTTGAGATCGACAACTTCAAGTCTTTCGCCAGAAAGACTAAAATTCCTTTTTTTGAGGGATTTACCGTCATCTCGGGCCCGAACGGTTCCGGTAAGAGCAACATCATCGATAGCATACTCTTTGTCCTTGCTCTCTCGGGCGCGCGGGGGCTGCGGGCGGAGAAGCTGACCGATCTCATCAACGTCAACTCCGGGAAGAACACCGCCGAGGTGACGATCACCTTCTCGGACGGCACGACCATCCGCCGCCGGATAAAGCGGACGCCGACGGGCTACTACAGTTACAACTACCTCAACAACCGTCCCTGCAAGCAGTCCGACGTCATCGAGTTCCTGGCAAAGATCGGGATAAAGCCAGAGGGCTACAACGTCGTGATGCAGGGCGATGTCACCCGTATCATGGAGATGAGCGACACCGAGCGGCGGAAGATCATCGATGAGATTGCGGGTGTCGCCGAGTTCGATCAGAAGCGGGAGCAGGCGTTCTCGGAACTTGAGGTGGTGCGGGAGCGGCTCGATCGTGAAGAGATCCTCCTGAACGAGGTTTCGGCGCGGCTGGATACGCTTCAGCGCGAGCGCGAGCAGGCGCTTGAGTACCGGCGGCTGCAGGACGAACTCGAGCACCTCAACCGCTGCCGGGGGGCGGCGCTCGTCCGGCAGAAGGAGCAGGAGATCGCCACCCTCCATGACCTGATGCGCGATCACCGGGCGGCGATCGAGCGCACCACCGCGGAGATTGAGGCGGTGCGGGCCCGGGTCGAGGAGGCGCGAACCCGGCAGCAGGGGATCGACGAGGAGATTAACCGTAAGAGCGGCCCCGAATATCTCGAACTTGTCGGGAGGCTTGAGGAGGCGCGGAGCGCGATCAGGCTCGGGGAGAAGAGCATAGAGCGGTTGAAGGCGAGCCTGGAGGAGAATGCCGGGGCGGTCCAGCGGGTCTACATGGACAGCAGGCGCGCCGAGACAAAGGTCCAGGAGTGCACCGAGAGCCTGCGCAGCCTCTCGATCGACAGGTCGAACCTGGCGATGGAACTGGCGGCGAAACGCGACGAGATGAAGGAGATCGAGGAGCGTATAGCCGCTGAGAGCCGGGAGGTAGAGGGGGTTAAGGATCGGCTCTTTGCCCGGTTGCAGGACCTCGAGAGCAGAAAGGAGCTCCGGGCGCAGATCCTGCGCGAGAAGGATCTCCTCATCGAGAAGAGCCGGATGCGGACATCGGAGCGGGAGCGCCTGGACGCCCGTATCAGCCAGATCGAGGAAGAACTTGGGAACAAAAAGGCCCAGATCGCGGACTACTCCTCCAGTCTTGCCGGGTGCGAGGAGCAGAAACGGCGGGTCGAGCGCGATCTCTCTGAGACAGAGAGCGCTCTATTTGGGCGCCGTTCAGCGCTTGATGGGCTGAAGAAAGAGATCCGGGAGAACGAGCAGGCCCTCATGCGGCTAGAGGCGCAGCAGCAGGCGCACGGCGATGCCGGGGGTAAGGCGATGGACTACGTCCTTGGCATGGACGGTGTCTACGGGACAGTGGCGCAGCTCGGGCGCGCTCCACCGGAGTACGCGACCGCGCTCGATGTGGCGGCGATGGGCCGACTCCGCTGGGTCGTTGTGGATAACGACGCGGTGGCGGCCGAGGCTATCAGGTACCTGAAGGAGAACCGTCTTGGCCGGGTCACCTTCCTGCCGCTCAACAGGCTCCGGCCGCCGGTTCTCCAGCCGCTCGGGGCGGAGCCGGGGATCATCGGGTATGCCGTCGATCTCCTGGAGTTTGACCCGGCATTTGAGCGTGCGTTCCAGGTTGTGTTTGGCTCGACGGTTGTGGTGGATACCCTTGACCGCGCACGCAGGTTGATGGGCCGCTACAAGATGGTCACGCTGGATGGTGAGACTGTCGAGAGGAGCGGCGCCATGACCGGGGGTTTCCAGGCAAAGAAGGTGCGCGGGTTCGGTGTGGCGGTCGACGATGAGGTCGCACGCATCCGTGCGAGGCTTGCCGAACTGGAGGCGGAGGCCGGGGAGATCGAGGCATCTATCGGTCGATTCGCCCTGGCCGCGGAGGCAAAACGGGCGGAGCGGAGCTCGATCGAGGAGCAGATTGCACGATACCGTATGCTCATCGAGGAGTTCCAGAAGCGGGTCGAGGTGCTTGCCGGTGAGAAGCATACGCTCGAGGAGAACCGGCGTGAGGTGCTTGAGGGCGCGAAGACCGGCGGCGAAGAACTTGCGCGGCTGGAGGCCGATCTCGAGCGGACATCCGCTGAGATCGCTCAGATCTCGGCCGAGGTTGACGACCTCAAGAAGAAACTTGACGATACGGAGGTTCCGGCTCTCACCGAGCGTTACGAGAATTACCGGCGGGTTGTTGAAGATATCGAGCGCCGGCTCCGGAACAAGGACGCCGATATAACCGATATCCGGCGCGAGCGCCAGCACTACTCAAACCGTATCGAGGAGCTTGCTGCGGAACGGAGCCGCCTGGAAGAGAAAAATCGGGAGATCGAGAGCGAGATAAAGGCCACCGGGGAGCAGATAGAGGAGAACCGTCGGCTGATCGTGCACCTTGAGGCCCGGCAGAGGGAGTTCTCCAACGAACTCGCCGGATTGCGCGAGACGCGCGATCGGATCCTTGAAGAGATCCGGACGCTCGAGCAGGAGGTCTTCAACCTCTCAAGCGAGATGGAGCGCAGCCGGATGCAGGTTGGGGCGCTAGAGGAGCGGGAAAACTCGCTCCTCCAGGAACTTGCTGACCTCAGGGAACAGGCCGGCGGTGTTGAGACCGATCTCGACCTTGCCGCAATCGATGCGGGCATCGCGGCGGCTGAACGCGCACTAAAGAAGATCGGCGCGGTCAACATGCTCGCGATCGAGGAGTGTGAGCGGGTTGCGGCGCGCGTTGAGGAACGGACACAAAAGAAAGAGGTCATCTCGCGGGAGCGCGAGATGCTCCTTGAGCGGATCGAGAAGTGCGAAAAAATGAAATACGACGCCTTCATGACGGCGTTTAAGGCGATCGATGCTAATTTCCAGGAGATCTTTGCGCGCCTGACTGACGGGAGCGGGAGACTGGTTATCGAGAACGAGGAAGATCCATTCGCCGGGGGGCTGACGTTTGCGGTGCAGCCGCGCGGGAAGAAGGTTCACCTCCTCTCTTCTCTATCCGGGGGTGAGAAGTCGCTAACAACGCTGGCGTTCATCTTCTCAATCCAGAAGTACATGCCAGCGCCGTTCTACGCGCTGGATGAGGTGGATATGTTCCTTGACGGCAGCAACGTCGGCAGGATCGCTGACATGATGAGCGAACTCTCGGGGAACGCACAGTCGATCATCGTCTCGCTCAGGAAACCGATGATCGAGCGCGCCGACCGTATCGTCGGCGTGACGACCCGCGCCGACAAGAGCACCTACGTGACCGGTGTGCTGGATAATGGATGAGGAGCCTGTCGAGATCCTGGTTGGTATGGCCGAGCGCGGCGAGGTCGACCCCTGGAACATCGATATAGTTGATCTGACCGACCGGTTCCTCGCCGAGGTTGAGCGTCGCAAGAGGCTTGATCTGAGGATCTCGGGAAGGACGCTTTTCTACGCAGCGTGCCTGCTGCGCCTCAAATCGGAGTATCTCGACGCCCGGGACGACGATGTTGAGGAGGCGTTTGATGATGAGGACGGTGAGCCGTGGGGGTATGGCGGGTTCGACTTCGATGATGCAGCAGGGGATGTCGAACCCGTTGAACGCCTGGAGCGTGAGATCCAGCGTCGTCTGGGGCGGAAAAACCTGCGAAAACGTCTTCCGGTCACGCTGTATGAGCTGATCAAGCAGTTGAAGACGGCGGAGAAGGAGCAGCGCCGGCGGCAGAGGAGACGGGCGCCTCTCGCGACGGAACCGGATCTCGACCTTAGCGCGGGGGATGTTGTCTCGGTGGCGCACGATGAGGGTTATCAGGGCGCCGTGGCGGCCGTCATGGAGGGGTTTCGGTGTGCCGTCCGCCGGAGTGGGGGTGTTGTCACACTCGGACGGCTTTCGAGCGAGAGGGGAGAGTCGCGGCGTGATGTCTACATCCCGCTGCTATTTCTGATGCTCGAAGGGAAACTTGAGATCTGGCAGGATGAGTTCTTCGGCGAGGTGTATGTCGGCGAACGGACTGCTGGCGATGGTCCTCCGGATGCCAGCGGGGATGCTGATCGGGCATGATCGTCCCTGCGCACATGCGCGCATGGGGATCTGCCGCTCTCCCGTCGGGCGGGTTAGCGCTCTTCTTGATGCCGGGACGATCATCCGGGTTTTGATCCGGGTTTTTTAGCCGCCGGCGGGGTAAATGTATAAATAGCGGTGGCGTCAACATGTGATGGTCAGGTTGGGAGTAGTTCTCCCCTGGAATCTGTGTTTTCGACACGGAAGCCCGGGGATTACCCAACCATTGTGGGGATCCAGGTCATCGGCCTGCATCCGACGGGGCAGGGAAATGTATATATGGCATTGATGATAACACTATAAGGCTGTGTTGTCAGGGCAGGGGATCGTGCAGCCTTCCGGGTGGTCTGATTCCCTGGCCTCTCAACCGTTATGAGGGCCCGAGGATTGACTTCGGGTCTGATAAAGGGTTGACGATGTTTATATCCTGCCTGTTCAACCATCTGCAGTCTGCGCGCGCAGGTCACACCCGCCGGGTGGACGCGTCTACAGGTCGGCGGATCGATTCGATGGTTGAACGGGCAGGGTGTGTCCCGTGCAAGGGCAATGTTTATATATTATAGGTGACAAACAGGTGCACTTGCACGGGTGAAGTTCTGCGCCGGGTCAGGTGCAGTCTCCCCTGTATCGAGGAACGGTATGAGGGTTCGAGCAATGGGTTTCGGACCTGATACAGGAAACATATGTTTAAGTGGAGAGACAACAAACATTGTTTCCCTGTTGATGGAGAATCAACGAGACCGCGCTCTGACGCGGGTTGATTCTGACGTTGGCATTGGCAATGCGGAAATTTGTTCAGTAACCGCTAATTCCTCCCAGGTTTAGTAGTGTGCATACTTCCAAATTCTGGTTGATCCTGCCAGAGGTCACTGCTATCGGGGTTCGATTAAGCCATGCGAGTCGAGAGGGTTCGGCCCTCGGCGTACTACTCAGTAACACGTGGATAACCTACCCTAAGGAAGGGGATAACCTCGGGAAACTGAGGATAATACCCTATAGGTTACAGACGCTGGAATGCCCTGTAACCGAAAGCTCCGGCGCCTTAGGATGGATCTGCGGCCGATTAGGTTGTTGTTGGGGTAACGGCCCAACAAGCCGATAATCGGTACGGGTTGTGGGAGCAAGAGCCCGGAGTTGGATTCTGAGACATGAATCCAGGCCCTACGGGGCGCAGCAGGCGCGAAAACTTTACAATGCGGGAAACCGTGATAAGGGAACCCCGAGTGCCTGTATATGCAGGCTGTCCAGGTGTCTAAAAAACACCTGAAGAAAGGGCCGGGCAAGACCGGTGCCAGCCGCCGCGGTAATACCGGCGGCTCGAGTGGTGGCCACTTTTATTGGGCTTAAAGCGTTCGTAGCTGGGTTGTTAAGTCTCTTGGGAAATCTGACGGCTCAACCGTCAGGCGTCCAAGGGATACTGGCAATCTTGGAACCGGGAGAGGTGAGGGGTACTTCGGGGGTAGGAGTGAAATCCTGTAATCCTCGAGGGACCACCTGTGGCGAAGGCGCCTCACCAGAACGGCTTCGACAGTGAGGGACGAAAGCTGGGGGAGCAAACCGGATTAGATACCCGGGTAGTCCCAGCCGTAAACGATGCGCGTTAGGTGTATCGGTGACCACGAGTCACCGAGGTGCCGAAGGGAAACCGTGAAACGTGCCGCCTGGGAAGTACGGTCGCAAGGCTGAAACTTAAAGGAATTGGCGGGGGAGCACCACAACGGGTGGAGCCTGCGGTTTAATTGGACTCAACGCCGGGAAGCTCACCGGATAAGACAGCGGAATGATTGCCGGGCTGAAGACTCTGCATGACTAGCTGAGAGGAGGTGCATGGCCGTCGTCAGTTCGTACTGTGAAGCATCCTGTTAAGTCAGGCAACGAGCGAGACCCACGCCAACAGTTGCCAGCATGGTCTCCGGACTGATGGGGACACTGTTGGGACCGCCTCTGCTAAAGAGGAGGAAGGAATGGGCAACGGTAGGTCAGCATGCCCCGAATTATCCGGGCTACACGCGGGCTACAATGGGCAGGACAATGGGTATCGACACCGAGAGGTGAAGGCAATCTCCTAAACCTGTCCGTAGTTCGGATTGTGGGCTGCAACTCGCCCACATGAAGCTGGAATCCGTAGTAATCGCGTTTCAAAATAACGCGGTGAATGTGTCCCTGCTCCTTGCACACACCGCCCGTCAAACCACCCGAGTGGGGTTTGGATGAGGCTGCGGTCGTTGCCGCGGTCGAATCTAGGTTCCGCAAGGGGGGTTAAGTCGTAACAAGGTAGCCGTAGGGGAATCTGCGGCTGGATCACCTCCTAATGAAATAACCTGGAGATGCGGTTGCTGAACAAAACGTAAAATTGCCGATGTCAACGAAAGGTCCGGGCTCATAGCTCAGATGGAAGAGCGCCGCCTTTGCGAGGCGGAGGCCGGGGGTTCAAATCCCCCTGAGTCCACTGGGTGGGAAGGTCTCCCTTCCTGCCCTCAATGCACCCGGAGATGCGAGTCACCGGGGAAGGGCTGAAGGTCATAGACCTGACGAGGCTGTGTATAGGTGCGTGATTCTGGACGTTAAATGAGTTCAGCGGAACGGCGATATGCCTGTCAGTGGATGGCTCGGTTCGAGTGCCGAAGAAGGGCGTGCCAAGCTGCGATAAGCTCCGGGAAGACGCATGGAGTCTACGATCCGGAGATCCCCTAATGGGACATCCCAACACTTCGGTGTTGATCCGTAAGGATCGGGAACCCCCCGAACTGAAACATCTCAGTAGGGGGAGGAGAAGAAATCAACCGAGATGTCGTTAGTAGAGGCGATCGAACACGACAGAGTTCAAACTGAATCCCGAAAGGGAGATGTGGTGTGGTAAGCCTGCCGTCTGGATGCCAGGGCGAAGTAGAAGTCCTCTGGAACGAGGCACCATAGAGGGTGATAGTCCCGTATGCGTAAGCTGAGGCATCCTGGCAGTGTCTTGAGTACCGCGGGTTGGAATTCTCGCGGGAATCTGGGGGTCATCAACCTCCAAAACTAAATACTACTCGAAACCGATAGCGCATTAGTAGCGTGAGCGAAGGCTGAAAAGTATCCCCGTAAAGGTGGTGAAAAGTGCCTGAAACTGATAGGTGATGGTGAGTTGCGGCGCGAAAGGATCTTCCACGTGAAGGAACCCGTCGCGAGGCGGTAGTACGGGCGTGGTTGCCGGTGTCGTAACGTACGTTTTGAAGAACGGGCCAGAGAGTTTATTCTGCAGGCGAAGGTTAACCCAAAAGGGGAGCCGGAGGGAAACCAACAGGTCCGTAGCCTTCGGGCATGGGACGGCGTATTAAAAGTGCGTGGAGTCTGCAGGATAAGACCCGAAGCCCAGCGATCTATGCGTGGGCAGGTTGAAGCGTGCCGAAAGGCGCGTGGAGGACCGCAAGCGGTTTTGATATGCAAATCATTCGCGTGACCTGCGTATAGGAGTGAAAGATTAATCGAGCTGGGCATCAGCTGGTTCCTCCCGAAACATGCCGTAGCATGACCTGGCCGGAGATAGACGGTGAGGTAGAGCACTGATTGGGGGAGCCGGGGGAGAAATCCCTCGCCCTCCTGTCAAACTCCAAACTCCCCGTCGTCGTAGATGGCTGGCAGTCCGGACTGCGGGGTAAGCTTGTAGTCCGTAAGGGAGACAACCCAGACCGTGGTTAATGTCCCTCAATGTAGGCTAAGTGTTAACACTGAAAGGCGTCCCAGGCCAAAGACAACTGGAAGGTTAGCTTAGAAGCAGCTATCCTTTAAAAAGTGCGTAAAAGCTTACCAGTCGAGGTTTGGGGCACTGAAAATGGACGGGGCTGAAGCCTACTACAGAGACCACGGACCACGCGCAAGCGTGATGTCGTAGGGAGGCGTGCTGCCTGGGCAGAAGCAGGGGCGTAAGCTCCTGTGGACCGGGTAGTAATGAGAATTCTGGCATTAGTAGAAGCAAAGTTGGGTGAGAATCCCAACCGCCGGAGGGGCCAGGTTTCCTCGGCAATGTTCGTCAGCCGAGGGTTAGTCGGTCCTAAGGTGTGTCGTAATTCGAGCACATCGAAAGGGAAACAGGTTAATATTCCTGTACCATTCATCCGCAGCGGTTTACCGCCCTGACGCTTTGGGATATGCCTGGCAGGGTCGTCGCCCTGTCCAAGCGATCAAACTCGTGGAGTACCGTAATGGTGAGAAGCGAGTGAAGGCGTGATGGAGCAATCAGGCAAATTCCTGGAGCCCGTGAAAAGGGGGATGAATGACCGTACCGAGATCTGACACAGGTGCCCCTAGCTGAAAAGGCTAAGGCGTGTCGGTGTAATCGTGTTAAGGGAACTCGGCAAATTAGCCCCGTAACTTCGGGAGAAGGGGTGCCTGCCTGGCGATCAGGCAGGTCGCAGTGACCAGGGGGCTCTGACTGTCTAATAACAACATAGGTGACTGCAACTCGGAAACGATTAGTATAGTCACTGATTCCTGCCCAGTGCGAGTATCTGAAAACCGGGTTCAACCGGGCGAAGGACTCGTAAACGGCGGGGGTAACTATGACCCTCTTAAGGTAGCGTAGTACCTTGTCGCTTAATTGGCGACTTGCATGAATGGATTAACGAGAGCCCTACTGTCCCTAACACGAAACCGTTGAACATTTTATCCTAGTGCAGAGACTAGGGACTCCAGATGGGAAGTGAAGACCCCGTGGAGCTTTACTGCAGCCTGTCGCTGTGTTACGGTATTCCTTGCGCAGTGTAGATGGGAGGCGTCGAACCACCCCTTCCGGGGGGTGGGGAGCCGTCAATGAGACACCATCCTTGGTTTACTGTAGCACTAACTCTCCCTGCGAGAGGACAACGGTAGGTGGGCAGTTTGGGTGGGGCGCCACACCCTCGAAAAAATATCAAGGGTGCCCTATGGTCAACTCATGTGAGTCAGAAACTCACAGGAGAGTGTCAAGAGCATAAGTTGGCCTGACGCGATTACGCACAGCAAGTAATCGCGAGAGGAAACTCGGGTCTAACGAACCAATGAGCCTTGTTGATGAGGGCCATTGACGACAGAAAAGCTACCCCGGGGATAACAGAGTCGTCGCCGGCAAGAGCACATATCGACCCGGCGGCTTGCTACCTCGATGTCGGTTCTTTCCATCCTGGCCGTGCAGCAGCGGCCAAGGGTGAGGTTGTTCGCCTATTAAAGGGGATCGTGAGCTGGGTTTAGACCGTCGTGAGACAGGTCGGTTACTATCTATCTGGAGTGTCAGGAGTCTGAAGGTAAGATGGAAATAGTACGAGAGGAACTTTCCGTCGTCGCCTCTGGTGTATCGGTTGTCCGACCGGGCAGTGCCGAGCAGCTACGCGATAAGGGATAAAAGCTGAATGCATCTAAGCTTGAAACCCGACCTGAAAAGAGACTCCGTTGAGGACACGGGTAAAAGACCCGCTTGATAGGCCTGGGATGTAAGCATGAAGGCAACGACATGTTCAGTCCGCAGGTACTAACGTCCGATGCCGTCCACTGAACTCAGACGAAATCCAGAATAACGCACCAGAGTGCCCTTGCGGCCAGACCTTGAGGTGTAAACCTTAAATAGGTCTGGAGATAACGTAATGAGGCAACACAGCTTGCCAAGGTGGCGGAGCGGCTACGCGGTTGACTGCAGATCAACTACACCCCGGTTCAAGTCCGGGCCTTGGCTTCTGGTCAGGCATCCATCAGGGTGTCCTGACCAGCGGGTAATAGCGGCCATAGCAGAGGGGAAACACCTGGACTCATTCCGAACCCAGCAGTTAAGCCCTCTCACGTAGTGTGTTGTACTGAGGTGCGCGAGCCCTCGGGAAGCACACTTCGCTGCTATTACCTTCCTTTGCGACAAAGCGGTTCTTTTCTGAGAGTTTTTTGTAATGCTACGCAGGGCGTTCACTCGCCGAAGTTCCTGTTACATTCTTCGTATCGGTCAATCTCATCTGCTGTTGTGGGTGACCTGATCTTTTCAAATGCGTCATCAAAATCACGTGCCTCAAGTCCCCGTATCTTTAGAGAGCGATCCTTTAGATCGTCGAATGGTAGGTGATAGACCGCCGGCAATAGCGACCGGCGGAACCGGCACTGCACAAGGATAGACCACCGCCAGGCCGGGATCAGAGCGGAGGCGTATACCACCTCATCCCGGGGCATCCGGCACGATGCCCGGGCGCTCCATTCCTCCTGGCCGGGTGATGATGGTGCTGGGGTTTTCAGATCGAATTGGATCTCAAGTATGTACCCACTATCGTGGCACAGACTTATCTTTTCATTTATAAGGATTTAACTTTTGCTATTGGTCGATCTGATCTGGTTACCTGCATCCTGCTTCCCTCCCATATATGCTCAAGCAGCGCCAAGAGGGCCTCTGGCAGAGGAATGGATGCACCGCCCTCCTCCACCAGGATCTCCCCGCCAGACCTCGGCGGTGTGTTTACCCATCTTGCCGACCCCCTCAATCCGGTTTCCCGCCGTGCTTTGTGCGGTTCCGCAGGGGATGAAGAAGGCCTCCTCCTCCCTCCCGGTCGAGAGGAGGAGGGAGTCTCCCGCCACAGCATCGAGTTCAACGAGATCGAAGCGGGTTGAGAAAACAGCGCCCCGTTTTAGCCGGGTAGTTCTCTTCGTATCTGTAGTAAAATTTGCCTCCCGGGCAGTCATCCACCTGCCTGTGATGAGGAGGGCTCATAATGACGATACGAGCCCATTCTTCCTGCCACCTGTTACGCTACCGTCACCTTCTCCTTTTCAAAGGCCTCACCCAGGGCAAAGAGGTCGCTCCTGCTGAGATAATGCCTGGCCCTGGCAAAGATGTCCCCCTCTTCCTGGGCGAAATGCGCCTCGACCCAATCCCGGAGATCGTCGAGCGCCTCCATCCAGGCTTCATCTCCCTCCGAAACCACCTTAAAACGTTCAAGCCTCTCACGTATGGTTACGTGCTCATCAAGCGCCACCTCCACCTCCTCCGGTGCAGCCTCCCTCAGGCGCGGGTAGAGCGTGGCCTCCTCCGCGAGGAGGTGCGCCAGGAGTTCGCGGTGAAGCGTTATGCACCGGACATCCCGGCTATCGGGGTCGTGCTCAATCTCGTCAAATAGCACTCTGATCAGATCGTGATCGTCTTCTATAAGTTCGAGGATCTGCGGCATGTCTCACCTCCATCCGGGTAATGGGGAGCCGGAGATTTAACGGTTTTCCCCCGTATAGGTTACCGGCATCCTTTGACCACCCCCTGGCGGGGCAGGGCGTGGCGATTGGCCCTGGAAAGCCGTCCCGGAGAATTTCACCAAACCTTCGATGAACCGCGGATAAACCCTAAATGCAGCAGAGACAGAGTGATATCGTATGGCAGATGGGGAGCGTGACGCTTCGTATCCTGGCACAAACCTCCGGCGAGAACTCGGACTGGCCACTGTCACCCTCTCCGGAGTCGGGATCATACTCGGGGCAGGGATATACGCCCTCCTCGGCGAGGCGGCCGGGATGGCCGGCAACGCCGTCTGGCTGACCTTTCTCGTTGCAGCCGCGGTCGCCGGCCTGAGCGCCCTGAGTTACGCCGAACTCTCATCGATCTATCCGAAGGCGAGTGCCGAGTTCGAGTACGTCTCCAGGGCGTTCGGGGGAAGGCTTGCGTTCGTTGTGGGCTGGCTGATAATCATATCCGGCATCCTTGGCGCTGCAACCGTCGCGCTTGGGTTTGCCGGCTACTTCTCCGACCTGGTGGGTCTGCCGTTCCTCCCGTCCGCCGTCATGATCATCCTGATCCTTTCCTGCATCCTCATCGCCGGGATCAGGGAGACGGCGGGGGTTGCCATCAGCATGACCATGATCGAGGTCGCCGGGATAGTCATGGTGATCCTGATCGGTCTCCCCTACCTCGGGCGGGTGGATTACCTTGAGATGCCGCTTGGTATACCCGGTCTCCTCCAGGCGTCTGCGCTTGTCTTCTTCGCCTACATGGGGTTTGAAGAGATGGTGAAACTCTCGGAGGAGACCAGAAACCCGGAACGGACTATCCCGGTCGCTCTGGTGATCGCGCTTGCCATATCCACCCTCCTCTACGTCCTTGTCTCGGTTGCAGCGGTCTCTGTCGTTGGCTGGGAACAACTCTCCACTTCCAGGGCGCCATTTGCCGAGGTTGCTGCCGTCGCGCTCGGGCCCACGGCCTTCACCCTGATCTCCGTAATAGCGCTCTTTGCCACCGCAAACACCGCCCTCATGATGATGCTGGCATCATCAAGGATCACCTACGGCATGGCATCGTCCTTCTCGCTTCCTCCATCTCTTGCCCGGGTTCATCCCCGGACGCAGACGCCCTGGACGGCAACAATCGTCGTTGCGATCGCCACCATCGCCTTCCTCTTCGCCGGCGAGATCGATTTTGTCGCAAACGTCACCAACTTCACCCTCTTTGCGACTTTCATCGTCATCAACGCCTCCGTGATCCTGCTGCGCTACCGTGCGCCGGATCTCCCCCGGCCGTTCCGGATACCCGGGAGCATCGGGTCCCTCCCGGTGTTGCCCGTCATCGGGATAGCCTCGACACTCATCCTTCTTGCCCACCTGGAGCCCCTGGTGCTGTTGCTCGGCGGGTTCATGGTAGTTCTCGCGGCCGTGATCGCGCTTCTTTGGGAAGAGCGGTGGCGCGGGGCGGTGTGATGCCCTACCGCGCCTCTCTTGGCAGGTAACGCTCAATCGGCCCGACCGCCTCCAGCCTCCCTTCCGGGGAGAGGGCGGATATCGCGCCGTGTCCGCCCGCGACCAGGCACCTGCGGCCGGTCGGGGCAAGTTCTTCATCCAGGTCCCGGATCAGTCCGAGCAGCGCCGTGCGCTCCTGGCGTGCGCGTTCGCTGTCGACGTTGACCGACGTCACCAGGAAGTCGGCCAGGGAGTTGTAGCGTTTCCTGTCGTCATCCAGGCTTCCAAAGTTGATCAGGGTATCGGAGGTGAAGATTATCCCGTGGGTGGGACAGAGGAAGTAGACCTGGCCGTGCATGTGCCCGCCAAGGGATTCGAGGACCTCAAACTCCAGGTCATGGACAGCAAACCGCGCTATGACGGGAAATATCGAGCGGCTGGCAAGCCTCTCCGTCGGGAAGGTCTCCGGGTTTTCGGGCGGGGTGAAGTGCGAGAAGAGGTTTATGACCGTCGTGTAGACCTCTTCCAGGATCGAGGACTCGCTGCGCGACCCGTAGGCCCGGTTCGCGCGCCGGATGATCTCAACCGACCAGGGGTGGGTGCAGGCTTTCGCATCGAAGAACCCTGCCGCCCCGCAGTGGTCGGCGTCGGCGTGGGTGATGTAGATCCGCCGGATCCGCCCCTGGTCTCCGATACCGTAGTGCTGGAACATCCGGAGGGCGTCCTGGTGGTATATCCCGTAACCGGTATCGATCATGACGCTCTCCTCCGGGGCGTTGAGCATGAAGATGTTTCCGCCGCAGGGCATCTGGAAACAGAGAACCTCAACGGCATCGTTCAGCGGGATACGCTGGACGTCCGCGTAGAACCGGTCGCCTGTGGTCTCGCGGAGCGTCTTTCCGGTGCGCAGGATGCAGTCGAAGACCTCTTTTGGGTCCTGCCCCAGGTTGTTGAGTTCCTGGACGATGTGATTGATGTCCTGGAGGAGTGAGAGGAGGAACTCGTCCTCGGCCGATCCTATCAGCCCACGCAGCGCCTGGGCGAACCTGACGTAAAAGACGGTGTCGTCGAGTTTCTCGCCGGTTGTGTCGTACTCCAGGATCTCCAGGCGGTAGCGTGACTTCAGCCGGTCGAGCAGGCTATCGACGACCTCGCTCTCCTCGACGCTCAAACTGATGGTGACCCTGCCGGGGTCTTGCCGCCGCTCGTCAAAGTCGATGTAGGCGATGTTTGCCCCCGCCCCGGTGATGTAGGTGAGGAGGTCAAAGAGGGAGCCGGGCTCGTGGGGGAGGTATACGGAGAACTTGAGGAACCCGGGTGTCGGCAGCGATTCCTGGAGGTAGCCGATCGCGTGGAGGTCTTCCTTTATCCTGGCGTAGCCCTCTGGTGCTGCAACCACTTCGAAGAAGACCGTGGCGGGATCGATCCGGCGGTCGTACTGGACGCGGATGATGTTTCCCGAGTAGGACTTGATGATCTCGGCCGCGCGGTGCAGCGCCCCGGGCCTGTCGGGCATCCTGGCGACAAACGAGTATTTATTCACCCGGTTCACCTGTGGATTGTTTATCTTGCGGGGGCAGAGCGGGAAGACCCCACCCTTTAGGGCGGGGATGCAAGCGAAGCCGCCCTTCCCGTAATCAAGTTCAATACGATACATTTTTTCTGTCCATCCATCTAATAATACTATGTCTGTGTTGCGATAACCAAGCAACACAATACCAGGCGCGGAACGCGCCGTTGAGCCTGTGGACTCGCTCCCGGTGGGGGGATGAAGCAGGAAGCCGCGCCCGAGAGGCGCGGGTAGTTGACTACCCGCCACCTCCCCGATTCTGTAACCCCCATCCGTCCTCTCACTGCATCTGGCTCCGCCCCCTCCTTCCCGGGGCGGGCGGAGGTGCTGAGCGGGCGGCCGGGACACCGTCTGGAAAGTCTCCCGTTCAGATGCTGGCTCCACTAGAAAAGTCTCAGGTTCGCACCATCATACCGCCCCATCTATGGGCCCACCGTGCACGTGGAAAATATGCGCAACTATCGCATCAGGCGTCCCCGGATCTCATCTCCGCCGGTGCAGGTTCGGGAGTATCGCCCGCACCCAGGAACGGACAGCATCCAGGTTGCGGAAGTCTCCAGACTTTACCCTGATCAGTTTAATGATGGCACGATCAGGGTCAGATAGACGCCCGGTATCCAGTTTTCCCGGGAAGACGCTGGCCTCCACCGGGTTTATGAGCATCCTGACCTCGTCCATCGAGGCTTCCGCTCTTCTCAGGCTCTCGGCGCTTCCGCCTACCACCGTGAGCCCTACAGCGAAACAGGCGACAGGGATGGTTCGCAGGTAATGCTGGTAGCGCTCGACAAAGACCCGGGCCTCCGGGAGCCACTTCCCCATGTAGATCGGGCTCCCTATGACCGCCGCCCGGTAAGGGGAAGGGTCGCGGATCTCGTTCACCGGCAGGACGTCGACCTGCTCACCGGCCTTGCTGAGTTCATCACCGATCGCCTCTGCCACCTCAGCGGTCGACCCGTATCGGCTGGCGTAGGCAACAAGAATCCTGTCTGCCATAATAACCAGGTACCTCTTCTTCCCGTCGGTCTTATTGATTGCGGGACGCCGCCGGGAATTGCCTGAATGGATCCCCGAGAGCGTCCTTTGCCACGGGGAGCCCACCCATGGCGTAACGGTTCAGGGGTTTTCCCCGGCGGGAAAAACCAGCCCTGGACTCTCTCGCCGCTGATGATGGGCTTTATTCTGCCCGCAGCGCTGCCTTCTGCGTAATCATTGGCGTCCGTTCGTCCTCTATCGTCTCTTCGATCCTCCGCCGTGCCAGATAAAGCAGGATAACGCCAACGACGAAGGCAGCCTGGATCGGGATCGGGTTCTCAAGCCTCACCGAGAGCCAGAATATGCCGACCCCCGCGAGCGCAACGATACAGGCAAGAAGGTAGAACGTCTTTCGTTTCATGGTGCAGCCGCTGTGCATGATCTTAAACATTTTGTCATTAATGGGTTACGCCGGCCGCTCCTCTTAAAAAAGGTTCTGCAGATGGGGGGTTCTGCGATCCCGCGTCACCGGTGCGCAAAATACGCGTTCACGCTGCCGCTCTTTATCGAGTCTATCCGGGCAAACCCGATCCTCTCGAACTGGACGACCCCTCCCACCTCGCCGACTACCATAGGCTCGCAGAACCCCTCCATGTCCCCCTCCTGCCGGAGGAGGGTGCAGGGCAGGTTTGCATCAACCGGGACCCACTGGATGATCGGCGCTTTTACCTGCCGGGCCTCATCAAGCGAGTCGCCAGCGTAGGATACCCGCAGCGTATCACCTTCCCGGTCGACCCAGACGTTATAGAGGTCCTTTAACCTGATCAGACCCTGCCCCTCGATATCCCTGCGCGGGAGAAGCACCCTGCCATCGGTGATAAGGGTGCGCACCCCCCTTGCAGGGTCGTTCGGGTGCAGGAGCGCGTGAGCCTCACGGCGCGGCGCCCCCTCGATGCTGACCTCGACAGGGTCAGGCACAAAGAAGTAGCGGTTCGCCTTCGGGTCGACGATCTCCCTGTTTCTGGCATACAGGTTCTCCCAGGAGAACGATATATCGGTCTCCCCCATCCCGATATCGATCATGGCGTTCCGGACGGCTTCCGGCTCGATCCCCCGGCGCGCAATCGCCCGCAGCGTCCCGAGATGTATATCGTCCCAGCCTGTGTATGTCCCGTTCCGGATCCCCTCGTGCATCCCCGACGTTGAGAGGACAACACCCGAGATACCCATCCGGCCGTAGTGGCGGTAGACCGGGGGTCTCCATCCAAAATAACCGAAGATGTAGCGCTGCCGCTGGGTGTTTGCGATATGGTCCTTCCCGCGGACGACATGGGTTATCCCGAGCAGGTGGTCGTCCACCGCGACAGAGAAGTTCATCAGCGGAAAGACCGTGGCGTCCGCTCGCGGGTGGAGCGGTGCGTTCACGATCCGCATCGCGGAGTAGTCTCTCATCGCCGGGTCAGGGTGGCCAAGGTCGGTCTTCACCCTGACGGTTGCACCGCCCTCGTAGAACTCTCCATCAAGCATCTTCTGCCAGAGTTCCAGGTTCTCCTCAATCCCCTTTTTGCGGCATGGGCATTCCTTCCCCCGGAGTTTGAGTTCGCGGAAACGTTCAGGCTCGCAGGTGCAGACGTAGGCGCCGCCGATCTCGATAAGTCTCCTGCACCAGTCATAGTAGACATCGAGCCGATCGCTCTGGTAGACGATATCGGTGATCCCGAGCCCCAGCCACTCAACGTCCTCAAGCACCATCGCGTATGCCGCCGGATCGACCCTCCTCGGGTCGGTGTCCTCGATGCGCAGGATGTAGCGTCCCCCGTGTCGCCGGACATAGTAGTCGTTTAAGATGGAAGCGCGGGCGTGCCCGAGATGGAGCGGTCCGCTCGGGTTCGGGGCAAACCGCATCACCACACCTTTCTCCGCATCCTCGAGCGGTGGAAGTTCCCGGGTGTGCTCGTGCTCCGCATCGAGTTCGGCCAGGAGTTCGGGCGCGAGTTCTTCAAGCCTCACCCTGCGTTCCGATGAACTCATCCCTGCCACCTCCGCGACCACCTTTGAGGCAATCGCCCCTATCTCCCGGGCGCTGCTCCGGAACTCCGGGTGCCTCCCTAGAAGCGTCCCGATCACCGTCCCGGTCTTTGGGGTGCTGTCGTGCTTCACCGCGTTCTGCAGCGCGTAGACAAAGAGCAGGTGCTCAATATCGGTCTCCGTCATGGTATCAGTTACCTCTGTTGACAAAGAAATCGGCGATCTCGCCGAGCAACTGTTTCTCCACCGATTCCGGGATGACCGAGAGCGCCTCTTTTGCAACCCCCGCCCGTTCCAGGGCAACCGCCCGGACCTCCTCGATGACACCGGCATCCTGGAGGATGGTGACCAGACCCTCGATCTCCGCAGCGGAGAGCGGTCTCCTGTATGGGGCAAGGTCGATCCCCTTCTCGCGCGCCCGGATAGCGATCAGCGTCTGCTTCCCCTCCCTGATGTCCGACGCCCGGTCTTTTCCGCTCTCTTCGGTGTTTGCAAGGAGATCGATCAGGTCGTCCTGGATCTGGAACGCGATACCGCTGTTTATCCCGAACTGGTAGAGTGCATCTGTCTGGACGGGGTTTGCACCCGCAAGAAGACCGCCGATTGCTGCGGCCGCTCCATAAAGGGCACCGGTCTTTTTACTGACCATCTCCAGGTACTCAAGTTCTGAGACGTCCTCCCGCCTCTCAAACTCCATATCCATGCTCTGCCCCTCGCAGATCTCGGCACACGTCCGGGCAAGCATCTTCACCGCCCGGATTTTTGCAGCATCTGCCCCCTCCGCAAGACAGATGAACTCGAACGCCTTTGCGTAGAGGACATCCCCCGCAAGGATCGCCGTCGGTTCGTCCCAGAGGGTATGCACCGTCGGAACACCGCGCCGGGCGGTGTCACCGTCCATGATATCGTCATGGATGAGGGTGAAGTTGTGGGTCAGCTCGAGCGAGAGCGCCGCCAGGATCAGGTCATCCGACGACCCCCTCTGGATAGCGTCCGCGGCGAGAAGGGTGACCGCCGGGCGAAGCCGTTTCCCTCCTGCAAGCAGCAGGTGGGCGCTCGCCCGGAAGAGGTCGCCGTGGACGTTCCCGAAGTAGCGGTGGAGCATCCGGTCGATCCGGTCAGCGTTCATCTCCAGGTAGTCTTCAAGCGTCGTCATGCATTATCTCCTACTTTATCAGCAGTCTGCCCCCATTCCGGAGGAGGTGGAGGTCGTTTCCAAGCGTATACCCGACTTCCTCCGCGAAGTTCGCGTACTCCCCTGTCATGTCGATGTCGCCGTGTGACGGGATGATGTGCTGGGGGTTGAGGAGGTGGACGAACTCATAGTGATCCTCACGGTAAGCATGGCCGGAGACGTGTAGATCGTCAAAGATCCGGGCCCCTGCCATCCTGGCGCGGGCCTCGATCAGGTAACGCTGCCCCCGGTTCATCGGGTTCGGGATCACCTTGGCCGAGAAGAGGATCTTGTCTCCCTTCTCCAGCTTGAACGGGGTATCGCCCATCACCATCCGTGTCAGGATGGCGCCTGTCTCACCCTGGTGACCCGTGACGATCGGGACAAACTTGTCCTTTCCGGTCTTTATGATCCGTCGAAGCGTCCGGTCGACCGTCCGCCGGTTGCCAAATATCGAGAGGGACTCAGGGAACCCGACCAGTTTTAACTGTTCAGCTGCTGTGGCGTAGCGTTCCATCGAACGCCCGAGGAGAACTGGTTTTCTCCCGATCTCGTGGGCGCACTCCGCAATGGTCTTGATCCTGGAGATGTGTGAGGAGAAGGTCGAGACGATCAGCGCGCTCCTGTCATCCTCGTAACTCGTGATGGTATCCCGGACGAGGTCCCTTGCGATCTTCTCGCTCGGGCAGCGTCCTTTATCTGCGATGTTGACGCTCTCGGTGATGAGAGCGAGGACACCCTCTTTACCGATCTGCCGCAGCCTGGCGAAATCCGGTGGTTCTCCGAGCACGGGTGTCCTGTCCAGTTTGAAGTCGTTTGCATAGATCACCGCACCCTCTGGCGTATGCAGGACCGGGATGACCGTATCGATGATCGAGTGCTGGCTCCGCACAAACTCGATCGTCAGGTGTGGGGATATGGTGTAACGCTGTCCTGCTTTCAGGGCAAACAGTTTGTTGTTCACGCCGAACTTCTGTTCGCCGGCGATCTGCTGCCTTATCAGTTCCGTGGTGTAGGGTGTGCTGATTATCGGGGCGTCGTAGCGGTGTGCCAGTTTTGGTACCGCACCGATGTGGTCCAGGTGCCCGTGCGAACAGACGATCGCCTTTACACTCCCTTCGACCGTGTTCATGATGGTGTCATCCGGGATGGCCTTCATCTCGATGAGGTCCAGGGAATGCATATTCTCGATATCAGCATCCTCATGGATCATCACCTGGTCGAGGCGCAGCCCCATATCAAAGATGACAATCTCTTTTCCGCAGCGGACGGCGGTCATATTTCTACCGACCTCGTTAAAACCGCCAACTGTTATGATCTCAATATCCATGTAGCCTCCTTGCAGGATCTTTTGTTTTGTCGTTTGATTCAATCATCTGCCTGGTCAGGCCGGTGATATACGTCCTGGTGTGCCGGAGATCCGCTACCGTTAGGGACCCCGTCAGGAACATCGCCACGCGAAGGTGGCGGTGTATCCCCTCGATGGTTGCAGATAGGGCTTCTTCACTCTCCATCGCCGGTTTCAGGAGGGGCAATGCCATACCCCCGAGGTCCGCCCCGAGAGCAAGGGATTTTGCAATATCGATCCCCGAACGCAACCCCCCTGTCGCGATGGTCGGGCCTCCTGCTCTCCGCACCTCGCATAGGCTTACCACCGTCGGTATCCCCCAGGAGAGGAACGCCTCCCCGAGTTCAGCGAGTTCAGGGGCGGTTGCCCGCAGGCGTTCGATCTTCGCCCACGACGTGCCTCCGTAGCCGCCGATATCGATGGCTTTTGCTCCGGCCCCAAAGATCTTCCTTGCGGTTTCGGCCGATATGCCGGAACCCGTCTCCTTCACGATGACCGGACGGGAGAACTCTTCACAGAGGCCGCGCAACGCCTCCAGGCACCCGACAGCGCTGTGATCGCCTTCGGGCTGGATCGCCTCCTGGAGCAGGTTGACGTGGATCGCGATCGCCTGCGCATCGATCATCTCAACCGCCCGTTCAGCCCATTCGATGCCGTGGTCGCGCAGCTGGATGATCCCGAGGTTGGCGCAGAGGAACGCGTGGGGCGCCTCCTCCCGCACGACGGTGAAACTCCCTTCAAGTTCCGGATTTTCCAGTGCCGCTCGCTGAGAACCGACACCCATACCCAGGTTATACCGTTCGGCGGCACGTGCCAGCCGCCGGTTCACCTCCAGGGTGTCGGGGTGTCCTCCGGTCATTGCTGCAATGAAAAGGGGGGAATCGAGTTTTGCGTCGAGGAACCGTGTTTTTAGATCGATCGCATCCATGTCGCACTCAGGGATGGCATTATGAACAAGCCGCACATCCCCGAATCCTGCATCACCTGCCTCAACAGGCTGCTCATAGCATATCTCCAGGTGATCGCGTTTCCGTGAGGATGTGGCGGTATCCCTTCTCATTTTTTACTCCTTTCTGGTTATTACTGTCCCGCCGTGATCTGTTCCGTCCAGGAACCGGCCGATCTGCGAGACATGGAAGATCTCTGAGTCGATACCGGCATCGGCCAGTATCAGGAGTTCAGCGATCTTGCCCCGCATGCCCCCGGTCACGTCGGTCTTTGCCGACCCGCCTACATCGAGCGATTCCAGGATCTCCCGGTCGATGCGGGGGATAACAGATCCTCCTCTGAGCACACCGGCAACATCGGTTGCAAGCCCAACGCGCCTGCTCCCGAGAGCGAAGGCAAGCCTAGCCACCACCTGGTCACCCGAGACAATGCACGAACCCCGCAGGGTGTCCATCACGACGTCGCCGTGCAGCACGGGCACGATACCGTGATCTGCCATCCCGGCGATCTGGCGGGTCTCAAACGAGACCAGGCGGCCGTCCTCTGCGAGTGCCAGGCAGAGGGGATGAATGCCGATCGCCTCGATCCCTGCCTCCCGCAGGGCCTCGACGACCGCGGCGTTCAGCCGCGAGACCGCGGCATGGGTGTGGTAGACCCCGGGCAGGTTATCCCGGCCGAGCCCCTCATCGACCCGGTAGCGCCGGGCCTCCGGGTGGCCGCAGGAGCCCGCGCCGTGGACCAGGACGAGCGCAATCTCCCGGTGTGCGGCGAGAACTTCTGCAATCTCGCGCAGCCGGGCGTGATCGATGGTGCAGCCCCCCGATTTGTCGGTGATAACGCTCCCGCCCAGTTTAAGTACCACTCTCTCAGTCATGCTTCTCTTCTCTCGCACCGTCGGTGTCTATGGTTGTGATTATCGCCCTTCCTTCACAGGCCTCGATCGCCCCGGCAACGCGGTTCTTTGCACGTCTGGGACAGAGGGCGATGATCGATCCGCCGCCTCCAGCCCCGGTGATCTTGGCCCCGTAAGCCCCGCTCGCCCTTGCCGCCAGAACAAGCCGGCTGCTTGCCGGGTGACCCACACCGAGCGCCTCCAGGAGCGCATGGTTCATATCCATGTACTGCCCGAGTTCCTTCGGGTTGCTCATCTCGCGAATGGCAGCAAGCGTCAACTCCCCGATTGCGTCCAGTATCGGGTTTGCTATTGTGGGATGGTGCTGCCGCAGGTTCGCGACCTGCTCCACCATCTTTGCGGTGCTGTGGGGCACCATGGTGTTTCCCACAACAAGGTGGAGGTTCTCCGGCGGCAGTCTACGTTTGGACTCACCCGTGATCAGGACCATCCCCCCGTTTGCCGAGACGTAAGTGTCGGTTGGGCTTGCCCGGCCCTTCTGAACTTTTTTCTCGATGGCAAACGCAGTCTCAGCGATATACTCGCGGCTATACCCCAGGTTGAACTCATCGTTGATGGCAGAGAGCGTCGCCACGGTCACAGCGGCCGATGACCCGAGCCCTGACGAACTCTGGAGTTGCGAGCGGACATAGACGCTGCCGCGGACGCCCATCACCCTGAAACACTCGTTGATGTATGGCGATTTCGGGCGCGTCGGGTTCCGGGACTTCCTCACCGTGACGAAGACACGGGGCTTGATCGCCATCGCGATCGCCGGCTTCCCGTAGACCACCGCATGCTCGCCGAACAGGAAGACCTTGCCCGGCGCGCTCCAGGTTGCCAAATTACACCACCGCTATCGCTGCATACCCCACTACCTGATTGTAATCCTCCGTTACATCGCCGCTGGTCGTATACCGGAGAAGCGCCCCCCTCTTTCCACCGAGATGCCTGCAGACGGTGCACATGGTCGCGATCGGGCCGTAGCCGCAGACGGTTGCCCGGGTCGCGATGATCCGCCGGTAGAATTCAGGTATGTCAAGGGTTTCGAGCGCCTCGATCACATGCAGGTCCTGCCGCCGTGCCACCACCTCTGGAACGTAATGAGAGAAGTCGCTTGAGGCGACGATCCTCACATCCCGCCGGGTGTGGCCGATCGCGTCGAGCAGGTGCTCCGCAAGACCCATCGCAGCCTCGTAACTCTGGTCTCCCATGAGTATGGGCGCGATCCTTGCCCTGGGGAACCGGTACCTGATGAAGGGCATCTGCACCTCAAGTGAATGCTCGCTCCGGTGCGAGGTCTCGTCTATCCTGAGATCAAGTGCGTCGACAAACTCTGTATCGACATTGATGATCCCAAGAGGCGTCTCCCAGGGCATTGCGGAGGCAGAGGTCATGTATCCATGATGACTGGGACCTATAACGACGAATGTACCGTCAAAATCAGGTTGTATTGCAGAGAAGGCACAGGCCGCGGTCTCCCCCGAGTAGATATAACCGGCATGGGGGGAGACTATGCCGTTGGCTGAGATATCTGGATTTTTGTTCCGGAAGAATGCCTCCAGGAGCTGCTCCAGGTGGCTGGGCTCAGCAGGATAGAACATCCCCGCTACACTGCATCGGCGCATATCCATCAAGGGTGTGGTCTTGTGCTTTGATCTTATAACTCTGTCTCAAAGTCCTCGGGGGTGAGCGATGTGGTCACGCCGCGCAGGCGCAGCATCTCCTTTGTCAGGAGATAGTATATCAGCGAGAGCGCCTTTCTGCCCTTGTTGTTCGTCGGTATGACCAGATCGACGTACTTCATCATGTTGTTGGTATCGCAGAGCGCGACAACGGGGATCCCTGTCTGGACAGCTTCATTAACCGCCTGGGCGTCGCTGATCGGGTCTGTCACCACAACCACCTCGGGCTCGATGTACTTGTTCAGGCGCTGGTTGGTCAGCATCCCCGGAATAAACCGGCCGATGACCGACATACCGCCTATGGCATCGGCAAACATCTTTGCCGGGTACTGCCCGTACTGTCTGGAGGTGACGACCAGGATCTTTGCAGGGTCATACTGCGAAAGGAACTTTGCAGCAGTCTTGATCCGATCATCGGTTGCCTGGATGTCCAGGATGTAGAGTCCATCACCGCGGACACGGTAGATGAACTTCATCATGTCCTTGCTCTTCTGCTGGGTGCCGATGTGCACGCCTGCCGCCAGATACTCTTCGACGGATACCAGCGGTTCTTTAAGTTCGATCTCAAGTTCGTTTCCGGTCAAGTTAGATCAGCTCCTCTATTCGAATCAGTTCGTTCAGTTTGGCTATCCGCTCCCCGCCGACCACCCCGGTCTTTAGGAAGATACATCCGAACGCCGTTCCCAGGTGCGCTATGGTCGCGTCGGTTGTCTCTCCGGAACGGTGACTCATTACTGTCTCCAGGCCGTTCTCATCGGCGAGGCGTATCGCCTCAAAGGTATCGGTGAGTGTTCCGATCTGGTTTGGTTTGATCAGGACGCAGTTTGCCGCGCCTGTTTCGATCCCCTGTATGATCCGCTCGACGTTGGTCACGAAGAGGTCGTCACCGCAGACCAGGCACCGGTCTTGGACGCTGGCGGTCAGGTCTGCAAACGCCTCGAAGTCCTCCTCAAAGAATGGGTCCTCCACGTAGACGAGGTTGTAGCGGTCGACGAGATCCGCCACGTAGGTGATCTGGTCATCACGGTTCCGCACAGCATCCCTGTAGCGGTAGTGCTCGCCGTCCCAGAGTTCGCTTGCTGCCATGTCGATCCCCATACGGATCTCGAGGTTCGTCTCATCCGAGACGATTCCAATCGCCTCTCCCAGGACCTCAAACGCCTCCGCATCGGTTATCGCCGGCGCCCAGGCGCCTTCATCTCCTTTTCCGGTGAGTTTGCCTTGCGCCTGCAGGATCTTCTTCACGGTCTTATGGACGGCGGCGTTCACAAATACGGCTTCTGTCGCTCCGGAAGCCCCTGTGGCGACCACCAGGAACTCCTGGATGGACGTTGCGTTCGGTGCATGTGCACCTCCGCCGATGATGTTGCCAAGCGGCAGCGGTGTCTCGGAAGCGAACGCACCTCCAAGGTAGCGGAAGAGTTCCAGGTCGAGTGACGATGCAGCCGCCTTTGCACATGCAAGCGAGAGTGCGACGGCGACGTTTGCGCCGATCGACCTGAAATCGGGTGTTCCATCGATCTCCCGGAGCAGTGCATCAAACGTGATCTGATCGCAGGCGTCCTCCCCGATTAGCGATGGAATCAGGTGTTCCCGCGCGTTCTCGATGGCTTCGCGCGGCGGCCGCACCTTTGCTTCATAGGTTCCTGTGCTGGCACCACCGGGTGCCGCAGCCCGGCCGAAACCGCGGGATGTGTATATATCAGCCTCAACGGTCTCGTTTCCGCGGCTGTCCAGGATTGTTCTCAGGGTAATCTCTTCGATGGTCGTCATCAGATCACAACTTCCTCTTCACTGTTATGGGGATCACGTCTCGCTCGAACTCTTCGAGTGCAATCTCAAGCGGCTCAGTCTTTCTGGTCTTTACCAGAACGGGTGCACCCATCGAGATCTGAAGAGCACGAGCCCCTATAATTCGAGCCCGTTCATACCGGGTATACGATTCCATCGTGCAGCCTCAAAATCATTAATTGCAAAATGGGGTCGCTGAGATTTGAACTCAGGTCACAGCATCCCGAACGCCGTAGGATGGCCAGGCTACCCCACGACCCCTCATTGATACGGGTTCAGGTCCTCCACCACTTCTTTGTGCGTCAGCAGCATCCGCCTGCAGCAGTAACGTTCCAGACCGAGATCGTCGAGGATCTGTTTGGGATCCTCGCCTGCATCTCGCCGCTCCTTGAACTCTTTCCAGGCGGTGGAAATGACCTTACCGCATGTAAAACATCGTACGGGTATCATACCTGTTGTCCAGTATTCCTTATATCTCTTTTCCTCAGCGATAAGACTTCTGGAACTTCGCCCGTGCGCCAGGACCCTGCGGTTTCTTGGTCTCTTTCTGCCGCGAGTCGTTCACGAGCAGTGTCCGGTCATACGACAGGAACGCATCCTTTATCTGCGGGTCGTTATGCCACTCCAGGATGCCGCGCGCGAGTGCTGTCCGGATGGCCTCGGCCTGCCCCATTCTACCGCCGCCGGAGACCTCGATCGCGACATCAACGTCGTCGAGTGCGTCTGGAACCAGCAGCAGCGGTTCAGCGATCTTCATCCTGATCACCTCGCTCCCGTAGATCTCCAGGGGCACAGAGTTGATCCGGATACGGCCGTTGCCGGGCTTCAGAGTCGCCCTGGCAATTGCTGTCTTCCTCTTACCGCTTGAATTTACGATCTTTACCATCCAATCACCATGTTTCAGTATTTAGCTCCGAGCTGGGTGCTTATTGCCCCGACCGTTACGTAAGTCGGCCTGCTCAGTCGGTTGATATGCGCCGCCTCGATTCTCTCCATATCCATTCCGCTGAACTCCGCCGGAACCCCGACGTAGACCCTGATCCGTTTGAGTGCGGCTGCGCCACGCTCACGCTTGTAGGGTAGCATCCCGCGGATGGTGCGCTTGACGATCTGGTCTGGCCTGCGCGGAAAGAACGGCCCTCCCTCACGCGACCCACGCTCGCGTTTGCGGGTGTAGTTTGCGAGGACCCGGGCCTTGCTCCCTGAGACGATTGCTTTTTCCGCGTTCACGATGGCGATCTCCTCACCGGCAAGCGCACGCTGTGCGACGATGCTGGCCATCCGCCCGAGCAGTAATCCATCTGCGTCGATAACCTGAACCATTCTGCTTCACCTGAGGATCCGTACCCTGCTCCCTTTCGGGTTCTCTCGAACAAGGTCTTCGATGGTCATGCACGTGCCCCTGGCGCTGGTGATCTTGCTCACCGCAGTCTCGGAAAAGTCAATGGCGGCGATCTTCACCGGCAGGCTGAGCACACCGCTGCCGAGAACCTTGCCCGGCACAAGGATTATCTCATCTTCGTTTGCGTAGCGGTTGATCTTGCTGAGGTTAACCTCGGCATAATTCTTCCGGGGTGCATCCAGCCTCTTTGCAATCTCGCGCCAGATTTTCGCCTCATTTGCACGCGACGCCTCTTTCAGCGTCGCGATGAGAGCGGTCAGCCGGGGGTTTGATTTGTTTGCAGTAGTCTTTGTCATTACATCCCCTCTCCCGTTATCTCATTAATAACGTCTACCAGGTCTCCTGATTGTTTCTGGATGTATTGTAGCGCTCTCTCGATGATCTCACCGACCGGCATCGAACCATCGCTTTCAACCACAAAAATGAACCTCTCCGGGTCGGTGCTGATGTGGATGGCAGGCTCGTCACCGATCCCACCTGCAAGGCACGCCCGCTCGCAGAGTTTGCAGAGGGAACATGACTCCAGCCGCCCATTGACGACCCTGACACGTCCATCTGCTGCTTCCAGCACGTTGCGGGCGCACTCCTCGAGGCACATGCCGCAGCCGTCGCACCGCTCGTCGATGGTTATTACCGGATAGTTCTTGTAGCCGCAGGCGGTTGTAGCCTGCCACTTGGCATGCTCCTTTCCGGTCCCGAGTACTGCCTGGGCTTCGAGCACGACCTTCTGGTTATTTGAAAGTTCGATGATCGGGATCTTCTCCTCGACTGGTGCGGCATCCGGGTCCTGCGGGATCAGGTCGCTCGAGTAGACGGTCTTTGGCCCTTCGGCGGAGAGCGTGTAGGTAACCGTGCAGAACTGACATCCTGCACCTCCGCAGGTGCATTCGCTGCGCAGCCTGTAATGTTCCAGATCCGTCCGCAGGGGGATGAGCCCCAGGCGGTGTGCCAGCATCTCGTCGAAGAGGACGCTTGTATTGTCGTAGATGCGGACGTTCTCAATGGCAAGTGTCGGCACCTCGCTCATCATCGCCCGCCGGAACATGTTGGCAAACGACGTGGAAACGCCGCCCAGGGTAAACTTTGCGACTCTCTCGTCCAGTCGAGAAAACGCTATCTCCATTACACTCTCCTTCCTCTCCGGCCGCCTTTGCTGCGGATGCTGTCGTGCGGCACCGGTGTGACGTCCTCGATGCGGCCGATCTTCATCCCTGCACGGGCGAGGGCACGGATCGCTGCCTGGGCGCCGGGCCCGGGGCTGCGCTGTTTCCCGCGTCCCGGTGCCCGAACACGAACGTGAACGCCGGTGATTCCCTTCTCGCGTGCGTTCTGTGCGACCTGTGTTGCCATCTGCATGGCGGCGTAGGGGGAACTCTCGTTTCGGTCCTGTTTCACGACCATGCCGCCGCTGCTCTTCGTGACCGTCTCCGCCCCTGAGAGGTCGGTTATGGTGATGATGGTGTTGTTAAACGAGGCGTAGATGTGTGCGATGCCCCATTTCTCTTCTGCCATGGTTTTACCTCACTCCTGCGCGGGTGATGCGCCCTCTCTCCGGGTGGACTTCGTTCGTGAGGGGGGAGACGCCGTAGTAGCCGATCTCCGGTTCCTCTTCCCTGGTGACCCGGTAGCCCGGCACCGTCACACGCTGGCCGCCGATCGCAATGTGTCCGTGGGTGATGAACTGTCGGGCCTGTTTTGGGGTGCGTGCGAGCCCCTTGCGAAGCACCTGCGTCTGGAGTCGGCGGTCGAGCTGCTGTTCTACCTTGAGGGCGAGAACGTCGCCCACATCGGCGTTATCTCCGACGAGACCGTAGCGGTAGAGGTGGCTGATGAGCTGGTCTTTCTTCGTCTGGTAGATCTCGGGGGTTATACCCGCCGACCTGAGAGCCACCAGTTCACGGGCGGCAGCACGATACTTCCGCAGAATGCTCTGGGCTTTCCAGAGTTCGCGCTTGTTTCGCAGTCCGTAATCGATGATAAGCTGCTTCTCGTCATCGAGCCGCGTCTTCTCGAACCGGCGCTTGGGTGTTGCATACTGCTTGTGGTTTTTTCCTGGATATGCCATTCAATCACCGTTCAGGCCTTCTTTCTCCGGACACCGACGGTCATGCCGGTTCTTCCGGTGGACTTGGTGCGCTGGCCGCGGACTTTCTGCCCCGTCTCGTGCCTGATGCCACGGTAACACCGCATCTTTCTCATGCGGTTGATGTCGTCTTCGATTGCCAGGCTGAGATCCGTCCCCAGGAGGTGGCGTCTCTCTCCGGTATAGACGTCTTTTGGGCGGTTGACCATCCATTCGGGAACCTGCCCGGTGTAGGTCTCGACCGCGTCTGCGATCCGTTCGATGGTTTGGTCATCGAGTTTACCGAGGACGGCATGCGGATCCACACCAGCAAGGGTGGTGATGGTGCGGGATGTGTGGTGACCGATTCCGTTGATCCCTGTCAGTGCGATCTGCACCGTTTTCGTGCCGTCGAGATCAGTGTTCCTGATCCGGACAAAGTACTTTATCTCTTCATCATCCATGTGATCGCCTCGTCATCGACATCGTCGGTGAAAGCGCTGAGGGAGGGATTTGAACCCTCGAGTCCCAGAGGGACACAGGTTTAGCAAACCTGCGCCATACCAGGCTTGGCTACCTCAACATAGAATCTCGCATCTTTCGACACTCGCAACACCGAAGGTGTTGCTCCAGACACAGCATTCTATGGCTTATGCCTAGTTATGTTTGCGGGGTTGACTAATAACTATTGTGGTGAGGTGACCCCTGCGGTCAACTCCGTGAATCTTCTCCCTGTTTACGCGGGATCGGGTTGTGGTCGGCGTTTCATACTCCTCTCTGATCCCGCGGTGGGGTTCGGCCGATCGCCGGGACGGCGCAGGACTCCGGCGGGCACGGTTTACGGTGCGCGGCGGGCCCGTTTGACCCCGCTCCCGATCAGGCCCGAGGCAACGATGGGGAGTGCTATCGTTGCGTCACAGAAGCACTGGACGCGGGCCGATTCCGGCGCCTCTTTGCCCCAGCTGATCGCCTCTTCGAATGTGCACCCGGAGAGCCCGCCCCAGTGAGGTGCGTCGGTGGTGTACTGGATGGCATATGCATGCCCGCCGAGGTTCTGTTCGTGTATTGAGGCTATTACCTGGGTCTGCTGGATGAAGTTCTTCGGCACCCCACCGCCGATATAGATCACACCGGTCTTTCCTGCACCCTCGACCATGCGGCTGATCTCATCGGTATCGGCGAGTTGGTCGATCTCTATCCTGACCCCGCGTCGACGTGCCATCACCAGCCCGATCCCGATGGATGAGTCGCAGAGTGCCGGGATGAATATCGGGACGCCGGATTCTGCAGAGGTGGCGATGAGCGACTGCCCTTCAGGCCGGTTTTCGCGGAGCCAGTCTCCGAGGCGGTGCGTGAACTCACGTGATGAGCCCTGGAACGGGGCAATGCTCCCGGCGAACCTGGCGATCTCGGCGTCGACGCTCCGGAACTCCTCTTCGTAGGCGAAGACGTCGTATATGCGGTCGATCCCTTCCTCAAATAGCGCCGCGTCGTCCACATGTTGATGGCCAATGTAGTGTCGGATGCCCAGGTGCTCGCAGGTGTCGTGGAAGATGTTTGCACCCGTCGAGACTATGACGTCGACGTAGCGATGCCTGACGAGGTCGATGAGCACGTTCTGCATACCTGCCGGGATCATCGCACCAGAGAGGCCCATGAATATAGTGCAGTCTGGATCGGTGATCATCCTTGTCCAGACGCCGAGCGACTCGCCGAGTTTTCTACCCTGGAAGCCGGTCATGCTCATGGACTCAAGGAGGGCCGTTACGTTCTCGTTCGGTTTGACAGGCTGCGTTGGTTTCATGGAAAGATCCTGATACCTGTTTCTGGCTGTGCTGTATTAATGATTGGTGCTCCGGCGGCCTGGCGAGCGTTTCACATTGCCGCCGGATGCTGGAGGAGAGGTGTTTTTCTTCCCTGGGAAGAGGGTATCCCGGTGAGATGCATGGGCCGGGGTCTGGGAAGTTCCTTTCCACCCTCTGCGGCTGGCGATTCCCCCTCGATACAGTGCCGAGATGACCGTCGCTTCGTGATCTCACCTGGCACTCCCTGGAATCATTCTTCCGATCCCAGGACACGGCCATCGGGAGAATCGCCCCTCACTGCCCGCCCCCTTGGAAGGGGATGGGTCAGCGAGAGAGGTTTCAATGACACACCGAGACATGGGGCTGGGAACTTTCTTCCCCCTCCTCCTCCGCGGGGTGATTCCCTATAGACACGTTGCCAGGAAAGCGCCTCCGGCGCCTTGCTTCAAACCTCCCTGAAAGATCCCGCTCGCCACCATCCCCGGAAGGTCTTCATAAGGCCTGTTGATCACGCTGCTTCGTGAAACTCCGGCCTTTTGTCCACGCGGGGCGACGTTGTTTCGCCGTGAAAAGGTAGTAAAAAAGTGGTGCCTGCCCGATCACAGGGCCTTCACAAGAGAGTTCCGGGTGATGATACCCACGATCCTGCCGTTCTGCTTGACTGGTACGGAGCTGATGTTCTTCTTGAGCATCAGGTCGATGACATCGGAGACGTCTGCATCCGCGTCCACCGTGATCACCGGCGTGCTCATGATGTCCCGCACCAGGAGGTTCCTGATCCGGTAGTCCTGGTGGGTTCCTTCAACAAGATCCTTGAGTGCATGGAGCGCTCTTGCGACATCGGTCTCTGTAACAATCCCGATGACGGTATCCCCCTCCTCAACGATGAAACGGTCGATCCCCTCATCAAGCATCCTCCTGCGGAGGTGGACGGTGCGTTCGTCCCCCTGTATGGTGTATACCGGTTCCATGACATCAAGGACGCCGCCTGCCGGCCGGAGCACCTTCAGGAGGTCGCCCGCCGCCACCTGGCCTATGAGGCGGTGATCTGAGTCAAAGACCACGACAACCTTGTAGTGCTGGAGCAGCGGTACCAGAACGTCGATACCCTGGTCGGGATAGACAGAGGTGAAGCCTTCCTCAACGGTGTTTGCGACATGGATGGACGTGGCCTTCAGCGACTGAGTCTTCCTGCTCCCGAGCGTCTCGGCTATTGCCGCGCGGGATGTGGTACCGATGACCGTGCCATTGTTGGTCACGATGAGCGGGTCGACACCCTCATCGAGCATCTTATCGAGCGCTTCGCTGACAAAGGCAGACTTTGCGATGGTAACTGGTTTTGCCATCACATCTTTTACGAGTAACTGAAATTTCTCGCTCATTTTGCCACTTCCTTGATGATATCATCTCTCTTGAGCAGCCCCCGGATCTCGCCATCCTCAACGACAGCAAGGCTGTTGATCTCTTTTTCCAGCATCAGCCCGACCGCATCCTGCAGAGGTGCATCGGGAGCGATGGTGATGACCGGTCTGCTCATGACGTCTTCTGCAACCGCCGATACCTCAACGACGTACCTGTAACGTTTCTGCCCTGCCGGCTCGCTTCTCCGCAGGAGCTTAACCTCTTTTCTGGGTAGTTCCATCCGCTCGTTCAGGTAGTCGTAAAATGCGAGATTGGTCTCTGTAATTATGCCGGCAAGGCTCCCGTCGTCGTTGACAACAATAACCTTATCGTTTTTTGATTTCATCGTCTCGATTATATGATCAAGTGAGTGGTAGCGGTTGACCGTGACCGCTTCCCCCATTACCTCGCCGACCGTGGCTTTGAGCCCCCGCAGGTACGCCGATCTCATGATATCCCGTTTGGTGACGATGCCGGCAACCGTCCCGTTTTCAACGACAGGAACCCCGGAGATGTTCTTATCCAGCATGATGGCCGCAATATCGCGGGTGCTGGTTTCAGGGGTTATGGTGATCGGGTCGGGCACCATCAGGACTTCGACAGGGATACTGTCGATCGGCCGCCGCCGCCAGATGGGCTCTGCCTGCCTGAGCCTGTAGGCGATATCCTTTTTGGTGATGATACCCCTGAGTTCCTCTCCCTCCATAACTGGCAGCCTGGATATGCGGTGCCTGAGCATAATGTTTCGCGCGTAGGCAACGTTATCGGTCGTTGTAACGACGTAGACCGGGGATGACATCAAATCAACAGCACGCACGCCTTCATCCCTCCCTGGAAAATGCTTTTACCAGATCGTATTCGGTCACGAGTCCCACAAGATGCGAATCCTCGATTACCGGGAGCGCTCCCACCTGCCGGCGGAGCATCTCGAGAGCGACCTCATGTATGTTTTTATCAGGGGTGGTGGTATAGAGTTCGCCGGAGAGGAGGAGGCGCACCGGTGTGGCCATCACCTCGGCAGCGTCTCCTGTTGTCAGGTGCTCAAAGGCTTTCCCCTCCCCCAGGTAGCGCATGATGTCTGTGGCGGTGACGATCCCGCAGAGGACATCGTCCGTGACGACCGGGAGTCGCCGGAACCGGCAGTTCACCATCTTCTCACAGACCTTGCTGATAGGTGTATCGGGTGTGGTTACACGGATTGAGGAGGTCATGATGTCCTCAACCCTGCAGCGCGAGTGCTCGGTTGCGAGAACCATCATCACGTCGCGCTCTGTTACGATGCCCTTCAACTCTCCGTTGTTGTCGGTGATGGGTATGCCGCCTATTTTGCGGTTGACAATGATGTCGAGCGCATCGGCGATGCTCCCGGTAGCCGGCATGGTGACCGGGTGTTCTGTCATGATCTCGCGGAGTTCCTCGTTGACGGCGGCAAGGAAATTTCCGCCGTGTTTAACCTGGACGAGGTTATACTTGTCGCCGCCGCCCATGAAATCTATGATATCGCTGCCGGTAACTATCCCCCGAAGGCGGTGCGTCCCGGCATCGACGATCGGCAGCCTCCGGAACCCTTCCCGGGTCATGATCTCCACCGCCTGGATGATCGTTGCGGTCTGCTGTGCAGCAACAACGTCCCTGGTGGCAATTGCCATAATCTCGCCTTCATGTTCGGCGATCCTGGTCTTGAAATCGATCGGGCCGCGGTCGTGTTTGCCCGGCATCTTGAGGAGCCTGTCGGCTGGTCTCTTCTCTGAATTGCTGCGGTTCGGTTGCATGTTATCCCTCCTTTCTGGAGTTATTTCCTGAAATACGTTATTTAGCCCGGGTGTAACCCAGGATATCGTGACGGTCGATGACACCGACAAGCCTCTTCTTCTCGTCAACGACCGGCAGCATGCTGACGTCGTGCTCGACCATCAGTCTGCCCGCCGCTGCGAGCGAATCGTCCGGTGTCACGGTGATAACGGGTGTTGTCATAACCCGCTCCACGATGGTGTCTGCCTGGTTCTTTAGGGATGTGCGCACCTTGCCGGCGCGCAGGAGATCCCGGCGGGATATGATGCCGATGACCCTATCCTTCTGCATCACCGGGAACGAGTTAAAGCCGCTCGCGACGATCAGGGAGTATACGCGGTTCACGGGATCGTCGGGTGAGCAGGTGATGGGGTGATGCGACATGACATCCTTTACCCTGCCGTTGTTGACGCGATGAGAGAGGAGGACTGGAAAGATCTCTGAGAATAGCACCCCTCCCAGGTATGTAGCGTCCTCATCAACGACAGCTGCGCTGTTTGTGCGGGTGTTCAGTATGGCGTTGCTGACCTCTGTAAGCGGCGTGTCCGGGGTGACCTGCGCGGCCTCCCGGACAAACCCATCGACAGTGATGTTTGACTTGGTGTCGACAACCCGCAGGACATCGGAGATGTCGATGTAGCCCAGCAGGCGGTCTCTCTCGTCCACTATGTAGACCTCGCGAAAGACATCGTCCCGGAGTATGCTGCGCGCTTTCGTGACATGGTCATCGTAGCGCAACGCGGGTATCTCCACCATCAGGTCTGCGGCCACTCTCATAGCAACTGCTCCTCCTCGCGGCAGGCGGGACAGAGCATGAGGTTGTCGACCCGTGATAGTGCGTCTGACATGTTGCCGCACCGGTCGCAGATGCCCATGGCATACTCCTCTTCACGGTTAATTTCAATGAGATCGGCCAGCAGTTCGTTTACTTCTGTCGCGATGGTGAGTATGTCCCTCACGGTCACAATCCCGATGACCATCTGGTCCTCGACGACAGGGAGCCTGCGGACGCGGTGTTTTACCATCATTGCCGCGGCATCCTCGACCAGTTTGTCGGCACCGATTGTGATCAGCGGGGTGCTCATGACCTCGCTTACGCGGACCTCACCTGGTTTCAGGTTCTTTGCAACAACCTTGCAGTTGATATCCTCCTCTGTGACTATCCCCGTGGGGAGGCTGTTTTGCAGTACAATGCAACTTCCGACCCCAGCGCGGCACATGGTCTGTGCCGCCCGGGCGACGGTCTCTCCCACGTCGATTGTCGCTGGATGAGTCTGCATGACCTCCCTTAGAGGTATGCGTGTCTCGAAGCGGATGGCATTGCTATTGTTCATCATGGGATTCTCCTGATCTGGCCGCTATAAGAAATAATTCTCCTGGTGCAAGTCTATCTAGGATTCAACAGTATAAAAGAATTCTCTTAACCAGAGTGGGAGGTGATTGGCATCAAAATCCCGCAAACGCGCTGGAAGGAACATATAACTATATTTATTTGTGAGTTCCACATCTCACTTAAGTACAGGCAAACCTGCCTACCTGAGGGAGCTTGATGGCGTTCTTTGTTAATACACGAAAAAAGATTTCACGGTTCTTGAAGGCGTTCTTCAGGAAGCGGACCAGTCGTCTCGGGATCTACGGTCCTCCCAATGCCGGTAAAACGACGCTTGCAAACCGGATTGTGCGGGATTGGGTCGGTGATGCGGTCGGACCGGTCAGTGAGATCCCTCATGAAACCAGGCGTGTGCGACGTAAAGAGAATATAACCATCACCGGTCAGAACGGGAGTTCCGTGACCTTCGATATCGTTGATACCCCGGGTGTGACGACCAAGATCGACTACAACGAGTTCATGGAGTACGGTCTTGAGAAGGAGGAAGCGATCAAGCGGGCGCGGGAGGCTACGGAGGGCGTGGCCGAGGCGATGCACTGGCTTCGTGAGGATATTGACGGCGTTATCTATGTGCTTGATGCGACGCAGGACCCCTTCCAGCAGGTGAACATAATGCTTGTCGGGATAATCGAGAGCAGGAACCTCCCCGTCCTGATAGTCGCGAACAAGACCGATCTCCCGGATGCTTCCCCCGCGCGGATCAAGAGCGCGTTTCCCCAGCATCCTGTGATCCCGGTATCCGGTCTTGAGGGTACCAATGTTGAAGAACTCTACGAGAAGATGACGGAGTACTTCGGGTGATGGGGATGATACAGGGTGTACAGATTGACCTCATATCGGCAGAGCGCCTCGATAAGCTCACCATGATGGAGAAGATTCACCTGATCCTGGACGAGGTGATGGAGGGGAACATTGTTGTCCTGGAGAAGGGGCTTGCGCCTGAGGAGCAGAGCAAACTCATAGAGGTCACGATGCGTGAGATATCGCCGGATGGGTTTGCCGGGATCGAGATGGAGACCTATCCTGTCAAGGAGGCGCAGGGTGGATTTCTGGGAAAACTCTTCGGCGGGAGACGCCCGGAGACCCGTTTGACGGTGATCGGGCCTGCAAACCAGCTCAAGACGCTCAGGAAGGATAAGGATCTTATCAGCGCCTGGGTTTCATCGTCGAGGTGAAAGGCAACTTGCAGGTGAGATATGCCTCATAAGTGCACTCAATGCGGGCGGGAGTTTGAGGACGGTTCGACAAAGATACTGAGAGGGTGCCCAAGCTGCGGCGGAAAGAAGTTCCTTTACATCCGCGAGGCTGAACGTCACGAGGATGTGATGAAGGAGAAGACGCCGGCAGAGATGGCCGGTGAGAAGGGGGAGGAGGTTCTTGAGGTCAGGGATGATCGGCAGAAGAAGATCGAGGTCTATGATCGGATCGAGAGCATCCGTATCCTTGGCCCGGGGTCGTACGAGTTGAATATCGAGAAACTGGCCAGGTCAGACGAAGTGGTTCTCGGGCTGGAGAAGGAAGGGAAATATGTTGTGGATATCCTTTCCATGGCCAAAAAAAAGAAGTAGTGCGATACCGCTCGCCCAAAACTTTTTCATATTTGCTCGTTGCTGAGTCTCTGAAACGTGGCTTGTATTGGTCGTTGTATCGTTTTTATTGGGTAAAACGTGGATATTTATCATAGGGGTTGCGGTTTCAGCCCAACGTATAAATACCATTAGCCCCCCTGAATCTATAGAACATAATCCGACACTCGATGAACTGATCCGGTGCGACGATTTCCTGCATGAGTTCGATGATACGCCTGTAGCAGCCTTTGGGTAGATCGCATCTTGCGATCCCTGCTCTCGTGCATCCTGTCACCGATATTTCAGACCACATCCTGCATTGAAGAGTGTCGCTCAGGAGGTGTTTTTACGACTTCGAAATCTGATCTTCAAAATCCAACCGCGAACACCAGAAACCCGATTTACATCACATCGCTTGATGAGGTTCCTGGTATCAGCCTGGAGGAGCGTGCCCGTCTTGCGGAGGTGACGGACGCCTTTGCGTTCCGTTCAAACGACTACTACCTCTCGCTGATAGACTGGAATGACCCGGCGGATCCCATCCGCAGGCTGGTCATACCGACGATCGAAGAACTTGAGCCCTGGGGTCGGCTTGACCCGTCATCGGAACAGAGTTACACCCGGGTGCCGGGGTTGCAGCACAAGTACCGGCAGACCGCTCTACTGCTTGTTAGCGATCTATGCGGGGGGTTCTGCCGCTACTGTTTCAGGAAGCGCCTCTTCATCGAGGATGCGCGTGAGGTGAACAGGGATGTCTCGGCGGGGATTGCCTACATCCGTGAACATCCCGAGATCACCAACGTCCTCTTGAGCGGCGGTGATCCCCTCATCCTGGAGACGGATAAACTCCGTGAGATCGTCCGTCAGGTCCGTGAGATCGATCATGTGCAGATCATACGGATAGGGACGAAGATGCCGGCATACAATCCTTGCAGGATCATAGACGACCCGGTGCTGCTGGAGATGATCCGCGATTACAGTCTGGATGAGAAGCGGATCTACATCATGGCGCAGTTCAGCCATCCACGGGAACTGACCGACACGGCGTGTAGGGCGATCGCTCTCCTGAAGGAGGCCGGGGCGGTCATCATGAACCAGACGCCCCTGATCCGCGGGATCAATGACGACCCCGAGGTCCTTGCCGATCTCTTCGATAAACTCTCGTTTGTCGGGATCGTCCCCTACTACGTCTTCCAGTGCCGCCCAACGGTCGGGAACCGGCCGTTTGCGGTGCCGGTGGAGGAGTCTTACCGGATCTTTGAGCGGGCGCGGTCGCTCTGTTCGGGGCTTGCGAAGCAGGCCAGGTTTGTGATGTCGCACGCGACCGGAAAGATTGAGGTTCTGGGGATGACGGATGACTATACCTACTTCAAGTACAACCAGGCGGCAAAACCGGAGGATATCGGGCGGTTCATGGTCTACAGGAGCAACCCGGCGGCCTACTGGTTTGATGACTACACCGAACTGGTGGATGAGGGGAGGGTGAGAGAGCCCCAGGATCCGGCGTAGACGGGTTTTCGGGGCGGCCGTGAGATCCCCTCTTTTCTGCCTTTCTCTTCGGGCCGGCGCTGTTCTGTTTTTCCAGAATCGGCTGGTATGAAAATCCTCCAGGGGTATGCAAAGTATCAACGAGAACCAATGGATCGGCCATCGCTGTTTTTCATGGTCATCTATGAGCCAACGGCTCATAACGCGCTCTGTTGAAACCCTGTTTTGATCTTTATCCGTTCCCTGACGAGGGTGGTGCCACACCAGGCCTGTCCCCGGGTCGGCCTTTTTCCTCGGGCATGTCCTCGTGCAGTTGACCGTGGTGATTATCGCCACTCCGGGTGGCGGATCGCGGGGAGGGGGTCTCTCCCTCCCCTGTCTCCACGTTGTAATGGATCTCTGTAACCCCCACCACCCGCGCTTCGGCTCGTTCGAACCAGAGCGGGAGAAGACCGAAGGTGCGAACGTCCGGAGCACGAGCATCGCCAGGTGCGCAAGCCCGGTGGAAAGCCGTGCCTCTGCGTTATCCCTGACTGCAGCCATCTGGAGCGAGCAAGCAAGGGGGTTACAACAAGGCCCAGGATCAGATGTAAAACGCTGTGGCTGTCCGGCTTTCGTCTTCGGCAACCGGTACACTGATTATCGTGCTCTCGTACCACGTATCGCCGACCCGCCACCCATAGAAGTCCATGGTGATGGGGAATATCAAGACCTGGACCTGTATTTCGTCCGGCGCCGTCAGGGTAACGGTGAACCCGGAGTCGCCCGAATCAGTCTTGCTGAGCACGAAAGGAGTCGTATCCGCTCCCGTTCCGAGATCTCCGGCATAATCGATCGTGATGCCGTTGACCGGGGCGTACCACCAGAAGAAAATAAACATCTGCCGGACTGAATTCACCTCCAGCCGGGAGACGTGCTCCTCCGTAACAATGATGTAAGCCGTCTTCTTCACCGTATCGTTTTCGTGAGCGTTTTCGACCGTCAGCGTGACGGTATAGAGGCCTTCGTTCGTATACGTGTGCACCGGGTTCTGCTCGGTTGATGTGCTGCCGTCACCGAAGTCCCATGACCACGAGGTCGGCCCTCCCGTGGAGGTATCGGTGAACGCGACCGCAAGCGGAGCCTGACCGCTGGTGATGTTGGCGGTGAAGTCTGCCACCAGGGTAGTTGGTGTCGGTGTGGCGGTTTCCGTGGGTATTACTGGGGTTGTGGGCGTGGATGTAGCGGTTCCCGTGGGTGTTACAGTGGCTGTGGGCGTGGGTGTAGTGGTTCCTGTGGGTGTTACAGTGACTGTGGGTGGGGGTGTAGCGGTTCCTGGTACCTGTCCCTTCCAGCCTTCGGAGGCGTAGAGCAGGTATTCTCCCCCGGATAGGTCTGAGTAGACCATCAAAACCTCTGCCTTTTGCGGCCCGTTTGCTGCCTCAGGGGGGGTGTATGTGAGGATATCCCCTATGCTCCAGTTGGTCCAGTTCTCTCTTTCATCACCTTTGTAGAACGCTCGGTTATCCTGCACCACTGTCCCATTATCGATGTAGATCTGGAGTTGATCACGGGGTATCGTCTCCCCGCCATCGTGGCGGATGGCGACGCTTCCGCTGTCGCTGTAGCTGACGTCAAAGGTGACCGATGGGAGGACAGGGGGAGGCTGCTGGGAGAAGAGGGCTACGGCAAGGGCTCCAATGCCGAGCGCGATGACCGCTATGAGGAGGACCGCCGCCAGGGGTTCGGCGACCCCTCCCTCGCTCTCCACCGTGTATGGTTTGCGCAATCGTCTCATATCTGCTGCGTCGTCTCCCCTTGCAGCCATCAGGAGTAGCCTGTTATGCTATCTGCCGTTCCGAGGAAGTAGTTTGGATCGTTCTTTGAGATATCCAGGATCATAAGGGTCGGTTCAGCCGGCCTGACGTTGGTAAGGGTTATCGTTTGGTTCCAGGCGCCGTTTATGATCGGTGTGTTGTTGATGTATAACTCCGTCTGGAGATCTTTATTCCTTGTCCTGATAATGACCGAGGACGTGAAATTGCTGTAACCGTAGATCCTCCCTCCTTTGATGTAATCCTTGTTATTTTTGGTCAACTTTTGACCGTTTTTGTAGACTGTCACATCGCCTGCTGAGATGTGCCATCCCTCGTACCCGATGGCAAAGAACCGTATAGGCGAGTCCGTAAGATGGATGCTTATCACATCCCCTTGCGTGAAATTATATTTGCCCGGATCTTGGTTCGCGTTATTGGCAATTTCTAGATACGTCCCGTCGTCCGAGAGGGTAAAGTTGAAGAAACCGCTGCTTTTCCAGAAATCGCTATTGCTTTTTATGTCCTGGGCGAGGTAGATCGAGTTGTTCTTCAGTTGCCCTACGAACTGGTCGACCACCCAGGCGTCCAGATCCTCCTGCGAGTTACCTCCTCCGCCGCCAGGTCCGGCCGGCACGTCAGGCCCGGCCGTCCCGGCAGCCCCGGAGATGGTCGCAGACTTCAGGAGCACCGCCCCACCGCCTCCGTCGTAGACGACCAGCACCTGATCTGGCGTCGAGTCCACGCTGTAGTTCAGCACTTCGCCGATCGACCATGGCCAGGTGCCGCCGTATAGGGTTGGCGTGCCGGTGAGGCGCGTCCCATCAGCCAGGACATAAAATGAACCCTCCTCGAGGGGATCGCCGCCGTTATGTGTCAGACTTACAACGTTGCTGCTGGCCGATATGAGTATCTCGACCTGTGGTGTCTTTTCCGGCATCGGTTGCGAGTAAATCGTGACAGCGACAATCCCGACTCCCATTACAACGACGGCGAGGAGGAGGGCGATGCCGACGATCTCGGAGACCGCGCGCTCGTTGTTTCGCAGTTTGCAGCCGGTAACCTCCTGCACTGCCATGCTACCGGTATCTTTCATCGCTGTCATCCCTCCTCTCTATCAGGCCACGACCGTCTGCTGGAGTGTAACGGTAAAATTGGCCCTGGTGACGTCCAGGTCTACATCCTGGATCGGGGTCGACTCGCTCCCCGTCTCCGGGCGACAGATCATGTACACCCGTTTATCCTCTCTCAAAATACAGACCGGGCGTGCATCGGGATCGGTCCCCCAGTCAACGCCATCCCGCTCCACAGCATCGATGAAGACCTGCCTCCACGCCGCAGCAGCCTTTTCGTCATGCGCGTCCACCATAACCGTGATGTTTCCAGCGGAGGTGAACGTCTCTCTGCCAACCCCTTCCCTGAGCCGGGTATCCACTCTGGCGATTCCCTGACCCCCGATCTCCTGACCGCCGATGACCTGGATTGCGGCGATCTTTACCTTCAACCGATATTGCGGGTTATCGGCATTGCCGGTATTGACCCTGTAGACCGATACGGCGGGGGACAGCCGGGCGGTGGTGCCCGAGTCCTGCTCGAGGAAGAGCCCTCCCATCTGGTAGTAGTAGCGCTGCTGTATCCAGTAGTTGTTCGAGGATTGGTAGGAAACATCGCCCATCGGGGCCAGCTTTACCTTTTCAATCCCGTTTATCAGGATTGTGAAGTTGTCGGGGGAACTGTTCACCGAGAATGTCCCGCCTGATGCGATGGGAGCCAGAACGGGGAAGAAAATGCCGCCCCCCTGCGTGCTGCCCCCCATCGTGCCGAGGTCAAACAGGGTGCTGAGCGTTATACCCTCCGCGGAACCTGCGGTGTTGATGGAAACGATCCAGAGCGAGTCCAGAGCAATCTTATAGTCCACGAACCTGTCTTTCACCTGGTTCATGTGCGCGATCTCGTTCTCCCTCCCTGCTGCCGGGACGCCGTAGACCTGGTAGAGCGAGAGCGCTACAACGATCAGGGCAAGGAGCAGGACAAACCCGACAACCTCGGAGAGGGCATCATCACGGCTGGAAACCGGCATCGTCACGGTAGTTCTCTTCGTAAAGTATATCTAATTATTGGACACAGACCTCGCGTTTGCATCCCTGTGGGCATCAAACCAACACCTCTTCATGAACAGATCCCCCCGGGGCGCGGGTGGGCATCGCCGCGCAGCACTGCCGGCCCATCCAGATCGGGGCCGGTCGGGGTTGTGTATGAAAAATGCTCTCCCAGTTACAGGGATGGGGGTCGACAAAGGAGGGTATCCGGATGAGATACAAAGAGAGGGGAGCGTCTCCGTCTCCCTCCCCATGGGGCGATCCCCCATTGATACAGTGTGCGGGGGAGGGCGTCTCCAGCATCACGGGTGAACCCTCCTCAAAGACCCTGTCTCCGTGCCCGGCGCGGCTTCTCCAGCCCGTCTTTCAGGCGCCTGGGGGGCCGGGAGCGGTCAGCCGCAAAAGACGTCCCTCGCGGAGGTGATCCGAGGGCATCGGAGAAGTGGTTTGATGGCCTGCCGCGCATGCTGCCGGAAAACCGTGGAGAGTTTGTATCAGAGAATCGTTGATTTGATGGTCCCGCCCGCCGCCGGGGATTGCGGCACCGGTTCCCCCGCCAACCCGGGGCGGAGAGGATCCCGGGATATCCGTCTACCAACCGTCAAACCTTTTTCATCTTGTGTGTCTTATAACTATTATCATCATGCCGCAGGAGTCCGGAGCAGCAGTGGAGGGGCGCTACCTGAGCCCGGGGTGTGTCCTCTGCCACCAGGGGGCAAAGATGGTCCTCTTTGTTACCGGGAGGTGTAACCGCGGCTGCTGGTACTGCCCGCTATCGCGGGAGCGCAAAGGGCGGGACGTTATATTTGCAAACGAACACCAGGTCTCCTCCCCTGCCGGTGCCATCGAGGTCGCGGAGAGCATGAGCGCTCTTGGAACCGGTGTCACCGGCGGCGAGCCGCTGCTCGAGATCGAGCGGGTTGTGGACTACTGCCGGGCACTCAAAGAGCATTTCGGGCCAGGACATCAGATCCATCTCTACACCGGTCTTGCACCGGATGAGGCCGTGCTCCGGCGGTTGCAGGGGCTGGTCGACGAGATCCGGATGCACCCCCCGCGGGAGGTCTGGGCCTACATCCTGGAGACCGATTACGCCTGTTCAGCAGTTATCGCCAGGAATATGGGGTTCCTTGTCGGGATCGAGGTCCCGTCGCTCCCCGGGATCGATGACCTTGCCGCCGCCCTCCCGCTCCTCGACTTCCTCAACATCAACGAACTGGAGTGGGGCGAGACCTGTGCCGCTGCCATGCGCAAACGCGGTTTCGAACCCGAGGACGGAGTGCACAACGCCGTGAAGGGTGCTCGGGCCTGGGCGGAGAACCTCTCTGCCGACCCGAAAGTTCATTTCTGTTCGTCGGTCTTCAAGGACTCCGTCCAGCTGCGGGAACGGCTTAAACGGATTGCTTCCAACACCGCGCGTCCGTTTGATGAGGTGACTGATGACGGAACGGTCGTATACGGGGTGCTTGAACCCGATGGAACCGTCGACGCGTTTCTTGCCTCTCTCGAAGAGGATGATTATACAGTCTCCGGGGGGAGGATCGAGATGGCCTGGTGGGTGCTCATCGAGCACGGCGCCGACCTCCCCGGGAAGAAGTATGTTGTCGAACGCTACCCAAACAATGGGATGATCGTCGAGGTGACGCCGCTCTGAGACTCCGATCGGGGATCGAACCCCTCTATGAACGTTACCTGAGGCGGCAGGTGAGGCACGTCCCCCGCCACATCGCGGTGATCCAGGACGGAAACCGCCGGTACGCGCAGAAACAGGGAGTGAATACGTCGATCGGCCACCGCATGGGAGCGGACACCACGGAACGGGTGCTCAACTGGGCGCAGGAACTTGGCGTGCAGCAGATAACGCTCTACACCTTCTCCACCGAGAACTTCCGGCGGGACGAGAGCGAGCTTGAGGCGCTCTTTACACTCTTTAAAGAGAAGTTCAGGGCGATCCTGGACGACGAGCGGGTTAAGAAGAACCACATCCGGGTGCGGATGATCGGGGATCGCTCGCTCCTGCCCGCAGACCTCCTTGAGGCCATCGATGCGGCGGAGGAGGCGACCAGACAATACAGCAACTACTTCATCAACGTCGCCATAGCCTACGGCGGCAGGAACGAGATCGTGCACGCCGCCCGATCGATCCTGGAGAAGGTCAGGCAGGGGGCCATCGACCCGGACACCATTGACCCCGCAACCGTCGAGCGCCACCTCAACCGCGGTGCGCTCATACCGCCCGTTGACCTGATCATCCGCACCGGCAACGACTACCGGACGTCCAACTTCCTCCCCTGGCTTGCAAACGGCCATGAGTCGGCGGTCTACTTCTGCGCTCCATACTGGCCGGCGTTTAGAAAGATCGACCTTTTGCGCGCGATGCGGGTCTTTGACCAGCGTATGAGGCTCAAGGAGCGCACGGCCGGGTGAGCATAACCGGGGTGAAGAGCCCCGCGCCGGCCATCCATCGTCGACCCCGCCGGGCAGGCAGCCTCTGGCGGTTGGAAGGAGAAGGCCGTTTAAGGGTCAGAAAGGGGATCTCAGCGATCTTTCCCGCCGCGAAACGGGTGGAGAATCTCTTCCTCGCTGGCGGTAAAAACTTCCCCGTCCCACTGATGGATACCTTCACCTGCCGAAACGGCGCACCCTGGACTGAAAGTCCCGGAGCGCGCGAAGGAAATCCACCTTCCGGAGCAGCGCCCAGTTGACGTCCAGGAAGAAGAGTTCGGAGTAGACCGACTGCCAGATCAGGAAATCGGTCAGGTGGTCTCCCCCCGTCTTGATGACCAGGTCCGGCTCGTACCTGAAGGTGAGATAGGACTCAAGCAGTTCTTCATCGACAGAGTCTGGCTCCACCCCCTCTTTGGCCATCTGCCGGATACAGGCCGCGATCTCCTCACGTCCGCTCTTCCCGATCGCCACCGCCACGTCCATGCCCTCCCCCCCAACCTCAGTTCCCTCCCGGTAGTGCAGCCTCAGGTGTGCGATCGAGGAGACCCTGCGGATCTGCGGCAGGCAGTGTTCCAGCCTGGCCGGGTCGGTGGTGCTGATATGGAACGTCACGCTCCTGATCCCCAGTTCCCGGCACCACTCAACGGTACGGTAGAGGTTGTCGGGGGCATCGAGCATATCCTTCTCGCTGATCATGAAACAGATATGCTCAGGGAGGGTGCTGAGGTTGCGAAGGAGGATCTTCTCGTAGAGCCGGTAGATCATGATGCCCACCCCCAGGATGCGGGTGTGCTGTAAACGTCAGCCCTGGCGCACCACCAGCCGCGCGCCCCTGTAACACCGCAGCGCACCTTAAAAAACTCCTCGCTCCCATGAGCATCGGTCTCTGCAGCCAGTTTCACTCCTTTCTTCTTCGCGCGCCAGATATAAATAGCCTCGAGATCTGTGGTGTGCCGGTCAAAGTGGATGCAATCACAGGTTCTGGCGAGAATACACCCAGGAGCCCGTTGACACCACCCAAATCCATAAACTTCTTGAAACGAAAGAGATGTTAACATGCTCCCTTCCATGGTAGAGGATTACCTCGAAGCGATCCTGGAGATCGCGGAGAAGAGCGGGCGGCCGCCGACGGTGGAAGAGATTGCGGCAGCCCTAAAGATCGGGAAGGAGACCGCCTCATCGACCATAGCCGCTCTGGCCAGGGAAGGCTACCTGGAGCAGGTGGGCGATGCCGTCCGGCTGACAGAGAGAGGTGCGGCGCTGGCCTCGAAGGTTGCCCGGAAACACACCGTCCTCCAGTGTTTCCTGACAGAGATGCTCGGGATCGATACAAACTCCGCAAGCAGGGAAGCCTGCACCCTTGAGCACGGTATATCCGATGATACCATCGAGCGGCTCTCCTCCTACATGAGCGGCACCGCAACCATGCCAGGACGGATGAGGAGGCGGCGCGGTCAGGAGACCGTCACGCTGCTCGACTGCAACGAAGGCGATATCGCCAGGGTTGCGCTTATGCGCGGCCCCGGCGGGCACCGGAGACTGCTTGACCTCGGCCTCTTCCCCGGCGAGATTGTGGAGATCCGCCGAAAACTCCCGAATAATTCTGTTGTTGTCAGGGTGAAAGGCTGTGACATCGCCATCAGCCCCGAGATAGCGCGATCGATATTTGTGGAGTCCTGTCCATGAAGATCGCTCTGATCGGCAACCCCAATGTGGGTAAATCCCTGATCTTCAACCAGCTCACAGGTCTCGGGGTTGAGGTGAGCAACTACCCGGGAACCACCGTCGAACTTCAGCGGGGGAACACCTGTTTTCAGCGCGAGATAATCGAGATCGTGGACCTCCCCGGTGTCTACTCGCTGGAAGGGAACTCGGAAGAGGAAGTCCTTGCCCGCCGGTTCCTGGAGCAGGGAGATGTCGACGCCGTCGTCGTGGTCGCGAGCGCCACCCGCCTGGAGCGAAACCTCTACCTCCTCCTCCAGGTGGCGGAGTACGGCCTTCCCATGGTCGTCGTCCTGAACATGGTCGACGAAGCCGCAAAACGGGGGCTCGAGATCGATCCCGGCCCGCTCCACGACCTCCTTGGTGTCGATGTCCTCCTGACGGCCGCATCACAGGGGCTGAATATCGACCGGATCATCCCGGCGGCCCTTACTGCATCCCGGCCGGCAAAGGTCGAGATCCCATACGACCACCACATCGAGGCGGCAATCCGGAGCCTCGGCAAGATCTTCGGGGTTGACCGAAAAGAGAGTCTCCGGGCGCTCCAGGGGTTCGGCGACAGCCCCGAACTGCTCGAGGCAGCAAGAACGATCGCCGACGAGATAGAGTCGCGCCACCGAATGACGGTTACCCAGATCATAGCCGCAAATCGGCACAACTTCGCCCGCAGTCTGGCCGAACTTACCGTGAAGGAGAAGCACCCGCCCCCCGGGACCGACCCTGACAGCATTCTGACCCGTTTCATCCCCGGGATGCCGATCCTGCTTGCAATCCTGGTAGGAATGCTGCTCTTCGTCTTCGTGGTGGGGTCGTTCCTGGAGGAGGCGATCGTGGAGGTCTTTGAGGTCTACGCGATTCAGCCGTTCCTCGCGCTCGGGCTGCACCCCCTTCTTGAAGGGATCGGCGCCTCTATCCTGCTTGCGCTGCAGGCAGGCCTCGGTATAGCGCTGCCTTACGTCTTCCTCTTCTACATCATCATATCAGTACTGGAAGACTCCGGCTACATGACACGGGCGGCGTTCCTGGCCGACAACGCCATGCACAGGCTCGGGATGCACGGCGGGGCGGTCATCCCCATCACCCTGGCGTTCGGCTGCAACGTTCCGGCAATAATGAGCATCCGGCTCCTGCACTCCCGGCGCGAGAGGATCATCGCCTCGTTTCTGGTAACGATGGTCCCCTGCTCTGCAAGGACGGTCATAATCGCCGGGATTGTTGCAGGTTTTGTGGGTCTTGCGGCGGCGTTCAGCGTCTATGCTATTGTTTTTGTCCTGATCATTCTCACCGGGCTTCTTCTTTCGCGGGTTGTGCCCGGTGAGCGGTTTGGCATGATCATAGAGATGGCCCCGCTTCGCCGGCCTGTGCCGCGACTGGTGATGAAGAAGGCCTGGTCACGCTTATCGGAGTTCCTCTTCATCGCGATGCCCCTCCTGCTTCTCGGGAGCGTCGTCCTCGGGCTGCTCGAGTTCTTCGGCGTCATGACGGCCTTTGAGGGGATCGTGGAGCCGTATACCATGGGGCTCCTAGGGCTTCCCGGCTACTCGGCGACGGCGCTCATATTCGGGGTCCTCAGAAAAGAGATGGCGTTTGAGACCCTTGCAATCCTGGCGGGCACCGCAGACCTCGGGGCGGTTCTATCGTCGCTCCAGCTTTATGTCTTTGCGGTTGTGACCGTCCTCTTCATCCCCTGCCTTGCAACGATCACGGTTCTCCTGCGGGAGGTCGGTTCACGGATCACGCTCGCGGTCACTGTATACACGGTCACGCTCGGCCTCCTGATCGGAGGGTTTATCCACCATCTCTTTTCATAACTGGTGTAGAAATGTACATCTACGAGACCGGGATCCCGCTGGTCGATGGGGATTATGGGGGTATGCATGCCGCGACCAATGTCCTCCTCCTTGCCCCTCCACTATCCCACGCAGAACATCTGGCATACCGGATCGCAAGCCCAAGATCCGGGGAATGGACGGTTGCACTCTCGACCGACGAGCGCGCCGCCGATGTTGTCGGTGCGTTCCGCAAACTGGGAGCGGACAGGAACCGGCTCGGGGTCATCGATGCGGTCACAAAGGGTTCGGTGCCGACCGTGCGGGACACCTCGAAGGTGAAGTTCGTCACGAGTCCCCTTGACCTGACCAGCATGGGGATCAAGTTTTCCCGGATGGTGGAGGATATGTGGAAGGAGGGGGCGATGACCGATCCCGAGGGTCCAATGCCCCCGCCGGTTCGGTTCTGCCTCAACTCGGTCTCGACGATCCTTATGTATGCGCAACTCGAGGTGACCTTCAGGTTTCTCCATGTCATCACCAACCGGGTTAAGAAACTGGAGGGGGTAGGTGTCTACATCCTTAACAGCGAGTCGTTTGATAGGCGGACGGTGTCCACCATCAAGCAGTTGATGAGCATGGTGATCGAGGTGAGGACGGACGAGGGGAGAGTAGCGGCGGACCACGATTTCCGGGTAATCGGGATCCATGGCAGGACGACTCCCTGGATCCGCTACTTCTACAGCGACGGCGTGGTGACGATCGAGGAATGATGGTCGGCAAACCTCTGCTACATGGAGCGGATTCGCGGTGCTGACGTTTGTTGGCCTTGGCCTCTACGACCTGGGGGATATCACGCTAAAAGGTCTTACGTACGTTAAATCCGCTGATGTCGTCTTCCTTGAGGCCTACACATCGCGGTTGATGGGGACGGATCTCACCGCGATGGAGGTATTCTTCGGGAAGGAGATCCGGGTTCTCTCACGGGAGGATGTCGAGCAGGATCCTGCCGAGATCCTGGAACGCGCCGCTGCCGGCAGGGTGGCGTTCCTGATCGGGGGCGACCCGATGGTCTCGACGACGCACGCTGATCTCCGGATAAGGGCGGCCGCTGCCGGTATAGAGACCTCCATAATACACGCAGCCTCCATATCAAGCGCGGTCTGCGGTCTATCCGGGCTGCAGAACTACAGGTTCGGGAAGTCCTGTTCTGTCCCCTTCCCGGCGGGGGGGTGGTTCCCGACGACCCCTATCGATACGATCACGGTGAACCTCGGGCTGAACCTCCACACGCTTGTATACCTGGATATCCAGGACGACCGCTGCATGCGTATCCCGGAGGCGATTGAGATCATCGAGGATATGGCGGAGAGGCGCGGGGTCGAACCGCCCGCGCTGTATGTGGGGATCGCCCGGGCGGGTTCAGAGCACCCGGTGGTTGCTGCCGGCAGCGGCAGCAAGCTCAAGGAGACCGATTTTGGCCCCCCGCTCCATGTCCTGGCCGTCCCGGCGGACCTCCACCCGGTGGAGCGGGAGTACCTGGAGACCTTTGCTGGCCTATGACCCTGGAGGAGTATGGGGGCCTCTTTGAGGGCGCTCTCCTGCGGGCGCGTGTCGCCGTCCCGGATGGAAGACCGCTCTTTCGGGTGGCGGTGGAGGTGATGGAGATGGCTGCGGCCTACCTGAGCGACGGGGTTACGTTCCTTGAGGCCGGCGACCGGGTGAATGCGCTCGCCGCCTTTGCCTACGGGCTTGGCTGGCTTGATGCCGGTTCGAGCCTCGGGCTGATCGAACCGTATGATCCCCACCCGCCGGAAGCAGTGGACGCACGCATCCTTCCCTCGCAGACCGCCCGCCTGGACGAGAAGACCCGGCGGTACCGCCGTATGCTCGATTCCGCGCTTGCAGCGGCCAAAGAGGCACCGGACGTCTCAAGCCCGCTCCACGCTGCAGCGAGAGAGTTTCTGCGGGTGGCGCAGAGGTGGTATGAGGGGGGTGGAGAGCGTCTCGATGCAGGTGATCTCAACGGCGCCCTTCTCCGGCTGAGTTACGGGTATGCCTGGCTCGATGCCGGCATCCGGGCGGGGCTCTTCCGGGTGACCGGTCGCCGGGATCTATTCACCGTATAGACGGTCTTTTGAATGGACCGGTGGTAGGGAATCATTACCGGGGGTTGTTGGTGGATCTTCCCCTCTGTCTCTCCTTATCAGCCGGATACTCTCTTTCAAACGGCCGGCCCCCGGCGCTCTTAAGACTGACCTCCCGCCACAGTTTCAACCGCCGGCGGGTATTTACACCATACACCAGTGGTAAACCACCACCGCAAGTTAAAATAGTATCCAGATAATACCCTATTGGTTCAATTTCGGGTGTTTCGGCCCGGGATTATCCAAAAATCCACAGGATTGATCTCTGGATCTCGTTGGGGTTCCGTGCCAGGTCTCCAGAGCCCGCCCATGGAGCAATGGAGCATGAATGGGTCTCAGGTAAAGTGGCTGCTTGTCTCGATCGGTTTCAGCGTTCTCGTTCTGGGCGTTGTCCTCTACTTTACAGTTGATGAGACCACGGTTGATTACATCCGTCGGATAAACCCGTTCTACCTCCTCGCCGCGGTCGTCCTCCACCTCCTTTCCCTTGTCTTCTGGTCGTTGCGGATCCAGAAGATGTCGGAGTCGCTCGGGTTTAGGGTTCGGTTTACACACTGCATGAACCTGGTCCTTGCAAACATGCTCGTAGCTGCGGTAACACCATCGCAGGCTGGCGGGGAGCCTGTCCGGATTCATGAACTCTACCGCGCGGGCGTCCCGGTGGGGGACGCCACCGCTGTCGTCATCATGGAACGCGTCCTCGACGGGATCGTCCTCGGGGCCCTTGGTGTCTTCTCGGTTCTCTTCCTCGGGAACTACTGGCGCGGCCTGACCTCGGGGGTCAGCGGTATGGGTGTCCTGATCTGCGTTGCCTGGATCGCCATCACCCTGTTCGTGTTCTTTTTTGCCTACTCGGTGAAGAACCCCGAGTGGCTCAAACGGACGCTCAAACGGGGTTCGCGCTGGGTCGATCGCCGCTGGCGCCTTGAGCGGCTTGAACATCTGCTGGAGGCGATCGACCGGGAGGTGGACAACTTCAACAATGCACTCGCCAGGTTTGTCGGTCACGGTAAGAGCGGTCTTTTCTGGGGAGTGGTCTTTAGCGTGCTATTCTGGCTTTCGGAGTTTGTCATCGCATCGTTCCTGCTCATGGGCCTTGGCCAGCCGCCGCACCTCATCGAGTCGTTCGTCGTCCAGATCATCGTTGCCATCATCATGATGCTCCCGCTCACGCCGGGAAGTTCGGGTGTTGCGGAGCTCAGCGCCACCTCATTCTACAGCCTCTTTGTTCCCTCATCGATCGTGGGCGTCTTCGTCCTCCTCTGGCGGCTGATCCTCTACTACCTCAACATCATCCTGGGCTTACTCCCGGGTTTCGTGATTGTCCGGCGTGAGGTCATCGCCCGGGCCAGAAAACACCGTTGATAGACGTCAAGATATAAACGTAAGGAGAGTGATCTCAGATAAGCAGATGACAGCTCAAGAATGCAGGGTGCAGGGTGTCTTCATGGCGGTGAGCGAGATGGGAGCGGCGCCGACCGTTCTCCTTGATACCGGCGGTGAGAGCATGGTTCCCATCTACATCGGGCTCTGGGAGGCCATCTCGATCAGCAACGCGCTCAACAGCGAGGTGCTCCCGCGGCCGATCACCCACGACCTCATCATAGAGGTCTTCCGGAACTTCGAGATAACCCTCGACGCGCTCCAGATCGATGCCTTGGAGGACGGCGTCTTCTATGCCAAACTCCTCCTGCGGCAGGGTTCACGCACCGAGGTGATGGACTGCCGGCCAAGCGACGGGATAGCCATCGCTCTCCGCTACCCGGCGCCGATCATGATCGAGGATACGGTCGTAGAGATGGCGGCCGTAAAGAAGGACGGCCTGCCCGGGATGGTCGACCTGAAGGACTACCTCTGACCGCCCCGGTCTCACTTCCGGCGTGCGGCGAGTTCGTCGAGCACGTCAGCGGGATCGATGCCCAACGCCTGGAACGCTACAAGCAGGTGGAAGAGGAGATCGGCGGCTTCGGATACCGTTCTCTCAGGTACCTGGTTCTTTGCGGCCAGTATGAACTCGACCGCCTCTTCGCCGACCTTCTCCAGGGATTTGTCGACCCCTTTGCGGTGGGTCAGGATGGAACGGACGTAACTGCCGGTCGAGGGGTGGTCAGCCCGGTCCTGGATGACCTCCCAGAGTTCTTCGAGGATCTCCCAGTCACGCATCACTTGCCTCTCCTGCAAGAACCTCGCCGAGTTCGGCATCGAAGTAGCGGGAGAGGAGGTTTCGTGCCTTCTCGATGGTGCACCCGCCCTTGCCTATGGCGATGCCGAGGTCGCCCTTGCTGATGTAGACCGTGATCTTGCCGTCATCTCTCCGTTCGACACCGGTGACCTCGGCCGGTTTGAAGACGTTCTTTGTGAATCGCTCGATCTCAGGTGAGTATTCGACCATCTCAACACGTTTTCCAAGAACCCGCTGCATCTTGCGGATGTTGTTTCCCTTCCTGCCTATGGCAAGACCCATGTCCCCTTCTTTTATGAGGTATATGATGCGGTCGAAGCGCTCGTCGATTATGCAGTCCAGCGCGGTCGCCCGGGTGAGTATTCTCAACTCTTCGATGTATCGTCGTTCTTTAAAGGATATGGTTCGTATCATTGAAGTTGTCCTCAATGGGATTGATGCGGTAAGGTATAGTCACTTGGGGGTTATATACCTGAGTGGCCGGTCAGGCACGCATGCTGGATCTCCTGCAAGGAAGCGCCTCCAGCATATAGGACGGTTTTACTTCGTATTTCGTGCCGGAAGAGGGGGTGTCCGCCAGGGCCTTTCAGCTTTTCCGTAGTTTAATATTTGAGTAATCGCAGATCACTGCTGATGTTCGGGCGCTACAAGGGCACGTTCAGACGTGAATCCGGGGAGATTCTGGTTGAGGTTGAGGAGGATGACGGTCTCCTGACCTACAGGCGCAGGTGCGGAGGGGATAAATTCGAGCGGATCCTTGTAGCTACGATGGCCGAGGTTATCATAAACCCGGTGGAGCCTGTCAACCTGCCAAAAGATATTACAAACTTCCTGATGATAGAGTTCCCCCCGGTGATGATCGAGCCCGGTGCCTCCCGGACGGTATACCTGAAGTTTCCAGTTGAGTTTGGCGTCTTTGTGGAGTCTGCACGGGATATCGAGGTGGTGGATATCTTTGCCCCCACCACCCAGAAGTACACCCTCTACGGCACGCCGAACCGGGGGCTCATCGCACGCTGGTATGGAAGCGAGGTCTACGCCGAGATTCCAGAGGTCGATCTCTACCGCGAGGGGGTGATGGAGTTTACGATCACCAACACCTACCGCGAGTGGGTGGAGGTCTCCAGGGCCGTCTTTAGGAGCGTGGATATGAAGATCTACTACGGCGACTTTGTGGCCTCGACCGCGACGATGCGGGTTGTTGGACCGAACATTGCGGAGACCGATTTTATAGACGCGCCGCCGCGGCCAGGTATGGTGAAGTCGATTGAACTTTACACCGCTCGAAAGATCTCAGCGCTCAGCCGGGGCTACCTGATGGAGTGGGGGCTCTCGTAATGTTCAACCTGACCGCGGTCATGGAGACGCCTCTCGGCGTGGCCGGTATCACCATCGGGAGCCTCCTCTTCTTCACCCTGATCCTGGTTATCGGCGTGCTTATCGCGAGGATCGTCTCGATAAACGTCAGGAGGGCCCTCTCGGAACGTTTGCCTGCGAACGAACGCGAATTGTTCACGAAACTGGTCTACTACGGCATCGTCATCTTGGCGTTTCTGGCCGCTCTTCCCCAGCTCAGCGTTGACCTCTCCGGTCTCCTGGTGGCCGGTGGTATCGCCGGTATAGTTATCGGGTTTGCAAGCCAGAGCGTCATATCGAACCTGATCTCCGGGCTCTTCCTGATGTTTGAGCGCCCGATCCGGATCGGCGATAACATAAACGTCTCGGATGTCACAGGGTCTGTGGAGGATATCAGGGTACTCTCGACGGTCATAAAGACCTTTGATGGGATATACATCCGGATCCCGAACGAGAAGGTCTTCACCTCAAATATAACAAACTACGTCCATAACGTTGCCCGGCGGTTTGCGTATCTGATCAGCATCCGATACCAGGACGATGCTGATCTGGCGATCCGGATTGCAAAGGAGGTCATCGAGACCCACCCGTTTGCGCTCAGGAACCCTTCGCCCTCGGTCTTTGTAGACAACCTGGGGGACGATGGTGTCAACCTGACGGTGTATATCTGGGCGCCTGCGCGGAACTGGTGGGAGGTCAGGACGGATCTTCTATGGAAGATCAAGAAGGCGCTCGAGGAGAACGGCATCGAGATACCCTTCCCCCAGCGCACGGTATGGTTCCCGGAGCGGCTTGAGGTGGAGCAGCGCCCCGCCGTGGAAGAAAAATAATCATTTTTTTGACCCGGGTTTTTATACCCGGTGCACCCTGCCGAGACCCCCTAGCCGGAACGAGGCCGGGTAGCGTTCCTGCAGGTGCGCAATATTTTCGGTGCAGTGCGATGCCGAGATGTAGGCCAGGCTGGCAAGTTCCTGGAGATCCCGGTCTGAGAGGCTGTGAAGCCCGCCGATGACACCACACACCCTCCCCTCCTGCGAGACCCTCTCGATGATCCGGGCGATGTGAGGATGGGCGCAGCCGGTTATTATCAGGAAGCCGGCAGGCGTTTCGAGTGCAAGCGACTGCTCCTGGATTGTCGCCCCGAGCGGGCCGGTCACGGCAACGCCCTCTGCGATCTCCACCCAGCCACGGACGACCTGCGGGATTGTCAGGTCGCTGATCCGCTCAAGGGTCTCTCTGGAGAAGCCGCTGTGGACGAAGACCTCCAGCCGCGGGTTTGCATCGAGGATTGACGCAAGCCCGCCAACGTGGTCGTGGTGGTCGTGCGAGAGCACAACAGAGCGTATCTTCGCAGGATCGATCTCGAGCGCCTGCATGTTCGTGATGAGGATATCCCCTTTCGCCCCGGTATCAAAGAGCAGCCCGGCCTCCTCCACCAGGCAGGAGAACCCCCAGTCGGTTGTGAGCCCCTCACAGTAGGGGATGTTGTTGTAGACCTCGGTTATGGTGAACATGAATCAGGTTCACCTCCACGGCGGGATTATCCTTCCTGATGGGGCAGTGGAGAAAAAAGGGGTTTGTCTAAGAGAGGGTGTATGTGATGTAGACGCTTGCGGTCAGTTCGATCTCGCCGACCTCAAGCGGGGTGGTCTTTACGCCGGCACCCGATGCCTGCTCCATAACGTAGCGGTTGTCGTAGGCCATGGGCACGTAGGTTCCCCCGACGTTGACCTCCTTGACATCAACGATACTCTTTCCAAGCGCAGCGGCGACCGCGTCAGCATCGCCCCGCGCCTGCGCCACGGCGGCGGTCAGCGCCTGGGAGCGGTACTCCTGCTGTTTCTCGTCGCTCAGTGTGAAGGCCAGGGAGTTAACCCTGTTTGCTCCGTTCTCGACCGCCAGGTCGACAACCTCACCCGCGCGGCCGACGTCGTTCAACGTAACCTGGAGGGTGTTGACCACCCGGTAGTACCTGACCTTTGATGTTATCAGGCCGCTGTCATCGGTATCGGTAACCGGGATGATGTTGTAACCTGCGGTCTTGATATCCTTTGCCGGGATGCCGGCCGCCTTCAGCGCGTTTATCACAGCGTCCATCCGCTGCGCGTTCTGCTGCCGGGCAGTCTTAACATCGATGTTCTCGGTCTCGACCGCGAAGACGATGATCGCCTGGTCAGGGGTCGTCGTCACCTTCCCCGTGCCGGAGACCTGGATCACCCTCTCACTGGAGTCTCCCTGCGCCTGTGCGGTGACGTTCCCGACAACCGCCGCGCAGACTACCAGCATCAGGGCGATCCCCAGAAGTGCTGTCTTTCCTCGCATGGTATCGTTCAGTTCTTTATCCGGTAAAATTAAATAACTTGCCTTGACTTCGAGAATTTTCGTAGTTTAAAATCCCAGAATTACACAATCGGACGTGCATTTCTGGATTTTACGGTCTCGGGGCACGGGGCGTCTTTCAGGGTTCGCCTGCACCCTTCATCGCGGCCAAAATTGCGTCCAGGAGTTCGGTGGCGGACAGGTAGCGGTTCGCGGGGTCCTTCTCCAGGCATCGGAGGATGATCCGGTCGAACGCCGGCGGTGGCAGGGGCTGATCATTCAGGATGGCCTCTGCAAGACCGGTGAGGTTACCGTCTGCAAACGGCGGTCTGCCGGTTACCAGTTCGTAGAAGACGGCGCCTGTCTGGTAGATGTCGGTCCTGGTATCGGGTCGGCCGTAACGGCCGGGGGCGATCTGTTCGGGGGCGGCGTAGGCCAGGGTGTAACCGGTAACCCCGGTATCACTGCCGGTCTCAACCATTCTGCCCATCCCCCAGTCGGCGATCTTAGGGGTGAGGTCGTCGGCAAGAAGGATGTTCCCCGGCTTTATATCGAGGTGGACAACCCCTCTCTCATGGGCAAAGGCGAGTCCCGCGGCTATCCCGGCGGCTATCCGTGCGGCGGTCTCCGGCGGGAGGGGTTTATCAAGGTCGTTCAACGTCCGGGGGAGGTACTCCATCTCGACGAAGGGCACCGGGAGTATGTTGACCGAGTGGACGGCCAGGATGTTGGGGTGGTTGAGGTCCTCCAGGAACCGCATCTCGTTCATGAACGCTCTCCCGGTAACCTCGTCGCGGGCGAGCGGGACCTTCACGGCCACCACCTGGCCGTCGTCTCGCCTTCGTGCCGAGAAGACCTCTCCAAGTCCGCCTCTCCCTATAAAGGTGGCCCGGTCGTAGCGGTCAGCAAGTTCTGGCGGGAACCCCGTTGGCCGGGAGACCACCGTCCGGCAGGTATCGGGCTCTCTCTTCTTCAGGCGGCGGAGGAGTATGGCAGATCCGCCGGCGAGAAGAACGAGAACCAGAACGGCTGCCCAGATACCCGGCAGCGGTGCCGCGTTCTCCGTTCTCTCTTCCTCTGCATCCGGGTCTTTGTTCTGTCCGGGCGCATCGGCCGGACCCCTGTTCAGCACCTCTTTGACCGCCTCGACCGCCCGGGATGAGGCGTTCGCGTGTTCAGGCGGCCCTGCTGCGTCGGCGGGAGGGATGATAAGGGCAAGGAGCATGGCAGAGACCAGGAGCAGGGTGGCCGCTTCAGGTCTCATCCGGCACCATAACCCTCCACCGGGGCGACAAAGACAAGGGTCGCCCCCGAAGCACCCTTTGCAAGATCGATCATGTCGCCATCGTGGAGTTCGTGTCGCCTGCCCTCCTCAAGCAGTCTGCCGTTCACGAAGGTGCCGCCGGTGCTGCCGCAGTCCTCGATGAACCAGCCGTCGTTGCGATGCCGGGTGATCCGGGCGTGCGGCCGTGAGACGCGGGTGACCGCTGCATACCCCTCGCTGAGGACAATCGCCTGGCCCCGTGGTGCGCCTGCGGCCGGGTCGAGCCGGCCAATGGCGATACGGTCGTGGTCGAGGGGGAAGACCTTGCCGTCCTCCGGGCCGCCGAGGAGGATGACGGCCGGGGAGGAGAGTCTGCCAAACTCTCCGGAGACGGTCTCGCGGACACTGGCCAGCCTCTCTGCCAGAACCTCGTCTGTGAGAGTCAGCCGCAGGTTTGCAAAGAGCCCGAGACTCCTTGTGATGGCCTCAAGCCCGCCGGGCACGAGCGAATACTTCCAGACCGGCCGGACACCCCTGGCGGTGGGGCGTGATAGACCGGCCTCTTTTCGGACGACCCCGATCTTCATCAGTCTGTCCAGGTGCTTCTTTGTGTTCTCGTAACTTGTCTCGATCGCCGCCGAGATCTGGCGTATGTCTTTTGGACTCCGCTCGATGGTTTTCAGGATCTTCAGCCTGGTGCTGCTGCTGAGAACGTCCAGGTATTCGGAGAGTTCCTCCAGGTCGTCGGGCTCCATATCCAGGACAAGCGTCCTTGCGTCATCGTAGGTCATGGGCCACCGTGCGGGAGTTCAGTCGATGTATCTTTTTGCGCGGTTGGTGATGAAGGTTGCGCGAGCCCATCAAGTTAGCTTGTTTTTGGTTTGATATTCTCCAATCACCACCGCGGTGAACGCCTTTTGCGGGTGACCGCCCGGACACTCTTCTTCCATTGATGGCAAAACACCCTCTCCTCCCGGCCGCTTCGCGGGGCTGGCAGTGCGTGGCGATAGTCAGAGGGAGGAGTCGTGCCCGGGGCGGAGACGGATCTTTCAGGATGATTTCACTGAGGCGCCACAGATTTGTCCTTCGGCACTGTATGGATCGGGAATCGCCAGCCGCGGCGGGTGGGAAAAGGAACTTTCCCCCTCCGCCGCCTCTCCAATCTCTCGGGAATGGCGTATCGCAAAACCCCGCGGCCACCCCCAGGAACACCATAACGTTCAAGTAATTCGCGGGCTGAAGACTCCATTAACCGTGAAACCAGCAACTCTCATACCGCTCACGTCCACCGGCCGCTCCGCCATCGCAGTGAGGGCATATCTGCCGGGGGTGTGACCCCTGGCGGGTGTTACCAACCTCGAGGTCGCAGCGATCCTTCGCGAGGTTGCCGATCTGCTCGAGATCAAGGGTGTCCGGTTCAAACCCCAGGCCTACCAGAAGGCGGCGCTGGCGGTCGAGACCATGCCGGAGGATATCGCCGAGGTGGCGGCGGCAGGGAAACTTGAAGAGATCCCGGGCGTGGGAAAGGCGATTGCAAAAAAGATCCAGGAGATCGTTGAGACCGGCAAACTCGGCTACCTTGAGAGCCTCCGCCAGGAACTCCCGGAGGGGGTGCTTCACCTGATCGGGATCAGCGGGATCGGGCCGAAGAAGGCGATCGCCCTCTCTCAGGCGCTCGGTGTCCGGACGGTCGATGATCTTGAGGCGGCGGCGAAGGCCGGCCGGATCCGCGACCTCCCCGGGTTCGGCGAGAAGACCGAACGAAACATCCTTGAGAGCATTCAGATGAGCCGGCAGGCCAGGGAGCGGCGGCTCCTCGGGCAGATCCTGCCTCTCGCACGTGATATCGAGCGTCGGCTGACGGCGCATCCTTCGGTTCGCAGGGTGAGCCTTGCCGGGTCGATCCGCCGGCGAAAAGAGACTGTCGGGGACGTCGATATCCTGGCGGCCTCGACGAGTCCCGCGGAGGTTATGGAAGTCTTTGCCAGCCTGCCCGGGGTTGAACGCGTCCTCGCCCGCGGGTTGACAAAGACCTCGGTGGTGCTCTCGGCCGGCATCCAGGTTGATCTCCGCGTGGTTGAGGATACGCAGTTTGGTGCGGCGCTGCAGTACTTCACCGGCTCAAAGGAGCACAACATAGCGCTCCGGAGGCTTGCCATCGCCAGGAACTGGCGGTTGAACGAGTACGGGCTTGTGGATCTCTCAACCGGCCGTCAGATCGCCGGCGAGGACGAGGAGGGTGTCTACCAGGCCCTCGGTCTCCCCTGGATCGAGCCGGAACTGAGGGAGAACCGGGGCGAGATCGAGGCTGCCAGGGCCGGGAAACTGCCCGACCTGGTCGGCTACGACGAGATCAGGGGCGACCTCCATGTTCACACCACCTGGAGCGAGGGCGCTCACTCCATCGAGGAGATGGCGGAGGCTGCCCGGGCGCTCGGGTATGAATACATCGCGATCTGCGACCACGCGGAGGCGCTCCGTATAGCCCGCGGTCTCTCACCGGAACGTATTGCCGAACAGGTGCGTGAGATCGAGCGGATCAACAGGGAGAGCGAGAGCGGGTTCAACGTTCTCGCGGGTATCGAGTGCAACATAGGCCTCGACGGCGGCCTTGACCTCCCCGACAGCGTCCTCGCAGATCTCGATGTGGTGGTGGCAAGCGTCCACTCGGGGCTGAAGCAGCCGGAGGAGGAGATGACAAAACGGCTGATCACGGCGATGCATAACGATAATGTCGATATCATAGGTCACCCGACGGGCCGGATCCTGCTTGAGCGCGAGCCCTCACGGATCGATCTCGCCGCGGTCTTTGAGGCGGCGGCAAACCTCGGGGTTATGCTGGAGATAAACGCCTACCCTTCCAGACTGGATCTCTCCGACGTCAACGCCCGTGCGGCCCGCGAGGCGGGTGTCCGGCTATCGCTAGGCTCAGATGCTCACAGCCGGGAGAACCTGCGGTTCATGGAGTTCGGGGTTGCAACGGCCCGGCGGGGATGGCTCTCGGCGGATGATATCGCCAACACCCGGCCGCTATCTGAGTTGAGAAACGTCCTACGGCGGTGAGACCTCGCGGGACTTTTCGGTGCAGCGCCGGTAAGAAAACTGAGAAATGAGGGTATCTGCATACCTCTCCGGATCTTGAAGAGGCAGAGCGGGAACGCCCCCTCGCGCAAAGGTGGGGCGGTTCACCCCGTCTCGACTATCTCAATGAGCCGGATCTCAAACGTCAGGGGCTGCCCTGCCAGGGGGTGGTTGGCGTCGAGCGTCACACCCGATTCCGTGACCTGGGTGACGGTCACGATGGCCGCCCAGCCGTCGGGCTGCTGGATCCTGAACTGCTGCCCCGGTTCGGGCTCGATATCAGCAGGGAACTTGTCCTGGTCGATGGTTATGGTCATATCGTCGAGGCGGGGGCCGTATGCGTCTTCTGGCTGGATTGTGGTGGTCTTTACCTCTCCAGGTTCCATGCCGGCGACGGCACGCTCAAACCCGGGGATGACCTCGCCGTTGCCGATGGTAAACTCGAGGGGGTCGCGGTTCTCGGAGGAGTCAAAGACCGTCCCATCTTCCAGTCTCCCGGTGTAATGCACCCTGACGGTGTCGCCTTCTCTGGCCTGTGCCATACTTTCTATCACCACCGGGAGCGTTGTCGCCGATCTCTATTTATGCGTGCCGGTGACCGGGGGTAAGGCGTCGCCTCCCGGTTTTTCGGGTAGCGTGCAGGATCCCCATCACACCCTGTGTGCCGCTGATGGGAGTCCGATCGATCTCAAACTCGTAGTGTCTCCCGATGTAGTCCAGCAGCGCCCGGTTCACAGGCCCCCCGATGGGGGGCGCGTGGAGTTCCATCTCGATCCGGCGGACACCATCAAGGTCGGACGGCTGGATGGTCCACTCCGCACCCTCGCAGTCGCACTTGAGGAAGTCGCAGCCGCCGGCCATGCTGATGTAGTCGGATAGGGGTCTGGTGGTCAGACAGACCGTCCGCCCGCCCCAGGTGATCCGGGTGCACTCGCCGGTGCCGAGCGCTCCTTCCACCACCGTGACGTTGAGACGGTTTATGGCGATGTTCTCGCGAAGGGCTTCTGCAAGGACGGGTTCGACGGCCAGGACGTGGTCTGAGCGCCTGGCGGCCCGGATGCAGAACCCGCCGACGTTTGCCCCGATGTCAATGACGAGATCATCTTTCTGGATGTCGTCAAAACGGTACTCTCCGACGAGGTAGATGGCGTCGGCCTCTGGTGGCATCCTCCTGAACGTCAGACCATCGTCTGTGGTGAGGAGCGGGGGGTCTTTTCGGTGCATCGCAACGGTTCATTTAGGGTTTGGGTTTTCCAGGTGCCGGTCGGGTGGGGGAGGGTTGATCACTGCCCGCCCGAAGTTCCCGCGATCTCGATGGGCTGGTCCAGCCTGACCCTGCCGATGCTCTTTCCCTTCATCCCCTCTATGACTTGGCCGACGAGCCTCTCGGGTACCTCGACGGTTGAGTGGGTCTCGTAGATGTTGATAGCCCCTATGGCGTTCCCGGGGATCCCGGTCTCGCCGGCGAGCGCCCCGACGATGTCTTTTGGCCGGATCTGGTGCAGTCTTCCCGTGGGTATCCGGAGGAGGGCGGTTCCCGGCCGGAGGTCCTGTGGCTGACCCTGGGCTGCCCCGGCGATCTCCTGTTTAAGGAGGGCGGCGGCGACCTCGAGGGAGGTGTAGTCCTCGGCGACGATCCGCTCGACGATATTGATGTAGCGATCGAGACTGCCTTCGTTTATGGTGTGTTTCACCCTCTCGATGAGTTTGCGTGTCCGGCTCTCTTCGACGTCGCCGGGGGTGGGGAGCGGGATGCGTGCGATCTTGATCCTGGTGTAGTCCTGGATCATCCGGAGTTTGAAGTAGTCTTTCGGGCCGACGAAGGTGATGGCACGGCCGGTCTTCCCTGCCCGTGCCGTCCTGCCGATGCGGTGGATGTAGTAGTCGATGTCCTGGGGGACGTCGTAGTTGATGACCAGGTCGACGTTGTCGACGTCTATCCCTCTGGCGGCGACGTCCGTCGCGACAAGGATATCGATCGTCCGGGAACGGAACTTTGCCATGACGCGGTCACGCAGCACCTGTTTCATGTCGCCGTGGAGCCCTTCGGCAAAGTAGCCCCGGGCCTGGAGGTGGGAGGTGAGTTCGTCGACGCCTTTTTTGGTGTTTGCGAAGATCAGGGTGAGGTCGGGGTCGTATAAGTCGAGGACGCGTGTGAGGATCTCGAGCCTGTCGCGGCTTCGCACCTCAAGGTAGAGCTGCTCGATCTGGGGGACGGTCACCTCCCGGCGTGCGACCGATATGAACGCGGGGTCTTTCTGGAACCGTTTTGAGATCTCAAGTATTGGTTTTGGGAGGGTGGCCGAGAAGAGGACGGTCTGGCGGTCTGCCGGGGTCTCGTTCAGGATGGCCTCGATATCGTCTCTGAAACCCATATCGAGCATCTGGTCGGCTTCGTCCAGGACGACGAGCCTTACGGAGTCAAAGGAGAGTGTGCCGCGGTCGAGGTGATCGAGGATCCGGCCCGGCGTTCCGACAACGATCTGGGCGCCGCGTTCCAGCGCCCGGAACTGCCGTTCGATTGGCTGGCCGCCGTAGATCGGGAGGATGTTGATCCCCTCGTGGCAGGCTGCCAGCCGGGCGAACTCTTCTGCGATCTGGATGGCGAGTTCGCGGGTGGGGGAGAGGACCAGAACCTGGGTCTTTCGGCTCCGGGGGTCGATGCGCTCGATCGCGGGGATGCCAAACGCCGCTGTCTTGCCGGTGCCTGTCTGGGCCTGGCCGGTGACGTCGCGGCCTTCGAGCAATGCCGGGATGGCGCTGACCTGTATAGGGGTCGGCTCCTCAAACCCCATCTCTTCGATGGCGTGGAGGGTTTCTGGCGAGATATTGAAGTCCTGGAATCTGGTATTCTTATCCATTCACTAGATATTCGTCTTCTGATCTCTTTATATGTCGCATCGCCACACATTTCATCTGATCCGGTGGGCATCAAACCGATACCCGCCACGTTTTGGTGAACCTCTCCATAGACGGATTCCGGGGGGGTGGCGGCATCGCCGCGCACTGCCGGCCCATCCGGATCTGGGGTGGCCGGGGTTTTTGTGAGATACCACTCCCGGGAGATTGGAGAGACGGGCGATTCTATCAAACCATGAGTGAACCGGTTTGATGGGTTCCGCACATGCTACGGGGAGGGTGGAGGGGTTATACCACAGAACCGGTGATCTGATGGCCTCTTTCCGGTGGGAAGGAACTTTTGCGATCCTGTATGTGGGAAAAAGGAGCAGGGCTCAGTCGTCCTTTTCCAGAACGTATGCGATCGTTCCCTCTTCAAACCCTTCTCCGGCAGGGGAAAACCCGTTCTTCTCGAGCACCCGGATGGCTGCGCTGAGTTCGGGATAGGTTGTTGCGGTTATCCGCCTGATGCTGGGGACGGAGAAGATCACGGGGATGAGGTGGCGGACGGCCTCGGTTGCATACCCCCTGCGCTGGAACTCGTCGAGCACGGAGCAGCCTATGAGGACGGTGTCTCCACCGTCATCGGCCGTTGGCGGGGTGGCGATCGCGGCGCAGCCTATGAGGACTCTGCCGCCCTCTGCGGGGTCGTCCCGCACCCAGTACCAGGTGGCGAAGAAGGGGTCGCCTTTCTCGGCGATCATGAGGGTGAAAGCGTCGCGGGTATCGTCGTCGAGGAGCGGCGGCGGCCAGGATCCTGGAACGGCGGCATCCAGGAGCCTGGCAAGGGTCTGGCGGTCGCTCCTGAGGGTCTCGAGGGTTGCCGGGATCATGTCCAGGCGTTCGGTGCGTATGCGGGTGGGTTTCATTCGTTTCACAACCAGAGTAGGGTTATCTACGGGAGGTTATTATCACTTGTGGAATCCGAGGGGGTTCCCGGGCGGGTCAGACCCGGCGGGTGCTCCTTCTTCTCCAGGAGGAAGGCAATCGTTCCCTTCTCAAACCCTCTTCCTGCGCGGCGAAACCCGTTCTTCTCGAGCACCCGGATTGACGCAGCGTGGTCGGCGTGTGTTGTTGCCATGATCCAGCGGATGCCGGGGAGGGAGAAGGCGGCACTGACGATCTGGCGGACGGCCTCGGTTGCATACCCCCGGCGCTGGCACTCCCTGACCACGGTGTAGCCGATGAAGACCGTGCCGGGGGCGGGTGCAGAGGCGATCCCGCCGAGGCCGATGAGGAGACGTTCTCCGGCGGCGGGGTCGTTTTGCACCCAGTAGTAGACGGCAAAGCGGGGGTCGGTCTTCTTTGTCATCATCCTGATGAACCCGGCGAGCGCCTCGTCGTCGAGGAGCGGCGGCGGCCAGGATCCTGGAACGGCGGCATCCAGGAGCCTGGCAAGGGTCTTGCGGTCGCTCCTGAGGGTCTCAAGGGTTGCCGGGATCAGGTCCAGGCGTTCGGTGCGGAGGTGGGGGTGCATGGGGGGCATGTGCGGGGGTGGGGGTGAACAGCGTGCGCCTGTCAGAACGGACAGGAATTGTGATCATGAGGAGGGTTCGGGTTGGCGGCACTCCTTTCCTCTCAGGATTCAGGAGCTTCGGGAAGGTAGTGCTGCTTGAAGAACCAATCTCCTCTTAATACAACATACGATGGCAACCAAATCCATTTATATGTGTGTAGAGTAAACTCCCCTTCAGGGGCATGGAGTCTAAATACTTCCATGAGATAAAGGCGATCATTCAGAATGATCTGCTCCAATCCACATACAAACTTGCTCTTCTACGTGCGATCATTGAGATCGCCAGAGATTCTGCCAATGACAAGATCCACCTGAATGAGTTTTCTATCTATCCATTCTCGCAGTTGCAGCGCCGGGTTCTTACCTATTACTATCCCCTCTTTGCTTACCCTTCATTTATCCCTCAGATGTATGCTGAATCCGCGTTCCCGAACACCAAACGACAACTGGTTCTACGCAAAAGTATGAGCCCAATTGTTCATTACTACAACTCTAACGGCGGTTTTGAGCAGTTCCTCTCTGATCTGGAGCCCAATCTCCTCATATATTAGGGAATATATTCAGTTCAAGCCTCTCTGCGATCTTCCGTACCTGCTTTGGCACCTCGGTGATCGCTCTCTCCTCCCCGCTCCTCACTGCATACACCTTTGAAAGTTTCAGGAGGAGACCATGCGGTGAGAGATGAGCGGTCATTCCCACTTTCTTGATCCTATTCAGGATCCTGCAGTAGAGGTAGAGACACAGGAACCCCACAAAGACGTGGCCAAAGACCGCCGTTGCATCGCGGAGGTATAGTTTATCTTGCAGGGGGGTGAAGGGGGCGGAGCAGGAAGACCCCGGTCGAGAGGCGCGGGGATGAAAGCGGAGCCGCCCTTCTGATATAGATCCGGAGATTACAGAAAACTCTATCTTATTATGACGCTTAATATTGCTTCTGTGCTCCAAGCCTACAAGTATCGGATGTATCCTTCAAGAGAGCAAGTCACGCTCCTCATGAAGCACATCCATGCCTGTCGGTTTGTGTACAACCATTCTCTGGAACAGAAGATCAAAGCATACGAGCAAGATGGCCAAAAACTCTCTTGCTTCGACTTGAACAATCGTCTTCCTGCCCTCAAGGAAGAATATCCGTGGCTCAAGGAAGTCAACTCGCAGTCGCTCCAGAGTGCAAACAAGAACCTCGACAACGCTTTCACCCGGTTCTTCAGGGAGAAGAAGGAATTCCCCCGGTTCAAGTCAAAGAAGAACCCTGTACGGTCTTTTCAGGTACCACAACATTACCATGTGAATTTTGACCAGAGGACGATCAAATTCCCTAAGATCGGTGAGGTTAAGACCGTCTTCCACCGAATCTTCACTGGGAAGATGAAGTATGCCACGGTGTCTGTAACATCGACGGGAAAATGGTTTGTCAGCATCCTTGTCGACGACGAGGAACCTGAGCCTAAACCTGTACCGTTCACATCTGACACGACGGTCGGGATTGATGTTGGCTTAACCGACTTCGCAACCTTCTCCACTGGAGAGAAGATTGAGAACCCCCGATACCTGAAGACCTCCCTCCAGCGGTTGAAAGTGTTGCAAAGGCGAGTGTCACGGAAGAAGAAGGGGTCAAAGAACCAAGAGAAGGCGATCCGGAAACTTGCCCGGTGCCATGAAAAAGTCGCCAACCAAAGAAACGATTTCCTGCACAAAATCTCTTTTCGAGTTGTGAGCGAGAACCAAGCTATTGCAGTGGAGTCGTTGAATGTTGGCGGGATGATGAAGAACCATTGTCTGGCACAGGGGATTGGAGATGTATCGTGGAGCACGTTCTTTACGATGCTGGATTACAAATGTCGAAAGTATGGGAAGACGCTCCTGAAGATCGGGCGGTTCGATCCATCCTCAAAGATATGTAATAATTGTGGATATCTCGAGCGGGATCTTGCCCTCTCTGAGAGGGAATGGGTCTGCCCGGTCTGTGATACTCATCACGACCGCGATATCAATGCGGCGATCAATATCAAGAAGTTCGCCCTGCAAGAACAGAATCTTGTCGGGGTATCAGGTGCGGGACGCACCGTTGAGCCTGTGGACTCGCTCCCGGTGGGGAGGAGGATGAAGCAGGAAGCCACGCCCGAGAGGCGCGTGGTAGTTCACCTACATCCTAATGGAAAGTGAGGTATTCTCATCAGTCCAGCATTAACTTCTTGGCGTCACACGCATGAGGTGAAGAAGGATCCGCTCACTCCAGGTACGGCAGGATCGGCTCCAGATCCCGGTACCCGATCAGTTGCCCTGCTACCCGGCGTTGGGACTGATCGCCTCCATAGACCACAAACGATCGATCCGGATTGTTCCCGGAGAGACTGTTCCAGTAGGCAATCTCTTTGAAGAAGTCAGAACTTGCCGTTCGGCCTGACTTGATCTCAACCGGGACAGGATCCCACCCCCCGTATTCGATGATGCAGTCGATCTCGTGCCCGAGTTTGTCCCGCCAGAAGTAGAGGTTGGACTCTTTGCCCCGGTTAAGCCGGAACTTCAGGAACTCCGTTATGATGAGCGATTCAAAGAGTCCTCCTTTCAGGGGATGGTAACAGAGATCGTCGGCACTCTGCACCCCGGCCAGGTGGGCGGCCAGGCCGGGGTCCGTGAAGTAGAGTTTAGGCATCTTCACAAGTCTTTTATTGAAGTTTTTCTGGTGGGGCCTGATCAGGATGACCAGCATCGATGTCTCAAGAAGAGATAACCACTCTTTTGCTGTGTTATGGGTGATCCCGCAGTCATTCGCGAGCGCTGAGTAGTTCACCACCTGGCCAGATCGGTAGGCGCACATCTTCATGAACGTCTGGAATGCCGAGAGGTTCTGCACCTGTTTGAGAAGACGAAGATCGCGCTCGAGGTAGGTCTGGATGTATGACGAATAGAAGTCTCGCGGGTGGATACAGCTGCTGTAAGGGCGGGGGAAGAGACCGGCATAGAGGAGGTCCTCATACCGCCCCGTCTCGATCCCGTGCCGGGCAAGTTCTCTCATTGAGAGGGGGAGCAGTTTGACGATCCCCACCCGGCCGGCGAGCGACTGGGATATACGTTCCATCATCAGGAAGTTCTGGGATCCGGTAAGGATGAACTGTCCCGGCCTCTGGTGCCTGTCGAGGACGCCCTGGAGGTATGAAAAGAGGTCAGGGACTCTCTGCACCTCATCAAGAACCGCCCCCGTCTTTTCATATTGTGCAAGGAAACTGCGGGCATCCTCTACGGCAAAGGCCCGGGTGTCGGGATCTTCCAGTGAGACATAGGGCAACTGCGGGAATACCGACCGGACAAGGGTCGTCTTTCCCGATTGGCGGGGGCCGATAACTGATACTGCCGGAAACCCGAGGGCGAGCGACCGGATCTTCTCTTCTGCCTCCCGTTGGATCATCCCCTGCACCAGGTTGGACATATTGTAAATTGTATTTGCAATTTGTCCATATGAATGTGACCCGGCGTGGATCACCGGTCCCGGGATGATGCATGCCCCCTGTCCTCCGGTGGTATCACGATGCAATACCGTTATGAGTTATACTGGAGAGATGAACGGAGGGCCGGCAGGACCACCTGGCCCGGCTGTTTTGCCGCCGGATCGATCTTGTTGCCCTCTCCGCGGTGCGAAACCCGATCTCTCGCGAGGTTGTGGAGGAGATCTGCAGGGATATTTATGCTGTCGCGTGAGGCACGGAAGTATATACGATATTGCAGAATCTGTGAACCACATCGTAGAGTTCACTGCGGGAAGAGCCTATGATGAGTATCGTCTCGATCCCATGCTTTGTTCCGCCGTCGAGCGGCAGTTTGAGATCATCGGAGAAGCGCTGAACAATCTCCTCCGGCAAGAGCCAGGTATCAAGAAGAGGATCTCCGATGCCAACCCGATCATCGCCTTCAGGAATCGTCTGATTCACTGATATGTGAGCGTGTCCGATGAAGTAGTCCGTGGCGTATTACCTACGCATCACGCGCGGTGCATCTCATCCACGTCTTGTAGCCCGGACGCCAGGTCTCACCCTCGCAGGGATCTCCCGCCGACCGGGACGAACCGTTCCGGCTTCTTTGCCGTATTGTATTTCGTGATACCCTCGAGTTCAAGAGCCATCAAGGGTCTCTTCCTGGTCTCGCCCTTCCGGACGCGGACACCCTGCCACCGTTCCTGGCTCTCAACGTAGGCCGGGGTCTCTTCAGGCGTCAGGAAGACCGCGTCCCCAAAGGTCTCAAAGAACGCGAACGGGTCGTCGTTCAGGATGATCCGCCTGATCGTGGCCTCGCCGACGTAGCCGGTATCTTCGCGGGACTGGTAGAAGACAACCTTCATCCCGCTCCTGAGTTCTCTGTATACGGTGACGGGCTTGATGAAGACGGTCTTTCCCCCCGAGAAGAACCGGGGCATCAGGTGCTTTGGGACCGGGAACGTGACGCCGGTGATGCTGGCCATACCGTAATCCTCCTCTATCCCTGGCTCATTATCAACCGGTAGTTCTCTTCCGGTATGGTTTGACCCCGTATGTGCCCTGACCACTGTTTCTTGTTCGTTATGAACGCGAGGTTCGGGATGAGCGGTTTGAACTCGATCGGCGGGTCAAATATCATGACCGGTTGGAGTTTGACCCCGGGGAAGATCTCGTTGCCAAGGTTCGGGGGAGCGGTGAAGATCCTTGATGAATCCTCATAGACCGTTGATGTGATCTCAAAGCATCCGGTGATCGCAGGCGGGAGAGTGGTCTCCTTATCGACCACCTGCTGCCCGACGTAGATGAGCAGGGTATCGCCGGGTTCTGTCCTGGCAATCGTATTGATGTGTGCCTCTTTGGGACACCCCATACGTGTTTTTTATTACAACCTTTGAATTGTCCCGGTTGGATATTGCAAGCCAGTGTTCCATAAGAGAGACTTCTCCCGCGGGAATAAAAAAGAAGTGCTTAGGGTGTTCGGGGAAAAGACAATCCCCTGATCCCGATAGCCGTTGAAGGCAGTCCAACCCGGTGAGCGTATGGTCTATCGTTCTGGGGATATTGTATCTTTGTGAAGCCGCCTTTGGCGGGTCGATTCGGTTGATGGAAAAGATCCTATCTGCAACCTGTATCGAGAACGACACCGCGGAGCAGCGTCGCCTCTACCTGCCGTTTGAAAAGATTGAAGATGGGTGGATTCCCCCGCCCAACCCGGAGATATACCGGATTAGCGAGGTGAGCCCACCCCGTGAACACTTACGAGGCTGTCTTGTCTCCAGCCCATTGAACCCCGGAAATCCTCATCGATCGTTGTGAAAATGCGTTGAAGACCGCCCCGATCCTGAAAAAGAAAAAGGATGGGTTTGCGGTCATCCCGGGCTGAAAGTCCGGGAATTCCCGCTCTGCCACCTTTCATCCCCTGGAGCGAATCTCTTCAGAGAAGCCCCACGATACCGACGATGATCGCGATGACACCCATGATCGTCTGGAAGCCGCCCAGCCACTTGCCAAACTTCTCGAGGTACACACCGAGGGCTGGAATCACATGGAACACACCGGTCAGGAGGATAACCCCGACCAGGAAGGCAACTATGCCCTGCAGCGAGAAGAGATCCAGCAATCCAAGGATTATCATGATGATCCCTATGATGACCTGGAACGCGCCCAGGAATTTGCCTGCCTTCTCAAGGAAGCCGCCGAGAACGGGCAGAGCCCCTATAATCCCCGCACAGAGCACCAGTCCACCAATTATGTTCATTATTGCGGTTATTGCCACATTTTCACCTCCGCTACATTTTTTTAGATACAGTTCTTTTTAGATACAGTTCTTTTATAAATACCCTTCGAAACTCTTCAGGGCGCCCGATGAACCGCCGTCGGTACGATGGATGTGGCCCTCCTCCGCACCCTCCTGACGGCAGGAGTCAGCCTGATACCCGATCATTCTCCTTCAGCGGAGGACCTGTTTGAGGAACTCCTCTCAACCTGTGAATCCGCCCTTGAGAGGAATTTCCTTGAGGCGATCTATCAGGCGGGCTTCCCTCTACCGGATGGCGGAGAGGAGGTCATAGCAGAGGGAGACGAGAAGATCGCCCGTCCAGACTTCATCTACCGGCGGGGCGGTCACTCGATAGCCATCTTTGTCGATGGACCGGATCACGAACGGGAGACCATCGAACGCGATGACATGCAAAAGAGGGGCCGGCCTGACCTGAGGGGGTATACCGTCTTATCAATAGGTTATCGGGACTCGCTGGAAGAGTGCATTCGGAGCCTATCGGAGTTATTGCAGTGAATACCTGCAACACTCTAGAAAAGATCCCCCAACCGTCCAACCGATCGCGGGGAAAAATCCTCTCCGGGCGATCGCCGCCCGCCATCTTGACCGGGGTGCCTATGGCCCCGCCGGGAATGGCGAGACCGCTCTTTTTCAGGCCCCGCTGCCCCTGAGAATTCACCTGATATAATTGTGCTTCTGGAGCCAGTCTACCTGGGGCCTGATGTAGCGGTAGACAATATCGCACTTCTCGTCCTGGAAACTCCATGGAACAACAATCAGGAGATCCCCCTCGCGGATCCAGAGCCTCTTCTTGATCTTGCCCTTGATCCTCCCTGTGCGCGTGACGCCGTCCTCACAGCGGACGCGGATATGGTTTGCCCCGAGCATCAGTTCCGCCCGGCCAAAGATCTCCTGGTTCTTTCTCTTTGGCAGCCTTACGCGTATGATCTCTTCACTATCGTTCTTTCCGCTTCCTCTTGGTGTATTTGTCAGTTAATCAACTCCATAACAGGCAGAGGCAGAGCCCCGCCAGACTTTATCGGATCTTCATTCCGACTTTTACATAATGGCCCCCACAAGCATTAAAGTATTCCCTGCGTGGTCTGGACACCACCAGCCCTGGAGTGCAAGTGGGGGTGGACGCCGCAGGCAGCCCCCATATTTCCCTCCGAAGGTTAGTTAAGGATTGAGCGTAAATAACTGACGAGGATCTTTGAATGGAAAGCAACAAGCTGTACGTCGGCAACCTCACCTACTCGGTAAACAAAGAGCAGTTAGAAGAGTTATTCGGTCAGTATGGGACGGTTAACGACGTCAGAGTCATCGAGCGTAAAGGCTTCGGATTCGTCGAGATGTCCAGCCCCAAAGAGGCTGAAGAAGCAAAAGAAGCCCTGAACAATACCGTATTCGAAGGCCGCACCCTGAAGATCGATGAAGCACGGCCACAGAGGCCGCGAAGCGACTTCCGGCGCTACTGAAAAGCCAGAGAATAATATCTCACAATTTTGAGAGAGCGGGGCTCTCCAGAACCCCGCCCCCGATTCTTCGGCCGGGCCGGCCGCCACCACCTGAGGTTATTGGCCGCCCTGGCTAAAAAGCCACATTTATCCCCATTCGGGCCTGAAATCTCCGTAATATCACACCAGATCAAAAATTTATCCCTCGAGCGAACTGTATGTTTTTAATACCAGGAGATGTTAAACACCTTCTGAGGCTTGCAATGGAGATATATGTGGATAAAGACGCGTGCGTTGGGTGCGGCCTCTGCGTAAAAGACTGCCCCATGCATGTGTACGAACTCCAGGACAACGTAAGTGTCGCGGTCAGGCCGAACAACTGTATGGGGTGCCTCTCCTGCCATGAGATCTGCCCGGCTCAGGCGCTTGAGCACCGCGGGATCTACGCTGCAAGGCGGCACTACATCGACATCCACGTATGCGAGATGCTTAAAAAGGTGATCTGATGACCGCAGGCTATGTCGACGAGATGCACGAGGCCTTCCAGACGGATCTGGTCTACCGTTCCGAGGACGTCCCTCTGGAATGCTCACCGAAGCCAAAAGACCTTGAGCAGACGCTCCACGGTCTGATGAAACTCAACGGGCTCGTGATCAGGTCACTCGAAGAGATCGCGGGCAGGGGGGCAAACGCCGTCACATACCGCGCCGGAAAGAAGTTCGGCCACGAGGTCGCCCAGTACTTCCAGAAACGGGATGACGTCGAGGGAGCGCTCCACGAGCTCTCCGACCTGCTCCGGGGGCAGTACTCCTTCGAGGTCTGGAAACCCGAGGATAAAGACTCCTACATCATCGAAGAGAACGGCGAGACGTTCATCTACCTCGTCTTCCACGACTGCATCGTCCGCCAGACGCTCCGGCGCAACGGTCTTGACCAGGGTGGCCCGCTCTGCCAGACCCTCTTTGGCTACGTTGTCGGCGCGATCGAGGAGATCACGGGCAGAAAGGCCAAACTGGAGATCGTCCACACCGGCCCGAACGCCTGCCTGAAGAAACTGGTCCTTAAGTGAGGCGATGAGCATGAAGATTGCTATCGAGGAACTGGCAGGATGTTCAGGCTGCACGATCGCGGTGCTTGACCTCCACGAGATGCTGCTCGACGTTGTTGATAAGGCTGATATAGTCTACTCGCCGGTGATCATGGACGTCAAGGAACCCCCGGAGGGCATCGATATCGCGTTTGTGACAGGAGCCGTCCGCAACGCTGAAAACCAGGAACGCCTTGAGAAGATCCGGAGACGGGCAAAGACCCTGGTCGCGCTCGGCACCTGCGCATGCTACGGCGGCGTATCGGGTCTCTCGATGCTGCACTCAAACGATGAGATCTTCTCATACGTCTATCGGGAGGTGGAGACCGTGAAACCCGACGGGGTCATCCCGACGGATGTGCCCCCCTTCCTCTACCGGGCGTTTGCGGTTGGCGACCTGACAAAGATCGACTACTACATCACAGGCTGCCCGCCAAAAGAGACCTACCTCAAACAGATCATCCCCGCGCTGGTCTCCGGGGACAAACTCAGTCTCTCGCGCAAATCCGTCTGTGCCGATTGCGACAGAAAGATGGGCGCGGTCGAGAACTGGACACTCAAACGCCGTTATGAGGGTGTCCCCGACCGCGAACACTGCCTGCTCGGGCAGGGTTACCTCTGTCTCGGGAGCGTCACCTTCGGAAGATGCGGCGCCGCCTGCCCCAAGAACAACGTCCCCTGCCACGGCTGCAACGGCCCGTCTCTGGACATCCTCCGCGAACCCTGCCGCGACATCTATGGCATGATGGTGCGGAGGATCTCCGATCTCACCGATAAGCCCGAGAAAGAGGTGGAGAAAGAACTCTACGACATCGCGCACACGATGTACCCCTTCACCATAGGCAGCCTGATCATGGAGGACAAAGAGGTCTCAAAGATCCGTGACCTAGTAAAGGAGAGGAGCAGATGAAAGAGATCGCGATCAACCCGGTGACCCGGATCGAGGGTCATGCAGGCGTCAGGATATACCTCAACGACCGCGGTGACGTTGACTCCGCCCATTTTCAGGTCGTAGAGCTGAGAGGGTTTGAGAAGTTCCTCAGCGGGGCTGCAATCGAGGAAGCACCCAGGATAACGCCCCGGATTTGCGGGATCTGCCCAACCTCGCACCACCTTGCGGCGGCAAAGGCCACCGACCAGATCTTCGGGGTCGAACCCCCCGCCACAGGAAAGAAACTCCGCGAACTCCTCAACATCGGGCAGTACATCCACTCGCACTCCCTCCACTTCTTCATGCTCGCGGCCCCGGACTTCCTCCTGGGCCACGACTGCCCCCCGGAGACGCGCAACGTCATCGGCCTCGCCCGCCACTCACCCGATCTTGCAAAGAAGGCGATCGCGGTCAGGAAGTTTGGCCAGCGGTTGACGGAGGCGATCGGCGGTAAACCCATCCACCCCTCAAACGCCCTCCCCGGTGGGATGTCGGCACCATTAACCGCGGCAAAGAGGGCCGAACTGGCCACCATGGCGGATGAGGCGCTCAGGATCGCCCTTGAAGGCTGGGATATTGCGCACACACTCCTCGATGGTGTCGACACGGAGTTCGGCGCCGTCAGGACCGGGTTCATGGGGATGACCAATCACGGTGTCTACTCGACTTACGACGGGCCTGTTGCGGTGCTCAACGGGGAGGGTGGAAGGATCGGGTCGTTCACCGGAACGGATTACACAAAATTTATCGAGGAGTATTCAGAGGACTGGTCATACCTGAAGTTCGTCCGCCTCAAGGGCGGTGAGAACTACCGTGTCGGGCCGCTTGCCAGGCTGAACGTCGTGGAGAAGATGGGCACGGAGCATGCAGACGCTGCGCTTGCGGAGTATCGCGAACGGTTCGGAACAGTCTCACAGGCAGCGCTCGCCTACAACCTGGCGCGCTACGTCGAGTTCATCGCCTCGTGCGAACTGGCGGTGAAACTCCTCTCCGATAGCGGCATCACCGGCACGGATGTCAGGACACCCGCAGTAGAGGTTGTGAACCGGCGCGGTGTTGGTATAATCGAGGCTCCGCGGGGAACGCTCATCCACGACTACACCGTCAATGATGCCGGAATAATTGAACGGTGCAACCTGATCGTGGCGACCTGCCAGAACAACTACGCCATAGACCGCGGGGTGGAGGATGTCGCCCGCCGGGTTGTGAAGAACGGTGCGCTGAGCGATGGTGCAGCCAACCAGATCGAGATGGTCATAAGGGCCTACGACCCCTGTATCTCATGTGCCACGCACGCGATCGGGAGGATGCCCATGAAGATCGAGTTAGTCAGAAAGGCGTGAGGTGATGTAAAGTATGGAAAGCATGTTAAAACAGATCCTGGGAGAGTTCCTTAAACTTGATGGGGTTACCGCCGCGGTTGTGGCGGGACGGGACGGTTTTGTGATCGAGAGCGTTGTTGCCGGCGACGTGGATGTCGAGGCCCTGGGCGCCATGGCATCGACAGGCATGGGTACGTCCGAGGCGATGAGCAATGAACTCGGGAAGGGAGAGATGCACCAGATGCTTGTCGAGCTTGAGAACGGCCCGATTCTCCTCTCACCGCTCTCAGAGGATGAGTTGATCGCCATAGTGGCGAACGCGAACGTAAACGTCGGGAGAATCCGCTACGAACTGAAGAAGAACAAAGACCGGATAATAGCCGCTCTGTGAGACGATGCTCCCCGACGGCATCTCACTTGGCAGACTGCAGGGGCCGCTCTCAACCCTTGCATCGATCAGCCCTCATTTCACCGGGGCGGTGCGGATCACGGAGAAGGGTGGTGGAACCGGCTTTGTCCTGTTCGAGGCCGGGAGCCCTTACGCCGCCGCCTTTGAGGATAAAAGCAGGGGTCTCCTCCTCGGCGGAGATGACGCCTACAGGCACCTCCTCGAGCGGCCATCGCTGGTCTACGAACTTATCGCGTATACCGCCGAAGAGACGCGGGCGGCCAGGGAAGCCTCGAGTGCGAGCGGTTGCCTTGTCACCGGGGTTGGCAGAGCGCCCCCCTCCCCCGAGAAGGCTGCCCTCCAGCAGATCGCGCGGCAGCCTGGTGTCGTTGCGGTCTCGGTCTTTCATGAAGGGTTTGCCCTCCAGTCGGTCGGCTCTGCGGACTTTGAGAAGGTAGCCGCGGTCGCCGAGGACCTTCTCCGTGCCGGAAGCCAGATCACCGCCGAGATGGAGATGGGCGGTCTCTCCCAGGTAATCCTCGAGACACCCCGGGGGAAGTTCATCATCGCGCCCTACAACGACCTCTACCTCTGCATACTTGCAGAACCGGATGCAAACCTCGGCCTGATCCGGCTCTCGATACGCGGGATGCAGGAGAACCGCGGGTAAAAACCGGATTGTTGATATACCCCTCCAACGGAGCAGGTATATGGATCTCCAGATCGGAACCGGGGGTGTATCCCCCGCCTCTATTATATCCGGTCGGCAGCACGGGGTGATCACCCCGTGAAGTATTACCCTGTTCATTCCGGCTACCCGTCGTATGCCAGGGTGAACCGTGTGATCGAGTCGGCCTTTGCCGAGCACGGCAGGGGCAACGTCCAGATGCCCCCGAAGGTCTACGTGACGTTCGGGAAGACCGGGGACTTCAGGACTATGCCGGCCTACCTACCCGCGGCCGGGATAGCCGGGGTGAAGATAGTCAACGTCCACCCCAACAACAGGGCGCACGGGCTTCCAACGGTCATGGCGCTGACGGTGATCATCGACGTGGATACCGGGCTCCCGACAGCTCTCATAAACGCCACCGACCTGACCGCGCTTCGAACCGGGGCGGCAGGTGCTGTGGCTGCAAGACACCTCTCCCCCCGGCGGTCCTCCATCAGCCTGGGGCTCATAGGTGCCGGACGGCAGGCGGCGGCGCAGGTTGAGGCGATGGCCGCCGCCTTCACGCTCGACGAGGTGAGGGTCTGGAGCCGGAACGAGAAGACTGCAGCGGCGCTTGCGGCGCGATATGCCGACTACAACGCCCGCCCGGTCTCGATCGAACGCGCCTGCGACTCTGACGTCCTCGCCGCGACAACGCCCTCCAGAGAACCTCTGGTTATGGCCGGGTGGGTCCACGAAGGGACGCACATCAACGCTATCGGTGCAGATGCCCCGGGGAAACAGGAACTTGACCCCGCGATCCTCCTCCGGGCCGAGGTCTTTGTCGACGACCGGGAACAGGCGATCCACTCCGGGGAGGTCAACGTCCCGGTCAGAACCGGGTTCTACGACCCGGCCATGATCGCGGGAACCCTGGGCGAGGTGGTCATCGGAAAGAAGGGGAGGTCGTCCCCGGACGCGATCACCGTCTTTGACTCAACCGGGCTTGCCATACAGGATCTCGCCATCGCATCGCTTGTCCTGGAGGATGGGGAAGGCTGCGAACTGCCGTTCCCCTGATCCTTGAGTCCTTCCTGCGGGGGTGGGCTTCCCTCACTCATCTTCATGGGGCTGCTGCGCAAACTTCTTCCAGATCTGCTCGCGGTGGACCGGGCCGCTGTTGTATGTGCAGAATGGGATCAGGCGGCCGTCAGGGGTAGCGTAGTGGATGCAGCACCGCTCCACCCTGGAGAGGTCGTAGTTGTATCTGTCCATGAAGTGCATCATGCCGATGAAGAGGGCGTTCCAGTGGAAGTCACGCAGCGCCTCGAAGTTCTGCAGCACAAGCGCCTTCGTTATAAGTTTCATCAACTCCCCGGTGTTCTTGTGTTCCGCCTTCCTGGTGGATGTGTAGATGTCTTTGACCCCCTCAACAAGGGTCACGTACCTGTTGAGCGACCCGCCCTTCGCAAGCCTTGTCGCCATCTTCTCGACCGACTCAAAGAAAGCGTCAACATCCACCATCCTGTTGATCGGGATCATACCTTCATCGGTGACAAAGACGTATGTCGCCGCGCCGCAGTGCTGGTGGGTGGTGAACCTGATCTGGGGTTTGCCGGTGTACGCCTCGACGAGATCGGAGATTGGAACGACGCAGGGCACGGGGTAGAAGTAGTCTTTCTTGATGATACCGTCTGTCTGCTCCTCGATCCGCTCCGCAAGTTCCGGGATGGTGATCCGCTCCTTCCTGACATCATCCTCGCTTGCGGCGCCGGTGAACGCCACAGGCTGGAAGTTGACGCCGCGGATGGTCTCGAAATGTTCTGCGGCGTATTTGATTATGGCGCCAACCTCGTGATCGTTCCTGCCTTTTATGACTGTCGGCACCAGCACAACACCCATCCCGATCTTCTCACAGTTCTCGATCGCACGCAGATCGCTCCCAAGTTTGGAGTTCGTCTCGCGGGTTACGCCGTCGAAATGGAGGTAGACCGTTGAGAGCCCCGCATCTTTCAGCTCCTGGATGTAATCAGCGTCCCCTGCCAGTCGAATCCCGTTTGTGGCGACCTGCACCTGGGAGATCCCGAGATCTTTTGCAACGCGGATGATCTCTGGCAGGTCGTCCCGCAGCGTCGGTTCCCCGCCGGAAAACTGGACGGCAGGCGCCGGAACGGGTTTTTCCTCACGCAGCAGCCGCAGCATCCCTACGACCTGCTCGAAGGTCGGTTCGTAGACGAATCCACACGCTCTGGCGTTTGCAAAGCAGAAATCGCAGTTCAGGTTGCACCGGTTCGTCAGATCGATGTTTGCAAGCAGGGTTGTTGACCGGTGGTTTGCACAGATCCCGCAATCATTCGGGCACCCTGCTGCGGAGGGAGTCTTCTGCGGGTTTGAGACGCCGTTCCCGATACGTTCGTAAGCATCGAACCGCCGGTACATCTCCGCGTCCGACCAGTAGAGACCCCTGTATAAACCGTGTTCAGGGCAGGTGCGGACCAGCCAGATCTGCCCCTCCTCTTCGACGACATCGGCGTCAAGCACACGGCCGCATGTCGGGCAGAGGCTTTTTGTCTTCTTCACAAGCATTCTCTCACCGTGCCCACAGTTTTTTATTCGTATCTCATACTTCGACACTTTAATCTTTATATTTACTGATTGTACAGCACATTGACATCCATCGCCCCTGATATCGGCTACTGGATATTCTCTGCGGTTGCGGCGCTCTGGATCATGCTGCCGGCATACCTGCCCAACTCGGCGGCCGCGGTCTTCGGCGGCGGGACGCCAATCGACCTCGGCAGGATGTTCTCTGACGGGAGAAGGATCTTTGGCGACGGGAAGACCTACCGCGGGTTCTTCGGCGGCGTCCTCTCGGGTGTGCTGGTGGGTCTGGTCGAGATCCTGGCAGCCTCCGCGTTCGGCCTCGATATGCTCCCCCGACATACGATCCTCTCGGTCATCCTGCTTGCGACCGGCGCACTCCTCGGGGATCTCATCAAGAGTTTCTTCAAGCGTAGGCTTGGAAAAGAGCGGGGTGAATCCTGGATTATTGCCGACCAGTACGACCTTGTTATAGGGTCGCTGCTCCTCGTCCTCCTGGTATACCCGGAGTGGCTGGTGGAGAATATCACGCTGCCGATCCTGGTCTGGATAATCATACTGACACCGCTCCTCCACCGTGTGGTGAACATTATAGGGTATTACATCGGAGTTAAGGAGGTACCATGGTGAACCGGATCGCAAGACTGCTGCTTGAGAGCGGTGCAATAGAGTATGGAGACTTTCTCCTGGCCTCGGGTGCCAGGAGTTCCTACTACATCGATATCAAGGTCGCAACCACGAACCCCGCCATCCTTGCGGAGATAGGGAAGGCCATCGCCGAAGGCCGGGAGTTCGACGTTGTTGCCGGGGTGGCGGTCGGCGGTGTTCCGATCGCCGTCGCAGTCTCGCTTGCAAGCGGCCGGCCTTACGCGATAATCCGGAGAGAGGCAAAGGATCACGGAAAGTCAGGCAGGATCATCGGCGAGGTGAACGGGAAGGACGTGCTGCTGGTCGAGGATGTGACAACCTCTGGTGGGAGCGCCATTTACGGCATCGAGGCGCTCCGGGCCGCAGGTGCGCACGTTGACCGCGTGGTGACCGTCGTCGACCGGGAGGCGGGCGCTCGCGAGGCGCTCGCGGAGAAAGGGGTCTCTCTCCAGGCTCTTGTGCGGGTCAGCGACCTGCTGGATGGATAAAGCATTTTTAAGTGCGGGTGAATATGAAGGATATGAAACTGCTCGTTGTAGGTGGTGGTGGCAGGGAGCATGCGATCACCAGGGCGCTTTCCTGCAACAGTGATGTGAGCATCTTCTCTGTTATGGCAAGCAAGAACCCGGGGATTGCCAGGCTTGCAGAGGGGGTGCTCCTTGAGAAAGAGACGAATATTCAGAGGATCCTGCCGTTTGCCACCACCTGCGGGGTCGATGCCGCGATAATCGGCCCGGAAGCGCCCCTTGAAGCGGGGATCGTCGATTACCTCGAGTCTGCCGGGATACCCTGTGTGGGTCCTACCCGTGCTGCCGCAAGGATCGAGACGGACAAGGCGTTCTGCCGCCGGTTGATGGAGCGCTACAGGATCGAGGGCTGCCCGGAGTACCGGGTTTGCCACGACCCCGAGGAGGCGCGCCGTTTCATCGAGTCTTACGGTGGCGACCTTGCCATCAAGCCCATCGGGCTCACGGGGGGGAAAGGTGTCAGGATCATGGGCGAGCATCTCGATCGGCAGGGGGCGATCGATTACGTCCGGCATCTTGGAGGAAACGCCGTCCTGGAGGAGCGGCTTATCGGCGAGGAGTTCACCCTCCAGGCGTTCGTCGACGGCGAGCATCTGGTGCCGATGCCGCTTGTCCAGGATCATAAACGGGCATACGAGGGTGATCTCGGGCCAAACACCGGCGGTATGGGGTCATACTCACTCCCGGACCACATGCTTCCGTTTGTCACGCAGCCGGATTACGAGAAGGCTCTCCGGATCATGCAGGATACGGTCGTGGCGATGCGTGCCGAAGGGACACCATACCGCGGGATCCTGTATGGTCAGTTCATGAACACCGCTGACGGCCCGAAGGTCATCGAGTTCAACGCAAGGTTTGGGGATCCTGAAGCGATGAACGTCCTCTCCATACTGGAGTCGGACTTTACGGAGATAGTCCACCGGATCATCGATGGCGACCTCTCACCATCGGACGTCTCGTTTGCAAACGAGGCGACGGTCTGCAAGTATGTTGTTCCGGAGGGGTATCCCGAGGCGCCGAAGGTGGGCGAACCGATCGTTCTCGGTGATTATGGCGACGCCCTCCTCTACTACGCAAACGTCGAGGAGAGGGGCGGTAGACTCTATACCAGGACATCCAGGGCGCTTGCGTTTGTCGGGGTGGGCGAGACGCTGGAAGAGGCTGAGTCGATAGCGGAGAGGGCAGCATCATCCGTCTCGGGCCGCGTCTTCCACCGCAGGGATATCGGCACCAGGGAGAGCCTGGAGAAGCGGTGCCGCCGTATGAGGGAGATTGCATGAAGAAGGATTTTCTATCGATCCTCGATGTGGAGAGCGACGAACTCGAGGGCATCATCGCCGACGCCATGCGCCTCAAAAGGCTGAAGTCGGACGGGGTTGCGCACGAATACCTGAAGGGGAAGAACCTCGGGATGATCTTTGAGAAGGCGTCCACCCGCACACGGGTCTCGTTTGAGGCAGGGATGTCCGACCTCGGCGGGCATGCGCTCTTTCTTAACCCGCAGGACATGCAGGTTGGCCGGGGTGAGGAGATCCGGGACACGGCGCGGGTGCTCTCCCGCTACCTTGACGCGGTGATGATCCGTGCCTACTCTCATGCCACAATCGAGGAGTTCGCCCGCCACGCAACCATCCCGGTCATAAACGGCCTATCCGACCGGCTGCACCCATGCCAGGTTCTCGCTGACATCATGACCCTCCGCGAACGGTTCGGCGATCTTCGCGGCCTCAAACTCGCCTGGATAGGTGATGGGAACAACGTCTGCAACTCCTGGATCCTCTCCACACCTCTGACAGGGATGGAGGTTGTGGTTGCATGCCCGCCGCGCTACCGCCCCGAGGAGGGGGTTGTTGAGCGGGCGAGGGCGGCAGGCGGCCGTGTCACCATGGTCACCGAGCCGGAGGAGGCGGTTTGCGACGCAGACGTCCTCTACACCGATATATGGGTCTCGATGGGGAACGAGGAGGAGCGCGCCGAGCGGCTGCAGGCGTTCCAGGGCTACACGATCGACTCCCGGCTCCTGGATCTGGCGGTGCCCGGGGCTCCTGTTATGCACTGTCTCCCCGCTCACCGGGGGGAGGAGATCACCGATGACGTCCTGGAAGGCCCCCAGAGCATTGTCTGGGACCAGGCCGAGAACCGGCTCCACGCTCAGAAGGCGCTGCTTGTCTGGCTGATCAGGGGCGGGATGCCGCCGAAGGAGTGAGGAACCGTTCTACTCGTGGGCTTGGTGAGACCGTCTCTTCGCGGTCTCACCCGGGATCCTCCATGATCCTGTTTTCGCCCCCGCACATGGCCACCGGGACAACCGCTTCAAACTGCCCGCCCCCTCGGAAGGGGGCGGGCGGAGGCGCGGAACGCGCCGGGAGGTGGTGGTGTTCCAGCGAAAACCGTTCAATCGGAGATGCATGATACTGGGGGAGGGGGATGTTCCATCCCCTCCACCGGCGAGCCCCACCTCAGATTGGCGATTCCCCATCGATACGGTACCAGAAGAGCAAGCATATCTCCAGGTTCTGGTGAAACTCATCGAAAGGTGTTTCATCACACACTCTCATGGCACGGCCACCGGGACGGATTGCCCCCGCACTTGCCTGCCCAGGGGAGGAGGCGGGGCTGGTCAGGCCGCAAAAGACGTCTAAGCGCGTTGGTGGTTTTTTGGGGCATCAAACCATGAGCGAATTGGTTTGCCCGGCTCCATACAGTCAGATGGAAAGATATATGCAGGCAGGCGGAAAAAAACGATTACTATGTGTGCCCGCTTTCTGGAGCGCTTTTTCAAACCAAAGCCGCATATCGTCCAGAGCCCGCCACCGCCGTCGATCATGCACGGAGCGGGTGCGGGCGTTCCCGAATATCGTGTGAAGCCTTACTTCATCGTGGCATCCGTTGAGATGGGCAACACCACAACAAAATGTATCCTTACCGGCACAAACCTGGAGACCGGCAGGACGTATATCATAAACAAGACTGTGACGATGAGCCGGGATGTCCGGCCGCCAAAACCGGGTGAGACCATATTCGGGGAGACCCTGGACGGCACGAAACTGACGCGAGAGTCGGTTACGGACCTGGTGCGCGACACCCTCATCCAGAGCCACAAAGAGGCGCGCCTGAGCATCAAAGACGACCTGGACTTTGTTGTCCGGAGCACCGGGGTTGTGGCGGCGATGGACTCCCCTGACCAGGTCGGCGACTTTGTCATTGCCCTTGCAAACGGCTGCCTGGTAGCAGGCGTCCCACCCAGAAAGATGACACCGCCGATGTCGATCGAGAACCTGCCCCCAAAACTCCGGAAATACTCGTTTGCCGACCGCGTGGTCTTTGTCGGTGCGGTGGCCGGCGTCCTGCCGCCGATGGGGTCTACCGGTGTGGAGATGGTGGCAAACGAGATGGAGGGTGAGCTTGCGATGGCGGGCATCAAGGAAGGCGCCAAGTGGACGCCGGTTGATTTCCGGAACCCCTGTATATCCATCGATTTCGGAACGACGCTCGATGGCCGGATCACAAGCGATGTCGCCCGGGATGACCCGAACCCCTTTGCCAGGACAATTGGAAACTTCTGCGGTCTTGCTGGAGCGGTGCCGGATGCAATCGTCCGGGGCACCGGGCTTGTAGAGAGCCGGACGGGAACGGCCCTTGACATATTCGGTGAGCACCCTGTTACGGGGTCATTTGGCGGCAGGAAGCGCCCCATCGTCGATGACTACGTCGACCGCTGCCACGAGCATATCGATATCCGGGTCGTCCCCCCTGACCGGAGAAGGTTTGGCCGGGTCCCGGTATGTGCCGATATCGCCGATAAGTCCGGCGTGGCCCTCATAGGCTGTGATGTTGGCGAAAACGGCAGTGAGGTCCCGGCGCTCGAGGAGATCGGGCGCGAGATCCACGAGAACTACGGTCTGGGGGTTCTGAACGAGGTGATCGACCGCGTCTGCGCCAGGATGGCGCTCCGTCTGGTCGACGTCGCGGTCGATCGGGGGCTGGTCCCGCCGAACTCATCGATCGGGTTCACCGGGCGGGCAGCGATCTCGGGGCAGAAACCCGAGTACATCCTGGAGGGCATAACGGAGCGTGGACTCTATGAGAACCCGATCGACCACGTGGTCTTCGTCGACGACGGTCTTGCCAGGGGGGCGGCACTGATGGCGCGGTGCATGAACTCGCTCGGAAAACCAAAGGAACCGCTTGGCGGGGTGCGAGGAGGGCCATGTATTATGGCCCGCCGGATAAAAATAGGGAAGTAGAAGGATCTGGTGAACCAATGACTGAGGAAGAGCAACAGGAACAACTCTATGATCTGCTGGTTCCGCCGGGCGTGCCCCGGAAGATGATCTACGATGTTGTTGAGAAGTTCGATGTTGAGGTTGTCCAGCGGCAGGAGAGACTGGCGTTTGCAAACATGGAAGGTGACGCACGCGACCTGCTCGCGTTCCGCGGCAGGAAAGAGGTTGTGGAGGAGGTCCAGGACTACCTCCTTGCGCGACTAAGAGAGTTCGTCGGGGAGCAGTAGTTCTTTTGAGCCGATACTCCTATGGACCACCGTGGGATCTGATCTCTCGGTGATGAATGGGTGGAGGGACTTCCCCGGGCAAACATCTTTTCGTCATCACCCCTGCCTCTCGCCGTATTGGTTATATACTTGTAGCACGGATAACCTGTCTGCCTGACGGGTGGCCCGCGCCGTTTCTCGTGTCAGGCAGGAGGTGGAACCCGTATGGTTGCGCTCTCAGGTGAGATTAAGGAGTTATTCAACAGAACGAAAGTTATGCCGCTTGCCACCGCCTCAAAGAGCGGCGTTCCCAACGTGGCGCCGGTGGCATCGATGCGGCTCGCCGCCGACGACACCATCTGGATCATGGACAACTACATGCAAAAGACACTCAAGAACCTCCAGGAGAACCCGGTTGCCGCCCTCTCCTTCCATGACCCGGAGACAAAACGCTGCTTCCAGGTCAAGGGCAGCACAGAGATCAGGACATCAGGTCCCGATTACGAGAAGTTCCGGGACTGGATGAGATCAAAGAGTGATAAATACCCGGCAAAATCGCTCATCATCATGAAGATCACCGACGTGTTTGAGTGCACGCCAGGAAAAGACGCGGGGAAGAAGGTGCTGTAGGCACCCTCCTTCATCGCTTCTCCAGGTTTTTGAGGAGGCGTGCCTGCAAACCGAAGTAGTTAGAGAAACCGACGGCGTGTTTCTGGTCAAGCATCATCGAGTCAAAGGATACAAGGTCGCTGGAGTAGAGCGCCGCCTCCGACCTCCGGCCAAGCACCGTGGCGCTGCCTTTGTAGAGCCCAATCTCCACCGTGCCGTTGACCCGTTCCTGGGTGGTGTCGATGAACGTCGTCAGCGCGTGGAAGAGCGGTTCGTGCACAACCCCCATGTAGGCGAGTTCTGACCACTTCTCGTCGACGATCCGCTTGAACGCTATCTCTGAACGGGTCAGCACAAGGTGCTCGAGGTCAGTGTGTGCGGTGAGGAGGACGGTTGCGGCCGGGTGCTCGTAGACCTCACGGGCCTTCAGCCCCAGGATCCGGTCCTCGATCATGTCGTTGCGGCCGACACCGTTCCTTCCTGCGATCCGGTTCAGTTCCCTGACCAGGTCGAGGCCCGCAAGCCTCTCCCCGTTGAGGGCGACCGGGACACCCCGCTCAAACTCTATGCTGATCTCCTCCACCACGTCTGGAGCATCTTTGGGGGATACCGTCCAGGCGTAGATATCCTCCGGCGGGTGGAAGGCCGTGTCCTCCAGTTTACCGCCCTCGATGCTCCTGCTCCAGCAGTTCTCATCGATGCTGTACGGTTTTTCCTTCACCGCAGAGACAGGGATGTTGTGCTCCTGAGCGTAGGCGATCTCCCACTCCCGCGTCAGGTTCATCTCCCGCATCGGCGCGATGATATCGTAGCCCGCTGTCCTGAAGATGAAGTCAAACCGGAGCTGGTCGTTTCCTTTCCCGGTGCAGCCGTGCGCGACCTTTGATGCCCCCTCCCTCTTGGCGATCTTTACAACCTCTGTGGCGATCAGCGGTCTGGCGAGCGCCGTGCCCATGGGGTAGCCCTCGTATGAGCCGTTTGCCCTGATCGAGGGGAAGATGCAGTCCGATACAAACTTCTCCTTTGCATCGATGGTGTAGTGTTTATCCGCAAGCATCCGCCCTTTCTCCGTTGCCCGGGCGATCTCCTCAGGGGGCTGGCCGACATCGACTGCAACGGTGATGATCTCGTCAAACCCGTAATGTTCGCGAAGCAGGGGGATACAGATGGAGGTGTCAAGACCCCCTGAAAACGCCAGAACGACTTTTCCCTTCTCCATGGTGGTGGTCTCCGTCTTATAGACTCTGTGGATTGATCTACATGGATATGAGTTCTCAGCCAATAAAAGAAGCGGTATGACCCGAGGCGCAGCGGCCTGTTGTTTTGCCGGGTGCGGGCATTTGCGGCCAGATGCTTTGGAGCGGCGGATCCTGGAAGTATGAGCAGTATGGGCTGAGTAACCGGTAAAACGTCAGTAAATTCTCAGATAAAGATTAGTAATCTCTGCTGGAGGTGAAAGCGCCATGGAGCGGCCTGAAAATTAAAAGTCAAGAGTAAAATGGAGATTTTTTAGAACCCGAAATTATAAACCTGATGAAATAGAAATCGTGAGCCAGGAGGAGTCCATCATTGTAGAGCAGGTAACTGAAGAAGAGACAGCACCCGTGGAACCGATAATCCGCGTCAGGAACCTGACCCGGGTGTTCGGGGATGAGCCAGAAAAGGCCATAGAACTTTATCGTGCGGGCCGCTCAAAACAGGAGATATTTGAAGAGACCGGTTCCACGGTGGCCCTCATCGATATATCGTTTGAAGTTGCCCGGGCTGAGATATTTGTCCTGATGGGGCTTTCGGGGAGCGGGAAATCGACGCTCCTGCGGTGCATCAACCGGATCATCGAGCCCACGTCGGGCGAGGTATGGATCGACGGCAAAGAGATCGTCCGCATGGGCGAGGAGGAACTCCGGGAGATCAGGAGACGCAAACTGGGCATGATATTCCAGAACTTCGCGCTCCTGCCGCACCGGACGGTTCTTGAGAACATCGCCTTTGGTCTCGAGATTCAGGGCGTTCCCCTGGAGGAACGGCACAGAAAGGCCAGAGAGATGCTCCAGCTGGTGGGGCTTGGCGGCTACGAGGACAGCATGCCTGATGAACTATCTGGAGGGATGAAACAGCGGGTCGGGCTTGCCCGTGCGCTCACAAGCGATCCGGATATCCTCCTGATGGATGAGGCTTTCAGCGCGCTCGACCCCCTGATACGCCGGGAGATGCAGGACGAACTCTTGGATCTTCATCAGCGGCTCGGAAAGACGATCATCTTTGTCACCCACGATCTAGACGAAGCCCTGAAACTGGGTGACCGGATAGCGCTGATGAAGGATGGTGTGATCGTGCAGATCGGCACTCCGGAGGAGATCCTGACCAGCCCCGAGAACGAGTATGTGGAGAGGTTTGTCGCGGATGTTGACCTGACCAGGGTTCTTACGGCAGGCGACGTGATGCGCCGGGCCGAACCCGTTGCCCAGTGGACGGCGGGGCCGCGGGTTGCCCTCCACCTGATGGAGGAGCACGATATATCCTGCATCTTTGTTGTCAGCCGTCAGCGGCAGCTCCGCGGCAGGGTGACACTTGACGATGCCGTTGAGGCTGTCAGGAAGGGAAAACGACTCGATGATATCCTCATCATAGATGTTCCGAAGGTGACTCCCACCACATCTCTGAGCGATATCATTTCACTTGTCGTTAAGAACCCATACCCTGTTGCGGTGGTGGACGATGCCGGCAGGCTGTTGGGCAGCGTATCGCGCGGCGCCGTACTTGCCGCCCTGGCACGAAAGGGGGAGGATACGAATGCAACTGCCTAAACTGCCCGTGGGCTACGGAGTCGAGGTGCTGGTGGACTGGATAGAGCACTACTTAGGCTGGCTGCTTGATGCCATCAGCGCGGCGCTTGGGTTCCTGATCGGGGGGTTCCAGGATCTGCTGCTTGCCATACCGATACCCCTCCTGATACTCATTGCGGCCGTGGTGGTCTGGTTTGTCACCCGGCGCGACATAAAACTGGCGGCAGTCACCGCAATCGGGCTTATCCTGATCTGGGATCTCAACCTCTGGAGCCTCTCCATGCTGACGCTGGCGCTTGTTCTGGTCTCGACGATAGTCGCGCTGGCGCTATCGATCCCTCTCGGGATCGTGGCTGCGAGGAGCGATACCATGAACTCCATGCTAAGGCCGATCCTTGACTTCATGCAGACCATGCCCTCGTTTGTCTACCTCATTCCAGCCGTGATCTTCTTTGGTCTTGGAAACGTGCCGGGCGCCATCGCGACGGTTGTGTTCGCTATGCCACCGGCCCTGCGTCTCACCAATCTCGGGATCAGGCAGGTTCCGACCGAGTTGATCGAGGTTGCGGATGCTTTTGGATCCACGCCCTGGCAGAAACTCCTCAAGGTGCAGATCCCTGTTGCGCTTCCAACAATCATGGCAGGGGTTAACCAGTGTATCATGCTTGCTCTCTCAATGACCGTCATCGCATCGATGATCGGTGCCGGGGGTCTTGGCTACCAGGTGCTTGTGGGGATCCAGCGGGTGGATATCGGTACGGGGTTCGAAGCGGGGCTCGCCATCGTGATCATCGCGATCATCCTCGACCGGATCACCCAGAACCTGGTGCCACAATATGGTTAGAGGGTGTGAGCAGGTCTCGAAAAGCCCATTTTACCCCGCATTTTCTCTTCTCTTGCTGAGATCCTGGCGATTCCGGGATGACGCTTCGGTGTGCGCCCCAGGAGCGGTTCCAGGGGTGCACACCACTTAAAACCGGGTTTCAGAGACGCTCCGTTCTTAAAAAGGAGCCAGTAAAACTTAAATAAGGTGCTCTTCATAATTTGAAGCGGTCAAATACTGGCCGTTTTCCTGTGGGGTGCAAAAGCGCCAGGAGAGATCCGGAAACCCCACACAACCCGGATCTATGATGCATACCGCCGTGTTGTGCGGCAAAAAACTGGAGGGTGAATTATATGGTTCGAAAGATTGGAAGCCTGCTTGCACTGGTGGGCGTTATTCTGGTGCTCTGCCTTGTATCTGCCGGCTGCACCGGAACGGAGGAGCCTAAAAAGACTATTCGCATCGGTTACGTCACCTGGGACTGTGCCATCGCGAGCAGCAACGTGATGAAACAGGTCTTTGAGGAGGCTGGCTACGATGTTGAGATGATCGCTGTCGACGCGGGCCCGCTCTACCAGGGGCTTGCCAGCGGTAAAATAGATTTCACGACGACCGGATGGCTCCCTCACACCCACGAGCACTACTGGGAGCAGTACGGCGACCAGATCGATTACGTCAATGAAAACATCCCCGGTGCGGCACGTATTGGACTTGTCGTCCCGACTTACGTGACCATCGACTCGATCGAGGAGATGAACGACGTCGCCGATAAGTTCGACGGTAGGATAGTCGGCATCGAGCCCGGTGCGGGCATCATGACCCGGACCGAGCAGGCCCTCGAGGAGTATGACCTCAACTACGAACTGGTCGCAAGCAGCAGTGCCAGCATGGCCGCGGCGCTGGGTTCCGCCATCAACAGTGAGGAGTGGGTGGTGGTGACCGGGTGGTCGCCGCACTGGAAGTTCGGTCGCTGGGACCTCAAGTTCCTTGACGACCCGAAAGGTGTCTATGGCAGTGCCGAGGATATTGTGACCCTGGCGCGCAAGGATCTGAAGACCGACGACCCTGAGGCTTATGCCATCCTCCAGCGGTTCCGCTGGACCAGCGAGGATATCGCCTCGGTCATGACCGATATCGCGGACGGCATGCCTGAAGAGGAGGCCGCAAAGAAATGGGTCGAGAACAACCGCGATACGGTCGATCTCTGGCTCGGGAAAGCATAATTCCCTCTATTTTTGTATGAAAATGGCTCTCTAGATATTTTCATCTGGTATGCATGTGGCCTTGTGGGCATCATGTAGTTTTTCCAGCGGTTCGAGAGCACTCACAGAATATCTGATCTGAACCCTCAAGACCGTGATCACCTGGAAGAACCGCGGGCGGCGGTTCTTGATATGGCAGGCGGTGGGTCGCGGGGGGTTGTGGATGGTCAACTACCCACCCCTAAAGGGGTGAGCTTCCTGCATGTTTGATCGGTGAGTCAAAACCCTCTCAGAGGATAGTCTCGAGCCGCTGCTCGAGGAAATCGAGCCCTCTCTTGACATCCTCGATCCTCTTTCCGCCGGTCAGGATGATCTTCCCGGAACTGAAGAGAAGGGCAACGATCTTCGGGTCATCGATGCGGTATACAAGTCCAGGGAACTGTTCGGGTTCATACTCGATGTTCTCAAGGTTCAGTGTGATGACCACCTTGTTTAAGTTGATGTACTTGCCCATATCGTAAGAGCAGACTATGTTCGTGACGGCGACCTGAGGTTCGCTGTAGGTGTCGACACCAGCATCACGGAGCGAACGCATGATGATTTCAAGGCCGTCCTGAAGGTCTTCCGGTCTCCTGATTCCTGTGAGAACCACTTTACCAGAGGAGAAGATCAGGGATGCGATCTTTGGCTTCTCGATGCGGTAGACAGCTCCTGGGAACCGCTTGGTGTTCAGCTCGCAGTTTTTTATCTTCCCGGATACGCTTTCAAGGTCGATAGCATCTGCGATCACACCGGAGGCGACAATGTTCTCAATTTTTAGTGACTCGTATCCCTTCTCATCCATCGATATTAGTATCATTTTTTATACCATAATAGTAATGTGTGGCTGCTCCCAAACGGGAGGGCATCAGACCGGTATACCTTCAGGTTGTGCCCTGGTTCTTTTTGCAAGACGCCATTCCGGAGAGGGGTGTTCTTCGTTGGTTTCCCGTTAGATCCGCAGAAGTTTCATCTGCGTCCCGAACGCCGCATTCATTGGAATCGCCACACACTACTGCCTATCCATCGAAAGAGCGCGGCTGGTCGACGAAAGAGTTCACGGGGTGTATTCGGGTGTGTCAAAAGTTCACTTGCTTGATGGTTGCTGTCCATACTCTGAAGCGGCGCGGCCCTCTGCATCTTTTCATAGCAGGTCTTTATGGCAATTGCGGGACTCAGCAAACCACTTCGTTCATGGCTTGGTGCCCTCGAACCACCACCGCGTTAAACATCTTTTGCGGCCGACCACCGCCAGCGCCCCTTTCCCCTGTCTCATGCGTTTCACCGCGACACCGTTTTTACCTCTGGAAACACCCCCGCCCCCTGCGTGGGGGCGGGCAGTGCATGGCTATTGACCCGATGGCCGTGTCAGGGGACGGGAAACAGGATTTCGGGGAAGTCTCTCACCGGGAACCGGCTGAGGGGATGCTCTCCCCGAACACCATATCGATAGGGAATCGCCACCCCGGGTGGGGGCTCGCCGTGGGATGGGGGATGGGACGCTCCCTCCCCTCTCCTGACATGCTCCCGGAGGCCACATGAAAACGGCGCGAGCAGTCTCATAAAAACCCAGGCCACCACCCCGGCTCCGGATAGGAGTTGGTGCGTGGCAATGCAACCACCCCCGGAATCCATCCCAGCCTGGAAGTATTGGTTTGATGGCCTCGGTGTTTTCATTTAGTGAATCCTTTAAACCATAAACGTGCAACCTCTAAGGGATCGCGTTATGGCTGATGTAGAGCAAAACCGACCCTCCTACGAAGAACTCTGTGCCAATTTCAGGATAGATGTCCCTGAATACTATAACTTTGGGTTTGATGTGGTCGACGCCTGGGCAAAGAATGACCGGAACAAACTGGCAATGATCTGGGTTGACCAGAAAGGAAACGAGAAGAAATACACTTTTTTTGACATGATGCGCCTCTCGAACCAGGCCGTCAACATCTGCCTGAAATACGGGATCAAGAAAGGCGATCGTGTGATGCTGATGCTCCCCCGGGTCCCAGAATGGTGGATATTTGTCATAGCCCTCATAAAACTCGGAGCGGTCTACTGCCCCGCAACGACGATGCTGACCCCAAAGGACCTGAAATACCGTATACAGGCTGCCGGGATCAAGATGGTCATAACCATGGCCGAGCACGCAGAGAAGGTCGAGGAGATCCGTGACGAGTGCCCCTCGCTCGAGGCGATGCTAATGATCGACGGCAAACGGGATGGCTGGGTCAGCTACCCTGTCGAGCTCGACTACCCCGCCCCATGCTCCTACAAACTGGTGAACCTGCCCGGAATGCACCGGACGAAATCGACCGACCCTCTCCTGATCTTCTTCACCTCCGGCACCACCGGCGAACCGAAGATGGTGCTCCATGACCACTCCTACCCCCTCGGGCACATCGTCACGGCGCAGTTGTGGCACGACCTGCACCCGAACGACCTCCACCTGACACTCTCCGATACCGGCTGGGGGAAGAGCGCCTGGGGAAAACTCTTCGGCCAGTGGATCGTTGGTGCCTGCATATTTGTATATGATATCCGCGGGAAGTTCAACCCCACCGAGATCCTGCCGCTCCTGGAGAAGTATGGCGTGACGACGTTCTGCTGCCCCCCGACCATCTACAGGATGCTGATCCTGGCCGACCTCGACAAGTTCGATCTCGCCGAGTTGCGCCACTGCTGCAGCGCTGGCGAGGCGCTCAATCCCGAGGTTATCAGGGCCTGGGAGGAAGGAACGGGCAAGACGATCTACGAAGGCTACGGCCAGACCGAGACTGTGCTCTGTATAGGGACGCTTCCCGGCATGAAGGTCAAACCCGGTTCGATGGGGAGGCCCATGCCCGGATGGCATATCGAACTCCACGACGACGAGGGCAGACCGGTCGGTCCCATGGAGGAGGGGCGGATAGCGATCAGGCTCAACCCCCGGCCCGTGGGGCTCTTCCGCGGTTACCTGGACGCCAGCGAGGAGGAGAACCGCAGGGCGTTCCAGAACGGGTTCTACTACACCGGCGACAAAGCACGGATGGACGAGGACGGCTACTTCTGGTTCATCGGGCGTGATGATGACGTCATCAAGTCGTCAGGATACCGGATCGGGCCGTTTGAGGTTGAGAGCGCCCTTATGGAGCACCCCGCGGTCCAGGAGGCGGCGGTTGTCGGGTCGCCCGACGTGATCCGGGGGATGGTCGTGAAGGCCTTCATCGTCTTGAAACCCGGCTACAAGCCCTCGGAGGCGCTGGTGAAGGACATCCAGCGCTACGTCAAACGGGTGACGGCGCCCTACAAGTATCCCCGCAGGGTCGAGTTTGTGGAGTCGCTCCCGAAGACGATCTCCGGCAAGATCAGGCGGCACGAACTGCGTGAACTCGAGATGAAGCGGTTCATGGAGAACAACTCCCGGAACTCCTCTGCCAGAGAGGAGTGATTACATTTATTTTCTTTGACCTCCCACAATATCAGGCGCAAAGACTGTCGTGAGTGGTCGGCGGCAGGGTTTGTTGGCGCGAGGGTTGCCAAGCCAGGTCAAAGGCGCTGGATTCAGGGTCCAGTCTCGCAGGAGTTCGTGAGTTCAAATCTCACCCCTCGCATACGTCTTCTCAAGCGCTTCTTCCGGCAGCGGAGCATGGTTGTATTGATGCCGCCTGCGGCGGTCAAACCACTTTCATAAGGATGGCCGCCAGCGCAAAGAGGAGCAGGCCGTTGATCACGACGATCCCCGCAATGACCATGCCCGGGATGAGGCCCGGCAGCAGCATGCTGATGCCAAACGATATCGATACAACGTTCAACACCGTCTGGGTGGCGACAAGTCTCTTGAAGGTCGGCATGAGAGAGGCCGGAACGGCGGCCGCAGCGTTGCCGGCACCCTGCGAGATCGGGAGGAACCGTTTTGCAAGGAGAATTGCTCCCCCGGCGATGTTCAGGATCGCAAGGAGCACCCGGATCACGTCGGTCAGGATGCCGGGAACGATGCACGAGGAGATCTCCCTCGAGGCGAACGCGATCCCGATGGCGAGAAGCAGGTGCGAGCACCTGTAGTGGCCGATTGGCGTCTCTCCCAGTGCAAGCATCTGGATGGCCATGATGACGAGCAGCAGCCCGAGCTGCCCGTCCGGGGAGAACAGGATCGCTCTGCCTCCGTTCCAGGCGCTCTACTCCCTCACAAACTACGGCGTCACGGGGCTGACCGAATGCCTGAGGTACGAGTATGCGGATAGGGGTCTCTACTTCTCGACGATCTGCCCGGCGAACATAGCGACTCCTATCTTCAATAAGGGTATCGATGGCCAGGCGCACGGCGAACTGAGGATTCCCGACGACGCTTATCCTGGACCGGGTCGCGGAGCATAAGGGGATCATCGTCGTGCCTGAACACCCCTACACCGAACTCTGGCAGGGGCATATCCTCGGCAGACCGGAGATCGAAGAGACGCTGCTGCAGATGGCCCGCGACCGCAGGGAGGCGTTCGAGCGGGGCGGGACATACTTTTGATACCCCCATATTCTGCCCCGGTATGCGGCCGTGAGGATGTCATTCAAACCTTCTGCTCCCCGTGGCGCTCCGCACCCCTCTTCAATCAGGAGCGATCGACTGCACCCGCGGGTTTTTTGTCCTGGAACGCGTCCCGCCTTCTGCCGGAGAGAGCACCATCACCCCACTTCCGGAAAGGCTAACTCCTCCTCTGGCAAAGAGGTATCATCATGGAACGCAGCAATTCCGGGGCTGACCGGTGTTCTGCTGGGGCGCCGGGGCCGCGGACTGATCGGAAGGCTCTCCTTGAGGAGATCGCCGCGTTCGTCCGCAAATATGGGGACATCCTTGCCAGGTATCATCGCTACACGATGGACGAACTCAAACAGATCGAGCAGGAATGCTGGACGCTGCACGATAAGGCGTGCAGCATGGGCGCCTGTGGAAGTACCGGCGAACTCTCCGAACTGGAGTACCTCATCGCCAGGGCAAAGGAGATGAGGGCCAGGATGGACGAGTCCCGCGGTTGACCCTGCTCTCACTCGGTTTTGAGCAGCCCCTCGATCAGGCGGGCAAGGATCGCGCCCGAGAGCGGTTCTTCGTAGTCCCTACCCTCGATGCTGAACCGCAGGACGGCGTTATCCAGGCCCGAGTAATACTCTGTCTTCTGTTTCCCCTCGCGGTTGATGGAGATCCCGTCCTTGAAGGGCTTTATCGAGACGATCTTTCCCAGGTTGATGCTCTTCGTCCGTTTCTGCCCCGCAAACACCAGGCGTTTGTTAGTCAGGCTGAGCGTGCCTGAATCGATCGATCGTATCTCCTCGTGTGACTCGCTCCTGGAAGCAAACGCCCCGGTTCTTATGTAGACACCTTTTGCGACGCGAAAACTCGGTCCCCCACCGCCTCCATGCGTCGTCCGCACGGAGCGCGGCTCGCTCAGGGTGACCCCGGGGACGGTCACCAGAAGCCTTTCGCCTCTCTTTGGAACGATCGAACCGGTAGCAGCAGCGTTCAATGCCTGAGTGCGCCCCTCAACGATTGATGTGATGGCGTGGTCGAGGTCGAGTTCCCGTTGTCTGGCATCGGAGACCCCGCCACCGGCGATACGCTTCCACTCCAGATCGCTCAGCGTATGGTTGGCGTAGTCGCGCCATGCAGGTCTTGAGGTATCGGAGATGCTCGAGAGTTTGAATCTGTTGCTGCCTTCCCGTGTGAAGACCGCTCCGCAGTTCGGGCACGAATACGACTCTGTGCTCGTCAAACCCAGGAATCCCCTGCTGACGGCCTTTGAGAGGCGACCGGCTCTGCATGCAGGGCATCGGTCATACCATTCTCCCTTATCCGGGGCAGACTCGGCAGGTTGGTGCAGGAGGGGGCTGCCGCAGTTGCTGCAGTATCTCCCCTCATCCTCATAGCCACAGTTTGGACATCGCATCTGGATCAGCCCTTCTCTCACCTGGCGGCACCGGTTTTTCTGTTCCCGGTATGTTCCGCAGTCGCGATCTTTCTCGCCCGCGGGGCAGCGTTATAGAGGGAGATGGTCGCGCGACTGTATATCTCTTTCCCAATCGCCCTGGCGGGCCCGAAACGGGTCTCATCGTGCTGGTGGAGAGCGATCGGCGATGCCACGGAACGGTATGGGGGAAGAGCCTGTTCTGGAACGGCGAGAGTCGCAGCGATGAGGCGTCGAGTCGCCTTTTGCGCTCCTGTGCGGTTGCCGGCAGTACGAACGGCTCTGGGGAAAAGGTTCGAGTTTGGTGCCCGCGTAGAGGCCAAATACCTCTCCTTTGCCCGGAACAGAGGTGACCTCCCCATAGTATGTTGTGTAGCCGTCTTTCTCCACGCGGAAGGTCTGGTAGGGCGTTCCTGTGGTGTAGACAGGGACGTAAGAGCACACCGGCCTCGATCGTTCCCTTATACTCGTTGTCGAAGTAGACATCTGCTCCATTCACGTTGCAGTTCACCGCATACCATCCGTTGTCTCCGCCGTGTGGGCGGTTGGGCGCCTCGAGGGCAGGACTGTGGTATCCTGCCGCCACCCCGGCGGGAGGAAAGATTGTGCAGATCGGCTGCGGTTCTTCTACAGCCGTGAACCCCGCGCTCTCTTCGGTTCAGGGATAAATCGTATGCGCAAACCCACACCCCGGCACGAGGGAGGCGTGGCGGCAGGGGGGCATTTTTGCGCACACCCTCCACGTGCGTCTGATTAACTCTCAAGGATGCGCGAGATCGCCGTGTCTCAAGCGTCTCAAATGTTTGAAGCCGGGATCCAGCAGAAAAATCCTGAAATGGTTCTGGATTGCCGCCGAACAAATATCGTAACGTATATTGCCGCCTGACAGGATTTCGCCAAAATATATATGAACACAACCCACCACTACTGGATAACAGTTCCACCTGCAATCCTGGAATGTTTCCAGATGACGATTAGAATCCCGGTCGTGAGTGATGGATGAATCAGAGAAACCGACTTGAACTTAGAAAGTTCGTGGCCCCCGAATTTGTCTGTGGTCAGGGGGCGCTGCGCCTCGCCGGCCGATATGCCCATAACCTCGGGATGCGGCGTGTCCTTCTTGTCACCGACGCCGGGGTCAGGGCGGCGGGGTGGGCTGATGCCGTCGGGGAGAGCCTGGCCAGAGCCGAGGTTTCGTTTACCATCTTTGATTCTGTCACCCCGAACCCCCGCTCCAGTGAGGTGATGGCAGGGGCGGAGGTTTATCGTTCTGAAGACTGCAACGGGATCGTCGCTGTCGGTGGAGGGAGCCCGATGGACTGCGCCAAGGGCATCGGGGTGGTGAGCGTGAGCGGGCGGGATATCCTCGCGTTCGAGGGTGTTGACCGGGTCTCTGAGCTTCCGCCGCCGCTCGTATGCGTCCCGACGACCGCAGGCTCATCCGCCGATCTCTCCCCGTTTGCAATCATCAGGGACGAGATGGGGAGACGTAAAGTGGCCATCATCTCCAAGGCGCTTGTACCCGACATATCGCTGCTCGACCCCGAACCCCTGACGACCATGCCGCGGGAACTCACCGTGGATACCGGTATAGACGCCCTCAGTCACGCGATCGAAGCATACGTCTCAAACGCCAGTTCCCCGATCACCGACCTGCACGCCCTGGAGGCGATACGCCTTACCAGCACCGCTCTGCCTGCGGTTATCAGGAGCCCCGATGACCTTAACCTCCGGTTCTCGACCCTCCTTGCCAGCCTTCACGCCGGTCTTGCCTTCTCCAATGCGAGTCTCGGTGCGGCTCACGCGATGTCGCACGCTCTTGGCGGGGTCTATGACCTTGCACACGGCCGGTGCAACGCTCTTCTCCTGGAAGACGTGATCGAGGCCAATTATGAGGCGGCATCCACCCGATACGACCGGATTGGTGCGATCATCGGGCGGGAGCAGGATGAATGGATGGCACCGGCGGAGGTGGTGGCGTCATTCATCAGGTCGCTTGGCGTCGCCGGGACGCTTTCCAGCCTCGGCGTCACCGGGGATATGATCCCTGCACTTGCAGAACGCGCATACGTTGACCCCTGCCTGGCAACAAACCCGAGCGATCTCTCACGCGAGGAGATTGAGGAGATCTATGAGCGAGCACTCTGACCACCGGACGGAGCGGGATAACCTCCGTGAGAAGATCATTGGCCTAGGCGAGGCATCTCTTCATAAGAGTTACTACCAGGAGCTCCAGGCCAGGCTTGCTGAACTTGAGCGGTTCAGGGCGCTGCTAGACCAGACTTACGATGCAGTCTTCCTGTTCCGGGCAAAGGGCGGGAGGATCGTGGATGTCAACGCCACCGCAGAGGTGTATCTGGGCTACTCGAGGGGAGAACTTCTCTCCAGATCGTTTGACGACCTTGTAAGCCCTGCGCAGCGGTCAGACTTCATCGCCTATACCCGGCGAAAACACAGGTCGCCGGCGGAGTCAGAGGAGACTTACAGGGTCTCGCTGGTCTCGCGTGACGGCCGGGAGATCCCGACGGAGGTTGCTTTCCGTTCGGTCACCTTCGGCGATGACCGCTACATCGTTGCAATAGCACGGGACATCACCGAGCGCATCCGCGTCGAGCGCGACCTCAGGATCAAGGAGTGCGCGTTCGAGTCATCCATAAACGGGATCCTGATCGCCGACCCCGAGGGAGTGGTCACCTACGCAAACCCGAGTTTTGCAGAGATGTTCGGCTACAGCGGCCCCGAGGCGCTCAGGGGGATGAACCTGGAGAGGTTCTTCGTCGACCCATCCGCTGCAGAAGAGATCGTCCGCGATCTCCTGGAGAACCAGCCGATCATACTGGAGACGGAGGGGTTGCGAAGCGACGCATCGCCGTTTTACATCGAGGTCTCCGGCAGCGTCGTGCGGAACGAGGCCGGGGATCCTATCTGCATCATGCTGGTCGTCATGGATATCACCGAGCGCATAAGACTTGACCGGCTGAAACGTGAGTCTTACGCGCAGCTTGGGAAGAATATCGAGCAGTTTGCCGTTATCGGAGACCATATCCGGAACCCTCTCCAGGTGATCGTCGGCTGCGCGGAGATGATCGACGATCCGCTTGCGGAGAAGATCCTGGAGCAGGCGCGCCGGATTGACGAGATCATCACCGAACTCGACCGGGGATGGGTCGAGTCGGCGAACGTCAGGCAGTTTTTACGGAAACACGGGGAGGGTGTGGAGTTGCCCGAGAGAAGACCGATCAGCCTCTCCAGCCAGACGGATGAAGACTCCTGAGCAGCAGGTGGAACCGTCCTGATCTGAAGAAAAATGGTAAACGCCCCGGCCGGGATTTGAACCCGGGTCGAAAGCTCCGGAGGCTTTCAGGATGTCCACTACCCTACCGGGACTGCCATATTAGGTTGTTTGATATGGTATAAAAGGCCAGCGGAGAGTGGGAGTTTCAACCTCTCCGCGATTCGTAGAGATGCCATATCCTGCACGCCCCTTCGTGGCTGACCATGCAGGGGCCGACCGGGGTGCGGGGGTTGCAGGCCTTGCCGAAGAGTTTGCAGTCGGCTGGCCTGGCGATTCCGCGCAGGACACGGTCGCAGATGCAGGCGGAGTGCTTCTCCACATGCCTGATCTCGATATCGAACTTTTTCTGCGCGTCGTAGCCCTCGAACTCCGGTCTCAACCGGAGGCCTGATGCCGGGATCACCGGGAACCCGCGCCACTCGAGATCGACCGGTTCGAACACCTCATACATCAGGCGTTTTGCCTTGACGTTTCCCTCCCGCGTGACCGCACGCGGGTAGGCGTTCTCCACTTCATGTCTCCCCTCGCGGACCTGCCTGACCGCCATCAGCAGCCCGAGGAGGATGTCCTCGGGCTCGAACCCGGCAACGACCTGCGGGACTGGGAACTGCTCATACTCCTGGTAGCCCATAACGGTGCAGACGTGACCCGGGAGGATAAATCCATCAAGCGCCGCCTCGCCCTGGTCAAGGAGCCAGGCCATCGCCGGAGGGACAAGCCTGTGGCAGGAGAGGATCGAGAAGTTCTCCGGCGGGTGGGAGAGGATCATGGCGGCGACCGTCGGTGCTGTGGTCTCGAATCCTACCGATATGAAGACGACCTCACGCTCCGGTTCCCGCCGGGCGATCTCCACCGCCCTGTGCACTCCCTGCACAACCCGGACATCCCCGCCGCTTGACTCAAGCGATCCGCTCGACCCCGGGACACGCAGCAGGTCGCCGTACGTGGCAACGGTGCAACCGCGGTTCACCAGTTCAAGAGCGGCATCGATCTCCCCCTGTGGCGTGATGCAGACCGGGCAGCCCGGCCCCATCACGATCTTGAGCCCTGGGGGGAGGATGCTGCGGATCCCGGCGCGTGCGATCGCCGCCTCGTGGGTGCCGCAGATGTGCATGAGCGTGATATCCCGGTCCACGAGAGCGTGAAGCGTATCGAGGATTTCCTTACCTACCGCCATGAATTATCACACTTATATTCCGCTGACAGCACATATTAGTACCGGAATAAACAGCATCCGATACGGAAGCGCGATCGCCCTCTGCGGAATCATCGCAGCGTTCGCCGTTCACCAGGTCTTCTGGTGGCTGCAAAAACGGGCCACCTCACGGAATCGAAACTCGACGATATCGTGCTCTCTACTCGCTCAACAAACCCCTGGCCATTGCAATAATCGCGGGTTCCGTCTGGATCTCGGTAACGTTCATCATCGATCCCGCGATCATCCTCGGGGAGTACGCGCGGCTCGTTTCGGAGGAATATTTCGCTGCGGCGGTGGTCGCTTCGTTCGTCAACCTCTACAGCAGGTGGATGGCATCGCAGACCGGGACCGACCTCGACGACGGGATCATCTGGGTGCTCGAGGTCTCGGCACGCTCTGTCATCCGGTTCATCGCCATCCTCATGGTCACCATCCCAAACTCAAAGGTGTCGAGCAGCGTCATCGTCAACTACGCCCTGCCGGACGTCAAGCTGGAGATCAGGATCCCGATCTCGGCCGCATACGGCAGCGACATCACGCGCGTCTACGAGCGGTTTGCAGAAGAGGGGATCGAGATCCCGTTCCCGCAGATTGGACGTCCACATGCGGGATTGATCAGGTTGGCCGGTAAAATACCCCTCTCTTCTCCTCCACGGCTTCGATCAGGCCCTGTGCTTCGAGGACGCGGAGGTGCTTTGCGACCTCGGTTGGACGGATGCCAAGCAGCGTGGCGAGATCGCGGGGTGTGCAGGGCCGGCGCCGGATTGTTGCGAGGATGGTCTCCCCGATATCTTTGGTCTTCGGCGGCAACGTCCGGCCCGCGTACGCTACCCCGATCGCCCCCGCGTTTCCGCCGAGCATTGCCGCGATCCGCTCGATGGCCTCGGGCGATGCCGGCAGGACCCAGTCCTCGGCGCCGGGCCTATCAAGGGTGTTTACCTGGACGCGATCGGGTTCGATTGCTATGACGGCGTCTTTCAGGAGCCGGAGTTCTTTATCGGTGTCGTTGACACCCGGGACGATGAAGATCTCGAGCCAGACCTCGCCGGTATACTCCCTGGCGAAGTCGAGCAGCCCCTCAAGCACCTGCCCGGCGGTGATGCCGGGAGAGGGGCGGTTGATCTTCACAAAGACCTCTTCGGAGACGGCATCAAGCGACGGCACCACGACGTCGGCCCGCATGAGAGCGGCCCGGACATCCGGGTCTGTGAAGAGCGCGCTGTTGGTCAGCACCGCGACCCGGTAGCGGGGGTAGCGGTCTTTGATGAAGGAGATGATCTCGCCAATCCCGGAGTGAAGCGTCGGCTCCCCTGACCCGGCGAAGGTGACGTAGTCGAGATCCGGCGCCGTCGCGAGGAAATCGTCGAGTTCTGCGATGACCCGGTCGGTCGGGACGTACTCGCGCCGCTCGCAGGTGAGGTCGGTCGTCTGCCCGCACTCGCAGTAGATACAGTTGAAGGAGCAGGTCTTGTGCGGCACCAGGTCGATCCCGAGCGAGATGCCCAGGCGTCGGGAGGGAACCGGGCCAAAGAGGTAGCGGTATGCCATGGAGGGTAGCGAGAGTGGTTATGATGCGCGAAACCATCAGGGTGCTCTTTGCGGCACCCTCAGGTCTCTCCGATCCTGAGCATCTTCTTGCAGAAGTTGTCGACTGAGAGGAATACGACTCTCTTGACGCTCTTCTCTGTCGGAGGGATCTCGGTGGTGACAAACCGCAGGATCTCGGAGTAGTAGTTAAGGGAGGGGTACTTCCTGTGGAACTCGTCCAGAGAGAGGTTCGCCTGATCCATCCTCCCCCTGAGGAAGGCATACAGGTAGTCGATGAGGTGGAGGACGTGCCCGGGCATCTTTATCGCATCGGCACGTCTCCGGAACTCTTCAAAGACCTCCTTCTGGGGGAGGTAGAGACCCGTACGGAGACCGTAGTAGACAGGTTCGGGGTCTTCCGGAAACCTCTGGAGAAGGTCGCGGATGAGACCCAGGGCATCTGCGAGGTCACCCTGCTCGAACTTGAGGTGATAGGCCTCGCGGTAGAAGAGCATGTCGTTTGGAAACCGGAGAAACCCGATCTGGAGCAGTTTCACCAGCGCCGGTTCGTTCTTCTCCTGCTTTGCGCGTGTGATCCCGATCTCAAGGAACCACCGGTTCTCGGGGATCCACTCGGTCGCAAGGAAGATCATCACCCAGAACGGTTCGATGAGCCAGCGGTCATCTGCAAGTTCTCCTTTGACCAGGCGGTTCAGTCCGGGCTGCGCTTGCCCGAGTTCCTCCATCTGCTGGCGTGCGGTCTTGAGGTAGTTCCAGCGTTCGGACGCGGAGTAGCCGGGTTCGGACGACCCCTCTTTGTAGAGTGTGTAGTAGCAGTAGGCGCACCAGCATCCGACGGCGGCATCGAATTTGCGGTAGGGCTGGAGAAAGGTGGTTGCTGCAAGCGGCATCCCGATCTTCATCAGTTTGACCGCGGCTGCGAGGTGGACTCCGGCCTTGCGCTCCTTCTTCCGTTTCATCCCGCAGGCGATCCCGCAGGCGCGTGTGAGGAACTTCAGGTCTCCGGCCCGGTTGCTGACGTCAAAGACCGTGTAGGCGATCGAGTCTATGAACTCGTCGTAAACCTGGTCAGGTATGGAGATGCCGGCATTGTCGAGGATAGTGACGATGTTCCCGAAGAAAGCGGCAAAGTTATCGTCTATGGCTCTGGCGTTGGAGTTTATGTATGAGAAGATCTCGGCTTTTACCTTCTCAAGGTGGTTTGAGACGACAACCTCCGGGACAAAGCCGTCAGCCATACGTAAGTGTATGCGGCAAGGGTAGCATAAATCATGCGTACCTGGAGTTGTCTGCATGGGAGTGCTCTCCTCCTGCGGGTTTGTACCTAACCTATTTATCGATCCTGCCGAAACACTCTGTATGTTTGGCATCTCGACATACTGCCTTCAGCACCAGCCGCTCGATGTGGCGCTTGACACACTCGCCCCCATAACCAGGTGTGTGGAGGTGATGGATGGGGGGCTGCATTCTCTGGAGACCGCAGAACCGCTCGAGAGCCACTCGTTTCGCTACTTCATTCACGCGCCATACCGTGGCGTGAACATTGCGAGCCTCCTTGAACCGATCCGGCAGGCAAGCGTCGATGTCCTGGTGCAGGCCTTCGCTGTCGCTGCTGAGGTGGGGGCGGACGTGGTGATTCACCCGGGCTACTATGCATGGCGCGAGGAGCGGGAGGAGTCAACGAGGCAGTTCCAGAAGTCGCTCTCTGAACTGAGTGCAGGTGCTGATGACCTCTCGGTCACGTTCTTTGTGGAGAACATGGGCGGTCCGGACTACTTCTTCCTTCGTTCCTGTGATGATCTGCCGCTCATCGATGGGATCGGGCTTGCGCTCGACGTTGGCCATGCGAACCTGAACGGCTGCCTGGACTGTTTCCTGGATCGGCCGGCTGCGCATTTCCACCTGCACGACAACGACGGTATGCGGGACACGCATTCGCCGGTCGGGACGGGGACGATCGATTTTGCGGCGGTGATGGAGGCGGTGCACAGGAGCGGCGTCATACCCATAGTCGAGGTGGAGACGCTGGAGGGGGTGCTCGCGAGCATCGCGGCGCTGGAGGCGATCGATGCCGGGAGGCGTTGAAGCGCGCTCATCGGCTGTATCTGCACCGCTCCTGCCGTAACCTTTTATAGGGTAAACCTCCAACATAGGTGGTGCGTTGCGCCTCAGTGGCTCAGCCGGTAGAGCGTGTCCTTGGTAAGGACAAGGTCGCGAGTTCGAATCTCGCCTGAGGCTTTTTTGCTTTTGTTAGGTTTTGTAAAGGGACAGTGACTCTGTGCATCGTGTCAAGGGCACCGGCAGTCTTGATAGTTACCCTTTTGGTGAGAGGCTCCTGGTTAGAGCAACTGCGGGGTGGGGGTGTTTCTATGAAAAACGCTAAATCAGAGATGCCTATACAGTGCCGGGGGACCAACCCCCGGCGTCTCGGTGAAACCGTCCTGGAAAATCCTGTTTTCATCCCCGGCACGGCTTCCCCGTGTGGCCATCGCTACTCACTGCCCGCCACCGGAGAGGTCACCGTTCCGCCCTCGGTTCTCCGTTGCAAAAGGGGGTGGGAGGATCTTTCTCCCCGTCACTTCACCGAGCCCGGCGCACCGGTGACTATTGGAAGCGCCCGGGCGAACTCTGGCAGGAGTTCGGCGGGGATCCCCATAACAGCCTCGTTGTCCTCGATCCCGGAGAACCGGCGCGAACCGTCGCAGCCGAGGGAGTAGTTGACCTTTCCGGAGAGGTATGGCAGCGCTGTCGTATCGGCGCAGACGGACTGGATCCCGGCCATGGAGGACTCGATCCGTCCGCCGAGGAGGTAGAGTCCCGCCTGCGCAAGTTTCAGCATCACCCGCGGTTCTGCGATGATGACGACGACATGGGGGTCAAAAGGTGTCTTCTCAAGCGGTGCGTAGACGGTCGCGTAGGTCGTGGGCTCCGGGAGGTGGGGGACCTGCTGTATGGTTCGCATGCAGGCGGCCCAGGTCTCGAACTTCCCGAGTTTGTAGTAGAACTCCCCTGTGCTGAGACTCTCTGTGATCTCGCGGAGCCCGAGCGCCCAGGCGCCCCCCATGCAGGCATGCCTTTCGGTGGTCGCGTAGAAGATCTCGCCCTTCAACCGTGCCCTGCTGACCATCTGGCAGTGGCGGACGGTCTCCTCGATTGGCCCCACCCCATCGGGGATATCTTCAGGTTTCCTGGCGAGTTTCACCGCGACGGGGGAGCCCCGGAGGTTGAGGCTCCTCTTCAGCATCTCTGCGATCTCCGCATACGGGATCTTCGTGCGCATCTGGTCTTCCATAATCGTGCTCACTCCTGTTTTTGAGGATAATCCTCATGGCCCCCGATAAAATCTCTCATTGAGGCACCGGCCGGGTCAGAGGTTACGCAGTTTACGGTTCACCTTCTCAAAGAACTGTTTGTCGGTGTTGACGAATAAAGCGGGTTGATCCGACTTTTTGACCATGAGGGTTGCTTCTTTCGGGAGTTCAAGCGTGGTCTGACCGTCGATAACGAGGTGTGCCGGTTTATCGGTCTCCAGGGTTATCTCAAGGCGCCTCCCGGTGCTGATGATGTGTGGCCGGGACGAGAGCATGTACGGCGCGAGCGGGACGAGCAGGATCCCCTCGATCTGCGGGTCGACGATCGGCCCGCCCGCACTCATGGCGTATGCGGTCGATCCGGTCGGGGTCGATACCAGCAGCCCATCAGCCCGGAACCGTTCTGAGAGCGTTCCGTCGACGTAGACGCCGAACCGGAGCATCTTTGCCGGGCGGTCGGTGACGATGAGCACCTCGTTGAGGGCATCGCCGAGCACCCTCCCCCCGGCGGAGAGGCGGACCCGCATCCGCTGCTCGACCTCAAACGCGTCCAGGCTGGCAAAGAAATCAATCGCCTCTCCAGGCTCCAGGTCAGTGAGGAACCCCACCTCCCCCCAGTTGATCCCGAGTATGGGGACCTGTTTTCTCATACGCTGGACGGTTAGGAGCACCGAACCGTCGCCGCCGACGACCACAACCAGGTCAGCGTCGATCTCCTCAAACGGGGTGCCCCCATTCCTCCTGAGATGGCGTGCCGTGCCCTCCTCCAGGACCACGTCGTGCCCGAGGTCTTTGAGTTCCCGGCCAAGCGAGGCGGTGTAGCGGAGCGCCTCCGCGTCATCGAGACGCGATACCAGTGTTACCCTCATGTGCGGTTACCCTTCAGATATTCGATGAGCCTGCTGTGCAGGATGCCGTTCGTGGCTACGAGGCGCCGGCCGGCGGAGACGTCGTCGGGGAAGACGACCTCGCCGCCTCCGGGGTCGGAGACCATGCCGCCGGCCTCCTTGCAGATCAGCATCCCGGCCGCGGCGTCCGTGACCCGGAGCGTTCCGCGGAGGTCGACAAAACCCTCGATGCGCCCGCAACCGACGTAGCATAGTTCAAGCGCCGATGCACCAAGGAGACGGCAGCGCCTGATCGTCCGGTCGATCCGCTGGATGGGGGCGGGGTCGGACTTCCTGCCGCCGTAAACGCTCATGGCGCTTTCCTCAAGTCTCGATACGTTCGATACATGGATCGGGCGGCCGTTCCGGAAGGCGCCCTCCCCGCGGATGGCGTGGAACGTCTCGCCGGTGGCGAGGTTCTGGACGTACCCCGCGGTAACCATCCCATCAGCGGCATACGCAATGGAGATGGCATAGAACGGGATCCCGACCACGGCGTTGTATGTGCCGTCAACGGGGTCGAGGAAGATGGTGCCCCTGTTCCCGCCCATCGCTGCGCAGCCGAGTTCTTCGCTGATCAGCCGCTGGCAGAGGGGGTGATCGGCCAGGTAGTCGACGACGATATCCTCTGCAACCTGGTCGATCTTCTTTGTGGGTGTGCCGTCCGCACCCATCCTGACGTAATCCCCTGCTTCTGGCGTCCCGATCATACCGGCAACGGCATCCCGGACGGCCGCTGCCAGATCGTCACACGCCCTGATGAACCGCCTCAATTCTCCCGTCCTGCCTCATCTATCTTCTGCGGTGTATTTATGTAATGCAATCCAGATACATTAATCACGCGTTTACCACAGTGAGACAATATGAAGGAACAGACAGAAGTTGGGAAGCTTAAGGAGGGGCGTTACGTTGTTGTGGATGACGAGCCGTGCAGGATCGTCTCCATCGCCACCTCCAAGCCGGGGAAACACGGAGCGGCAAAGTCCCGTATAGACTGTATAGGGATCTTTGATGGCGTCAAGCGCTCGATCGTTCAGCCGGTCTCGGCAAAGGTATACGTCCCGGTAGTCGAGCGGAAGATAGCACAGGTGATCTCGATCGCCGGCACGACCGTCCAGTTCATGGACGTCAAGGACTTCGAGATGTTTGAACTCAACGTGACCGCGGAAGAGGCCGCCGGTCTTGAACCGGGCAAAGAAGTCGCCTACATATCGTCTCTGGGCAAGAAGAAACTCGAGTGAGATCTTCTGGATATAACGGTTATGCAGGATCCTGTCCATCTCCATTTTGCGGATGCGGATACACCGTATGAGGACGCCCGCTACGTGATATTCGGTGTTCCATACGATGGGACGACGTCTTTTCGCCCCGGGACGCGGTTTGGGCCGCGGGCTATCAGGGAGTTCTCGTTCAACTTCGAGGCCTACGACCCTGCTGCCGGTATTGAACTCTTTGACGTCCCGGTGACGGATCTCGGCGATCTCATGGTCTCCAGGCTGCCGGAGGCCGTTGTTGATGGGGTTGCCGATTTTGTCCGGGGTATCGTCCGCGACGGAAAGGTGCCGGTGATGTTTGGGGGGGAGCATACCGTGACGGTCGGGGCGGTCAGGGCGGTAGGGCCGGAGGTCTACGTGGTCTGCGATGCCCACCTGGATCTCCGGGACGAACTTGATGGAACGCCCTACAGCCATGGTTGCGTCACCCGGCGCGTCCTCGAGACGGTCGAGGATGTTGTGATCATCGGGGCGCGGAGCGGTGACCGCGAGCAGTTTGAGATCGCGGCGGAGAGGACGCATCTGTATACCGCCGACGTGGTGCGGGAGCGCGGGATCGCTACAATCCTCGGCGAGGTTCTGGATATGATCGAGGGGCGGAGGGTCTACCTCTCGATCGATGCCGACGCGATCGACTGTTGCCTCACACCGGGTCTCGGGACGCCGGAACCGTTCGGGATGACGCCGCTCGATCTCCGGGAGGTCGTCCGCACGCTTGGGCCGCATACCGCGGGGTTTGATTATGTGGAGGTTGCGCCGTTTGATGCCGGGCAGACGGCGGCGGTGGCGGCGTTGCTGGTGCGGCAGTTTATCGTGCGGCACTGGATCGGCAGGTGTTAGAAGGGGCTTGGTGCGGCCTGAGGTCTCGATCAGGCGTCGCCACCCCGTCCAGAACGAATTGAGTCCCGGCGCCCTCCACGTCATTTTTGATTATGGCCGCGCGGGGGCGGCAAGCCGGACGGTTGGCTCCCGCCCTGGAAAGGCGTTTTCGGTGACACGATGAGATAGGGGCGTGGGGAGCGTTTCCGCCCCCCACGGGGCGATTCTCCGTCGATACGGTGTCCGGGGATCTGGCAGTCTCTTCGCGGCCTAAGGTGACACTCGCTGAGATCCTGTCTCAGCCCAGGGCACGGCCACCGGGTCACTCGCCAGACGCTCGCGCGGCCGGGAGGTGGGGGTGTTCTATAAATACCGTTCAACGGGAAACGCGAGCGACAGGGGAAGGTGCGTTCCGCCCCCTCCCCGTCAGCCCCTCCCCCACGGGGGCGATTCTCCATAGATGCCGTGCCCTGCAAAGCGTCAACCAGAGCGTCGGTGAGAAACCGCTGAAGATCCTGTTTCCTCTCCGTGCACGGCTATCCAGGGTCAATCGCCACGCACTGCCCGCCCCCTTGAGGGGGCGGGAGGAGGCGCTGGAAGCGCCGGGTGGTGGGGGTGATCCAGCGAGAGAGGTTTTCAGTGGCACGCGAGCGACAGGGGAAGGGGCGTTCCGCCCCCTCCCCGTCAGCCCCACCCCCACGGGGGCGATTCTCCATAGATGCCGTGCCCTGCAAAGCGTCAACCAGAGCGTCGGTGAGAAACTGCCGAAGATCCTGTTCCCGTCCCCTGCCACGGCCATCGGGCCAATCGCCACGCACTGCCCGCCCCCTTAAGGGGGCGGGAGGAGGCCGCGTGAGCGGCCGGGTGGTGGGGGTGGCTTGCCTCACATGGAAACGGAGTGTCTGGTTGAGATGCAGGAGACAGGGGAAGGGGCGTTCCGCCCCCTCCCCGTCAGCCCCTCCCCGACGGGGGCGATATCCCATCGACGCACTGCCGGGGAACAGACAACCTCTCTACCGTCAGTGTGAACACCCTGCCGGAATCCTGTTCCTGCACCCCCTGCCACGGCCATCTGGCCAATCACCCCTCACTGCCCGCCCCCCTCGGAAGGGGGCGGGAGGAGGCGGTGTTTGGGTAGAGAAACACCATCCCGACAGCATGCGAGAATGCGAGAGATCCGGGAGGCTCTTTCTCTCCCGGGCGGTTATTCATCTCCATATCTCCGCCGAAACCGCTCCCCCTCGCCTCTCCTATACCCCAAGATACTCTTCCGGCACCTGGATCTTCAGGTGGTAAGAGTCGATACACCGCGCGTTGATGACGAAGTAGTAGTCGTGGTAGCCCTCGTAAAAGGTGCTCACCCACTGTTCCTTCCTGAGGTTGGGGTTGTCCTTCGCTGCCAGGAAGTCGCGGAAGTCGAGGGTGATGATCCTGACGAACCTGTTCGGGTCGGCAGCGTCCATAACCTGGCAGTTGAAGAGCGAGATCTCGTAGTTTGAGGTTGCTATATCGGAGTAGTCAAGCCGCCAGATGGGGCCGGGGATCCGGACGATCCCGGTCGTCCCCGACCAGTGCCCGTCGATCGTCGCATAGGTCACCCAGCGTGTCGGAGCGGATCTGTTCACCGGCAGGGCGGTCATGTTCACCTGGCTCTCGCCTGTGGGTATCTGGTAGGTTGAAGGGTCGACGAACCCTATCTTCTGCGGCGTCCCGTTCCAGGGGGGCGCCGTTGTGGGCGCGGGTGTTGGTGACGCGGTTGCGGTGGGGATCGTGGGCACCCATGCGGGGGTGACGGTCGGTCCTGCTTCCTCCCCCCACCCCCACGGGAGCCGGGGTATCTCACCCATCGCCATCGGCTTTATGACCAGGGCCAGCAGGATAACGACCACGACCCCGAGGATGACATAGATTATATCAGCCTTTGCACCCATACTCTCTCTCTTGAGAGTGTTTGCTGCCGCAGCATATCACACCCGCGGTTCTGCACCCGGCAGGTTCTGGTGGGCGCGGTGCATGATATTTCCCGATCTTGAATTATATTTCCAGAAGTGGGGGTTTTTCCACGTGAAGTATTTCCACACCTCCATGGTTGCCTTTCCGGCTGCAAGCACCTCTCTGGTGCCGATCTCCCGCGGTAAACGCCTGGTTGCTTGCACCCCCTGCAGCGATCATGGGCGCAGCCTCCCGCATCACAGTGAAAAATTATTTATATAAGGTAGTGTATAGACTCAAGTGAACCGTGTTGGTCTGGGTGAGAGGTTCATCCGGGCATCCGGTATCAGGAGGAAACGCTTCATGAGCAAATTGATTAGAAACGAGGAGGGTTTCACCGGGCTTGAGGCCGCGATCGTGCTGATCGCGTTCGTGGTAGTGGCCGCGGTCTTCTCGTATGTAATGCTCGGTGCCGGGTTCTTCGCGACGGGAGAGGCGCAGAGGACTGTGCACACGGGCGTCGGTCAGGCGACCTCGAACCTTGAGGTCTCGGGGCCGGTGATCGTGAAGGCTACAGATACGACCAATCTGGGAGAGATCGCCTTCTTCCTGCAGCTTGCTGCCGGGGGGGCGCCGGTGGACATGGAGAAGGTGACCTTCACCGTATCGACGGCTAATGATCTGGAGACCTACACGTTTGGTGGTGTAAAAGATGATTGGTACGTGAACGGCACTACCCAGCAGAGCGGCAATAACAACATGCTTGACAAATTCGAGATGGTGAAGATCACGATCCCGAATAGCGGTGGTACTTTACCCGAGATCGGCCCGAACGCCCGCTTCACCGTAGAGGTCAAGCCCGACATCGGTGCGGCGCTGCCTATCAACCGTATAGCACCGGCTGACTTCCAGGCAGGCCACTACTACGAGGTTTACTGAGGTGAATGAGAATGATGAAACTATTCAAGAACGAAGATGCGTTCACCGGCCTTGAGGCCGCGATCGTGCTGATCGCGTTCGTCGTCGTAGCCGCGGTCTTCTCGTATGTAATGCTCGGTGCCGGGTTCTTCGCGACGCAGCAGGCGCAGCAGGTTGTCCACACCGGGTCAGAGCAGGCAAGTTCGAGCCTTGAGATCATTGGGAACATCTATGGGCATGCTAGTACTACTGCTCCAACCACGCTGGACTCTATTGAATTCACCGTAGGGAACACAGCAGGCGGCACGCCGATCGATATCAGCCAGATGCTGGTGACGTTCACCAGCGGAACGACGTCAGTGGTCATACCACGTAGCGTTGATTGGTACAATCTGACCCCTGCTAAAGGCGAATGGGCTGTCATTAAAACCTACAATGACATCAACACCCCTGCAAACCATCTCCTCGAACCAGGAGAGCAGTTTGTGTTGAAGATCAGGTTCCCCGCCGGGGCCGATTTGAAACCCTACACTGAGTTCTCCGTGAACCTTCAGCCGGCTGTCGGTGCAGTCTACCCGATCAAGAAGACCGTACCGGCATATCTCGACAAGGTGAACATTCTCTAACTGTGAACACTCACCCCAACCCTTTTTTCTTTCAGGTATTGATGCAGTAACTCTACAGGAACCGCGGCCCGGCAACCGATCCGGCCCGGCGGGTATGCCGGGAGCCCCTTTTCGGGTATGTTTACTCTGCCTGTCCTCCGGCCAGCGCCCATGCAACGTTGCCCACTTGCACCGGGCGCGGTTCCTCCTTATAACCCCTCTCACCCCCCTCTTCTGTGTGCGGGAACCTGCCGGGGGCCAACCGACCAAATTCGCTCTCCTCAGCACCGATCACCCCGGAACTACCCGACCCCATCCCAGACCCGCGAGCAGACCCCGTCCGGGCGAAGCAGGTCGCCGGCGGTAAAGCCGGATTGATAACGCTACAGAGCGAGGAACCAGAATTAGAGACGTAGACGGCAGCCCCCATGATGCAGCGTGCGCCAACACCGGTTCACACGGGACTGCCAGCAACTCTTCTCCGTCAAGAGAGATAACGAAGTTGTCCCAAAACGCTGTTACCGGGAGGGGGGCACCCCCTCCCGGACCCTCCCCCGAGTGGCGATATCCAGTGGGAAGCCGTTTCACCCTCCAGGATCAGGATAAGGTTCAGATGGCGGATAACTGGGAAGTAAGGGCTCCGATCAGGTTATACCGAAGGTTCGGAGATCTTTTTGGGATGACCTCAAGACCAACTCCCGGGAGCGCCGGGCAGGCATCGTCACGCTCTTCCTGGTCAAGCAGGCCGCGGCCGCCGAGATCGGCCGGTTTGGCCGGGGTGTGCGGAACCCCCGGGATCGCTAGAAAAAGAGTCAGGAGGGAGGGGGTAGTTCCGAGACCCCGATGCAGTGCTGGAAGAGCGTTTCAACAACCGGGATCCAGAGCGGGTAACCGTTGAACTTTGCCACCGAGTAGAGGAAGACCATCATCATCTGCCACGCAAACGGGACGGCGATAAGGAGGAGCACAGCCGCCATGACCCACCTCTGCGGTATGCCGAACCGCTTTCCCGCCGCGATGAGGACGAGGGTCACAGCCAGCAGCACGAACGTGACCCGGGTAAAGAACAGCGTGTAGCCGGCGTACTGGCCGCCGTAGGGCTGAAAGAGCATCATCACGACGAGCAGCACCGGAGCAGAGACCGCGATGACGGCGGCAAGCGAGAGCGTCCGCCGTTTCGGGTCGGTGCTGCTCAGGCGCGATACGGCGTATACCCCGAGCAGTCCCACCGGCAGATAGAACGGTGTCAGATACCGGATATCAGGAACAATACCGTTGCTCGTATTGAGCCCGTGCATCGACCGGAGGTATGCCACCCAGACCGCGATGCCGACGACAGCAAGGAGCAGAATGACCTGCCGGTCCGACGCGCTGAACCGTTCGGGTCTCCTCCACAGCAGGATGGGCAACACAACCAGCGCGATGATGATCAGCGGCGAGACCGCCACAAGGTTCATGTTCCCGGATTCGGGGCCAAAGAGGATGCCGAAGATATCGCCGGGCAGGGTCGACCATGATGGCGAGAAGTGCCCGGTGACCATCGAGAGGAAATCTGCAATCCCGCCTGACGGCGCCTGGACCGCCTGGGCGACATCACCAATCGCCTCGGCCGAACCGATGAACGACCCATCGGTTCCGGCACGCCAGACCCGGCTCTGGTAGACGTAGAACGGGGGCACGAGGGGGTTTCCTGTCACGCAGATGTTGTTGATGAAGAGCGGCACGGCCCCGGCAAGCGTGGCAAGAGGGATGCAGAGCGCCTTTGCCGTCTCCTGTACCGGCCTCCCCTGGAGGCCGCGGGGTATCTGGAGCCCGACGAAGTAGAGCGCGGCAAAGACAAAGACCGCAAACCCCACCTCCGGCCGCGCCCATGCAAGCAACCCGATGAACCCGAATCCCATGGCGGCATCCCGGAGCCTTCCGTACCTGATATACCTCACCAGAAAGAGGATGACCGCCGCCATCATCGCCGCCACAAGCATATGGTCCTTCGCGTTTGCAGCCCAGAAGATGTAGGACGAACAGGAGATGCAGGTGATCGTCCCGAAGATCGAGAGCCAGGTATCCTCAAAGATGGTTCTGCAGGTGAGGTAGACCATCACCGCGAATGCAGCAAAGAGGAGGTGGTTCGTGAAGACCACCGCTGCGGCCTCCACGGGAGCGTCCGGTGCGGTGAACGGCCATGGGTAGTAAAAGACCAGGTTTGCAAGCAGCCCTATGAACGACGCCACGATAACAAGCCAAGTCCACCTTATCCCACGCCACCGTGCGTACTGCGGCCGGTAAGCGTCGACCAGCACCGCCATCACAACCGGCAGCATCGACCAGAGTAGGACGATGGCCAGCCTGAACTGGTCGCCGAAGAGGCCGAAGAACCGGAGCGCCGGGAGCGAAAGGACAGGGAGCATCATGGTATAGCCGAGGAGGTTATGGTGAGACTGCATGTACGGCCCCGGCGTCCCGTTCACAAACGTCCCATACTTCCCCTCGTTCACGATGATCTGGTGGCCTTCCCCAAGCTGGTGCAGCTGGTTGACCGTGATCCACTCATCGTTCAGGAAGAGCGCCGGGTTCGAGAACGTTATGATAAAGAAGAACGAGACGATGAAGATGAGTATCGGAATCAGGTTTCGGTCAAGAAAAGATGAAACCGCCCCTCGCTCCGGTTGGTCGCGGGTTTTTGCACTCTGTTCCGGCTCAGATCTTTTTTTAGACCCCTTTTGTGGCATCATATCAGCATCCTGGCGTTGTGGAGAAGTTTCGGTTACGGATACCTCGATATGTTTGCAGGTATGTTTACCTTCTCGCTACGCCTCCCCTCCTATTATACCTTCGGAAAAATGTTTAATGAACCTCCCACGGGGATTTGGGGATGACCCGCATCGCCGCAGAACGCCCGCCAATCCAGATGTTGGGTGTGTCCGGGTGGGGGTGCCAAACGAGATACGTTCAACGAGAGATGCATAATAGACAGTGGAGTGGAAACACACTCCCCGGAAAAGATGGAGGTTTTATCATCCAGACCGCTGGCCCGGCGGGCTCATACCCCACCATGCCGGGGCGCGGATGGCAGAGGCCCCCTCCGGCCGCCAGTGGGACACCCCTGGTTTCCCAGCCCCACACCGTCCGGGCAACACACCTCAGAATACCCCGAACCAGAATAAAACCGGGGATCTATTGTGGCAAAAGTTTATAAATAATAGTGGTTATATAAATCACCATAATGGCTGGGGTAGACCAGGCTCAGATCGATAAGATACTTGCGGGTGTATCTTCGGATGACCCTGAGGCCCGCCTCGACGCCCTCGAGAAGGAACTGGACTTCGTCAAGACGTCGATCAAACGGCTGCTCATCGACCTGCGGGAACGGCTGAACGAGCTGGACAACCCGTTCACAAGTTCTGCCTCCGTTCGTGCGAAGGCCCGGTCGGAAACCCCTGCTGACACCCCGGCCAAAATGGATGATGAGAAGGTTCCAGACACGGATGCCGCGGTGGAGGTTTCACCCCCGGCCCCAAACCCCGCAGAGTCCCCTCCCATGGCCAGGGCGGCCGCCCCCCTCCCCGGTCTTCCTGCGGCAGGGGCCGGAACGGTCTACACCCCGCCCCCCGCCGAGGACTCCAGGCCAAAACCCCCCTCAAAACTCAAACTCCAGAAGGTCCACCGGCTCTTCGAGTGGGTGAACCAGGGATGCAGCAGGTACGGCCGCGAGCGCATGAGTATCATGATCGACGCCTACCAGTCGATGGGCTACATCAGCGAGGATGTAGCCGGGCAGATCCGCGAGATCATGCGGATGGTAGCCGATACCAGTAAAGTGACAGAGGAGATCGGCCCAAACGAGTTTGTCTCCGAACTCTACGTCCTGAACCGGATCCTTGACCCCGAGGACTCCACGCTCGACCGGGAGATGATCGAGGTGCTGATGCACTCGCGGCGCGGCGCAAAAGAGCAGAAGGGGGAGCCTCAGGCAGAGCGGGATGCCGGCGACACCTGGGCCGAACTTCTTGACAGGATCTAACAGGACCGGGTAGAATGGACAGGATCAGCGAATGTCAAGCGAAGCAATCACCACAGCGATGTTCCTTATCGCCGCCGTCATATCGGCTGGCGTACTGATTAACGCAGTTTTTCCAGTGATCTACTCCCTCTCGGGCACCATATCCTCCTCCTCCCATGCCGTTGACGAACGGTTGAGCACCGATATACGGATAGTCGCGACCTACGCCAGTGGGAGTAACAACACCGCCAAGATCTGGATAAAGAACGTCGGCACCGGCAGGGTCGCCAGCACTGAGATCGATAAGGCCGACGTCTTCCTGGGGGCGGAGGGCGACTTCACCCGGCTGACGTATTCCACATCGCTCCCCGAAGGGACATGGAAATACGAGATCCTGGAGGACACCAACGGCCAGTGGGACCCCGGCGAGACACTCTATATCGAAGGAATGACCTCAAAGATCCCGGGCGTGGGCGATGTGGTCTACTTCCAGTTCGTACTCCCAACAGGCGTCTACCGTTCGACCACGTTTACCGCGGGTGGTTGAAGATGAGCGCGGGACCAATCGTCGCATCCGGTGTCGGCATCCTCCTTCTCGTCGTCACCGCCTACGTCCTGATCGGCGGCACCCTCGCCACCACCGAGGTGCTGGTCGAGGCGCAGAGCAGCCTTGCCGCTCAGCAGGAGGCCCGGATGCGAACAGCGATCGCGATCCAGGAGACGACCTTGAACAACCAGAGCCTCTCCGTCAAGGTGGATAACACCGGGAGCGAACCGGTCGTCGATATAAGTTCCATCGACGTCTACCTCCACTACGAGACCGGCCCCGTATACATCCCCTACGAGAAAGGAGATGTGAACTACTGGAACAATGTGAGGATAAATCCAGACGGCGTCCACCCCGGCCAGTGGGACCCCGATGAGACCCTCACCCTCATCGTCACCTTCGAGGAGGATGCAACCCCCATCTGTGTCCAGGTCGTCACCCCGAACGGAGTCTCAGCCTCAACATACATCACCAGGTGATCGAGATGGTAACCAGCGTCGATGCCCAGAAAAGCGTCCTCGAGATGCCCGACCAGAGTATCCTCTCGACCGGGAACTCCGAGCTCGACAAAAAGATAGCCGACGGCCTCCCGCTTCAGTCGCTCACCCTCATCGAGGGCGAGAACGACACCGGAAAGAGCGTTCTTACCCAGCAGATCATCTGGGGCGCCCTGAAACAGGGGTTCAACGTCGACCTCTTCTCGACAGAGAACACGAGCAAGAGTTTCCTCACCCAGATGGAGTCGATGAGCCTTGACATCTCCGACTACTTCGCCTGGGGCTACTTACGCGTATTTCCGATGCACGTCGTCGGGTTTGAGTGGACGAAGGAGAAGATGCATGGAACCCTGGAGCGGATGATCGGTTTCATGGAGCAGACGAAAGCCCAGATCATCGTCATCGACTCGCTCACCCTCTTTACCGAGTACGCCACCCAGGACACCGTCCTCACATTCTTTACCAACTGCAAGAACCTTGTCGACCACGGCAAGACCATCCTGATCACCCTCCACACCTACGCCTTCGTTGAGGATGCCCTTGTCCGTATCCGCTCAATCTGTGATGCCCACCTCTTCATGAAGAAGGCACTTGTCGGCGGCAAGTACGTCATGATGCTCGAGGTTGTTAAGGTCCGCGGCGCCCGCAAAACCACCGGGAACATCGTCAGTTTCGAGGTTCACCCCGGCTACGGCATCAAGGTGATCCCCGTCTCAGTCGCAAGGGTGTGAGATCGATGGTGACAGATCTGGAAGCCACGGTAACCCTCCCATTCGAACCGGAGTTCATCGACGAGGGGAACGACTGCTACAACAACGTCGAGTCCTGCGCCCTCTACCGGATGCTCCCCTCAAACGCCCGCGAATACGTAAAGGCAAACCCCCACCTCCTCGAGTACCTCCACATCCTGCCGGTAAACACCGTCGGCATCCCCCTCTTTCTCCCGGAGTTGAAGAACGACTTAAAATCGCTGGAAAACCCGAACATCATCTACCCCGTTAACGATACAACCTTCGTCCACATATTCCCGGACCCAAACGATGTCCGGAACTGGTACATCCCCATTGAGCCCTCGTTTCTCCACTCCGTAAAAGCAACCCTCCCGGTGATCGAGGATAGGCTGATCGATATGATCGACGCCCTTGAGGAGGACCCTCTGACCGAGGAGGCACGCATCGAGACCCTTAAGACCTTCGTTCAGCAGCTTGTGTATGTGAAGCAGCCGGGTGAGGTGATCGACGAGTCCCTCCTTTCTGGCGGAAAACCCAGGGACATCAAGACCCGGATCAAGATCTTCCTCACCTCGGATATCGGTGCTCCGGCAAAACCCCCGTCCAGCGGCTTCCCGGAACTTGCCGACGGCCGGATCATTCTCACGCCACAGGAGTACCGCGCCCTTGAGTACATGATAGTCCGCGACAAGATCGAGATGGGTGTCCTCAAACCGTTCCTGAGCGATAGATACATTGAGGATATAACCTGCGATGGCGTCGGCCCGATCTTCATCGAGCACAAGATATTCAAGGGGCTCAAGTCTGTCGTCGGGTTTAGAGACTCACAGGAACTCGACAGTTTTGTCATCAAACTCGCCGAACGGATCAAGCAGCCGCTGACATACCGAAGCCCCATCGTTGACTCGACCCTCCCCGATGGATCGCGTATCAACATCGTCTACGGAACAGACATCAGCAAGCACGGGAGCAACTTCACCATCCGTAAGGTAAACGAGATCCCGCTGAGCATCCTGCAGGTCATCGAGAACGGCACGTGCGACTACATGATGGCCGCCTACCTCTGGATCTGCCTTGAGTACGGGATGTCCCTCTTTGTCTCCGGGGAGACTGCGAGCGGCAAGACCACCACCCTGAACGCCCTCACAACCTTCCTCCCGCCCGAGAGCAAGATCGTCACCATCGAGGACACCCCGGAACTGACCGTTCCCCACCGGAACTGGACACGCGAGGTCGCAAAAGCCAAGGGCAAGGGAGAGGGCGAAGGCTCGGATGTCACGATGTTCGACCTCCTGAAGGCCGCGCTGCGTCAGCGCCCAAACCAGATCCTGGTCGGTGAGATCCGCGGGGTTGAGGGGTCTGTTGCGTTCTCCGCCATGCAGACCGGTCATGCGGTGATGAGCACATTCCACGCCGCCTCGATCGAGAAACTGATCCAGCGTCTCTGCGGTGACCCGATCAGCATCCCGAAGACCTTCGTCGACAACCTGAACCTGGTCATCATCCAGAGCGCCGTGAAACTCCCTGGCGGCGGAACCGTCCGGCGGATGCTGAGCATAAACGAGCTCGTCGGCTACGACCCCGAGACCGAGGGGTTCTCATTTATGGCCACGTTCGTCTGGGACCCCGCGACCGATACCTTCACCTTCACAGGGAGGGGGAGCAGTTATCTCCTCGAGAACAAGATCGCAACCATGCTCGGGATCCCCGAGAACCGGCGGGCTGAGATCTACGACGAGATCGATAAACGCGCCAGGATCCTGGAACGGCTCCACAAAGCCGGCTACACCCAGTTCTGGGACCTCTTCCACATGATCACAAAGATCAAGAAACAGGGGCTGCTCACCATCGAGGTGTAACACTTGTTCGAGAGCGTGACCGAACGGTTGCGGACGGCAAACCAGGGGAGGATCCCGTTTGAGGACCAGATCGAAGCCCTCACCGAACTCCGGTCATCCATCCTCGAGAACAAAAAGATGGAGCAGGACCTGCTCTTCATGTACACCTACATGGCCGCGATAACCACCTCGGCCGTGACAAGGCCGGAGATCTTCCAGTACACATCCGAGCGGTCTGAGTATATCCCATCACGCTACATCGCAAAGGTCCAGCGGCAGGTCGCAGGCTGGGGCCAGAGTTACGCCGGGGGGCTCCGGGCAATCGCGGAGCGGTGCAGGAACGCGACACTGAAGAGCATGCTCAACCGCTACTCAAACGCCATCGACTCCGGTGTTCCCGATGCTGACTTCATCGCCACAGAACTCTCGACCATCCGGAGCATCTATCGGAACACGTATGAGCAGGGGATCGAACTCTTAAAGAAGTGGGGCGACGCCTACATCGCGATGCTCCTATCGGCGGCGCTTGTTGCAACCATCATGATGATCTCGGCCGGCATCTACGCCCCGGAAGGGATAGAGGCGACGCTGAACATCTCTTACATGATCATCGTGGCGATATCGGTCTTCGGTCTGACGATCATGTACCGGGCTGTTCCCGATGACCCCCGCACCCACGGGCTTAAGGATGTCTGCTCAAAGGAGCAGGGCCTCATCAGGCGGCTCGAACGGCTCATCGTGCCGGTCGTCGCTGCGGTCACGCTGATCCTTGCCGTTGTTGGCGCCAACGCAGGTGTCATCTTCCTGCTTGCAGGGCTGCTCCTGATGCCGCTTGGGGTGATCGGCTACATCGACGATGCGAACGTTGTCAGGCGGGACGAGGACTTTGCCACGTTCATCACGGGGCTTGGTTCGATCATGGGCGGTAAGGCGATCACTGTAGGTGATGCGCTCAGAGAGGTGGACAAGAAGTCGCTGGTCTACCTTGAATCGTTCATCAACTCGGTATCCTCGAAGATTAATCTCGGACTCGATGAGGCCAGGAGCTGGAAGAAGTTCATCGGGGAGACCGGGAGTTACCTCATCTACAAGTACATGAACATCTTCCGCGACGCGGTTGCCCTCGGAGGGTCGCCGGACAAGATAGGGAAGATTGTCGGTTCATCGATGCTCGAGCAGGTGCTGCTCCGGCGGAAGCGCGACATGATGGTGAAGGGTTTTGTCGTCCTTCTCGTGCCGATGCACGCCGCGATGATTGCCATATTCGTCTTCCTCTTCGAGATCCTTCTCTCGATGTCCAATGCCGTTACAGATGTGATGAACTACTTCACAGAGGCCTCGAGCGCGCTCTCAGGGGGCACCCCCTCTGGTGCGGGGATATCCATGGGGATGTCCATGAACCTCTTTGTGAACTTCCCCGAAGACGTCATGCGAACCTACGTGATAACGATCCTCTTATTGCTGACCGCTGCAGACATACTGGCCGGGAAGATTGTTATGGGCGGTGACCGCTACCTCTACTACTTCTTCACAAGCGTGCTCTGTGTGGCCACCGGTATCATATACATCATTGCACCGATCGTCGTGGGCATCTTCTTCTCCATTCCGGCACTTGTGGGGGTGGGATAGTGAGAGAGAGTCTCCGCCGCCCGCTTCTCTTCCTTATAACCGTCGGCACCGGTTCGCTGATCATCCTCCTCGATGCCAACCCGGAGGTTGTCGTTGCGGTTACTGTGCTTGCAGGGTTTCTCGCGCTTCTGGTCACAGGGGCGCTTAATCTTTCAGAACTGAAACCCTCAAATTTAGGAGCCGCATTCCGGGGGTGGAGGCGGAAGAAGAACCCCGAGGCGCCGAATGCAGTTGGGGCGAAGCCTGCCCCGGTTGCAAAAGGCCGGTTCTCGGGCATGCTGGGGACGTTTACAGCCTCGATCCGGGAGACGATCGCCCATGCCCGGGCATCCGACAGCAAGAAGAAGGAAGGTATCGAGAAGATCGATAAGATGCTTGACCGGGCTGTCGAGGGCGCCGATGCCGGCTCCTCCCCGGCCCCGCCAAGACCTGGCGGGAGCGTGACAGACCCGCTGGCATCACTTGCAGACCTTGACCTCGACTCGATCGCCGACCTCGATCTCAACGGAGAAGGTCCGGACCTGGGCGGTTCGTTCTCTCCGGAGGATGTATCCCTCCTGTCCGCAGAGGATATGGATGCCGTATCCGAGATCCTGAAGACCCACCAGACCGAGACTGAGGTGCCGGCCGGGGTTTCAGGTGGTAGCGTTCTCCCTCCGATAGCAGCAGATGTCCCGGGTATCCCGGACGATGAGGGTATCCCGGACGATGAGGGTATCCCGGACATCGGCATACTGAGAGACGAACTCTCCGCGCTCGACGACCTGGATCCCGCCGAGATCAGGATCGAGGTAGAGGGTGAGGAAGAGGAAGAGGAAGAAGAGGAGGAGCCTGCCCCCGAGGAGGAGGTCCCTGAGGTGGAGGAGAAGAAAGAGGATTTTGATATAGTCTCCTTTGCATCCGGGGGCACCGTCGAGGATTCTCTGATCACCACACTGAAGGCCGACGCCCGGAGGAAGAAGTTTGTCGAGGATGTCAGCCTGCTGCGGGAGTTGAGAGGCGAGAAAATCGCGGCAAAAGACCTTGCAGCGGAGCTTGAGGAGATCCTTGAGGCGCTGCGATCGCAACGGTGATGGTCTCTCTCGATATAACTTATATAGGGTAGGTGACGGATGCGATGATGAAGACGGTCCCGGCAAAGGTCGAGCACGATGGCCGGTGGGTCTCGACGAAGGTTGGCATAGCAGAGGACCGTTTCCGTATCGAGGCGCCTGTTGACCGGGAGATCCCCTACAGGTCGGTTGTCGACCTGGAGGAGAAGAGGAACCAGATTATTGTCGCCGTCGGGGGTGATGGAGAGGCTGTCTACCGCATTGCGTCGGTCGAGAAGGTTCTTACCGTCTTAAAGAAGTTCATAATCACGCAGGCCAGCGCCTACCGGTTGAACGCATTCTTCATGTCACCTGCAATCCGCGGCGGCGTCCTCATACAGGACGCCACGTGGGAGAAGGGAGCGATTGCCGTCATGAAGACCGGGATCTGGTTTGTCAGCCAGGAGAAGCAGGTCTGCATACCCCTCGATGAGGTGGCCGGTATCGAACTCACCTCGCGGGAGATCCAGGGAAAGGACCTGAACGTTGTCAAGATCGACCACCTGGTTGAGAACGAGGTCGTGACAAGTTTTGTCCTCTGCCCGCTGACGACGCTTCAGGTCCTCTACAACTTCCTCAAGGAGGCAACGAGCGACACCGAGATTAAGGAGGACCTGGACCCCCTGACCGGCCAGGTGGCGATGCTGGTCTACAGCGGGATGGACTCAAGCGCTATCGAGAATATGCTCAAACTCTCGCACAAGGACCTCGATGCCATATATGATAAACTCTTATCCACGGGGATGGCCGAGGTGCTATACGTCAGGAAAGAGGTTCAATTAACCCCGAAAGGTGTCAGATACATCTCGGAATCATTGAAAACACCAATGGAGTGATGGTGCAGGGAGCCCATCAAATCAACGATCTGGCTTATAAACTCTTCTCTCTTTTCCGGTAGTATGCGCGCCTCTGGCGCACCTTGCCAGTTTATCTGGTTTTTACCGGAGATTTACCAGGTCTGCTAATTTTTTTGCGCCTCGATAAGGGCTGTTCCGGCAGGTATATATACCTGGCCCCAAAATGGCTCATGGCCTTTAACACCGAGTTTTTGGCAAAAGAAGACGGATTTGAAGAGATTGAACCAGGGTTCTCTCTCACGGAGTTCCTCAGTTCGCCCTATCTGGACACCATTGCACAGACTATTGAACGAGAATACTACTCCAGACAGGTCTCTCGGTTCCATTATCCGGTTATTCTTATGATCAAACTACTTGTCATCAAGTGTTTCAGGAAACAGTCCTATGTCCGGACAATTCGTCTCCTGACAGAGGATGATTGTTTCAACCTTGGTGCAGAGAAGACTGAAGCAGGGTATCTATTGCCCAATCCTGCAACACTCCACAGTTTTGTGAAATATCGTCTCGGCGTCGAAGGTGTGGAACGGCTTATGCATCTTGTCGGTGAGGCAATTGTTCTCTGGGCACAGAAGGAGAGGGTTGGGATCATCGATTCAACTCCAATCGAAGCATCCCGGTATGACAGATATGCTCTTTTTCACCCACATTACCAGGTTAAGATGGATAAAGCGCATATCTTCCATCTCGGACCATACCCACTCACCATGGTCTACTCGAATGGGACTGATGCGGATTTAACCCACCTTTTTCCACTTATCGAGAGAGTGGAGGCGCTGAAACCCAAACTCAGTCTTGTGCTGCTTGATGCCGGATACGACTCATACGAGGCACATGCACACCTCTGGTATCATCTGAATGCTCGACCCTGTATTGATACCCGGGATGGGGCAGTGATCCAGGAAGAAGGGACGGAACCACGCATCCGGCATTGGGTCAACAAACTCTGGAGAGCAGGGGGAGATATCCATGCTCCCCTGACTCAACAGTTGCGATTCCTATACCAGCATGGAAGAGTTGAACAGGTCGGGATGCATTTGCGAAACAAGAATCTTCTCGACCCGGAATTCCCAACTCTCATACAAAGCCGCGGTGAGTGTGAACGGATACATGGCCGGATTAAGGCTTCTGTAACCTTTCACCTCAAAGGGATCCGACATGAGAGCCGGAAACTCTATATGACTCTCAACTTCGTTGCATATCAAATTCTCCTTTTGTTCGGGTTGCGCGCGGGACTGAAGAATCCAACGCACCTGAGTGCACTGGTCTGAGGGAATCTGATACTCAGTCGGAGTTCAGGGAACTTTTCCCCCCGAAATATGGGGGGACATGAAGAGCGGGAGCTGTCTTCAGTTTTCCAGGTTCTGCCACAATTTGCTCTCAAGGCTCGTGGTATCGTCTCTATGAGAGGGTGGGAGATGAGGTGGAAGATTCTAATTATGCAGAGGGTGGGGGATGAGGGAGGGTTCTGCGTGGTCGCTGAAAGTTGCCATCAAACCAGTGAGGGCATTGGATTGATGGCCTCGCAGGAAAGGCCCACTTACGCAAATATATATTACCTTTTTTACTCAAATAAAGAGTGAGTGGTGTTCGATGGGAAGGATTCTGATCGTCGATGATACTATGTTTATGAGGACTCTACTAAAGAACATCCTCTTTTCCGGCGGGCACGACATCGTTGGTGAGGCGGCGGATGGAGCGGAGGCTGTAGCAAAGTACCAGGATCTCAAACCCGACCTGGTCACAATGGATATTGTGATGCCGAAGGTGAACGGGATAGAGGCGCTCAAGGCTATCCGGGCCGCAGACCCGTCTGCAAAGGTCATAATGTGCACCGCAGTCGGCCAGGAGCAGATGGTCAAGCTTGCCGTCAAGAGCGGTGCAAAAGGGTATATAGTCAAGCCGTTCCAGGCTCCAAAAGTCCTCGAAGAAGTCAAGAACGTTCTAAGTGCGTGACCATGATACGGGTTCTGATCGTCGACGACTCGCTCTTTATAAGGACGATCCTGCGCGACCTGCTCAAAAGTGATCCGGAGATCGAGGTTGTCGGGACAGCGGTGAATGGCATCGATGCCCTTGAGAAGATTGCGGAGTTAAACCCCGATGTTGTCACCCTGGATATCGAGATGCCCCGGATGGGCGGGCTTGAGGTGCTTGAAACCCTCCAGCGGCAGGCCAGCAGACCGAAGATACTGGTGCTGAGCACGTTGACGTCCCGTAACGCCGATATGACCCATCAGGCGCTGCGTCTCGGAGCGGACGATTTCATGCTCAAGCCAAAGGATATCCCAAACGTTCGGGGAATCGAGAGAGAGCTAGTCCAGAAGATCAGGAACCTCCTCAGACTGCCGACAGTGCAAAAGCATCCCGAGATCGCGCATAAGGATGCGGAGACGGTTGTGGTGATAGGGTCCTCTGCAGGCGGTCCGCCGATGCTTGACGTCCTGCTATCAGGGCTGCCGCCGGACCTTCCTGCGGCCGTTGTCATAACACAGCACATGCCTGAGGGGTTCACGGCATCTCTTGCTGAACGCCTTAACCGGATCTCGGCCCTGTCGGTGAGGGAGACCCGAAACGGCGACAACCTCCAGGCCGGTGCGGTCCTGGTCTCAAAAGCCGGCGTCCACACCGTCATATCGCGGCTTGCGTCGAAGACCGGGAGAACCCACGGCCGGGTCGTTCATTCGACCGCCCCTCCTATCCATGCCGTCCGCCCCGCCGTAGATACGACCTTCACCTCCGCAGCGCACGTCTTTGGCCCGAGAACGATCTCGGTCATCCTCTCGGGTATGGGAAGCGACGGGGGTGAAGGTACGCTTGCGGTGAAGAAGGCTGGTGGAACCACGATGGTCTGTGCAGAAGAGGACTGTCTTGTCTACGGGATGGCGCGTGCCGCCCTGGCAAGAGGCTCTGTCGACCGGGTGGTTCCGCTGGAGAATATTGCACGCGAGATCACGCGAGCGGTCGGCCAGGTTGAGGTGGATCATGTTTGACGAAGAGGTATACCGGAAGTTGTTTGTCGAAGAGTCGCGGGAGAATCATGAGAACATCGTGAACAACCTCCTTGCCCTTGAGAGCGGGGAGGATCAGCAGACCGCCATCGACGAGATCTTCCGGTCGGCGCACACGCTCAAGGGGATGGCTGCCTCGATGGGCTTTGATGCTATGGAGCACCTCTGCCACTCGATGGAAGACGTCTTCTCGCTCATCCGCAATGGCGGGCTGGATGTGAATCCGCCGCTCACCGACCTCCTGCTCACCTGCACCGATGCGATCGAGGAGATGCTTGATGCCATCGAGGCGGGGGAGAACCCACCAGAGGAGCAATCGGCACCTCTGGTGCAGGAACTGATGGCGTTTGCTGAGGAGGGGTCGCCGATCGAAGCCTCCTTCACCCTTCCCAATCCTCCGGCTCCTCCAGAACCCCCGTGTGAACCCTCCATAGAGGTGGGCGGCTGTCCGGTCTACGTCCTGAAGGTCGCCGTCGACCCGACAAGCACCATGAAAGATGTCAGGGCGATGCTTCTCCTGCAGAACCTGGAGGAGATCGGTAAGATCCGCTCGACGACCCCTCCACGCGACCGGATCGAGGATGGAAAGTTCGATGGAACGTTTGAGGTTGTCGTCGAGAGCGATGCCGGGGAGGAGGCGCTTCGGACGATTGCCTCCGGGACAGAGATCTCTCTACTTGCACTATCTCCGCTGGAATCGTATTCGGCGGCAGAGAGTCTGGAAGCGCGGGAGCCCGTAGACGTCCCGGAGGTCGGTGCGGCGCCGGCACCGCAGATGCAGAAGGCGGCGAGGCCCGATAAGGCCCGGGAGATCAAGAACATCCGTGTCGATATCGAGCGGCTTGACCGGATGATGAACCTGGTGGAGGATCTGGTCATCAACCGCGGCAGGCTCGAGCAGATCGCGAGGAAACACGGTATCAAGGAGTTTGATGAAGCGCTGGGCATGATCGGGCGTTCGGTCTCCGACCTCCAGAACCTTATGATGGGGATCAGGATGATGCCGCTTGAGCGCATCTTCAACCGTTTTCCCAGGGTTGTGCGGGACGTAGCGAACCATGACGGGAAGGAGGTTGAGTTCATAGTTGAGGGCGGCGAGACCGAACTTGACAGGAGCATGATGGACGGCCTCTCCGACCCTCTGCTGCACATCATAAGGAACGCTGTGAACCACGGCATCGAGACGCCGGATGCCCGTAAAGCCGCGGGCAAACCCGCAAAGGGGCTGGTGCGGCTGACGGCCCGCAGGGACAAGGACAACGTCATCATAGACGTGGAGGATGATGGTGCGGGCATAGATCACGAGAAACTCCGGAAGAAGGCCGTTGAAAAAGGGTTTCTCACACCAGAGGCAGCGGCGAACGCGACGAAAGACGAACTTATCGCTCTCCTCTTCGAACCAGGGTTCAGCACATCCGATGTCATCAACGACATCAGCGGGAGGGGGGTCGGGCTTGACGTGGTCAAGAAGACGATCGAGTCGCTCAAGGGCACGATCAAGGTCGAGAGCGAGCCGGGCAGGGGCACAAAATTCGAGCTGGTTCTGCCGCCGACGATGGCGATCGTCGATGTCATGATGGTGCGCATCAACGGAAGGCGGTGTGCCATCCCGGTCAGCAACGTTGTCGAGGTGGCGCATGCAAGATCGGATGCGATCCACCGGATCGGCAACACCGATGCAATCCTTCTGCGCGATCAGACCCTCCCCCTGTACCGTCTGGAGGATATGTTCGGCCGGGCTGAGAAGGGCGATACGCTGATCGTGCTGCAGAATGATGGCAAAAGGTGCTGTATCGTCGTCGATTATGTTGATGGCCAGCAAGAGGTTGTGGTGAAACCGCTCTCGAGGATTGCGGGCAACTGCCGCGGGATCAGCGGTGTTACCATACCGGGCGACGGTGATGTTGTGCCGGTACTTGACGTAAATACAATGATTTAGGAGAGGTTTTCATGGAACTTGATCCCTTTTGGAAGGACGCGCTGACGGAGTTCGGGAACATCGGCGCGGCGCACGCGGCGACGAGTCTGTCACAGATGCTGATGAGCCCGGTTGAGATGACTGTGCCGGAGGTCCTGGCCATCGATATCGCAGACCTTCACAAGTATATCAGCAACGAGATATCTGCGATGGTAGTCTTCCAGATCCAGGGTGAGATCGCGGATGGCGGGTATATCGTTGTCAGCATGCCCCGGGAGACGATCATCCAGCTGACAAACCAGATGCTCGGTATGACCGATACCGATCGCGAGATCAACGATATGGACCAGAGCGCAGCGATCGAGATCGGGAATATCATGATATCGGCGTTCCTGGATGCAACCGCCGAACTGCTGGGTGTCGTCATGCTGCCTTCGCCTCCTGCGCTGGCCATCGATATGGCGCATGCCGCTTTTGAGTCCATCGTTGCCCAGGTGGCAACCGATGTGAACGACGTCCTGATATTCAACACCGAGCTCACGAGCGAGGCCCCCCCGGTATACGGTAGCATCTACATGCTCCCGAACGTAGAACTTGCCGGGCAGTTGTTCCGGATGCTTGAACGGCTGATGGAACCACTCTCGTAGACGGCCTGCGGAATATACATGGAGAACAATTTTTTTGGGGAAGAGACGGCAGTCATCCTGGGTCTCGGTGAACACCGTGTCGGGAACTATCCGATGGCGACGATCGGGCTTGGTTCCTGTATCGCGCTGATACTCCACGACCGGCGGCGCTCGGTTGCGGGTCTGGCCCATATCATGCTTCCTGAAAGCCGGGGGAGCGCCGATCGTCCCGGCAAGTTTGCGGACACCGCCATCACTGTCCTTCTCGATGAGATGGAGATCCAGGGGTGCACCAGAAACACGATCTCTGCGTTTGTCGTCGGTGGGGCAAGCATGTTTGTATTCTCGGCAAACTCGCTGAATATCGGGGAGCGAAACGCTGCTGCGGTTAAGGAGAACCTGCAGAAACAGAGGATAAGGATTGAGTACGAGGAGACGGGGGGAAAGGTCGGTCGGTCGGTCTACTTCTGGCCCGCGGGGAAAGGCTGCCTCATCATCAAGAGGGCGGATGGGACATGCAGCCGGGTATGAAATTCCTCACCCCTCTTCTTCTGGCATCTCTCCTGGTCATTCCCTCCTCTTCTGGTATATATATCGCGTCTCCTGACTACGTCTCCTCGATCGCCTCTGCAGACGTAAAGGACGTGATCAATGGGCGATACGGGGATGTCATCTTTGCGACCTCCAGCGGTCTCTCAATCTACACGGCAGACGGGAGGTGGTATTCGGTCAACGCCAGGAACCCACGCCAGACGGACTACGGTTTTCTCGAACCGCTCGATAACATGGTGATTGCTCTTGCCCTCGATCCAGATGGTCACCTCTGGCTCGGGTATTCCTGCGGGCTGCAGATCGGGAACGGGACGGGGTATCATGCAATCCAGGACCAGGATCACCTCAAGAACCTGAACATAAACTGCATCAGGCGGTGGGATAACGAGGTCTGGGTCGCCGCAGGGAGCGCCGGTCTCCACCGCTGGCATGACGGGAACTGGACGTGGTATAAACCTGGCGGGCCATCGGGTGCAGGATTTTATACCGTTGTGAGCATGGTGGTGGATGCCGAGAGCGATGCGCTTGTCATCGACTCCGAGAACGATGGGGTGTGGGTGCTGAAAGGCCATGCGCGGGATCGCCGGTTTGAACAGGTCTTCTTCGGCGACGATCCGCTGCTCACAGTCTCCGGGGTGCGTGTCGACCCCTTCGGCGGGGTCTACCTGTTCAACGCTACAACCATCCTCCATTACTCTCCTGATGAGGGTGTCACCCCTGTTCTCAACGCCACGGACCTGAGCACCTTCCCGGTCACCATCAACGACGTTGCGGCAACACGCGACGGGACGCTTCTTGTTGCGTCCGATAAAGGTATATACGGGCTGAACTCTTCCGGCATCGTGCTGCATCTTACGTCTCGGGACGGTATCCGGGAAAACTTTGTCAAGAAACTCTTCATCGACGCTTCTGGGCGGTGCTGGTTTGTTGTTCCAGGGCACGTTGGCTGCATCCCGCTGATCCCGCAATACCCGACAATTCCGGTGGCCTGACGGCTGGAGTGGGTGTTCTGCAGGAGAAAGGGATGCCGTGGCATGGATGACCCCCTCCTTTGCGTTCACTTTCCCTTACGGATGAATCTTCCAACGCGGAATGGAGTTGTACCCGGCACAGAAGCCGGGAAAGTGCCTTCGGCCGCCCGCCGGACGTCCTCGATCGAGTAGAACGCCCTGGGGTTGAACTGATGGATGGCGTTCTCAACGTCGCGGAGGTTCCTCCTCCTGACCACAGAGAATATGACCTTGCTTGGACCCAGTCTTCCCTCGGCGTCTATAACCGTAACCCCGTAACCGGCGGCACGGAGGTAGTCGATGAGGTTGGTTGCATCCCGCTGGGTGATGATCCGTACGAGCGCAAGCCCCATCGCCAGTCGTTCTTCAATATGCATCCCGATGTAGTTCCCGGTAGCAAACCCCCCCGCGTAGGCAAGGTAGTTGATCGGGTTCGTGAGATTCTGAAAGATCTGGCTGATGGCGATGATCCAGATGAAGATCTCGGCAAACCCCAGAACCGGCGCAACCGTCTTCATCCCACGTGAGACGAATATGATCCGCATCGTCCCTATTGTGACATCACAGATGCGTGCGAAAAAGATAAAGATCGGGACGATAAAGAGGGAGAATAACTCCGGGTCGATCCCGAGGGCGCTACCGATCATGGTTCATGGTTTGATAAGGTGGCGATATAGCCGTATCCCTCTTTCCAGCAATCTGCAAAGATGCGGCGGCCGGTCACGCCCTCACCGGGTTTCGTCTGATTGGTCGCGCTCACTCTCCAGCCGCTCATGGTAGCGCCGGGATGTTCGCCACCAGTAGAACACCTCGTAGACCAGCAGCGCGAGCAGAACCACGCAGGCGCCGAAGAAGAATCCCATCACCAGGTCGTGGACAGGCGGCGCCCCCGCGGTTTCGACGCCCGGCACCCCGAACGTTGATACCTTCTCGCCCGTCCCGGCCCTCTGGAGGAGGGGTTCTGCGTCCCAGGACGGCGGCAACACCGCCGGGAGGAAGACCCGGAGCCCCAGTGTAGCAAGGACGATCAGCGCAAACAGCATCGTGTACTTCTTCAGGACAGACCGGAGATCGCTTACCGGCGGAGCAATGATGAGCACCTGATCCGTAAGCCCGTAGACCTTCACCTCGCGGCCTTTCTCGCTCCACCGGGTATCGACGACCTCAAGAAGCCCCGCTTCAAGAAGGTTATCGATGTGGTAGGTGGCGGTGGTGATCGGGATCTTCATCTTCCTGGCGGCCTCAGATGAGGTCATAGGCCCTGAACTGAACGCCTGTATGATCGCGTTCGCCGTCTGGCTTGCCATTGCCCGGGCTATCTTCTGCGCCCTCTCGTCGCCCGGCTGAAGAACTACTACCTCATTTGCCATGTAATGCTTTTATAATCATTTTGCGGCCTTGCTCAAGTGCCTCTTCAAGCCTGGAGGCGTCAGGGCCCGCACCCTGTGCAAGGTTTGGTTTGCCGCCGCCTTTCCCGCCGAGTAGACCACAGACCTCCCGGACGAGATCGGCGGCGTTCACCGCCGGCGTTCCGGAGGTCGCCACCACTCTCGCCGCTCCGTCGACCGACGCGATAAGCGCCACCCCCCCCTCATCGGCCACCGAGGTGGCAAGCGCGACGAGTTCCTTTTGGGGTGCATCAACCCTCCGGACAACGACCCGGAGACCGTCCACAACCTCACCCTCAAGGTTCTGCTTCTCGAGTTCAACCACTCTGCTGCGGAGACGCTCGATCTCCTTCCTCTGCTCCTTCCATTCCGAGAAGAATCGTGCCACCGTCGATGGCAGGTTCTCGGGCTGGACGCTCAGGACGCCTGCAGACGCACGGATGAGTTCCTCCATGCGCTGCACAGCGCGCACCGCGGCAAGTCCGGCCGAAAAGACCAGCCGCTCGACGCCGTCCTGGATATGCTCGACGCCCATGACCCGGATCACTCCTATCTCACCGGTCGAGCGGACATGCGTCCCCGCACACGCCTGCACATCATTCCCGACCCGGACTATCCGGATCTCCCGGCCAGGCGGGACGCCGCCCTGGTAGAGGCCAAACCCGTACTTACGCTCGGCTTTTGTCCGCTCCTCCACACTGATACTGACCGGAAGATCGGCCATAACCATACGGTTTGCCTCGATCTCGATCTTCTGGAGTTCCTCAGGCGTGATATGCCTGTAGTGCTGGATATCCAGGCGCGATACCTCGCTCCCCTTTTGAGCGCCGGCCTGGTGGACGTGGGCGCCAAGCACCTTCTTTGCGGCATACAGAAGGATGTGTGTAGCTGTGTGGTGGCGCATCAGCGAGAACCGGCGTTCCTCATCCACCATGCCCTTCACCCGCTCACCTCGTTTGAGGGTGCCGCCCATGACGCGGTGGAGGATCACATCGCCCACCTTTCTCACCTCCTCCACCCGCACCACGTTATCTGGCGTCACCAGCGTCCCGGTATCGGATGGCTGGCCGCCACCCTCAGGGTAGAATAGAGTCTGGTCGAGTACCGCCATCCCGTCGAAATAGTCCAGCACCACCGCCTCGAACTCGACCTCGTTTGGGAGATCGTAGTAGAGTTTCCTGGTTGGAGGCAGGCTCTCTGCCCGCTCACGGCAGGGCGCCAGCGGGTCATCCTCTTTAGACTCCTTTTGGGCTTCCAGGTGCATCTGGGCGATCAGCGAGTAGAAGTTGTCCGGGATCTCGACCACAGCGCCCTCGCCGGCAGCAACCTCCCTCACAACCTCGGGCGGGATGCCGTGCGAGTCATACAGCGTGATAACCTCCTGGAGGGGGACCCTGGAACTCGTTGCCCTGTAGTTCCTGGCGATCTTCTGGACGATCCGTCTCCCCCGTTCAAGGGTGCTGGCGTAGCGCTCCGCCTCGCTCTCCACGATCTCCCTGACAGCGTCAACATCCTGCTCAAAGTTATCCTTACCAGCGACCTCCATCTGCGCCTCCACCAGGTCGGCGAGCTCCTCGTCCATCGAGAGGTCGTTCATCATCCGGAGCGTCCGCCGGAGCACCAGCCGCGCAAGGTAACCCTCACGAACGTTCGAGGGGACGATGCAGTCGCCGAGCATGTATGCAAGGCAGCGGGTGTGGTCGGCGATGGCGTAGACCTTCTCGATCGGGACGACGATCCGCTCCAGCCGCTCAACCGGGACATCGATGGCCTCTGCGACCTTCCGGCGGAGTTTGTAAAGGTTCGTCCCTGAGATGTCCATCACCCCGGCGACCCTGGCGCTGAGCCCCATTATCTTTGTGAACTCAGGGTTGTCCAGGAGGTTCTCGAGGTGGGCCGAGTGCATCAGTCGGTTCACCATATCCGGGAATACAGCATCGTAGATAGTCGGCGAACCCTTCGATGCCCAGACAAATCTCTCAAGCCCGTAGCCTGTATCCACGATCTTGAGCCGCATCGGGTAGTAAAGTTCTCCATCCACCTCTACAGGAGGCTGACCGGTCTTCTGCCGCCCCAGGTTCATGAAGACCAGCGTCGCAACCTCAAGCCCGCCGATGAGCACCTCGACGGACGCCCCGGCGTTTCCGCCGCCGTACCAGGGGTGCTCCTTGTAGGTGACGCGTGCAGGGTCGCCGCCGATTGAGGCAATAAACTCGTCGCAGAGGGCGACGGTCTCATCCTTCCAGTAGATCCGCTTCTCCGGGGTGTTGAAGGCGTGGTGCGCCATCATCTCAAACAGCGTCAGGTGACGCCCTGACCTTCCGACAGAGTCGAGGTCGTTTAAACGGATGCAGGGCTGGGAGATGGTCAGCGGGTTTGCCGGCGGTGGGACGACCCCGCTTGTGACAAACGGCTGAAAATCAGCGATGGATGCGATGGTCAGGTAGATGTCGTCCCTCCAGCGTGCGGCCACAGGATATCGTTCGAGGCGTGTGTGGCCATGCCGCTCGAAGAACGAGAGGAACCCTTCCCGCATCTCATCGATGGTATGAGGTTTGAAGACGGGGTTGCCGATGAAGTTGTATGTCACGCAGGGGGCGTCACCGCAGAACTCCTGCTCAGGGTCCAGTGTCCAGAAAGCCGATCCGCAGGCCTTGCAGACCTTCCGCACAAACCCCTCTGACCGAAAGTAATCGAGCGTATATTCATCCTCGAGCATTGAAAATCACGCAGCGTAGATAGGTAGGGTTGTGACCGATATAGTTGTTTGTACGCCCCGTTCAAGGGTTCCATGTATCCTGATACCAGATGTCGTATGATTCATACAGTCCCGTTCTTTCGGCGATCCGCACCGCAAGTATGTGCCAGCACTCCCGTCCTCTGAAGAGGAAGTCGCTGCATGTGCAGAAATTGCTCTCAACAACGTACTCGCTGCTGCGCCCCACCACGATGAAGAAGTCGCGGTAGCGTTTTACCTGACCGTCGTCGACGGCCACAAGCGCCTTTCTCCCCCGTTCCCCATAGGCACGCTCGATGCAGGTGCGCAGTTCCGGTGTCAACGCCCCCTCCCGCTCGATCTCCTGCCAGATATCACTCATGGAACTATCGCTACATCTGGTGGATCCGGGATATAATGCCAGCCCATCCGGGATGCAAGCGCTTCCATGGCCGGGGCCTCGAGGGCGTAATGGGTGGCCTCAAGGCAGGGGATGGGTGAAGCACGGGCAACGCTGTGTTTTAACTCCGCCGAGAGGAAGGCGTCAGCCCCCAGATTTGCGGCTTCCTGTATCAGGTCAGGGTCAAACCCTGCACCACCCACGATCGCGAGGCGCCGGATCACGCCCACCCTGCCGTAGACCCGGATCCCCCCGCCGGGGAGGAGGCGGGCGATCTCTCCCGGGTCAAGAGAGCAGTCGCCGACGATGCCGGTGGTCATCCGTTCTGTCCTGGAAAGCCCGAGCCGTGACGCCAGGACGTCGTTTACACCGCCTTCGGCACGATCAAAGTTTGTGTGGATCACGTAGAGGTTCATCCTGAGAGAGAGGATGACTGAAAGCAGGCGTGATGTCACCCCCCGGATAGCCGTGACCGGTCTCCAGAGCGGGGTGTGGTGGACGACCAGCATATCCGCGCCGGCGCGTGCTGCGGCATTCACAACCCTCTCCGTGGCGTCGAGCGCACAGCAGACCTCTTCGATCTCGCTTCTCCCCTCGACGATGAGACCGATCCTGCCTTCATCATACTCTTCGGCAAGGTCGGGTGGTGCAGCCTCCTCCATTGCGGCGATGAAGTCCTTGATATCCATATTATATCCCTACGATCTCAGGGGATAAAAGGCTGAACGAGATGTGGGGGGCCGGCACCGAAAATTTGGCCGCCTGGAGGTCATGCCCGATCAGAGGGGATATCTGCTGTATATCCCAGAAACCACGGAGTAGAGGCCGGATAAAATAGGAAAGGTCATCCGCAGAAACACTACCCATCCATCGGAGACGGTATAATGAGATCTTTTATCATTGGAATGGCGCTCATCCCCGCGGTATCTGCCCAGATCGGCGGGGATGAAGGATGGTATCGCGTCCACTGCAACATCGACGGTGCCGACGTCTACTTTGACGGCCGCTACCAGGGCACCACATACGGGGGATCGCTTGATGTCCCGGTCTACACAACCGGATTCGCCCTACAGCACAATCCGGGTCGAGAAGAGCGGCTACCATACCTACACCGGCAGCCTCCCATCGAGTCCTGCGGTAGGGGAGACGGTGGACATACGTGACACTTCAGCCCGTCGAGACCACCGGGGTAATTGACGTGGTCTCCTACCCCGCAGGGGCGGATGTCTTCCTGGACGAGAAGTACCAGGGCAGAACACCATCGGCGGGTGTCTACACGATATCGAACGTCCAGGTCGGCGGCCACACCGTGAGGGTGGCCCTCTCCGGATACCAGGACTACACCACGTCGGTCAATCGTCAGTGCTGCAACCACAAGTCACGTCACCGCGACGCTCCAGCCCGGTCAACCCTCCACAGCGGGCTCGATCTCGGTCACCTCCTCGCCCGCGGGCGCCCAGGCCTACATCGATAACGTCTACCGGGGCATCACCCCCCTGACACTCGATGGTATTCCCACCGGAACCCACCAGGTCAGACTGGCGCTCGCAGGCTACAACGACTACTCGACAACCGTGGAGGTCGGTGCGGGGAGCACCTCTTCAGCATCGGCCTCTCTCTCACCCATCCAGACGCCAGGTACCGGGATGGCGCCGTTTGCTGTGGTAGGCGCGCTCGGCCTCATCGGTCTCCTGGTCGCCATGCGCCGGCGTGACTGAGGACCACCCCGGCACCTTTTTTCCCGCGAATCAGCGGCAACCCCTGGCAGGGATGCCTCTTTCCGGACACGGTATCGATGGGAGATCACCCCGTGGAGGACGCCCACACCTGCCCCATCCCCCCGGGATCCGTCCCGCGATAGGCCGGTGAAGTTGGTCACAGCCTGGAAGGCGTCGGTTTGATGCCGCTTCAATTACCAAAGGTAATAAACAACACCTATAAGTATTCCAAAATGAATATATGGTCATGGAAAAGTCCCTCGATCTCATCAATGCCCGGATACGCGAAGGTAGTGCACGGGTTGTCACTGCCGAAGAGATGCCGGCAATAGTCGACGAACTGGGAGAGGAGGGGGCACTGGAGGAGGTCGATGTCGTCACGACCGGGACGTTCGGGGCAATGTGCTCTACCGGTGCCTTCTTCAACTTCGGGCACGCCGACCCCCCCATAAGGATGGAGCGCGTCTGGCTCAACGACGTGGAAGCATACGCCGGGATAGCGGCGGTCGATGCCTACCTTGGCGCAACCCAGGAGGCCGAGACCCGCGACCGCCCCTACGGTGGTGCGCATGTCCTGGAAGAGTTTGTCTCCGGTGCCACCGTGGAACTGCGGGCAACCTCCCACGGTACCGACTGCTACCCGCGCAGGAGCATAACCACGGAGCTTCTTCTCGAGGACATGAACCAGGCGGTCATGGTCAACCCGAGAAACGCCTTCCAGCGTTACAACGCGGCGACGAACGCCACCGACCGGACGCTCCACACCTACATGGGCACCCTCCTTCCCCGCTGCGGCAACGTCTCCTACTCCGGTGCAGGAACCCTCTCACCACTTGCCAACGACCCTGCTTTCCGGGTCATCGGGAGCGGCGTCCCGATCTTCCTCGCAGGTGCGAGGGGGATGATCGTCGGCGAGGGCACCCAGCACTCGGCGGCTACCGGGTTTGGAAACCTGATGGTGACCGGCGACTTAAAAGAGATGCGGCAGGAGTTCCTGCGTGCCGCGGTCATGAGCGGTTACGGCGTGACGATGTATATCGGTGTCGGCGTGCCGATACCCGTTCTCGATACGGGGGTTGTCCGGAGCACCGCCGTCCGCGATGAGGACATCATTACGGATATCATCGATTACGGCACACCCCGGCGCGACCGGCCGTCGCTTGCAAGGGTGAGTTACGCAGACCTGAAGAGTGGGTCGGTCGAGATCGGCGGTGAGACCGTCAGGACATCCCCTCTATCGAGTTACCGGCGTGCACGGGCGGTGGCCCGGGAACTCAAGACCTGGATCGAGGCCGGGAAGATGGAACTTGCGCTCCCCACCCGCAGGATCGACCCGGCGAAACGCTCAAAACCCATGCGTGAGACGGTTGTGACCCCCCGTGTCCGCGAGATCATGGACCGGCGGGTGATCAGCATCACCGAGGATGAGGACATCAGGGTTGCAGCAAAAAAACTCCTCAAAGGGGAGACAAACCATCTCCCGGTCGTGGACGCGAGCGGTCTGCTGGTCGGGATAGTCACCACCTACGACGTCTCGAAGGCTGTGGTGAGCGACGGCCGGTTCCGGCGGGTGAAGGATATCATGACGCGGAACGTGATCAGGACCACGCCGGACGAACCTGTGGATATAGCCGCGCAGAAACTTGAGCAGAACAACATCAGCGCGCTGCCGGTGGTGGATGCCGGGAACAGGGTTGTCGGCATCCTGTCTGCGATCGATCTCGGTAAACTGCTCCCCGGGAGGCGGTGGCGATGAAACTCCTGCTGACGTTCTCCCGCAAGGGCGAGCACGACCCCGGCAGGGAACCGGTTATCGCCCGCGTGGTGAAGGAGACCGGTGTCCTCATCAACGTCGAGAAGGCCAACATCGACTCGATGGCCGGCGAGGTGCTGGTGGACGTCCCGGACGGCGATGCTGACCTCATCCAGCGGCGTTTTGAGGAGATGGGTGTGTCTGTCCGGGCGGTGGTTGATGCCATCATCCGCGACGAGGAGGAGTGTGTCGACTGCGGTGCCTGCATAAGCGTATGCCCGCAGGAGGTCTTCTCCTTCGATCCCGAGTGGCGGCTATGCGTGAACGCTGAACGATGCGTCCTCTGCGGCAGATGCATCCAGGCATGCCCGCACGGCGCTCTCTCACAGCAGGAATGATCCGGGAGCATTTCGAGTTCCGTCAGACGATCGCGACGGTCATCGCCGACGACCCGGGGCATATCGAGGCAGCGAAGGCCGGGATGCTGGCCGCCCGACGGGAGGTCGAGGATCAGATCGGCCGCGACCCTTTTTTCGGGGCGACGTTCGAGCCGTATATCCCCCCTAACGCCGCAAATACTCCGACGAGGATGGCCCGCGCCGCCGCTGAGGCGGGTGTCGGGCCGATGGCAGCGGTGGCAGGCGCCATAGCCGGAGCCGGGGTGGAGGCGATGGCCGGGGCGGGGGCGTCGTTTGGTCTCATCGACAACGGCGGGGATATAGCCCTGGTGAGCGACCGCCAGGTCACGATCGGGATCTATGCAGGGGCATCGCCCTTGAGCGGGCGGATCGCGTTTCGGGTCCCGCCGCAGGCCGAGATCCTGGGGGTCTGCACCTCGTCGGCGACGGTGGGGCCGTCCATCAGTTTCGGTATCGCCGATGCCGTAACGGTCTTTTCCCCGGACGTCGCTCTCGCAGACGCGTGGGCAACGGCGGTCTGCAACCAGATCACGGCAAAGGACACCTCCGTCCTGGACAGACTGGAGGGTTCCGGTGTTGCCGGGGTGCTTGCCATAATCGGGGATACGGTGATCCGCTGGGGCGATCTTCCCCAGGTCGTGCGGGCGAGGGTGGACGAACGGCTGATCACCGCTGGCAGGCAACCGTTTCACCGTCCAGGTTCATAGAGACTCTTCGATGTAGATGCCGATCCTCTCGTATGCCTCAGGGCCGGCGAACCGTGCAAGCGTGGTATCCCCGTCGGTAAGAATTAACACCGGTTCCCCTTTCTCCACCAAGAAGACCGCCTCGTAGATATCCACCTCTTTTATGATGATTCCGCGGGCAAGGTCTGAGGCGGCATGGAGCTGGAGCCGCTCTCTCGCCAGGTCGTCCGGGGTCTCCCGGAAAAAGTAGTAGAAGACCTGGTAGGCGTTTAGGAGATCGGAAGAGATGAGCGCATTCAGCGTCTCTGCATCAAGCGTATCCAGCATCTCTGCCAGGAGTTCGTCATCATCATCGCTCGCCTCAAACAGGGTATCGGCAAGTTCCGCAAGTTCGGTGTAATCGACCATACCTGACTCCTCGCTGTACGACCGCGCCGCGACCGGCGGGTGCATGAATAACTATATTGGTCTCGCCGGAAAAAAGAGTAGGTGTGCGTGAGGAGGATCTGGATTGGGCCGTATATCACGGGATTCCACAAACCGGCAGCATCACGGTCAAAGATCTTATAGCAGCCACCGGGTTTGAACCCGATGCGGTCATGGCATCGCTCGAGCGTCTGGAGCACTATCTCCTGGTACAGCGGTCGGGTGAGATGGTACGCCTTCTCTCCATCCAGGAATCGCTGATAGCGTGTCGGTGCCGCCACAGCAGGGTTGACCTCCCGTTTGTCATCGAGAACGGTGTAATCCGGGCAAAGAAGGAGTGAACGGGATGCCCGAGGTAGCAGTCCTCAGGATAGGCCACCGCCCGGAACGCGACCAGCGGGTGACGACCCACGTGGGGCTTGCGGCGCGGGCGCTTGGAGCCCGGGGGATGTACCTCGCGGCGGATGACCGCGGGGTGGTTGCGAGCATACAGGACGTGGTCTCCCGCTGGGGGGGCGACTTCTTCGTGGAGGACGGTGTAAAGTGGCGCCAGTGCATCCGGGACTGGAAGGCCGCCGGCGGCATTGTTGTCCACCTGACGATGTACGGGCTCCCGATGACCGATCTCGTGGACGAGATCCGCAGCCTTGATCGGGTGCTTATCGTGGTCGGTGCTGAGAAGGTTCCGGGCGAGGTCTACGGGCTTGCCGACTACAACGTCTCGGTGACCACACAGCCTCACTCCGAGATCTCGAGTCTTGCTCTATTCCTGGACCGCCTCTTCGAAGGCAGCGAACTCAACCGGGAATACCCGGACGCGAAGATCCGGATTGAACCGGCGAAAGTGGGTAAGAAGACGGTGGAACGGTGAAGCCGCGGGTGCTTGTTGCCGGGTTTGCAACACGGCATGTGGCGCAGTCGGCATACAGGGCGGGGTATACCGTCTACGCCGTCGACCATTACTGTGACCGCGACCTTTCCTGGTACACGAGAGATTCGCTTGCGTTCGAGGAACTCGCCGACCTCCCTGATAAGATCGCTGAACTTGCATCCCGACATCCGGTTGACGCTCTGGTGGTCACCTCGGGTGCCGAGACCGTCGGGACGACGATACCCCTGTACGGCACCCCTCCTACAAAGGTGGAGCGGTTCCTTGACAAACTTGAGATCCAGCGTTTCTTCGAGGGTCTGGGTGTGCCCGTTCCACCGCTTGCCGAGGGGCGGTTCCCGGCGATGGTCAAGCCGCGCCGGGGTGCGGGGGGCTGGAGGAACGCGGTTGTTGGGACGGAGGAGGAGCTTCGCCGCTGGGAGGAGACCTGGCCGGACGTCCCCTACATCGCCCAGACGGTTCTCGACGGTGTCCCTTCAAGCGTCTCCTGCATTGCGGACGGCCGGCGTGCACGGGCGATAGCGGTCAACCGTCAGATCCTGCGGGGTGGGGGAGAGAGGGCGCACGGGTTTGCCGGGTCGCTCACTCCGTTTCTCCACCCTCTGGCACAAGAGATGATAGAAGCAGCGGAGCGGATCGCTGCCGCAAGCGGCTGTGTCGGTTCGGTCGGGATCGATTTTGTGGCCGGGGATAGGCCGTGGGCGATCGAGATCAATCCCAGGTTCCAGGCAACCCTTGATACCGTTGAGATGGCGATCGGAGAGAGCGTCTTTGAGATGCACATGAACGCCTGTCGCGGGGTTATACCGGCGATGCGACCTCCTGCGCGGCAGGTTGCAACCAGGCAGATCCTCTTTGCGGAACGGGACATGAGGCTTGATGCCGATCTCTCTGGCCTTGCACCGCGCGTTGCCGACATCCCCTGGCCCGGAACCGAGTTTGAGGAGGGTCAGGCCATACTGAGCGTCTACGGCCGCGGTGGATCGGAGGATGAGGCGTATGCCGACCTTGAGAGAAGCCTCGTGCTCGTCAGGAAACGAAGCGGGGACCAGGGGAAAGGGTGGTGAACTACCCCGCGCCTCTCGGGCGGGGCTTCCTGCTTCATGGCCAACACTTGCATCACAGAGATGTGATGTAGAGGTCTTGGCTCCACAGGCTCAAAGGGCTGTTCCATCCCCACGCGGTGGATATTTACCGCAGCATTGTAATCTCTATCGGCAACAAACCCACAGTATGGGCATTCGTGGACTCTCTCGGAGAGCGTCTTTTTCACGATGCTTCCACAGTTCGAACACATCTGTGTCGTGTCGCGGGGATCGACTTTGACGAGTTCCGTACCAGCACTTTCAGCCTTGTACGAGAGGTAAGAATAAAATCGTCCCCACGACGCACTGTGGATACTTCTCCGGAGCCCGCGAGATTTGCCGTTCTCTTTCAAATACTTGATATTCAGGTCTTCAACACAGATCGTCGCATAGGTGTCAACGTACTGACGAGAAAGTTTGTGCAGGAAATCGTTCTTCTGGTTGGTGACATGATCATAGACCTTCTCCAGTTTCCTTTTTGTCTTCTTCCAGTTTTGCGAGAACCGTTGTTTCCGGGCAAGACTCCGCTGGATCTTCTTGATCCTGCCCAGAGAATGTTCATAGAACCTGGGGTTCTCGATCACTGCACCGTCACTATCGACCGCAAACGAATCCAACCCGAGATCGATACCGACAGACTGCCCTTCACGCTTTGATGAAGACACTGTCTGCTCTGTCTGAATGATCACATACCATCTATCGCCGGAACGGGTGATCAGGACACCCTTCACCTTCCCGGTGTAGGGTCGGTGCATGTTGAACGGAATCGTTCCGATCTTCGAGAACGTAATCGAACTATGCTCGCGATCGATCTTGAAACCCGACTGATTATAATTGATCGTCCGGTATCGGGCTGCACTCTTGAATCGGAGTTTGCCGATCTTCCGTCCTCTCTTCTTTGTCTGCGAGAGTGCAGCGATGTTGCTCCAGAGGGTATAGTTGACCATCTGGAGCACTTTAGAGTATACGTCCTTGAGTGCAGGATTCTCCTCTTTCAGCGTGACGATCCGCGCCTGCGTTCCCCGCATCGTCGGAGAGATTCCATTCTCTCGTGCCGTGTTGCATTCTTCGAGAAGTTTGTTGTAGAGCCACCTACAGGTATCGAGCGCGGCATTCAGCCGAACTTCAGTGGTTGCATCGGGATACGCTCGGTACTTGTAGGAAACGATCATTTACTTCTCCATCTGCGAGTCAACATACTCTTTCAGCGCATCGAGACTTACCTATCCTGATGTACCGAATATGCAGACCTATCAAGTTTATAATGTTGGGTGAATGATAATAGAATACTCAAGAGGATATATCTATCGCAGGAAGGAAGGGCGGCTCCGCTTTCATCCCCATCGTGAACGGTGGGGACTTCCCGCTCCGCCACCTTCACCACCGCAAGTTAAACCGGGAGAGATTTTGAGTATGGTATCTGTCGCTGAACTGCTGGATGATCCTGCAATCAAGGCTTACATCAGGCGTATGATCGGGGATGAGGGGATCGAGGTTCTCAGGAGGTTTCCGGGGGATGGGGAGCACAGTGATGAGGAACTTGCTGAGATTACCGGGATCAGCCTCAACACCGTCCGCCACACCCTCTACACCCTCTACGAGAAACGTCTTGCCGAGTACCGGCGGCTGAAGAACACCGAGACCGGCTGGCTCACCTACCTCTGGCATCTCCAGCTGGACCGCATTTACGATGTGATCGAGGAAGATCTCCGTGATGCGGTCGAGAAACTCGACGCCAGACTCTCCTACGAGGAGAAGAATGACTTTTACATGTGCAGGGACTGCAGCGTCATCTACACCTTTGCAGACGCGGCGGACTGGAACTTTGCATGCCCGAACTGCGATGCCACCCTCGATCACTATGATAACGAACTTCTTGCCGCCGCTCTCAGAAAGAGGATCGAGAAGATCAGGGAGAGCCTTGGGAGTGCGTGAAGAGGACTGTATCGATCTCCTCCGAATGGCCGGGTGTTCTGCCGGAGTCATCGCCCACTGCCGGGCGGTGCGCGACCTTGCGCTCACCTACGCGTCCGATCCCCTGATAGATCGTGGCCTGGTCGAGGTCGGTGCTCTGCTTCACGATATCGGCCGCGGGGTGACGCACGATATCCGCCATGCTGAAGTGGGTGGCGAGATATGTCGATCGTTTGGACTTGATGAGGCGGTCATCGCCATAGTCGAGCGGCATATAGGTGCCGGGTTGACGGCCGATGAATGTTCGTTGTTGAGCCTTCTTCCACGCGATTGCATGCCCCGGACGGCCGAGGAGAAGATCGTTGCCCATGCGGACAACCTGGTGAAGGGGACCCGTGTTATAACACTTGATGAGCGGTTGTTGCACGCGATTGCCCTTCCCCGGAGGCAGAGAAGGCGTATCTACAGGCTTGGACTTGAGGTAGAACTCTTCAGATAACCAGTTTTTTTACCTGCGGAAGTGCACGCAGCCGTTCGTAGACCGATGCCGGGATCCGCGGTTCATCCACGATCATAACGAGTCTTGGCTCTTCGGTGAGGTAGGGGTCGGTGACGTATATCTGCCGGATGGGCAGATCGTGATCGACCAGGACGCCGACCGCTGCGCCGACAATACCTTTCTGGTGTGCGTCTCTCGGGTAGAGCGTTATGACAGAGAGTCCGAGCGCCTCGGCGACCCCGGAGAGGTCGGGCACGGCCCGCATCCTGGTGAAGATCTCCCGGAGTTCCGGTTTTTCAAGGATGCGCCGGGCGGTGGCGTCGACGACCCTGCGGTCAGTATCGATCGCTCTTCCTATGTGCGTGGTCGGGATCTCGATGCCGTTGCAGACGATGCGGCCATCTTCGTTTATGCCAAACCCGTTCTCCAGCAGGAAGCGAACCACCCTGGCCTGCGACGGTGAATCGGCAAACTCTTGTGAGATGTCAGCCCACATGGGATGATCTTGGATCCTGGTGCATATATACACCGCGATGGCGATCATGGTGCGCCGGGGTACATGTTCGTTCAGGCGTGGTTGCGTGGTTTATGCGGGGCCATCAAACCGGTACCTGCCCGCCTCTCGAGAGAGTGGTCAGCCGCAAAAGACGCTCAGCACGGCGGTGATTTTTGGGCATCAAAACCGTGGGCAAACTGGTTCACCTTGGCTCCATGCGGCCGCCTGTGAAAAAGAGTGGTTTTTTTCAGAGGGTCTCCAGCCGTTTGTTCACCATATCCCAGTTCACGACGTTCCAGAACGCATCGATGAACTGCCCCCGGTTGTTCCGGTGATCGACGTAGTAGGCGTGCTCCCAGACATCGAGCACCATCAGGATCTTGAAGGAGGGGTAGACGTTGGTGTTGTGCTTCTCGATCTGCATTATGATGGGCCGATCGGTCATGGGGCAGCAGGCGAGCGCAGCCCAGCCTGAACCCTCGACGCTTGCGGCCGCTTTTGTAAACTCGGCCTTGAACCGGTCGAAGGAACCCCATTCTTTATCTATAAGATCAGCAAGGGCGCCGCCGGGTGTCCCGCCGCCTCCCCTGCCGGCCGGGGCCATAGTGGGCCAGAAGAGGGTGTGCAGGACGTGACCGCCGATGTTGAAGGAGAGTTCCTTCAGAAGCGCTTTCATGTCAACTTCGGCGCCTTCCTGCCGCGCTTTCTCCAGTCTCTCAAGGTTGGCGTTCGCCCCCGTCACGTAGCCCTGGTGGTGTCTGTCGTGGTGGATGGAGAGTTGCTCCTTTGAGATCTGCGGTTCGAGTGCGTCGGCCGCATATGGCAGCGGCGGGAGTTCATACTTATTGAACGGTCGGGTTGAGATCTTCTCTACAGTCATGGTTATCGATCGTTAGATGGAGGCGGATCTATTTTATAGTGTCGGTGCTCCAGTGGGCCGTTTGCTCTTTCCGCTGGATGGCGCGGCCCGGATCCATACTGTTAACTTAACCTGGATGCCCTCTCGCGAATTCGCCGGAGATCCGGATGGCGTGTCCAGACATCTCCGCATGGCTCCACAAGCCTGCAGCCACCAGGGTGAACATCGTTACGCACCTTCCGGGTATTGGGAGATCAATCATCGGCCCGGGCCCAACAAAGCCTATATAGCAGCGGCGTTGAGTCTTGAGAGAATGAACTCTCCCGGGAGACCCGCCGCCGGCGATGCCTATATAACACTTCACGGACGCTCGACATGGGCGCTTGTAAACGCATACCACGCAGCGGTGCGGGAGAGAGGGCTGCGCCCCGAACGGGTCGTTATCGTCACCGAAGAGCCGTACGCAGAGGCGGCATCCACCGCGGAGGCAGCGGTCGGGATGGTCTCGGAGGGGTATGGTCTCTCCCCGGAGATTCAGGTAGAGGTTCTGCCGGAGGCTGATTTCGTCCGGGCCGGGCAGACGATCCGCTCTCTCGCAGGCGACTTCATCCGGCAGGGGTATGACGTCGCGATAGACATAACCTCTGGCAGGAAGGTCACGGTCGCCGGGGCGCTAATCGCGCTCTCGGTTGCGGGGCTTGATATCCGGCACATCTACTACCTGGCCATGAAGACCACCGATGATATCGCAAAGCCCTACATGATGATCCCGCACCAGGTTCAGAGGATCCACGACCTTATCGAGGACGCAGCGGCACTTTCAGCATGAACGACCTTATAATCACGGAGGACGAACTCCAGGTTCTCATCAACTCTCTCGAAGAGGTTCATGTCTCATACCCGCTCTACGCGGGTGAGATCATTGTTGCGTGCCCGGAAGGAACCGGGTTTTCGCTCCAGATGCCTGCGACGCGCGAGACGTTCCGCGACTGGGTCGCCGCATACGAGCCGATTGCAGCGGAGCTCCCTTCGTATGCCGATCTTCAGGAGTGCATGTTTGCATCCGGCATCGCCCGCTACACAAACCAGGCCTCCTTCGATGCGATGCTTGTATCCTACAGGAACCTCAAGAAATCCGTCTTCTTCGCCCTGGATACAAACCTCTTCTACCACGGGTTTGCATCGAACAACCCCGGGATCGACGCCTCTACCTACCTTATCGTCGAGACCGTCCGCGACGAGATCTCCTACGCCGTCAACCGGAAGTATTCGGCGGCGGCAATCGAGGAGATGACGGCACTGGCGCCTGAGTGGCGGGATTACCTCGCAGAACTCGAGAACAAGCGTATGAAACGCTCACGGAAAGCCGCCTATCTTGCACTGAAAGAGTACCGCTCCATCCGTGACCGGGCAACGGAGGTCCCGGCACCCGGGCCGCACACCCACCTTGCAGAGGAGAACGATCGCAACATCGTCCGGGCGCTCCGGAAGTTTGAAGAGGAGCGCTACGCCCTCCCCGTTCTCCTGACCGCCGACATCTACATGGTCGACCTCTGCATGACAGAGGGGCTTGAATATTTCTACTTTGACCGTCCATACAGACTTGAGGCAACAACCTGCACGGCAACGGCGTTCCGGCGACTGCTCTTCAACCTTGCTGCCGTCTTCGGGTTTGTGGACTGCAGCGGTTTCACAATCTTCGGTGAGTACGGCGGGAAGGCTAACGACCTCGACGAACTGAAGATCAGGTTCCGGGACGAGGATATCTACCGTGAATGCAGGCGGGAACTTGGTATATGCAGGAGACTTGCGGAACTCGGAATTACGCGGTAGAGGCTGTCCTCTGCGATATGGATAACACCCTCTTTGACTTTGTTCGAGTAAAGCGGGAGGCGTGCCGCAGTGTGATCGACTACCTGGGGAGAGGCGACCCCGGGATGCTCTTCTCTCATTTCCTTCGGGGGGTTCACGGGTTTGAGGACCATGAGAACATAAGTGACTACCTCAACGACCTCGGGGTCTACGATGGGGAGACGTTTGAGGTCTGCTGCCGGATCTACGAGGATGTCAAACTCGAACTGGTCGAGGCCTACCCGGGCGTCGAGGAGACGCTCCGGAGCCTGCGGGACGGTGGGATAGGGCTTGCGGTCGTGACCGACGCGGAGTCGTTCCAGGCGCGGCGGCGGCTTGAGAAGACGGGGCTCATCGATTACTTCGAGACGGTGGTGACACCGGACCTCTCGGGGAGGCGGAAACCCGAACCCGACTCTCTCATCTACGCCCTCCGGCAACTCGGTGCGAAGCCGGAGGAGGCGATGATGGTCGGGGACAGCGCCGCCCGCGACATCGCGGCCGGGCAGCGGCTCGGGATGGTGACGGCGTTTGCCGCCTACGGTGACTGGCGCCAGAGCCGCGTGACGGATGTCGGGGCGGATATAGTCCTTGCGGAGTTTGCGCAACTCCGAAGATACCTCAGCATACCCGGTAAAGGGTAGGCCCCTTCAACAGAGAGGAGAGGGCAGGTGTGGCCCCTCCACCGGTAGGCTCGCCCCCTGCACCAGGATCTGCCGGTCGGTCTCCGCCACCTTCCCGAGGATGATCATCTTTCCCGCCGGTGTCATCGCAAAGACCGGGATAGAGGTTCCTGCCTGCAGGAGCGCTTTCTTTGCCGCCACATCACGTATATGCCGCGATGCGCAGGCGGTGATCAGGTCGGCGGTCACGGCCAGCAGGGCGGCGTCCTCACGTGATATCCCGGTGGTGTGGACGGCGACTATCACGGTCTCCGGGAACCGTTCCCGGATGGCCGCCGCCTCTGCGGCATCGGCGGTGGTCACAGCGATCCGGCGGTGGCCGAGGTCTCTCGCCAGCGCGACACCGGCGGCCTGGTCTATCGCGGCGGTCGCGGTGTCCAGGACCGCACCCCCGTTCTCCTGTATCCGCGCGATCACCTCCTGGATGGGGGATGTCTTCACGAGCCCGGACATCCGGCCGCCGATCCCCTGTATAAGGGCGGGGTTCGCCGCAACGACCGTCCCCGCCCCGTCGGAGACTATCACCGCGGCGTCCAGGTCGCTCCTGCGCACGGCACTGCCAAGGAGCTCCGAGGCCCCGAAGATGACGAAGTCAGGCCCGGCGAGAACCTCCCGCGCCGGGGTGCACATGCCAAATGACCTGATCCGCGCCTCGATGTTGCGCTTTATCGCTTCCGGCGTCATATCCTCGACCGGGCAGGCAAACCGCTTCGCCAGCGGACAGTTGCGGATCACGGGTCTTCCGACCTCGACAACCTGGCCGTTCCTGACCACGACCCGGCACCTCCCGATGGCCTCTATGACGTGTTCGTCATGCTCGTTCATACAGGTGATCTGGGTCTGGCGTGGGAATATACTTATCGGATAACCCCTCCATCTTGATGCAGGAAACTTGTGATGCCCCTGCAGCAGGAAGGGATGGTGAGGAGACCTGGGCAGGATCTGTAGCCCGTTCATCGTGATCGAGTGCAGCCGGCAGTGCGGCTTCTCCCGGATCTACAACGAGCCGACAGAGGAGCAGATCCGCGATATAACCGCGATGACGACCTGTCCGGACTGCGGCGCGCCTGTCCGACGGAGGTCGTTCTGAGGTCTGGCGCCATGCCGGGGACGCGATACTGGGAGATCGATCTCGCCCGCGGGGTTGCCGTCGTGACTATGATCATCTTTCATTCGGCCTTCGACCTCAACTTCTTCGGCATCCTGCCGCTGGATGTCTCCGGAGGGTTCCTCTGGCTCCTCGCCCGCCTGACCGCATCGACCTTCATCTTCCTGGTGGGGCTCTCCTTTACAATCAGTTATGCCCGCGCCAGGCGACGACTCACGGCGCGCGGGCTCGCGCTCAGGTATGTCCGCCGTGGTCTTGCCATCTTCGGTTGCGGTATGGTCATAACCGGCGTAACCTGGCTGTTCCTCCCCTCGGTCTGCATCGTCTTTGGTGTCCTGCACTTCATCGGTCTCTCGATCCTGCTCGCACCGCTCTTTGTCCGGCTGGACGCAAGCAGACTCATCGTTGCAAGTGTGGCGTGTTTCATCGCGGGTTATGCCGTAACTCTCGTAAACGGCCCCTGGCCGCTGCTCTGGCTTGGCATTCGTCCGGCATCGTTTGCAAGCCTGGACTACGTCCCGCTGTTTCCATGGTTCGGCATCGTCCTTGCCGGGATGGCCTGCGGGCATACTCTCTACCCGGAAGGGGAACGTGGGTTTCGCCTCGTAGACCCGGGGCCGGCGGTTTTGCGACCGTTCAGTTTCCTGGGCCGGCATTCGCTCCTCATCTACTTCCTTCACCAGCCCGTGATCCTGTTTATGATCGCGGTTCTGGCACCCGGGGCGGTGAGGTTCTTCGGGTGAGGGGACGCGGGGAGCGGCATGATGCGGCGGGCAGTTTTTCCCGAAGAACCGGGGGAGATGTGGTTGACCGCCGCCCGGCAGTGGCGATTGCCCCTGGAAAACCGTGTACTGGACGCAGATGAGGTCTCTTGTGTTTTCCAGGCGGGAACCAAGAACACCCTCTCTCACCTGGCACCGGGCGCGGTGAGGTGGTGAGGTTTGGTCTACTTACAGCATTTCGCCGTTCATCCCCTTCTCTCAGGCAGTCCCTCAACAGAAGAGCGGCACGTCCGAAAACGTCCCGACATCAAAGACCCCCCGCTCCGTGACCCGGAGTTCGGGGATGACTGTCAGCGCCAGGAACGAGAGATACATGAACGGGTTCTCGATAGCGCCGAGCCTTCCCGCATGCTCATCGAGCGCTGCCAGCCGCCGGACCACCTCATCGCAGGGGAGGGCGGAGATCAGTCCGGCGCATTCCAGGGGCAGCGTCGTCACCTCGTTTCCGGAGACGACCACAAGCCCCCCGCCGAGCCTGACCACTTCGGCGATGGCACGGATAATATCGGCGTCATCGACGCCGACCGTGACGATGTTGTGGGAGTCGTGGGAGACCGACCCGGCGATCGCCCCCTCCTCCAGTCCGAAGCCGTGGACAAGCCCCACACCTGACCCGCTCCCACGGTAACGGTCGGTGACGACCGCTTTGAGGATATCGCGTTCGATATCCGGGATCGCGGCAGCATCGACCGGAGAGTGGAGGCAGCGTGTCGTGATATGCCCGGGCACGATCCCGATCACCCTGGCCACACCCCGGCCGGTTATCTGGATCTCGCCACGCCCCGGCACACGGGCTTGCATAGGAGTCTTGAGAACCTCTGGCGGTCGGTAACCGGGATCGAGCACCTCGACGCCGCGTTTGAACGTTCGCAGGACGCAGAAACGGTCGGGGTCGTCGATGACGCAGAAATCGGCGAGCCGTCCGGGTGCAATCGCGCCCCGGTCATGGAGCCTGAACCTTTCTGCGGCGGAGAGTGTCGCCATCCGGAGCGCCAATTCGATATCGAGACCGTAAGAGACTGCTTTTCTGATGCAGTCGTCTATATGCCCATCCCGGACAAGCGTCCCGGCATGCCGGTCATCGGTTGCAAAACAGCATCGCGGCGCCGTGCACCTGTCAACAAGCGGCAGGAGGTCGCGGAGGTTCTGCTCGGTCGACCCCTCCCTGATCATGACATATATCCCCCGGAGGAGTCTCTCACGCGCCTCGGCAAGCGTTGTTGACTCGTGGTCACTCTGGACGCCGGCATAGATGTAGGCGTTCAGGTCTTTTCCGGAGAGGGACGGTGCATGCCCATCGATAACCTCGAAGAGATCCATCTTTGCCCGGAGGTCCTCATCGCCGGCCAGGACGCCGGGGACGTTCATCACCTCGGCAAGCCCTATGACGCGTTCGCGGCCGCGGAACCGGGCAAGGTCGGAGGCCGTGAGCCTGGCGCCGCCCATATCGAGCGGTGTTGCCGGGACGCATGAGGGGAGCATGATCAGGATATCGAGCGGTGTTTGAGCCCCGCTGGCGAGCATGTACTCGATCCCCGCCGTCCCGCAGACGTTTGCTATCTCGTGGGGGTCGGCGATCACCGTGGTTGTGCCGTGCGAAAGGACGAGCCGGGCATACTCGGTCGGTGCGAGGAGCGAACTCTCGATGTGAACGTGGGCGTCGATCAGCCCGGGCACCACGTATGTGCCGGAGAGGTCGTGGTCCCGCTCCGCCTGGTAGTCGCCGATGCCTATGATGCAGCCGTCTTTCACCGCAAAGTCCACACTCTCAAATGTGCAGGAAAATGGGTTGAAGACCTCAGCACCGCTAAAGACGGCATCCGCGGGTTCAAGCCCACGTGCCGCTGCCAGTCCAGGAAGGGTCAGACTGCTACCTCCAGGTCGCGGATGACAGACGCGCCGCGCTCATCACCTATGAATATATTCAGAAAGGCCCTGTATGTGCCGGGCTGGAGGTCAACCTCGATCGAGTAGTTATTCTCACCACTATCAAGGTTGATATGCCGCGCCTGGGAGAAGACCTTTTGCTGCTCAAAGAGGTCTACTTCCATTATCTTCACCTGGAGCACGGCGTTCTCGACAGGCTCGCCACTGTTCTCCACCGCAACCTGGAGGGCCTCGCCGTCGTAGGTCACCTCCCCGATCGCCGTGGCAAGACAGCCGGCTGATGCGGCGAGGACCGCAAGGGCCGCCATCAGTAGCATGATGCCTGTATATCTGGCTGACATCCCCCTGGAAAACCGGTGTTCTGCCGGTTCCCCTGACACACCTTCATCCATTTTATTCACAATTCTGGCTTTTGTTATAAAAATATTGTGAAAAAACTGCATGATGCCCACAAGGCCACAGGCATACCAGATGAAAATATCCAGAGGGCCATTTTCATACGAAAAGTGAAGAGGGAGGGAGGTCATCAATCCAATAGCTGTACAGGTTTGATAAACCTCTCCATAAATGGATCCCGGGTGGAAAGGGGCATTGCCGCGCACCTTCTCCCACCCCCGACCGTTCGGATGGAGGGGCGGTCTCTGGCGATGCCTCCTCGAATTCGTCCCGGGATGGAATTTCAGTCAATCCGATCCCCGCTCCGGGAAGAGGGATGGCAAAAAAGTTTCGACATCCTCCCGGTACAGGGAATAATATTTCAAAAAGACCCCGGTGTTTGGAATAGGTATGTGATTACGAAAAATAGATTTAAGAGCAGACACCTCAAAAGAGGTACTGAGGGGTGCTGGATATTACTGTTATAGCGTTCGCCCACCATAAAGGTGGTACAGGAAAGACTACCTCCTGCCTCAACGTTGCAGGTTACCTCCAGAAGGATGGAAAACGTGTTCTGGTGGTGGACTGCGATCCGCAGGCCAACGCTACCAGCGGGCTCGGCGTCGACCCGGAAAGAGTTGAACAGAGCATGTATGACGTCTTCATGAGCGTCTTTGAGGGTTTTCCAGATGTCAGGATCACTGATATCATAGTCCCCACAACATCGGGGATTTATCTCGCCCCCGCGACCCTTGACCTGGTTGGGGTCGAACCCTACCTCTACGGCATAGACGACCGGGCGGGGATACTCAGGGAGGTGCTCACCCCCGTGCGGGACACCTATGACTTCATCCTGATTGACACACCCCCGAGCATGGGTCAGTTTGTCATCAACGGCCTTGTCGCAGCCGACCATACCGTCGTCACCCTCGATGCCGGCACCTTTGCCCTCAACGGTATGGAGGCGCTATCGACGATCTTTAACGACATCCGGGAGATGATCGGGGAGGACGTAAATGCAGATTTTGCCATCCTGACGCGATGGGGCGGACCCGATGACTCCGGGGGCGGTCTGGCGCTCTTTCTTAAGCGGATCTTTTCACCCGCATCCTTTGCCGAGGAGGAGCGTGAGAAGGAGCGTCTGAAGACGTTTGAGTCTGAGGTGAGAAAGAAGTTCAGGCAGGTGTTTGTAGTTCATTACTCGCCTCTAATCTATGAGGCGCAGCAGAAGGGGCTTCCGATCTCCCACTATGCGCCGGAGAGCAAACCAGGCAGAGACTATCGGGCAGTGGCAACTGCGCTGGAGAGCCTTGGAAATAAATGAGATTGAGGATGTGTGACCGATGATCGATAAACCTGGAAGAAAAGCACTATTTACCGGCCCGGTTGCGCCGGGCATGACCGGACAGGAGCAGGGGGCTGTGATTGTCCCACAGGCAATCGAGGCTGCAATTCAGGCGGTGCTTGCCGGCGACGACGCGACGCAGATCGACGCTGCCGCAATTCCTGAGGCCTACAGGCCGCTGGCCGCCTCGATCAATGCGCTGATCGAGAAGAAGCGGGAAGAGAGACAGCGTCTTAAGAAACGGCTGGATGAGGCAAATATGCTCCTCAAGGGTTCTGATACGATAATCCAGCAGAACCCGATACCCATGCTGGTCGTTGACCCGCAGTTCAGGATAAAGATGGCAAACGCTGCCTATGCCGAGATGAGCGGGATCCCGATGGAGCAGGCGGTCGGCCGGAGCCTCCGCGACTTCAAGGTGAAGTCGCAGAAGGGTTCCGGACTCAGGCAGGTGCTCCAGGAGAAGAAACGCGTAGAGGCGGAGGTTGTCGTCGAACTGCCAGCAGGCACCCGTATTCTTGAACAGTACGGCATCCCGCTGCTCGACAACGCGGGCGAGATCGAGAGCATACTGATAGTCTATAATGATGTCACCAGGCAGCGGGAGTGGGAGGAGGAGATCAAATCCCAGATGGCAGACATTGCGGAGTTGCAGCGTCAGTCCGATACGATCATCCAGCAGAACCCGATGCCAATTCTTGTCGTTGACACGGCGATGAAGATCCAGAATGTTAACGATGCATACCTCAAACTGACCGGGATTGATAGATCGCGTGTCACCACCATGACCCTGCGCGACTTCAGGGTCCTGAAGCAGACGGGAGAGGGGATCAAGAAGGTGGTCACCGAAAAGGCGCGGGTTCGCGGCGAAGTGACGGTAGAGTTTCCCGCAGGCACCTACACCCTGGAGCAGTACGGGATCCCGCTGTTTGACGAGAAGAACGAACTGAACCGGATCCTGATTGTTTACAACGACGTCACCGAGCAGCGCAAGAAAGAGGAGCAGATCAGAGAACTGATGGAGAGGGCAAAGAAAGAGAGCGAGCAGCTCGCCGAGAGTGCCGAAGCCCTCGGAAACGCCCTTTCCGCCATGTCAAAAGGCGACCTGACGACGTTTGTGGAAGCGGAGAGCGACGATCCGCTCCATAAGGTCAAGAAGGATTACAACACCTCGCTGACGGCCATCCGGGCGGTCCTTGCCGACGTGGCAAAGGCGGTCGAACAGGTGGACATGACGACTAAAGAGGTCAGCAAGAGCACCGATGAGATCATCCGCGCCACGGAGCAGGTCGCTGTCTCGACGCAGCAGTCTTCAGAGGATGCACGCCGCCAGCTCGAGAAGATCGAGGAGATAGGAAAGGATGTCAACGACCTCTCGGCATCCATCGAGGAGATTGCAAGCACATCGCAGACGGTCATGGAGCAGGCCACAAAATCTGCCAGAGAGGGGAGCGAAGCCGCCTCTCTGGGTGATGTTGCGGCAAAGAAGATGCTGCTGGTCGAGGGGATCTCCAAGCAGACTGTCGACGAGATCAACACCCTCAACAACCAGATGCGCGAGATCAACAACATCGTCAAGTTGATCGCTGACATCGCCAACCAGACCAACCTGCTGGCGCTGAACGCCGCAATCGAGGCCGCACGTGCAGGGGAGCACGGCCGCGGGTTTGCTGTGGTTGCCGGGGAGATCAGGAACCTTGCGGGGGAGTCCAAGCGGGCAAGCCAGGATATCGAAGACCTGATCCGGACGATCCAGGCAAGCACCGAGAGGACGACGGGGTCGATGCAGGCATCCCACAAGGAGATCCAGGCAGGCATCGAGAGCGTCAACAAGGTTATCGGGAGCCTGAACCGGATCGTCGACAGCGTGGAGGTTGTCGCTCACGGCATCAGCGAGATCACAAAGGCCACCGAGGACCAGGCCACATCCACAAACAGTGTCATGCAGAAGATGGATGAGTTCACTCATATGACCAAAGAGAGCCTGGACCGCACCGAGGATATGGCAGCGCTCGCCGAAGAAGTCAGCGCCTCGACGGAGGAGGTCGGGAGCGCCTCCCACGAACTGGCAAGCATGGCCGAACAGCTCAGAAAAGCGATGACGCGGTTCAAGTTGAACTGAGGAGTAGACGATGGCAGCATCCGTGGATGTGGTGGAGTTCCAGCTCGGGAAGGAGCATTACGCACTTGATATAAAGATTGCGCGGGAGATCGTGGAGATGATGCCAATCACCCCCCTTCCACGTGCACCCCCATACCTTGCGGGCATCATCAACCTCAGGGGCGAGATCACAAACATAATCGACCTGCGCGACCTTCTTGGACTCCCTGACTCCGGAGAATCGGAGAACCGGAAGATTGTCGTGCTGATGCCTGAGGTGGCGGGCGGGTCGAACATCGGCATAATCGTCGATGACGTTCACAGCGTCATATCCATCCGTGAGGACCAGATCGAGCGAATCAACGACAGCATCACCTCATCCATAAGCTCCTACATCAAGGCGATCATCAAGATCGGGGATGCAGAAAGGGCAAAGACGGAGAATCTCATAATCTGGCTTGATGTCCAGAAAGTGATCAACGATCTTGGTGGAAACTATCAGGGCGCTCAGTAGGCCGGGGTTGCCGGCAAGAGTGTGAAACAGCCTCATGGATGAGTTTGCATCGCTCCAGAGGACCATCGAGCGGCTGCTCGGTATAAAGTGCTCGAACTACAAAGAGGATTATATAAAGCGGCGCCTCCTCTCCAGGATGAGGCTCACAAACGCCGCTGATTTTGAGGCTTACCATCGCTACCTGCTGGCAAACCCGCAGGAGCGTGAACTCCTCCGCAACGCTCTTACCATAAACGTCACCAAATTCTTCCGCGACCCTGAGGTCTTCGAGGTGCTGCGCCGGGAGATTCTGCCGGATCTTGCACGCCGCAGGGACTCGATCAGGATCTGGTGCGCGGGCTGCGCCACGGGTGAGGAGCCCTACTCGATCGCCATCCTGGTTCACGAACTGCTCGCGCTCCGTAAAGATATCAGCGTAACAATATATGCAACCGATATCGATACCGTTGTGCTGCAGAAAGCCATTGCGGGGGTTTATGATGCAAAAACGCTTGAGAATGTGGATGAAAAGAGGATTCGCAAACATTTCATCAGTCGCGACGATGGTACGTTTGAAGTCCTCCCTCATATCAAGAGCCTCGTGCGGTTTCGTGAGCACGATCTGATGTCGGGGGAGCCCGTCGCGAGGTACCTCGACATCGTGACCTGCCGAAACGTCACCATATACTTTACCGAGAAGCAGAAGGACGATCTCACGCAACTTTTTTACTCTGCGCTTGCTTCTGGTGGCTACTACGTCATGGGTAAGACCGAGTACCTGGGAAGAGAGGTTGAACACCTTTTTGTGCCATATAACAGTGCACAGAAGATCTTCAGGAAGGCCGCCTGAAGTTATTTTGGTGAGATCGAGTCCCCTTCCGTCTTATTATCCCTGACGATCTTTGAGATTCGCTCGAGGAATGCTTTCTTCGCCTGGTAGCGCTTTAGTTCGGTGACAAGCATGGAGAAGTTTACACCGATGACGATGATGATGAGCATGAGGCTGATCCAGAGCTGGCTGCCCTGGCTTGTGATGAGTGTTGCCACAAGGAGCACCACGAACGATAGCAGGTAAAAGATCACCCAGGTGCGCACTTCTGTGATGTCCATGCTCCTCCATCAAGACGCTGGTGCGGCCAGGTATTAACGCTTATGTTTTACGTTCTATCTTCTGAGATGAGGTTGATCCTGCCCCGAGACCGGGACGCTCGATCTGCTGCTCTCGTGGCGGTAAACCCAAAGGTCTTTTTAACATCTGCACCACCTTAAATCTGTGGATAAAGGCGATCTCCTCAGTATCATTGCTGCCCTGATCATCGTCTCCGCGGTAGCACTGCTCCTTCGACCGCCGGTAGCGGAGCCGGGATCAGGGGTTCCTGAGACCCCTGTTACGACGTTCACACCTCCCATAACCACCCCTACCCCTATCCCGACACCGACCATTGCCCTGCCTGAACCGTTCAGGATCACCTACACGACCAGCGTCTGGGACTACCCCGTCTGTTACCTCCCGGAGAACCTTACCAGGTATGGTGGCTCCGACCCGCCCTGGAAGGGAGCCCACCGGGCGATACCGTTTGCCTATATAGAGGAGAGGAGGGGCGGGATCACAGAGACCTTCTACGTCCCATACTCGCTATGGAGGCTAAACTGCAGCGTTTCAGCAACGGTGTGGCCCGAGGCGGCCCGCTTCCGGATGGCTCTCGTTGAACTTGAGAGCGGGACGATAGTCGAAGGGGCTGAACTCTACTATCCGGGCAGCATCATCAAAAACGTCGAGAGAGGAGGGAATGAGTTTTACATCATCGTGAGCGTGGATAATATCGATTCATACCGCATCACCCTGGAGACGCTCCCGGAGTACCTGCCGGCCACGCGGTAAGAGCCGGGCTCTCCCTGCGGTTTTTGATGGGCTCACCGCCTGGTCTGACCTCAGCCGGTTGCCTTTTGCGGTAGATGTGTTGGATACACCGGTTGCAGTTGAGTGATTCGTTCAGATCTTTTCAACCGTCACCCTGACCCTGTCCCCGGCCTTTACACCGTGCCCTTTCGGGACGTCAATGTTGAACCAGAGAACTTCCGGGTTTTCGTAGTTCTTGTCCTGGGACATCAGGCAGTCTTTCTGCTCGTTGATGTTTGCCACAAACTCGATGGTTGCTTCAAACTCCACGATCTTCATGCAGGAAGAGTGGGTTTTCCTGAATAAAATTATGATGGGCGAGGGGTTACCCGCCAGGTGGTACTGCTTGAGTAACTCCACCGCTTGATATCCAGGTCATCGCAGATCTCAGAGAGGATGGCAAGGTTAGTGCCGACCTCCTTTGGAGAGAGGCCAAGATCGAGTGCGATATACTTGGACTTGAAGTAGGATTTGCCTGCACGCAACCCGACCCTGAGGTGGCGCAGGATCCTCCTCTGAGTCTCACTGTATTTCTCCTTGATAGGTTTCTTCGCCGACATCGACTCACCTCCCGGTGAGGGTTTGTTTTTGTCTGGATCTTTATATAACTTGCCTATCGAAAGGGGTAAATTTCGTTGATTCTGTCTCTTACGGTTCATGGAGGATAACCAGAAGAGATCAAACCAATACTTCCCAGGTTTGATAAACCACTCCATTGACGGAGGCCGCGGAGCGGCGGGGGTTTTCTGCGAGACGCCATTCCGGCGAGATGCGGAGACGGGAGACTGATGAAGGGGGGATCCGGGTGAGATGGCGGGAGGAGACCGTCAGTTCGCGACCTCACCAGACACTCGATGAGATCGTGTTTCACCCCTGGCACGGCCATCGGGCCAATCTCGAACCACTGCCCGCCCCCTTATAGGTGGGGCGGGAGGAAACGCTGGAAGCGCCGGGAGGTGGGGGTGTTTCCAGCGAGAGAGGTTTCCGGTGACATGCGGAGGCAGGTGAGGGGGCTGTTTCCATCCCCATCCCCGGCGAGCCCCTCCCCCCGCCGGGGCGATTCGCCATAGACGCACCGCGAGGGAGGAGGCAACCTTTCTGCCGCCAGTTGTGAACACCCTGCCGAGATCCTGTTTCCACCCCGTGCACGGCTATCCCGGGCAATCACCCCTCACTGCTTGCCCCCGGATGATGGCGGTGGTCAGCCGCAAAAAACGTTCACCGCGGTGGTGGTTCGGTGGCGTCAAACTGGTTTGATGGGCTCAACCCTCTTTCCGTGGAGGGTTCGTCAGGGGAGTTTCCATCGGGGAGGCTCAAATTTCCAGTCCCGAGGTATCGTGCTGCCTGGATGGTCTCCCTCGCAGAACCCCTGGTGCCTCCTGCACCACCGCTCGCTCACTTCCCGGTGTGCAAGGCAAGTGTGGGTGGCGATCTATAGACCCCGGCCAGAAGGTGGGGGGTGGTTCACTTTGCCACGGCAGGATTATGGTGACGATCCTCACCGGGAGGTTTTACTGAGTTTTTCTCCTTTTCTGGTCACCGCCATTTCGTTTGCTCCCTCCCTCATGGGGCCTGGCGGTTTTCAATATTATTATCTGCCAAAAACGCCACAAATTATCACAATGGTGGGTGCGAAGAAGTACCATGCAGCGGCCGTGCTTGCGGTATGGCTCCTAATTGTCACCTTCTTCATGATCCTCAACCGGACGCTCGACCTTGAGGTATTCTTCGTACTCTCGCTCATAGGCCTCCTGGTCGTTGCCGTCCTGATCGACGGCGCCTTCTCGCGGCCGCGCTACATGCGCTACCTCGGCTACGTTATCATCGTGGAAGTTGCCATCTTCGCCTACATCGTCGCAGAGAAAATCCTGGAGATCATTGCTGCATGAGACCCCGGACGTCCCATATCATCCTCGTGGCCGCAGCCGTTCTGCTCACCCTCCTCCTTGCCGGAGAAGCGGTTGACCCTGTCCTCTATGCGGCTGAGAATATCTCGACCGCCGCCCACGCCGACCCTTCGACCATCGAGAAGCGCTCTCCGGGCGATGCTGCATCCGTTATACCCCTGATGGATGAGCTCCTGGGCCATACGGGGACGCTCGCCCTCACGATCAAGATCAAGGACTATGAGAGCGCCCAACGCGACCTCGCCCGATACTCCGAACTCACCAGCCAGTTTGACCGGCTTGTCGTCACGCTCGACCTCTCAGAGACCGATATCGCCGAGTTCCAGAAGAACAACCGGCAGAACCAGGAGGCCATGGCGGCGCTCCTGAACGACAGCCAGCGTCTTGACGAACTTCAAAGCCTCGAGATCGAGGTCCTGGACGGCGACCAGAGGATGGCGGTCGTCTACGAAGGCGAGGCCCTGCGGCAGAAGATGAGAGAGACCTACACCGCCTACGCCAAGCGTGAGCCCGAGACGACCAGGATCGCCACGCATTACGGCGCCAACGCCACCCCCTACCAGGAGAGCGTTGAGGTCATCGCAGAGGTTGCCGGAGCCGCGGAAGAGTGGCAGGCCGATGCCCCCCGTTCTCCCCTCAACATCACCGTCACACCCCGAGAGGGGCGTTACGGCGAGAACCTCACCATCGGCGGGAGATACGTGGACGGTGTTCCCGGAACTCCTCTCACGATCTACGTCGATAGCAGGATCGCCGGAAACACCACCCTCGATGAGAACGCCGCCTACGCCTATCCCTACAGGATCGGTCGTATCCTGGCAGGGCCGCACCTGGTCTACGCCACCGCCGGCGCCATCTTCTCCGAGGTCGCGACATTCGATGTCCTGCCTGCAGAGACGAATATCAGCCTCGCCATCGCGGAGGTGAACCGGACGGCCGTTGCCTGCACCGGAAACCTCACAACGGAGGATGGCCGGGCTGTCCTGAATGCCCCCGTCCTCCTCCGGCTGGACGGCGAGACGCTCATCAGCACACAGACTGACGGCAACGGCACCTACGCAAGAACGCTCATACTTACCGGCGGGGAGCACACCGTCCGGGCGGAGTTCAACGCCGCAGGCTATCCTTTGAACTCCTCAAAGAGCGGGGTTGTGGCCATCCAGGTTCGGGGCGAGGGGCTCTCGCCGTTTCCCTTCATCGCCGCCATCGCCGCCGCGCTCGGTGCCGGGTGGTACATCCGGCGAAGGGGCCTGCCGCCGGAGCCTCCTGTCCCGGAAGAGCCCTATATCGAACCGCCGCCGGAAATCGCAGAAACGGGTCCGTCGGTGGAGATCGAAGGTCTCCCGCCGCGGGATGCCGCAACCATCCTCTTTCGGGCGCTCCGTGAGAGGCTCGGCATCCCTGCCACAAAGACGCCGCGGGAGTGCGCCAGGCTCGCCCCCGATCATGTCGCGTTCTTCGAACGCTACGAACGGATCCGTTACGCCGGGGAGACCCCCACTGATGAAGAACTCCGTGCGATGGAGCGGGAGGCGCTCGGGAGGGATGATTGATGCAGCGTGAGACGCGGGTGGTCCTCCTGGTCCTGCTCCTGGCCGGCGGCGCACTCTACCTTCACACAACCACCACCACCGAGGAGTTCAGCCGGCATAACATCGGCTGGAACGGCACATCCAGTCTCCCCGCGGAGGAGGTCCGCGACCTCGCGCGCCTCGACCCGGGTTCAACCCTCCTTCTCCTGGCGCCCGACCGGCCCTTCACACCTGAAGAGGTCGGTTACCTGCGGGCGTTCCTGGATGGCGGTGGCCGCGTCATCATCGCCGACGAGGAAGGGGCTGCAAACCCTCTACTTGCCGACCTGGGAAGCGAGATCCGCGTCCGGCCCGGGAATCTATCTAGCCTTGAGCGCGACTATGCCCATCCCGGTCTGTTCAGGGGGTATGTCGTCGGGAACGACACCCTCTTTGCCGGTGTCGAGACCGTCCTCCTCAACCGCCCTGCGGAGGTCGAGGGTGGCGAACCACTCATAGAGACATCTGTCTTCACCTGGGATGACGTCGATGGTGATGGCCGCGTTGGTGAGGGCGAGACCTTCGGGCGGAGTGTTGTATGCGCCAGAGAGGGTAACCTCATAGTCATCGGCGATGCAAGCTTGTTTATCAATGCCATGCTCCCCGAGAACCCGAAGTTTATAGAGAATCTCCAGCCGGTCCAGATCGACGCCGTCCACAGCAGGATCGGCAGCAGAAACCCGATCATCAACACCCTGACCTGGATAGCGGAGAGACCGCCGGCCGTGGCTGCCATAGCAGCTCTTGCCATCCTGCCGGTTGCCTGGCGGTTTGGGAGGAAGAGAGAATGAAGAAGAACAACCTGACAGAACGCATAGAGACGATTGCAAACACCTACAGAACCATCGATGAGACCACCCGGCAGATGGTGGTCGGGAACCACCACCTCATCAGGGCGATCTTTGTCACGATGATCAGCGGCGGCCACCTCCTGATCGAGGGCACTCCGGGGACGGCGAAGACCACCATCTGCAAGATCATCGCGCGATTGATAAACTACGACTTCAAGCGCATACAGGGCGCGGTGGATATCCAGCCGGCAGACATCATCGGTGTACGGGTCTACGACCGGAACAAGAGCGAGTTCATCCTCCAGAAAGGTCCGATCTTTGCAGACTTCCTTATGGTCGATGAGATGAACCGCCTCACCCCGAAGACCCAGAGCGCGCTCCTCGAGGCTATGAGCGAGGGTCAGGCGACGATCGACGGTGAGACACACCTACTCCCCACCCAATTCTTTGTCATCGCAACCCAGAACCCTCACGAGGCGGAGGGGACGTTCCCCCTGATCGAGGCGCAGCGCGACCGGTTTATGTTCAGCACCGTCCTGACGCACCTCGATGCGGAGAATGAGCTTGAGGTCATACGCCGGGAGCAGGCAGGGGGACTGGACTGGAGGATCTACCACGACCGGATCGGACCGGTTATCGGCCCCAAGGAGGTGGTGGAGATGGCTGCAACCGTGCGGCAGATCCGGATCGATGAGTCGGTCATGGCCTACATACGCGACCTTGTCACCGCCACACGGCTGCACAGCGATATCCGGCTCGGCGCAAGTTCCCGGGCCTCGATCGCCTTTGTCCGGGGGTCGAGGGTCCTGGCTGCATTAAACGGCCGGGATTATGTCATCCCGGACGATGTCAGGGAACTCGCCCACCCGGTCTTCAGGCACCGCCTCCTCCTCACCCGTGAGGCGACGATCACCGGCCTGGCGGTGGACGCGGTCATCGACGAGATCCTGGATAGCGTCGAGGTGTCCTGAGGCATGATCCGGCCGACCCGGACGGCTGAGGGCGCTGCGGCCCTGGCCCTGGCGCTCACCGTTGTCGCGATACTGGTCTCCAGCCCCGCCTCGGCCCTGGCCGCCGGTTCCCTGGCCATCTTCCTCATCTGGCGCGGCTGGCGGTTTGAGCGTGATATCGCGGTCGTCGTCAACACTCTTTCGGTCGAGCGGACTGCCGGGCGGACGATCCTCCGGCAGGGGGCGGCCGTGAGAGTTGGGGTGCGGGTTGACTGCACGATTCCGTCGGGGATGAAGGTCAGCGTCCGCGACATCCCGCCGGCGGTTGCCGCCGCTGAACCCCCGCTATTTCCACCCGGGCAGACGGCAACCTACACCCTCCGGGTCATGGCGCCTGGAGAGACGTCGTTTGGGGGGGTTGTGGTCTCTGCCAGCGACACCTTCTTCTCCCGCGACCTCATCGTCCGGGGTTTCCGCGCCCCCCACCTCCGGGTCTTCCCGGCGGTGATGAGATCCGCTGACGGCGGCGGCAATGGGGCCGGCGGCGGAGAGGTTGAGGTCGACCGCCGGACGAGGCTTACAGGACAGAGCGTCAGGGGGTTCCGGCCCTACGCCGTGGGTGACGACCCCGGGCAGATCGACTGGAAGGTGACCGCCAGGCGCGGCACATACTACGTGCGGCAGCTGACCGGGCTTGAGGGCGGGGCGCCGCTGATACTGGTCGACCTTCCGGCCAGGGCAGATGACAGGGAGTCCTTTGCCAGGTTAATGGCGGCCGTCTCGGGGGCGGTCGAGGGTGCGATCAGATCACGTGATGGCTGTTCCATCCTGGTGATTGCCGGCCCGGAGATCGTCAGGTTCATCCCGCGAACGGAGGAGGTGAGGGATGCGTTCTCTGTCCTTGCCGGGCTTGAGCCCGTCGAGCCCCGGATCTCGCTGTACCGGGCGCCGGGTCCGGCCGTCCTTGCGGCCCGCGCCCGGAGTATCAGCAGGGAGGCGGCCTGCGGGGGGAGGCCAGGCGCCGTCCTGGCGGCGTTTGCGCGGGAGAGCGGCTCGCCGTTTGCGGCAGTTGTGCGGGAGGCGCTCGGCCGGGCGGACGCTTCGGAACTCCGGGTCTATTCACTCTTTCTTCCCGGGGATAGGAGCCACCTTGTCCAGGTTGTCGGCGAGGCAAAGGCCCGGGGGATGCGGGTTGTGGTCTTTGCCCCGGCCGGCATGGCTTCTGGAATCCCGGGCGTAGACGCCGTGGAGGTGATCTGATGGAGTTTGACCGGCGGTTTTTGCTCCTCTGCGCCGGCGAGGTTCTGGTGGTTGCCGCCGGCAGCGTCGTTGCCGCATTCATCATACAGGTCGTTGTTCTGGCGCTGTATCTTGAGGACCGGCGGGGCTACCCTGTCTATGCGGTTGCCGCCGCCCTTTTTGCCGCGGCTGTTGTTGCCGGTGGCGTGGCCTCTCTCCTGGTTCTGGCGGCGGCGCTCGTCTGCGGCTACCTTGCGCTCAGCCTCTATGATTACCGGCTAAGCCTCCGGGCGCGGGGTGAGGCATGAACTGGAACAACCCCTACCTGGGAGGTTTTCTCCTCATCATCGCGGCTGCCGCCCTCCTGATCGTTGCAACCATCGCCGGCCGGGGGGATATCACCACGGCAACCCTGGTGCTGGCGGGCACCGGGTGTTTCATCGCGGGTGTATTCCTTCTTGCGCTCTACAAGGGCGAGCCGCTGGACCCCGGGCTCTCTGCCCTGCTGGCGGCACAGGGGACGGTCAACATAGCGACCCTCTGCGCCGACCTCGGGGTTCAGGGCGACGGCCGGTTCGTCCCGCGTGAGGATGGGTCGGTTGTCCAGGTCATCCCTGTTGGTGAGAGTCTCCCGGCGGTGACCGGTGATGACTACTCGTTCGCAACAGAGGAGGGGTCGTGCGCCGTCCGGATCACCCCGACCTGCGCCCCGCTCCTGGCACGGCTCCGGCAGAAGCACGCCCTTGAGGTCCCAGGTGAGATGGCCGGGTTGCTTGCCTGCATAACCGAGGTCTGCGACGACCTCCTCGAGGTTGCGGATGAGACCCGGGCTGTTCGCGACGGCGATAATATCGTTGTCACCCTCGCCGGCTACCGGCTGATGCCCGGCTGTCGGGCGGTCAGGGCGGCATCGCCGAAGTGCTGCACCATGGTCGGCTGCCCGGTCTGCAGCCTGATCGCCTCTATCGCAGCCCTGGGGACGGGGGAGCCGACGAGGATCGAGCACGTCAGCGTCGATGAGAAGAGGGGAACGATCCGGCTTATACTCAGGCCGGGGGCCTGACCCGGATCCAGAGGTGGAGGTCGCGGTAACTTGCGTTGATCCGGTCGCTGCCAGTGACTGAATCGTCCGGCACCGTCTCGTTGAAGAGCAGGAACTCGAGCCGGTTGTAGTCGGTCGAGGCGACCGTGAAGTTCCAGATAACCTCACGGGTCTCGTTGTGGGGGACGGTGAGGCTGAACCTCTCCAGCGGTTCGACGGCATGGATGGTCGAGGTATTCGTTCGGGTGTCAAACGTCTGGTTGAGGAGGTGTGTCTCGATGGTGTAGGTGATGTTACGGTACTCGTGGTTTCCTACACCTATGATAACCGTCTGGATCGAGCCGGCGGGAAAATCGGTCGGGTAATCGGCGGCCTTTCCCCCCGGCCCCAGGATGTAGAACTCGGTGAAGTGCTCGCCCTCTTTTGGCACCACGATGACATATACTGTTGTTGCGGCTGCCGCGACGATCGAGATCACCAGGATGACCGAGAGGGCGCGGTCGAGCCGGGAGGCTTCGGGGTCGTAGAGTTCGGCCCACGCGGCGGCAGCCATCTCCCGGGCCGGGACGCGGAACCGGTCGGCAGGCGGGAGGAGGAGACGCCTGTACCAGGCGATGCCGGCCATCGCGAGGGTGAAGAGGGTGAGGGATGCGAGGATGGGGTCGAGCCGGATCCCCCACGGTGTGTAGTTCAACCCGAGTCCTATGAGCGGGACTGCCGCGATCGAGAGCCCGAAGGAGAGCGCTACCCGCTCGATGCCGTCAAGGTCGTCCCGCGCCGGAAAGAGCGCGGCGATCAGGGCGTAGCCGGGGATGAAGAGGACCATCGCCACCCCGAAGACGATCCGAAGGAAGGTCTCGTTTAAAATAGGAACGTAGACGCAGGCGAGGGTCGCGACTGTTGCGGCCGCGACCGCGACCAGGTCGCCGGGTATCTCCCCGGCGGCCTGTGCGATCAGGGGTTGTTCTTCGGGGGTCTCCATGGGTTATCCGTTCAGACATCTCTGTGCCGTAGATGTATCAAGATTGCGAGAGCGATTGAGGGTGCTGCGCGGTCTTGAGGTGACTTCGCGGGGAACAGTATACCTGCCGGCGGTTTACCCCTCTCCCGGCGGGATGGGCCGGGTGTAAGATATCTTCTTGCGAAAACCTTCATCTTCCTGATCTCATGTGGGAACTCCGCCTCCAGGTCTCCCACAGTCGGGATATTGTACACCTGCAAGCGGATGCCGGGAGAGTAAATCCGCACGGTGGAACCTGCACCCCGACGCGAGACCACCGAACCAGCTGCTCATGGTTTGATACCTAAAAATCACCACCGCGGCGAACGTTTTTTGCGGCTGACCACTCCCATCATCCCGGGGGCGGGCAGTCTGTGGCGATTGAGCCGGTGGCCGTGCATGGGGAGCGGAAACGGGATTTCAGCAGGGAGTTCACATCGAGCCGTGGAGATACGCTTCTCCCCCCTGGAACTGTATCGATGGAGACGCCCCTTCCCCTGTCTCCTGCGTTTCAACCAGGAACGGTTTTCCATACAGCGAGTCGAGCCACCCCCACCGCCCGGCCGCTCGAGGGGGCGGGCGAGTGAATGGCGATTGGCCCTGGATAGCCGTGCCAGGGGTGAAACACGATCTCATCGAGTGTCAGGTGAGGTCGCGAACTGACGGTCTCCTCCCCACCATCTCACCCGGATACCCCTTTCGTCGGTCTCCCCTCTCCGCATCTCGCCGTAATGGCGTCTCGCAGAAACCCCGGCCCCCCCGGCTCCGGTTTGTGGAGGGTGCGCGGCGATGCCGCCCCGAATCCGCCCAAGGAGATGTTTATAAAGCCGTGGGGGTACTGGTTTGATGGCCCCGAGGCATCCGGTCATAGCAGCAGATTTTTATATGCTCTCGGAATGGAGTTATATCATGCAAACACGAAGCCTTGCAATCCTTCTGATACTCTGCACCTCGCTTGCGGGTGGTGGTGTGCAGGCTGCATCCCTGCTTGAGGCGCCTTCCGGGTCGGCGGACGGGAGATGGTTGCCTGTGATGGTCTCGGGCATATCTCAGGCCACAAGCGTCCAGTTCGATCTCCGGTATGATCCGGGTGTGGTGACCCTTGATGGGATACAACTGGCGTCAGCGTATGCCGATGCATCCATGACCCTGAACACGAACGAAGCGGGGCGGGCCAGGGTGCTGGTGATCTTTCCCGACCCCGTCGATATACCGTCCCCGGCACCGCTGGTGGAGGCGGCCTTCTCGGCGGCGGGAGGCGGTTCGAGTTCTCTGACACTTGAGGATGCCCGCTGGAGCGACTTCCCGGCGTTCTCCTCGATCGCGTTTGAGAGCGTTGCCGCAGGCGAGGTTACCGCCGGCACAGCGGCGGCGGGCAGCGGAGGTGAAGGTGGAACCGGGTCTGCCGCAGGGGGCGGCGAGACATCTACGCCGGCACCTGCGGCGGCCACCATGACCGCTGGAACCGGTGAGACACCTGCACCGGTGATGACCACCCCGCAAACCGGAGGTGATGAAACCGTGACCCCTGAAACCGCGGCGACCGCCCCTCCAACTCATGCTGGTGATGAAACACCGACGACCCCGGCACCAGCACCGCTCTCCACGGTTGCAGCCGTTCTTGCCCTTACTATCGCGGCTGCTCTATGTATCTTTCAGAGACGGTAACCATAACTTTTTATATGACGTAATGCTGGGGCGGCGCATGCTAAAATGCCGCGGTGATCCGGCAGGGGCCGAGGCGTCTCTCCCATCTCCGGTGAATGAATGGATTTTGGCCGGGGGAGGATTGTTGACATGACGCGGGGATGATCAGCCCCGGTGAATGAAATGATTTAATACCAATGAGGTATTTCATTTATCCTGATGTGGTTGCCGTGCGTGTTATACTACACCTCATTCTGCTTTCCCTGCTTCTGGTAGGGGCTGCGTCTGCTGCACCGCTCACCGGTGAGGCGCAGCATGTGATAATCGTGATGAAAGAGCAGGCTCCTGCAAGCGCGGGGCCTGCTGAACTTGCGGCGTTTGCCGATCAGTCCCAGGGAGACGTGATAGCGACCCTGGATAAGATGGGCGCTGCTGATGTGACACCGCTATGGTCGGTTAACGCTGTTGCCGCCACCCTCAGTCCCGAGGAGGTGCAGAAGATCGCTGCCCGAAGCGATGTTGCCATGGTGGTGCCGGACCGGATTGTCACCATCGATGCCGACACCCCTTCGGAGAAGGGTGAGCGTGGCATTAACTTCTACAAACCGGCGGGCGAGACGATCGATTACATCAACCCTCCGCCGATGGACTCAGAGGATATCGCCTGGGGCGTGGACTGGATCGAGGCGCCCGAGGTCTGGGAGAACGGGTTTAACGGCACAGGGGTGACCGTGGCCGTTGTGGACACCGGGATCTATGCCGATCACCCCGACCTCGCCGGCAAGGTTGTCGACTGGGATGACCTTGTAAACGACCTTACAGAGCCCTACGACGATCACGGCCATGGCACCCACTGTGCCGGGACGATCGCCGGGACGGGTGCATCCGGGACAAAGACCGGGGTTGCACCAGGAGCTCGCCTGATCGGTATCAAGGTCTTCGACTCGAATGGGCGTGCGAACTCCTCTACCGTCATCCGCGGTTTTGAGCGCGCCGTGGAACTTGGGGCGGATGTTATATCCTACAGCGGTGGGAGCATCGGGTTTTATGTGGATGGGGATTACCTGGCCATCGACTCCGGCCTCGAGATTGAGATCCCTGTTGAAAATTGGAATGATGGTTTCGACCCCGGCTTCATCTGCCTTGAGGTGGAGGCGCCGCTTTATTCCGCGCTGAATGTCACCCTGGAGACGCCCGGTGGAACGGTCTACCCGGGTGTGGACTGCGACTGGTGGACTACTCCGGTGCCCGATTATGTGGGGATGGTGAAGTACATCGGGGATGAACCCCTCGAGCCGGGCAACTGGACGCTCCGCATAGAGAACCCTTCGCTCAACGCAAGCGACCATGTATGGTGGTCGGGATCCGTTGATTACCTTAATAACACCCTGACGCGGGAGTTCAACCTGACGGGGGTGGAATCGGCCACCTTCCAGATCACCTCCTGGTATGACATCGAGGAGGGCTGGGATAACGGTTATGTTGAGGTTTGCAACCCACAGACTGAAGAGTGGGATACTCTCCTCACCTTTACAGGTGTGGGGCAGGGCGTTTCGACCGCCGATCTGACACCATACTGCGGCGGGGTGATCGAGTTACGCCTCCGCTACGAGACTGATTATAGCGTTGCCTGGTATGGCTGGTATGTCGACGAGATGGCGATCCCCGAGATCGGGTATTACGACGATGCAGAGGATGAGGGTGAAGAGGATGAGGGTGAGTGGATTTCCTACGGCTGGAGCTGCATCCCCGAGGAGTACCCAGTCTATTTCAGCGTCACCACCTGTTATGCGGATAACGGAACGTCTCTTCAGTCGCAGGCTGTGAACCGGATAGTCGATCTGAACGGCACAGTGGTGGTAACCTCAGCCGGGAATGATGGAGATTACGGGCTTCGCACCATCGGCGCTCCCGCCGCCGCGGAGAAGGCAATCGCCGTCGGAGCGATTGATGAGTCTATTGACTATATAGCGGCGTACAGCAGCCGCGGCCCTGTGGGATGGGGCGAAAACCAGAGGATAAAGCCGGATCTGGTCGCTCCTGGATCGTATGTTGTATCGACAGACCGTAGGGGCGGTTACGCGACGATGTCCGGCACCTCCATGGCCTGTCCCCATGTCTCGGGGGTGGTTGCCCTGATGCTCGATGTGAACAGTTCGCTTACCCCCGCCGAGATCAGATCAGTTCTCCAGCGGACGGCGATCGACCTCGGCCGGACCGGTCCTGACACCGACTACGGTGCCGGCCGGGTGAGCGCCTGGGCGGCGGTGGACAACATCACCCCGCTCCAGCCTCCGGTGTATGATCAGCCCGGGCTGTACGCCGGATGCGCATACACATACCTCAAGCCCGGCGTTGAGAACAACATCACCGCGATCGCCTGGGATGATGGGCCCGTTGCCGATGAGGAGATCTGGTTTAGAGTAACAAATTCCACCGCCACCGTGCTGAACATCACCGTGATGACGGATGAGAACGGGCTGGCCATCGCCTCGTTCGTGCCTGTGGGAGGGGGTTACATCTCTTACCAGTACAACGTGAGCGATACACATGGTAATGTGGTTTCGGCTGATATATACACCTACGATGGCTACAGGAGTCCGTTAAAGGCTTTTGACACACCAGACAAAGAATATCGGGTGCCAGTCAACGCGACCGCCACAGTCAGTTACACGCTTGTGAACCCCGCCACCATGGCGCCCTACACCGGTGATGTGGTGATGCAGATCGGTTCCTACAGTCAGACATTCATCCCGGTGAACGGGACGATATCCGCGGATATAACACGGGAGATGCTTGGAGAGGATCGGTACGGGAGTCCTGTCTACCTCTATCCCGCGGATAACATGAGCGAAGAGGCGGAGGTCGGCGCGGGCTGGATCGATTTTATCGATTACGCTGAGACGGTCACCGAGGTCGCGCCATACATGATATCGGCAAAACCTGGCGGCAACGCGACATTCGTGGTCAAGATGTATGAATCTCTTGGCGGTGCCCCTGTGGCAGACAGCACCCATTCGGTGTCTGTTGTCTGGCTCCGTGAGGCTGAAGTGAAGTCGCTTGCTGCTCAATTCCCCGAAGAGACCGCAAGACTTCGCGGAGGCGAGGCCGGAGGTTTCAGTCCGGAGTTTATGGAGGAGATCAGCAACCTGCAGGAGTCGATGGAGCAGGTCACCTTCACGACCACAAACGGTATAGGGAAACTGAGCATCCCTGTTCCAGAGGATGCATACGTGGGGATGGTGGTACAGGAGGTACAGGAATATGGGTCTGGGTATTATGAGACCGTTGCAATAATCCTGGTCAACCTGGATCCGTTCATGCACCACGCCTCCGTCCCAGAGGCGACCCATGACCGGTGGCTCTCAATCGGGGGGTCATGGAACAGCACCTACAATGAGACCACAAAGCGGTTTGATCCGGGAGATGCGATCGACGTCGATTGTTACCTTGAGGACGGTGATACGGGTGCACCGCTGGCCGGGACGGTCTACCTCTACACATCTGATGGCTGCACGGTGGTGACCACCGGGACCGACGGTTACGGTTCGGTCACCATCCCTGTAGCGGCCCGGTTCCCGGGAGACTTTGAATATTACAACCAGGTCCAGGTGGTCGGCCTATCCGGCGATGCGTATGGATGGACCAGTCTCTCTCCCGAGGGGCCGATCGTCCTGCTGATCGGGGAGTACGTAGGCTGGAGCCTTGTGGCCTCGTCCACCGTCACGAACGCCGATGGTGAGATCGTCCCGATGCCCGGGATCTTCGAGGTTAACCGGCAGATAGGGGGAATGCATCATTATTACAGTACAGGCGCGACGACACTTGCCTCACAGTATACGACCGGCGGTGGTTCATATGCAGGTGCGGTTACCTACGGATCATACGCCATCACCCATTACATGAAGGAGTTAGCCTCACAGGGATCCTGGACATGGATATCGATCTATACCGCAGCAACCCCCCTCTCCATAGTGACACCGCCGGAGCAGTATTACGATACCCCCGGGTCAAAGAGCATCGAGGTTCGGATGGAGAACGGTGAGGCGGGTATACCTGTCTACCTGGCCTGGGAGATCTACCCGATCTATGGTGGAGGCTCCATTTATGGGCACTCCGGAGGTTCAAGTATTCAGGAGACCGATGCAAACGGGCGTGCAACTCTTACGTTGAATGTGCCGGAGAACGCGGAAGTCTACTGGGAGATCGGCGGCGGCACGCCTGACCTTGTCTTTACCACCCGTTCGGGCTACTCTCTCCAGATGACGGCGCCCCACGTGAAGGGCGACTTCAATGGGAACGGGCGCGTTGATATAGGGGATGTTGCACGGGTGGCCTGGATGGCCCTCGGGCTAACAGACGTGAACATGGAGGCGGACTTCAACGGCGACGGGAAGGTGGACGCCGCCGATGCAGCGAAGATCGCCTACTACTATGTGGGGAAGATCACCTCACTTTAATTTCAGGAGTGACTGATGAACAGGTGTATGCTCTTCTGTGGCACATGCCGCAGGAAGGGTTTTATAGCCAGCCATGGATGTGATGATGTATGAAACATTATGTGCAGATTCTGATAATGTGTATCCTCTCAATCTGTCTCATCGGCGGTGTTGCCGCCGCGGGGACGGAGGGGGCGACCGCTCCTGAGAACGGGAGCATGACGGTTGCTCCAGGGCTTGATGTTGAACCCACGGAGACGGAAGCGTCTCTCGATGAAGATCTCCCTGCAGCCGCAGAGGAGACGGTTGCAGCGCCGCCAAACCCGGCATCAACGATAATCTTCGGATCGGCGACGGTTGAAGCGGGCGAACCCGCCGTGATCCCGGTATCGGTGGCGAACATTGACGAGATCGAGGGGATCGGTGTATGGGTGTTCTATGGTCAGGGCGCCGGTACGGTGAAGTCCGTCAACCTCACCGGGCCGCTTGCGGGTGCCAACCTCACATACATGGCGGATCATCCCGGACACCTGCAGTTTGCAATCACCACCACGGCACCTTTTACCGTGGGGGCGGCACCGGTGCAGATAGCCGAGATCCATTTCGACACCTATAGAGAGACTCCCGGCAACTACTCTCTCTACCCGGAAGCAACCTACAGCACTGAGTTTAACGAGTCACATTTTGAACATGTTACAGAGGGATGGCTGAATACCACCCCACCGCCGCTGCCTGATCTGGTCGGATACCTCGACCCTGCACCGCCGCAGTATGTCAAGAAGTACAGCAACGGCACCATCTACATGAACCCGACCTTCGTGATTGGAAACATCGGCGGGGCCGGTGTGACCGATGAGATCGTGACGCAGGTCACGTTTGTAGGTGAAAGTGAGAACTACACAATTACGGATGATATCGCAGCCGGCGCCAATTACACAATCTTTACCGATATAACGATCGATCCCAACTACTCGGGCACCGAGGTCGTTGAGGTGAAGGAGACCGGTTCCGTGACCCTGATAATAACCGCCGGAGCCGATATCTCGCCCGGGACGAAGCAGGTCTCAATCGATATCAATCCTGACCACACGATCGAGGAGATTCGTTACTACAACAACTTCATCGAGGCGCAGACAACCGTCACCTACACCGACCTCCGGCCGGTCCTGGATATCACGCTGGTCTCCGGGCTTTCCAGCAGCAATACCACCATCCAGGAGGATGTGGTGCCGGGCACATACCGTGTGACCTACGGTGTTGAGAACATAGCCCCTGGCGTAGACTCTGAGCCAACATGGCTCCGCGTTTCAAAGAACGGCGTGAACGAAACCTATGATGTCCCTGCTCTTTTGCCCGGTGATAACTGGACAATGACAGAGACCATCAATCTCGATCGGTATGCCGGGAGCGTGACCTACACCGTGGAGGCAAACGCCGCCGGACCGAACGGAGAGAAGCCTAAAGAGCGGATCAAATACCCGGATAGCGGGACGGTCTCAAAGACCATCGAGAAGGAGTATGCCTCCTTTAAGCCGGTGACGGTTATCTTCCCCCGGCTGAATGTGATCAGCGAAGGGGGCAGTCTGTTTCCCATCGAGCTCTCAAACATCTCAAGCGATGCACCGGTTGTCTCCTTCAGCATCCCTGTGACCTACGATCCATCGGTTGCCCGTTACGACGGGTATGAGGGGGCGCAGTCGGGCGTGAGCGTCCGGAGCACAGGCTATGGGCGTCTTCTGGTAGAGGGTAGCGGTCTCTCCCTCTCGGACGATACAAAAGTGGTGGATCTCCGGTTCATAGCCCAGTCCGATTCAGGACGGGTATCAGAGATCGGTTCGACAACGGCTGCTTACGTCAAAACCAACAACAACAGATACCTTGAACTTGATATCACGAAGGGCACCCTCATTCAGGATCGTTTAACCGATGCCCGTGTCTATATCTGGGCGCCGACGGCATCAGCCGTGGGCAGCAACGTCACCTCCACCGTCTACGTCAACAACCCGAAGGCAACCCCGGTGAACGTCTCGGCAAACGTCACTCTCGGCGGGACGGTTATCTGGAGCCAGGATGAAGTTGCTCTCGGGGCATACCAGAGCCGCTACTTCACTGTGGACACCTGGAAACCTGCTGACACAGGCATCCACACCCTGGCGGCAGGGATCGCCGGCGATGATGTCCAGGATGGTAACACTGCCAGCACTCAGGTCAGGATCGACCCTTACGATCTGAACATCACGACGGATAACAGGCAGAACTGGGAGAGGTGGTATGGCTACAACGTCACCGCAGTTCAGGACCAGTACTTCTGGCTTGGCACCTACTTCACTGCCAACCAGCCCGGCTACGTCAACGCCAGCCTATCGATCTGGTATGCAAACGGCACCGCCGTTGACCTGAGCAAGGACACGCCGTTCGATCTTTACTACTACTACCCTGCAGAGATGTCGATCTACTCCTACTCATCGTCCTGGAACAGTGTCGGGTGGTATTATATACGGCCGAGGGAGCTTGGAACCTACAACTACTCCATCAATCTTGAGTCCCGGGGGGAGCAGACCCATGTGAACGGCACGATCGTTGTCCGTGAACAGAATGTGGACATCAAGGTGCTCAACTCGACCATACTGGATAATGAGGCCAACGGCGAGATCCTGTTTGATGTCTTCAACCGCGAGCCGTTTGAGGGGCGCGAGGTTGTCATCACCGCCGCTGCAGGAGCGGAGGGGCGCACCCTTGAGGGGCTTGACTACCTGATCGGCTATCCGCATGGCTGCCCGGAGCAGACGATGAGCCCGGCGCTTGCGGTGCTGCGGGTGAAGCAGTACTACGAGTCACGCGGCCAGCTGAACGATGAGCGCAACGCCACCTACCAGGCCAAGATGCAACAGGCCTACAACCAGATGAAGGCGCCGGACGGCTACAACGCTCAGCAGCTGCCGATATACACTAACTACGGTGACCAGTCCGGTGGCTGGGCGTGGGGTCAGAACTCGGCTCCATCGATGTTCTACACACTCTATCCTAATTATGTCTTCAGCGAGTTAAGGCAGGACATGGATAATGATCCCACATATTGGGGTTTCGACCTTACAAACGAAAGTGAGATCAACCTGACGGCAAGCACCGTCTGGCTGTTGAAGAGGCAGGGGACCAACGGCGGCTGGTCTGACTGGGGCTACATCAGCAACTCTTACGAGTGGACCGGGTTCATATCCGAGAAGTTTGTCGGTGAGTTCGGCTACCTGACCCCTGAAGGCCAGCGGAGGGTGAACGAGTCGCTGAACAGGTCGTTTGACTATCTGGTTCGTGGAGACTACACCTCCCAGTCAGCAACGCCGATTGCCTACGCCGTATTCGGTATAGACGCCATCCGCGACCACTACGCTGATAACGCTACCCTCGATGCCCAGGCGGATGCGAAACTTGGTGAACTCCAGGATAGGCTCCTTGAACTCCGGCAGGGCGATGCCGCCAACGGCTACCACTGGGGCTCTTCCTGGGCCTACGAAGACACCGCAAACGCGGTGCTGGCCCTGAACAGGACAGGCCTCCCGGCCGAGAACGAGACCGTTCGCGGGGGTATCCGTTACCTGGTGAGCGTTTATGACACGAACGGCCGCTGGGGCAACACCCGCGGAACCGCAGCGGTGATCGAAGCGCTGACCCAGGTCCAGATACCTTCAACCGTCAATTTCAATGTTCAGATCGGTGTTGAGGACAGCAGCGGGGCGGTGATCCGTGCGCCGCAGACCTACACGTTCAACAGCACCAACCCCAGGGTATCATTCAACCTCAACGGCAGCGAGATCGCCGCTCTCTACGGCAGCACCCCTGGAGCAAACCACACGGGTAAGGTCACCATAACCGGGAAGAGCGATGCAGCGATGGATGCGGCCGAGCTCGTTGTCGCTGTCCAGAGCCGGCAGAAGGTGCCAAAGTCCGTTGCCTTTGCAACAATCCCCGATGAGTTCATCGACCCCATAGCGACCGACCTCTTCCTGGACGTGACGGTGCCGGCACCTGAGGACGGGATTGTCGTCAATGACACGGTCGATGTGGCCTTCACGGTCAACAACACCGGGGATGACCGGACGATGCTGATCCTTGAGATCCCGACCCGGGATGGCGTAGCGTTCGATGGAGGTGAGATGGCCGCCGATATGGCCTACTACATGGATGGCGGCGGATCAAGGGTCTACATATCTCACATGTACAACGCTACGGCGAAGACGCTTTACGTCTACCCGGGTTCCGATGACGAATCAAAGCCGAGCGTGGTCAGAGGCGAAGTGAAGAACTTCTATGTCCCGCTGAATTTCACGAAGGCCGGTGAAGTGACCGTGGAGGCGCGCATCTATCCGATGTACGATGACGAGAACATGGCGCTTGGAGACGCCACTGCCTCTGTGAAGGGATACGGCAACCTGACCCTCTCTGTGGTCGATGAGAACCTGGCACCGCTAGAGGCCGATTTCTATATCGACGGCGTGCCGGTGGCAAGCGGAACAAGCAACATCACCAGGGAGGTGCTTGAGGGCGACCACAACGTCTCTATCATGCATACCCCCGGCACGGTGAACACCACCCTCTACGTCAGAACAGGTGAGTCCACAGAGTATTCCGCCCAGATTGCGACCGATCCCACTATCCCGCACATCTCCATGGTTGTCGGCGATGCCGGTGATTTCAGGGTCATGCCGCCAGTAATCGAGGACACCATCAGCGAAGACAGCACGAACTACTGGAGCGCGGTGACCCCGGCGAAGAAGACCTTCAACTCGACCATCACCAGCAGCGGCGGGACTGCCACCATATCGGTGGAGGTGCCGACAATCACACGGGCCATCGGGACTGCGTATGCCAACGACACAGTTGCATACTCCTACCACAACACGTCTGGATGGCAGGGTCCGTTCGATGCCAGCGGTTACATCTCGGGTGGCGTCCTGAGCGTTCCGGACGTTGATACCGGAAGCATCGACCAGATCGTTGTTGAGTTCATTGGGCGTGCACTTGGTGATGTCAACGGTGGGGGGGTGACCGCAGGGGATGCGCGTGACATCGCGTGGTATCTGGTGGATGAGATAACCTTCACCTACAATGATCGGTTCTATGCGGACGTTGGTGACGATGGATCTGTTTCCAGCGGTGATGCAAGGGATGTGGCGTGGTACCTTGTAGGTGATATTGACACCCACTACCAGTAATTTTTTGAGGGATGCATGGAGCGAAACTGGTTCATCGCGGCAATAGGGCTGTTCCTCCTGGTCATTTCTGCGGGGGCATCAGTAATCACCGTTGAACCGGAAGATGGGATGTATCTCCTGGTTTTCACCGGCGATCAACCTTATACAGTCAGTGCTTTCACGGTTCAGGTGAATTATGACCCCGGAACACCGGTGACATCCGTCGAGGCGGTTGATCCTTTCGAGGTATTCTCCAGCATAAACAATTCCGCGGGGACCATGCGGATAGTTGGATTTATACCGGCACCACCATCGGAGTCCGACAGGGCGATACAAGTTCCCATCGCACGGATTCAGGCCGGGCCGGGTTTCACTGTCACCGGGATCTCGGTGGAATACCTGGATGACGGTGACCGTAACCCGATCCCGGTCGAGGGACGGGTGGCCACATCGGAACCAACCACACCTCTCCCGCCGTTGACGCAGGAGGGGATTGTGACGCCCGCCCCCTCACCCGCTGCCACCGTCCCACCGGAGGTCGACGTCCCCTGGGCGCCACCCACACCCATAGAGGTGACCGGGACGGCGCCGCCGGTGAGCGTGACGCTGACGGTGACAACCCCTGCAACCGGGAGTCCCACCGTGACCGCGACGACGCCTCCGCCAGCAACCGGGGAGGCCGTGGTTACGGGAGAGACCCCGACTCAGTCGGCGTCTCCCCCGGCATCCACACAGACCACGCCGCTCTCATCAATCCCGGTTCTGGGTGGGATGCTAATCGCAATCTTTATAGCAGTAAAAAGAAGATAGCAACATAGATTTAGTGGAGGATTGTATGAATTTCAGATGCTTGTTATGGACGGGTCTTATACTCGTCCTTCTTATGGCCTGCACCGGTCCGGTCTCTGCACAGGAGATTGTGATCGATAGTGCAAATGATGTGGAACAAGGAACAAGTGCGCCTGTTGGAGTATATGTACGTGGTGCCTCGAGTCTCGATGCATTTGATATAAGAGTGGCATATGATGCATCAGTGATGTCCGTAAGTCGAAACGGAACTTTCGATCCGGATGATTGGTCTATTACCTATGGTTTCAGTACGCCCGGCCTTGCAAAAGTCGTTGGGTATGCCAATATGCGTGCTTCCAATATCACAGGTGACAGCCCACTTTTCGGATTGGATTGTACCGCGCTTAAGAACGACGGGTCTTCGACCACTCTAAACCTGACAATCATCGATATCGAGGAGTCCCGGGTTCCGGTATACACCTATACCACCGTCAACGGCACCTTCACCACACTTGATGAAGTCGCCCCCAACATAATCATCACCTCGCCCGCTGACGGGGCGACCGTGCCGCAGGATGTGGCGGTCACCGCGACCATCACCGATGTGGGCGGTGTCGACCAATCCAGCATCAGTATCACTGTCGGCGGGGTAGCGATCACGTCACCGACCATCACACCCATTACCGGCGGCTGCACTGTTAGCGGCACCGCAACGAACGTTCCTCTTGGAGCCAGGACAGTGGTGGTCAGCGCCTCAGACACGAGCGGCAATCATGCGTCTGCCACCCGTAACATCACAGTTGCCGAATCCGGTATCACCTTCGACCCGAACCTGGACGGCACATTCACCAATAAAACACAACCGGTGATATCCGCGCGCTATGTCGAGGTGACAGGGGTGCGGATGTTCCTTGACGGAACCAATGTTACCGCCAACACCACGACACCATCATCTGGTGTGATCACGCTTGATTACAGTTCCTATGGACCGCTTGCCGATGGTGTTCACACCGTGGTGGTCAACGGGACGAGCACGATCGACTCCTCTGTACTCAGCGCCACAGAGACATTCACCAAGGATACGGTTCTGCCAGTGGTGGTTGTTACAGGGATCAGCGATTCCGATGGTGACGGCTACCCCGAGGCAAACGAGGATCTGACCATCGCCTATACCGTGACCGATGCAAACCCCGACGTGGTCTGGATTGGTTCGGCATCAAACACGTCCTCCCCCGGTACACTCGTGTATGGTTCCGCGCAGGGCAATACCCTCGGCAACCGGAACGCAACCCTGACGGCCGTTGATAAAGCGGGCAACAGCAATACCAGTTCCCCCTTCCACATCTACAACAACTACCTGGCCTACATCGATGAGTCTTCCGCGGGGACGTTCGCCGGGTTGGACCTGACAAAGACAGCGGCGTATAACGTCTTTACAAGCGAGGTCGCTCAGGCGATCAGCATCTCCGGCGGCGCCGGCGAGATGAACCTCCCGACGCTTGGAACCTTCCAGAAGCGGGTGACCGCAGGTTCCGGTGTTGTGGTCGATAACCGGGCAAACGACGACATAACCGCTGGCACCTTCCCAACCGGAGCGCCCTACTTTGTTGCACCATCCGGCGGGACGCTGAACTTTGCTATCAACGTGCCGAACATCGACAACGCCACCATCATCATCGGGATGGCGAACAGTTCCTTTGTCGATCAGGTGCTCCGTGGCGGAAGTTCATCGGTCTCGACGAGTTCCCTTGAACAGGCTCTCTCGAAGGAGAAGATCGTCATCTACGGCAAGGGCGGCGGGAGTTACGGATACAAGTTTGTCAGGATCACTGGCAGCACTGCCACCGATCTCGGCGGCAGTGGAGGCTTCACCTTCAATACGGATCTCCCCACCATGATCAGGGCAAACTCCTACGACCTCTCCGCGGGATTCAATACCGCCACACATGGACTGGGTCTTCCAATCGGCTACGACCAGACCGAGCTTGGCCCCGGTGAGTATGTCATCATGGCCATCACGCTTGACAACGACCGGGTCGCAGCCATCACCGCGATGCCGTTTGTCGTGACTGAAGAGGCATCGCAGTTCTCCACGTCGGCGGGCATGTACTCGCTTGGCGACCCAGTGGTGGTGAACTGGGGCGGTGCTGCTCCGCAGAACGTTGCCGCGGTGCTGATCCGTGAAGGCTCGACCTACACCGGTAATGTGACCCTCGACCTGACCACGCTTGGAACCGGGTCCCTCCAGAGCATGTACCTGCTCGGTGACGGGAACGAGACGGTGAAGATACTCTACAGCGGTGCAAACGTCTGGATATCGGAAGGTTACGGGAACGCGGCCAGGGCCGCCAATGCGGCGACGCTGAACATCCCCACATCCGATCTCCTCAGCGGCACCTACAGAGTTCACATGCTGGCTGAGAACGGCGGGAATCTGACCGCCTACGGCTCCACTTCGGTGCAGCTCTTTGCCGGCCCAGTTCCGACCCCAACGCCGCAGCCCACCACCCCCCCGAGCGGCGGCGGTGGCGGCGGCCGTGGCGGATTTGCACCCGAGACAGGCTCCTCCTCGCTGTTGATCGGCAGTGAGGGGAAACTCCTCAGGCCCTACACCATCCGCAGCCCATCCGGCATCACCGAACTTAACCTGCCGCTTGGAACCTACGCTGTGGATGCTGACGGCAACCCGCTCTCCGAGGTCAGCATCGATGACCTTGACCCCGCCGATCTCCCCGCTGTCCCGGCCGGCGCCGCTTACACCTTCGCAGGCCATGCGGTAGTCTGTTCGCCGTCGGGAGCGAGGTTTGATCCAGCCATCAGCCTCATCTTCACGTTCAATGCGGACCAGTGGAGCGAGATAATGCAGGCGGCGGAGTATGACGCATCATCGCTCGTGGTGAAGTGGTACGACGAAGAGGCCGGGGAGTGGGAGACCGTCCCGACGGTTGTCGATCCGGCCACCCGGACTGTCACCGCAAGCGTTGAGCACTTCACCGTATTCGGTCTCTTTGTTGAGCCCGGTGCGGTGACGCCCGTCGTAACACCCACAACGCCGATTGTGACACCGACCACACCCACCACGACGACCCCGGTGACGCCGCCAGCGGAAGGATTCCCCTGGACATACGTGGTCATCGCCGTGGTGATCATCCTGGTGATCGCCGTCGGTGTCTACTACTACACCAGAAAACCCTGAAAACCAACTTTTTTTCGTGGCGTCTCAACCATTTGCAGTTCCTCATGAGTCTGCCGTTTGCAGATTTCTGTATCGGTAACTTTTAGGTATCTTGGAGAGAGAATTATCCGATGTGAGAATATGCGATTTAACGTGTTGTGCCTCATAGTTCTCTCTCTCCTCTGTTGCCTGGTTCCGGGCGCCTCTGCCGTCTCCATCTCCATCAGCCCGTCCCAGATCCAGGAGGGGGATACCATCACCGTCTCCTACAGCGGTCTCTCCAACGGGAGCGTCTTTGCCCTCCGGATGGAGTCGCTGGTGGATGTCGCAGGGGAGACCTCGTTTACCTACCAGGCAAACCAGGTCAGCATGCCCTTTGGCCTGAACAGTCCTCAGGTTGTTCTCAGTGCTTCCCCGGTCACGGAAGCCGGGATCGAGGCCTCCGAGGGGGAGACCATCAAACGAATAACCCAGATCAGCAGGACAGGTACCGTATCGATCAGCCAGAGCCTTGGCAACCTCCCCGCCGGCACGATGGAACTCATCAAGGCGTTCGGGACACCGGAAGAAGGTGTCGATGCCGTGAACGTTGTTCTTGAGTTCTCCGGGGTCAAGATGGGCCCGGATTCGGGGGCGATCACCTTCAGCCTCACCGGTATCACCGACGGCTCCGCACATGTCATTGCCCTTGTGGATGGAAACATCGTGACCGACCAGACGATCCTTGTCGGCAACCCCACAATCACCACACCGACAACATCTCCCACCACCCCTCCGCCCAGCGGTGGTTCCGGCGGCAGTTCCGGTGGCGGCGCAACGGAGACACCGACCGCCGCGCCTGAAACCGTGACGGTCTCCTCGCTTGATGGGATTGTCACCCTTGAGACCGTGGATGATGCGATAGATGGTGCGGCGCCTGCTGACCTGCGGATCATCAGGAGCACACCCTCAGGGGTTCCAGATGAGTGGCAGGTTCTTGCCGGATCATACATCATCTCCCCGTCAGCCGCCACATTTGACCCGGCCGCCGCCCTATCGTTCAACCTCTCGGGCGTGAACGCAACCACGCCGTTCATCGCGGTATACCGGGACGGGGCGTGGACGGTGGTGCCCTCCCGGTATGAGGGGGAGACGCGCCTCGCCGCCACGGTCTCAAGCGGCGGTCAGTATGCCCTTATGGCCTACGCGGCAGTCGGGGCAGGGGATGATACCACGCCCGTGGAGACAGAAACCGCTCCAATGACCACAACTGAGGCTGCGGCCACCACCACCCCGGCAACGGCCTGGGGAACCGCCGGCGTCATAGGCGCCCTTGTGGTCGCGGTCGCCCTACGCAGGCAAAGACCCTGAACCGGGCAGCACGCCCGGTCACACTAATTTTACGGCGGGTTCGCAATCTCCAGAACCCGGGTTTTGTGGAGCAACAAGCCTCTCAACCCCTCACCCGAGGCCCGGCCGCTGCCTTCCCCCCAGTTCCACCTCACCCGGGTTCGAAAGCAAGAACCCTCCATCTCATGCCCTCCATGGCACGGCCATCGGGCCAATCTCCAACCACTGCCCCCCCCTTATAGGGGGCGGGAGGAGGCCGCGTGAGCGCGCCGGGAGGTGGGGGTGATCCATGAATACCGTTCAACCAGAGATGCAGGAGACAGGGGCGGGGGATGTCCCCCCGGTCATCCACCTAAGCCGGTTTCAGGCGCGAGACTCCTCGCAGATCCTGTTTCTGCCCCGTGCACGGCTATCCGGGTCAATCTCCAACCACTTGCCCGCCCCCTTATAGCGGCCGGGCGGAGTGGCTGATCGACTCCTCGCATAGAAAGACGTTCACCTGGAGTGGGGGCGATTCGAGGCTCCCCCCACACATCCCCATGCCCCAAAATGATGGAAAGTCCATATTCCAGGTTCGCTGATCTTGATTGGCCGCACGACGTGTAGATGATTGACACAGAAAACGTTAATAGACTGAGGTCGAAGCTTGCCTCAAGACGCCGCAGGAAACGGCCATGGCGGAGTGTGAAATGATAAGAACAGAGAACCTTACAAAGGTGTATAACGGAAAACCGGCCGTAGACGGCCTGAACCTGGAGGTCGGGGAAGGCGAGATCTTCGGTTTCCTCGGCCCGAACGGTGCCGGGAAGAGCACAACGATCCTGATGCTCACCGGCATGATCGAGCCAACCGCCGGCCGGTGTTTTGTCGACGGGATCGAGGTCGCAAACGACCCGCTCGCCGTGAAGAGGATCATAGGCTACCTCCCCGAAGATGTCGGGTTCTACGGGAACCTGACCGGCGAGCAGAACCTGGACTACTTCGCCCGGTTCTACGACATGAACGCAGCAGACCGGAAGGAACGGATCGCCGAGATCCTCAGACTCGTCCACCTCGACGGCGTCACCCAGAAGGCAGGGGAGTACTCCCGCGGGATGAAACAGCGGCTCGGACTTGCCCAGGCGCTGATCAACGATCCGAAAGTGCTCTTCCTCGACGAACCCACGGCAAACCTCGATCCCGAGGGCGTCAGGGAGTACCGCGACCTCGTCACGCGGCTTGCCGGAGAGGGAAAGACGGTCTTTGTCTCCTCCCACATCCTCTCTGAGGTCCGGGCGGTCTGCCGGACGGTAGGGCTGCTTGCGGCAGGAAGGCTTGTTGCGCAGGGAACCATCGACGAAGTCGCCCGGACGCTTGCCTCCCCCGGCGGCGAGACGTTCCGGATCGTCGTCGAGACCGCAGAAGACCTGCCTGACCTCAGCGACCCCGATATCATCGAGTTCGAGCGGGACGGGAACCGCGCGGTCATCCAGGCAAAGAGCGATATCCGGGAGAGGCTTGCCGCGGCCATCGCCGAAGAGGGGCTGCATATCCGGGAGATACGGCTCGAAGAACCTAGCATCGAGGACGCCTTCATGGCGCTCTACCGGGGGTGATACAGCATGGCACTCGATCGACTGCTCAACGTCGCACGAAAAGAGTTCTCCGACCAGATCACCAGCAGACGGTTCATCATCATCCTGGCGCTCTTCCTGGCGATATCGGCGATCGGCATCCACACCGGGATCGAGAACTACAACACCCTCCTCGACTCCTACAACCAGCAGCTCCAGTACATGCAGGACTCTGAAGCGCCATACGCCGGCTGGATGCCCGAGAAACCCTCGATCATGCTCGTCTTCAGCGCCATGATGAGTTACATGGTCTCGCTTGGCAGCGTCCTTGCCATCGCAACCGGGTTTGACCTGGTATCAAGAGAGAAGGAGACCCGATCGCTAAAGACACTCCTCTCACACCCGGTCTACCGCGACGAGATCATCAACGGCAAGGCGCTCGGCGGCATCGCCGCGCTCGGGTTTGCGATGGTGCTCGCGCTCGCCATATCGTTTGCGATGCTCCTCATATTCTCGATCGTCCCGACGGTTGAGGAGTCTCTCGCCATCCTGGTCTTTGGAGCCGTCTCGCTTCTATTCCTGCTTGGCTACTTCGCCGTCGCGCTCACGATGTCGACGGTCGCCCCGGAGAGCGGGAGCGCTCTGATCTATACCCTTGTGATCTTTGTGTTGGTCTCCTCGCTCATCCCCATCCTCGGGATGGCGATCGGGAACGTCTTTGTGGGCGACCCGCCCCAACCGCCGCAGTCAACACCGATGGTGGTCAGGAGCGACGGCGGGGGTGGATACTTCACCAGCACGTCCTCCCAGAGTGTGGTCCATGTTGGGGCCGATGACCCCGCCTGGCAGCAGTATGAAGAGGACAGGAAACGGTATGTCCAACGGCAGGCCCTCGTATACGACATATCATACATACTCTCGCCGCAGATGAACTACGCCGTGGTTTCCATGGCGGTCACAAACCCGAGGGTCGCTCCGATGATCTCCTCTCCCTACACCTACGACTACACCCAGGTCTCCACCGCGGAGACCCCGGGCCTTGCCGATGCCCTTGCCCAGGTCTGGAAGAACCTCGCCGCCCTCATAGTCTTCCCATCGGTCTTCTTCGCCGCGGCCTATGTGAAGTTCATGAGGATGGATATACGGTGATACAATTGACCATCCGAGAGATCATACCTGTCTTCCTCCTCTCCCTCGCCCTGGTCACGGTTGCGGCGGGCGCAGCCGTCCAGACAGATATCCGGTGCGACTTCCCCGGCGAGGTGGTCGAGGCCGGTGAGACCGCGGTCTTCGATCTCGAGATCACGAACCGCGGGGATACCGGGACGTGCCTCCTCAACTACTGGACATACCGGGGGACCGACGACTGGAAGATCCGGTTCGAGGACGGTGACCGCGAGGTCTACCGGATGCTCATCCCCGCCGGCGAGACGAAGACCGTCCGCCTGGTTGTTGAGACCTCCGGGCGTGCAGCGGTCGGGGAGTACCCCCTCCGGGTAGGTATCGGCGAAGGCACGATCTGGGTCTACGTCAGGATCACAAAGACCCACAGCGGCGAGACCGGCACCCTGGAGGCGACTGTGGTCGATAAAGATGGAAACGTCGTCAAGGGTGCTGACGTCGGCGTATACGACGGCAATACCAGGGTCGAAGGGATGCTCACGACCGCCGAGGGGAAGGTGAGCATCGGCGCACCCATGGGCACATACACCGTCAGGGTCAGCAAACCCGGCTACCGCTCCTGGGAGAAGGATGACGTCGAGATCCGGATCGGCCAGACGGTCGACCTCGGGATAGTCCCGCTCGATAAGGAGAACTACTTTGCCGAGGTCCTGGTGAAGACCCCCTCACGTGTGGCGACGGTCGGCACAAACCCGCAGTATGAGATAACCGTAAGGAACATCGGGAGGAACGACGATACCTACACCCTTGCCGTCCCCGACCTCCCGGAGCAGTGGTATGCCCGGTTCACGGAGAGCAGCAGCACCACCGAGGAGGTCCCGGAGATCTACATCCCCGCCGGCGAGGAGAAGACCATCTACCTTGAGATAATCCCGCCCTACTCGGTGGATGTGGGCGACTACAACTTCACGCTCGTGGCAGGTTCGTCGGCCCGCGAGTACGAGGAGAACCTGAGCCTCCGGCTCCGCGGCTCCTACGACCTTCGGACCTACACAAAGACCTACCGCCACGAGATCAACCGCGGCGAGACCCTCAACTTCGATATCACGATCACAAACGCAGGTGTTGGCGGCAGCCTGACAAACATCGGCGTCAACATGAGCGCGCCGGAAGGCTGGCGCGCAAGCGTCGATCCGGCAACGGTCGCGAGCCTTGAGCCCGGAGAACGGGCGACGGTGCAGGTTGCCGTGGTCCCGCCGGCGGATATAGTCGCCGGGGAGTACAGGTTCATAGCCCTTGTCAGGAGCGACCAGGACGAGCAGGAGGACGAGTTCCGGGTCGTGGTGAACGAACGGTCTTACGTTGCCCTGCTGGGTCTGCTGGTGATGGTGGGGGTTGCCGGCGGGCTCTGGTACATCTTCAGGAAGTACGGGCGGCGGTGAGATCCGTGCGGTCTTCACCCAAACCGTGCGGCGCCGGCCGGGACCAGGATCTCGAACCGCGCCCCTTTTCCTGGAACCCCGGTCTCCTGGATCGTGATCCCTGTGATCGCAAGCACCTCTTTTGCCAGGAAGAGCCCGAGCCCGGTGTTCCTCCCGAAACCGCGATCGAATATCCGCGGCTTCTCCTCGGCGGGGATGCCGATGCCGTCATCCTCCCAGGTGATCCGCGCACCGCCGTCGTCCGGTGCGGCCGTGATCCGGATCGCGGTCACGGTCCTGCCGTGCCGCACGCTGTTGTCGAAGAGGATATAAAAGACCGAGTTGAGGAGCGGGTCGGCGTAGATGCGGAGGTCATCGAGATCGGTTGAGACGCTGACCCCCTTCGGCCGGAGCGTTTTTACCGCCTCCTCGACCGCCGCCCTGACGGAGAACCATTGTGGTGCGCGGACGCCGAGTTCCTGGTAATCCCGGGTGAACCCGATCTGCGACTTGATGATCTCCGCGGCAACCTCCATACGGTCGAGAGCACCTGTGACGGCGGGATCGAGCGGCTGTTCGCGCAGGAGGGCAAGATGCCCCAGCACCACCGTGACCTGGTTCAAGATGTCGTGGCGGACGATGTTGTTCATCAGGTTGAGTTTCTTGTTGGCCCGCATGAGCGCTGCCTCGGCCTGTTTCCAGGCGTCGATGTCGTGGATCGCGTAATGAAACGCAACCGGCCGGCCGTCGTTACCGTAGACGGGGACCGCTGAGACCTCTATCCATATGTAGCGGCCGTCTTTCCGTCGAACCCGGAGCGTGCACTCCCTGGAGGTGCAACCGCCCAGGCCTCCAAGCAGCGCCCCGAGCGTCTCCCGGTCATCCGGGTGGACCCACCGCTCGAAGAAGTCCGGGTCGCCCAGGATCTCTTCCGGGGTGTAGCCGCTCAGTCTCTCGATTGAGGGGCTGATGTAGTCGATCACCGGCGGTGTCCCGGTCACCCGGATGTAACAGTCATGCGAACTCTCTATAAGCGTCCTGAACCGCTCCTCATTCTCAAGGAGTTGCTCCTGTGCACGGACCCTGGAGAAGAGGTCGGCAAAGAGGTTGCCGGCGATCTCAAGCAGCGTTATGTCGTCATCAGACCATCTTCGTTTTCTCCCGGCGGTCTCAAACCCGATGATGCCGAGGGGCTCCGCAGCGCTTGCGATCGGCACAAGGATGATCGAGGAGATCCCGTAATCCAGCAGGAAGTCGCGTATCTCCGCCTCGTCATCGGGGAGCGCGGCAAGATCCGGGATGCAGATCGTCTGGCGCGCCCTCACGTTCTCGAGCCCCCAGGTGATCACGTCCTCCGGGAGGTTAAAAAGGACGTCGATCTGCGGTTCGACCCCTTCGGCGCACCACTCGTTGGTGTTCTCGGCATGGGTGAGGTCTGTTGAGAAGCGGAGGATGTAACTCCGGTCGACGCCGAGGAACGACCCGAGCAACTCCAGCGTCTCCTGGAGGGCGTCATCGAGGTCAGAGGGGTCGAGGCCGATGAACCGGGTGGAGATCGACCTCACCAGTTGCTCGAGGGCGATACGCCGCCGGATCTGGTCTGCCATCTCTTTTGACTTTGTGATGTCGCGCATCGACTCGATCGCGCCGGCGAGTTCCCCTGCTGCGTCGTAGAGCGGCGATGCCTTCGCCCAGAGGCAGACCTCTTTTCCTGTCCTGGGGGAGGTGATGTAGACCTCGCGGCCGGGAGTCTCTGCAACCTCACCTCTGAGGATCCTCTCCGCAAGCGACGGCGGTGCCAGCCCCGGGATCACACGTGATATGGCATCCGCCCCGGAACCGATTATCTGCTCCATTCTGACACCGGTCAGTTCCTGCATCGCCCGGTTCCAGATGATGATCCTGCCGTTACGGTCAAGTGCAAACGTGGGGTCGGGGAGAAAGTCGATGATGCCGCGGAGGGTTGCCTGGTAGTCTTCCATCTCGCGGCACTGCGCCTCAAGCGCCTCCTGGCTTGCCGTCGCCTCCTCGAACGCCGCGGTCATCTCTTCGTGCGCCGCGCTCAGTTCTTCCTCGAACCGTTTCCGGTCGGTGATATCGATCAGAGATACAACGGAGCGATCGGTTCCCGGGATGATCCCGACCGTCAGGCGGATCTCTCTCCGCCGCCCCTCGCGGTCGATCAACCTGAACTCGTATGTCCGCGGCGCCGATCTCGGGTCTATCCTTCGCTGGCGGTGGAAGTTCTCCATGCGTTCGCGGTCTTCAGGCGCGACGAAGGCCGTAAAGGGCATCTTCCCCTCGATATCCTTACGGGAGTAGCCGGTGAGCCGTTCGCACTCACTGTTTGCAAGCGAGATCGTCATATCTCCTTCAATTATGATGGTGGCAGAGCCGGTGTACTCAAAGATGCTCCGGTAGAGGTCGCCGGCACGCTGCGCCTCCACCTCGGCGCGCCGTCGCCTGGCCGCCTGCAGGATGAAGTTGCGGAGTTCGGCAAACCTGGCGGAAGGACTGCCGCCTTTCTGGAGGTAGAAATCTGCGCCGCTGTTGAGCGCCTCGATGATTGCCTCCTCACGCCCGCGCCCGGAGAAGATGATGAACGGTATCGAGAGTCCTCTGCGCCGAACCTCCTGGAGGAGCGCGATGCCGTTCATCTCCGGCATCTCGTAGTCGGCGACGATGACATCGTATGGGGTCTCTGCGAGCATATCGAGAGCCTGCCGCGGCGATGGCGTTGTCTCGACCACTATATCTCCATCCCGCTCCAGGTATGCGCGGGTCAGTTCGAGAAACGCCGGTTCGTCATCGACTGCAAGTATCTTGAGCATAAGTTAAACAATGACTCAGTAGCAGAAACGATAAGCCTTTTTGAGTTAGCATGGCCGGGAGACGAGAGCCCATCGAACCAGTTCTCTTCTGGTACGATACCCTCGAATCACCACCGCGCTGAACGTCCTTCGCCAAAACACCCCCACCTCCCGGTGGCCGTGCACGGGGAGCAGGAACGGGATCTCGGCAGGGTGTTCACATCGAAGCCCGGCGGATCTGTTCATCCTCCCTGTGGCAGTGTATCGAATGGAGTATCAACACGCGGGGGGCTGGAAGATCCTCCGCCCCTCTCTCCTCGCTCTCCGCAATAACCGGATCCGGATGGAAGTGGGTGGTCGGCGATGCCGCAATCCGCCCACGGAGAGGTTTATCGGGCCGGCGAAGCATCGGTCTGATGGCCCCGACCGATCGCCGCCGCCGGGAGACAAAATAGCGAACCTCCCGGCTGGGCTATTTTCGTTCTGAGCAGCCCCGCAATTCAAGGGGTATGAGGCCTGCCGCCCGCCCCGTGGTAAAAATGAGATTGAACCTTAACTCCCGTTCATGTGCCTGCGCAGTTCCTGTTCGCGCAGGACGTTCCTCTGGATCTTTCCTGATATGGTCTTTGGGAGCGAGTCAACGAACTCGATCAACCGGGGGTACTTGTAGGGGGCGGTGGTCTTCCGGACATGGGCCTGGAGTTCCCTGACCAGCGACTCTGATGGCTGATAACCGGGTTTCAGTATGACGAACGCCTTTACCACCATCCCGCGGATGAGGTCGGGTGACCCGACAACCGCCGCCTCCTGGACGGCGGGGTGCTCCATAAGGGCGCTCTCGACCTCGAACGGCCCGATCCTGTAGCCGGACGACTTGATGACGTCGTCGTCACGCCCGACGAACCAGAAGTAGCCGTCTTCGTCCATGTAGGCCTTGTCGCCGGTGTAGTAGAACCCGTTCTTGAACGACTCACGGTTTGCCTCCGGGTTGTCGAGGTACTCGACGAAGAGCCCTACCGGCCGCGGGTCGAGCCTGACCGCGATCCGCCCCTCCTCCCTGACTCCGACAGGGTTGCCGTCGTCGTCGTGGAGTTCGATATGCCAGCCCGGCGCCGGTTTCCCCATAGAACCGGGCCTGTGCTCCATGCAGGGATAGGTGGCGATGCAGCAGACGGTCTCCGTCTGGCCGTAACCCTCGTAGATTAACCGGTCTGTGCCGTCTTTCCAGACCCGGATAACCTCGGGGTTGAGGGGTTCTCCGGCGCTGCAGCAGTGCCGCAGTTCGCGGAAGTCAAACCTGTCAAGGTCTGCCAGGATCAGCATCCGGTAGACCGTCGGCGGTGCGCAGAAGGTTGTCACCTCGTACTTCTCGATCATCGGGAGGAGTTCTGTCGCCGAGAACTTCCCCCGGGCATCATAAACAAATATACAGGCGCCGGCGATCCACTGCCCGAAGATCTTGCCCCATGCGCACTTTGCCCACCCGGTATCGGAGAATGTGAAGTGGAGATCGTTTGCCGTGACATCATGCCAGAGCGAGGCGGTGACGATGTGCCCGAGGGGGTAGGCGTGGTTGTGAAGCACCATCTTGGGCTCGCCGGTGGTGCCGGAGGTGAAGTAGATCATCATCGGGTCGGTCGATCTCGTTTTCTTCTTGACCGGCATGCTGACGGTGTGGTGCGATACCGGTGCAGGATACTCGAGTTCGTGGGGGTAACTTGCCCAGCCCTCGCGTTCGCCGTCCACAAGGAAGAGGGTGTCGAGCATGTGGCATGCGTCGGCGACCTGGTCGACCTTATCGGCATTCTCGCTGTCGGTGATGATCATCCTGAACTTCCCGGCCTGCACCCTGTACTTGATGTCTTTTGGCGTCAGCATCGTGGGGCAGGGGCAGAAGACGACGCCGAGTTTGATGAGCGAGAGAACGAAGATCCACCACTCAGGGATCCGGGGGAGCATCAGCATGACCCTGTCTCCCTTCTTGATCCCGTACTTCAGCAGGATGTTTGCGGCGCCGTTGGAGAGGTGTTTGAGGTCGCGGAAGGTGTACTTCTTCTCTTCTCCTGCATGGTTCACCCAGATCATGGCGAGTTTGTTCCGGTCGATCTCGGCCCACCGGTCGATCACGTCGTAGCCGAAGTTAAAGTACTCGGGGACATCGATCCTGAAGTTGGCGCAGGCCGCCTCGTAATCGGTCATGTTCGGTTCCCTGGTGTTCCCGGACGGGACACCTGTGGGGACGTCGGTTTTCACGCCGTTTGCCGGGGTGCTGCTGAGGTACTTCCTGCAGAGGTTGTTGAGCCATTCAGATCTGGACATGCCATGGTATTCGCGTACGCTGTCGATTGCCTGCACGAGGTCGTCATCCATCGTGACCGAGTATCGCACCATACCATACAGGTTTTCTGGTGCGGCATATCACCTTTTTGATCTCTGGTGCACCTCTGTTTGCAAATCCGGGCATTCCATGGTGCAGCACGGTGGGGGTATGGTCAAAGGACGCACCGGCGTCCCGTCCTCATCCCCGGCGAGCCCCACCCCCAACGGGGGCGATTCCCCCATAGATACAGTCTCTTCGCGGCCTCACCTGAAACTCCCCGAAGATCCTCTCTCCTCCCCGGACACGGCCACCGGGCCAATCGCCTCGCACCGCCTGCCGCCCGGGATGCAGGAGACCTATGAACGGGATCCCCCCGCCACCATTCAGTGCCAGAGGAGGAACACTCTCTCCAGGAGGCCTTACGGGCAAAACCCTCCCCGAAACGACCCATCGCGTCCGCACCGCACCCTGGAGATGGTGGCGGTTCCCCCCCCCCGCCACAACGGCACGGTGCTCCCTGGTCAGATACCCCGGGGTCTCCCGCGGGCTGAGGCGCTGGCGGTAGAAGAACGGTAGTATTGGCCTTTCAAAAAAGATCGCCCTCACTTTCTCTGAAGGATCGTTCCGGTAAAAGATTGCGAAGGCCGGGGGTTCAACAACGGGGATGAGAGTGGGTGGAGAGATCGATCACTTCCCCGCCTTCTTCAGATCCTCTATCAGTTCCTCGACCTCTCTGTAGCCATCCTGATAGAACTCCTCCTCAGACGGCTCAATCTCCCGCAGAAGGCGCAGGAACTCACCTGCGTGAACCTTCTCCTCGTCTGCGATATCGAGCATGACCATCTTTACAAGCTGGTTGTCGGTCGATTCAGCGATCTGGGTGTAGAGCTGGATCGCCTCATACTCGGCGGCGATCACAAACCTGATCGTCCTGACGATCTCGCCCTGGTCAAGTTTGCGCTCCATGTGGTTCCCGGAGAACGGTTGTCCAAAATCAGGCATAATCAATTACCTCCAGTGGTTCATGGGAGAGGTGATTATTTATACCCACCGCCGGACGGAGAGCGACCCCCCTGCTCATCAGGCCCCTCTCAGTTCATCAAGAACCTGGCACGCCCGGCAGATCCCTTTACCCTCTTTTACCGGCATCGGTTCGCCGCAGCGTTCACAGACGCCAAACCCGCTTCCTGCGGCTGCGTCAGTCCTCCGGAGGGCCTCACCCAGCCTCACCAGCGAGTACTTCGTTGCAGGGTGGCGGTAGGTATACTCGTCCAGGATCCCCCGCACATCGCGCCTGAGGGCGCCGACCGCGTAGGGGCAGCCCGCGAGGTCGAACCCCTCGACGTGGAGGAAGGCGTAGAGCGCCACCTCCCGTTCCGGAATGTAGAGAAACGGCCGGATCCGCGGGACCAGCCCCTCGACCTCCCGCACCGGTCGGGTGAGGTGCGCCGCATCCCCCCGCAGGACGTTCATCAGCACGGACTGGGCCCCGTCGTCCAGGTTAAACCCGTATGCAAACTTCGTGACCCCCTCCTCCCTGGCAACCCTGTTCATCAGCGCCCGCCGGAGCACGCCGCAGTAGGTGCAGGATAGCCCGGTGCCCTTCCTGGCCACGATCTCGTCAAGTGTTATCCCGTAGGCGTCGCGAAACGAGGCCGTAACCCAGGGAACACCCATACCCTCAGATAGCCTCCTGGCCCGGTCCGGGTCGCGGTAACCGGCGATCCCCTCATCCACCGTTATCGCCATCAACCGGACGTCCCGCCGCTCGCCAAGGAGCCCGTGGAGAAAGAAGAGAACGGCGCTCGAATCCTTGCCGCCCGAGAGCGCCACAGCCACCGTGTCCCCGGACTCGATCCAGTGGTGCTCCCTGATCGCCCGTTTCGCTTTCGCCTCAAAATCGCGGTTGAAATGCTGTTCGCAGAGGTGCAGCCCCGAGTAGCGCTGGTAGACGATCGCCTCACGCCGGCATTTGCTGCACTGCATCCTCTCTCGATCATACTTTTATCACCTTACCACATAAATTCTGTAGACGATGCCTGTTCCTGCAGAATACGTGCAATCCCTGCACCCCTACGAACTCCGGATCCTGCTTGCCCTCGAGCGTCTCATGCGGCGCTACACCTGGGTGCCGTTTGAGATACTCAAATCTGCTACAGGGTTCTCGGAGTCAGAACTCACCTATCGTCTGGGCAGGCTGATAAACATGGACATGGTCCGTTACGAAAAGACCCCTTACGACGGCTACGCCCTGATCTTTGATGGCTACGACACCCTCGCCCTCCATACCCTGACAAAACGCGGCACCATCCAGGCTCTCGGAACGCGGATCGGCGTCGGGAAAGAGTCGGAGGTCTACGAGGCGATGGGTCTCGGGGTCGTGGTTCTGAAGTTCCACCGCGTCGGCCAGCGGTCTTTCCAGGCGGTACGGCTCAAGAGAGGGTATATGCCGGATACCGGACACTGCCCCTGGATATTTGCCTCGAGCAACTCAGCAAAGATGGAGTATGAAGCCTTAACGGCCCTCCACCCCGCCGTCTCCGTCCCGCTCCCCATCGACCAGAACCGGCACGTGGTCGTGATGTCTTTCATCCCCGGTGTCAACCTCACGCAGGCAACCCTCACCGAGCCCGGGCCGATCCTGGACGCGATCCTGGATAACATCAGTGAGGCCTACGGTCTCGGGATCATCCACGGCGACCTGAGCGAGTTCAACGTCATGGTCGATCAGGAGGGGCAGTGCTGGCTGATCGACTGGCCGCAGTGGGTTGAGACCGCCCACCCGAACGCTGACGAGATCCTGGCACGGGACATCAGAAACATCCTCCAGTACTTCAAACGAAAATACGGCATCGACTACGCCTTCGACGAAGCACTGGCACGGGTGGTGGAGTGAAGGTCTTCGGGATAGATATAATCAAGGGCTCGGTACGCTCGCGCAGCCGCCGACCGGTCTACGCCCTCTGCCGTATGGAGGATGGCGAGATGCTGGACGTCCAGGAGGTCACGGCGTTCCGGCTCCAGCGTCTCCTTACCGCCGAGCAGCCCGAGATCCTGGCGGTGGACAGTCTCCAGGAGATCGCTGCCGATCAGCACGAACTCTACGCGTTCCTCCAGTCGCTCCCGCCCTCAACAAAACTCGTCCAGGTGACCGGCGGCGAACGCACGGAGAGTCTCGGGAAGGTTGCCGCCCGCTACAACATCAATTTCAACCGGTTCGACCCCTACGCCGAGGCCCGGACGATCGCCCGTGTGGCCTCTCTCGGTGCAGGCGTCCAGGTGATCGCGTTTGAGAACACCACCGATATCGTTGTGAGCAGGCACCGCTCGCCAGGCCCCGGCGGCTGGAGCCAGAACCGCTACGCAAGGAAGATTCACGGTGCGGTGATGCAGAAGGGGAGAGAGATCGAGGCCAGACTCCGTGGTGCCGGGCTCGATTACGAGAAGAAGGAGACGAAGGCCTTTGGCGGCTGCTCCCGTGTCGCGTTCAGGGTCGCCGCTCCCAGGGAGATGGTCCCCGTCCACCCCTCACGCGGCGCCGATGTCCAGGTCCGGGTGACGGGGAGGCGCCTTGACCGGATCCGGTTTGAACCGCTCTCCGGCCGGCCGCGTTACCTGATCGTGGGGCTCGATCCCGGGACGACGACCGGGATAGCTGCCGTTGACCTCGACGGCAACCTTGTCCTCCTCACGAGTTCCCGGCAGATGACGATGTCGGAGATAGTCGAAGAGATTTACCGTGCTGGAAAACCGCTCATCGTTGCATCCGACGTCCAGCCGATGCCGTACTCGGTCGAGAAGGTTCGACGGGCGTTCAACGCCATCGCCTACACCCCGAAACAGTCGCTCCCGGTGGAGACGAAGTATGAACTGACCGCACTGTTTACATACACAAACGATCACGAGCGTGACGCTCTCTCTGCGGCGCTGGACGCCTACCGCAGTCTGCAGAGCAAGTTTCGGAACATAACAAAACGGGTGGGGCCGGGGTTTGACCTTGACGAGGTGAGGGCCAGGGTTCTGCGGGGTCAGCCGCTCGATACCGTCATTGAGGATATGCAGGGCGCGCCTGCGCCTATAACCGAGGCCGAACCGGCGGCCCCTGCCCAGGAACGGTCGGTCGAGGATGAGCGGGTGATGGCGCTTGACGGGATGGTGAAGCGGCTCCGCAGTTATGTGCAGGAGTTGCAGGACACTCTCCGGGAGCGTGACCGTGAGGTGGAGCACCTGCGCCAGAGCCTGCGCCGCGCACGCTCTGCGACGGAGCGCAGGATCCGCCGGGATGCGGAACTGGCGGCAAAGGACGCGGCCATCGAGAGCCTGCGGGAACAGCTGCGGGGCGAACGGCGGCGGTCGCGGCGGCTGAAGAAACGGCTGGAACGGATGCAGGCGGTCGAGAGGCTTGAGTCAGCTGAAGATTCAACACCCCTAAAGGTGCTTGACTCGCTCACGCGGGAGGGGGTGCGGGGTCTTCAGGAGGACATGGGCATCGCTGGAGGTGACGTCCTCTACGTTCCACGGGCGCATGGCTGGGGCCGGGGCGTGATAAAAGACCTGGCTGCGGGTGGGGTGCGAGCGCTCCTCGTCGGCGGCGAGCCGCCCGACCCCAACCTGGTCAGGGTTGCCCGGGAGGCGGGTCTCCCCCTCATCCCGGCAGAGCCCCTCAGCCCGGTTATCCGGGGGAAGACCGGTGTTGTGGGGTCACTGGCGCTCGATGAGGCGATAGCGGCATGGAAAGAGGAGCAGAAGGAGTTCCTGCGGGAGCGGGAGGCTGAACGCGTGGAGTATCTTGTCAGGGAGTACCGGAGCGAACGGGAGAAGGAGGTGCGCCGCGGTGGATGAACGGGGGTTGCATCGGCTGATCGGGACGATAATCGCCCCGGAACACCTGGAGGACGACTGTGCGGTCGTTCCCTGCGCTGACCGCCTCATGGTCGTGAGCACCGATATGCTCCATGAGACGACCGATTTTCCCGCCGGGATGACCGACTGGCAGGCGGGCTGGATGGCGGTGGCGGTCACGCTCTCTGATGTTGCAAGCATGGGCGCGGCGCCGGGGCAGGTGCTCCTGGCGGTAGGTCTCGACCGGCCGGAGCGTCTCCGCGGGATCATGGAGGGCGCCAGGGACTGCTGCGCCGCATTCGGCGCCGAACTTGTGGGCGGCGACCTTGACGCCCACAGCGAGCTGACGCTCGTCAGCACGGGGATCGGGTGGGTTGAGCCCGGATATCTTGTCCGGCGGCGGGGGGCGCGGCCGGGGGACGCCGTCGCGGTGACCGGGCGGCTCGGGGAGGCGCAGGCCGCCCTGAACGGTTGGGAGCAGCACCGCAGGGAACTCCTGGAACCGCAGCCGCGTGTCCGCGAGGGGCAGGCGCTCGCCCGTGCGGGGGTCTCGGCGATGATGGATATATCCGATGGGCTGGCTCTCTCGCTTTATGATCTCCTCGCCGTGAACGATTGCGGGTTTGCCATCGATACCGCAAGGCTCCCCCTCCCCGCCGGGGTGCCGGTGGAGGAGGGGCGTCTCCTCGCGCTATATGGTGGCGGGGATTTTGAACTCCTCTTCTGCGCCCCGCAGGGTGTAGTTCCAGTCGCCGGTGTTGAGGCGCACGTCATAGGCGAGGTCATAGACGAGCGGGTCGTCCTTGCAGACGGGGAACCGCTTGAACCCCGCGGTTACCTGCATGAGTGGAGCGGGTAGGTCTCCTCTTCTGGATCTCCAGGTCACTGGGGGGGGGGGCGCCGGCGGTGATCAGGAGAAGTTATAAAGCCTGCTGATCCAGGTAGTCTCGATAGACGGCTGGCTAACTTTTACGTTTGATCATCAACTCGAGGCATGAATCAGAGAGAGGTGGAACCGGTTCCGCAGGGCGGCGGCCGGTTCTCGAACAACTTCGATTTCATGCGGTTTGCCGCGGCAACGCTGGTTGTCGTTGCGCACGCATACGCGCTCCATACCGGGTATTCGCAGATAGGGCTGCATGACCCGGTCATGCTCGCTGGACGGGCAGCGCTTGCCGTCCTCCTTGCCACCAGCGGCTACCTGATCGCGGCGAGCTGGGAGTCGACTGCATCTCCACTAAGGTTCGCCTGGAAACGGTTTCTCCGGGTCGTCCCGGGTCTTATCCCGGTTATACTGGTCACCCTCTTTATCCTGGGCCCGCTGGTGACGTCCCTCCCGCAGGATGACTACTTTGCGACCCTCTTCTCGCCGGAGGGGTTTACCGCCGTGCCGTTCTTTGAGAACGGCGGGGTTCTGGGTCTCTTCCAGGACAACCCTGTAACCTACGTCAACGGGTCGCTCTGGACGATACCGCTGGAGGCTGCGCTGTATGGGGTTGTTGCGGCGCTGGGGGTTGCCGGGCTCCTGCACCGCCGGGGTGCGCTCCCCGCCCTCATCGCTCTTAACGTTCTGGTCTGGTTCTGCTGGTTCGATGACGTCCGGATGGCAAAGGTCCGGTTCTCGCTCTACTTCCTTTTCGGGGCGCTTCTCTACCTTCGCCGTGAACGGGTCACGTTAAGGCCGGCAATCGCGGGTGGGCTGCTCATACTCCTTGTGGCATCGGCCATGACGCCGCTTGCGACCATCGCCGGGGTGGTTGCCATACCCTACCTCACCATCTACGCCGCGCACATCCCTCTCCCCCTCCTAAACACGTTCGGGAGACACGGGGACTTCTCGTACGGGATCTACCTCTACCACTATCCGCTGCAGCAGACGATCATCCAGGTCACGGCAAACACCGTTGCCATCCCGGCGCTCTTCGGGCTATCGTTTGCAGCGGCGTTTGCGTGTGCGTATCTCTCCTGGCATGCCATCGAGAGACGGGCGCTGGCGGCAAAGAACCTCAGGGTTTCTGACCTGCGGCGTGCGCTCGGGTTATCTCCCCGGCTGGAACCGCTTGGCCGGTGAGGGAGGGTAGGGCTCTGCCCCCTTTATGGCATCACGTCTCACAGGAAGTAAGAATAATGGCCTGTTTTGATGGACCCGGCGGGATTTGAACCCGCGGCCTTTGGTGTCCCAACCGAAGGGGCTCTGCCCCTTTCGAAACCCCCGGCGACCTTCGGTCGCCTCGATTGACATCACGTCTCACAAGAAGTAAAAATAATGGCCTGTTTTGATGGACCCGGCGGGATTTGAACCCGCGGCCTTTGCGTTGCGAACGCAACGATCTACCCCTGATCTACGGGCCCGTGATATGAGATCAGAGTATGATCTCGATATCTAACTTCTCTGCCAGTTCCTTATATCTGTTCCTGATCGTGACCTCGGTCACGCCGGCCACCTCGGCCACCTCGCGCTGGGTGCGCCTCTCGCCGCCCAGGATCGAGGAGATGTAAATTGCGGCCGCTGCAACACCCGTCGGGCCCCTGCCGCTCGTAAGTTCGCGTTCGCCTGCCTGCCGGAGGATCTCGACCGCCCGGCTCTGGACCTCGCCATTCAGGTTCAGCCCCGAGCAGAAGCGCGGTACGTAGTCGATCGGCGACGTCGGCAGGAGTTTAAGGCCGAGCTCGCGTGAGATGAACCTGTAGGTACGCCCTATCTCCTTCCTCGAGACACGGGAGACCTCGGCGATCTCATCGAGTGTCCTAGGAACGCTGCACTGGCGGCACGCCGCGTACAGCGACGCCGCCGCTACGCCCTCTATACTCCGGCCGCGGATCAGGTTCTTCTCCACGGCGTCACGGTAGACGACCGCGGCGGTCTCGCGCACGTTCCTCGGCAGACCAAGAGCCGAGGCCATCCGATCCAGTTCCGAGAGGGCGAACGCCAGGTTCCGCTCTGTGGCGTTTGAGACCCGGATACGCCGCTGCCACTTCCTGAGGCGGTAGAGCTGCGCCCGGTTCTTGCTTGAGATAGCGCGGCCATATGAATCCCGGTTCCTCCAGTCGATCATCGTCGAGAGACCCTTGTCGTGGATGGTGAAGGTCATCGGCGCACCGACACGTGACCTCTTCATGCGTTGGTCGTGGTCGAACGCCCGCCACTCAGGACCGCGGTCGATGAACTCCCCGTCGAGGACAAGACCACAACTCTGACATACAAGTTCAGCACGCTCATAGTCATGGACAAGCTGGTGGCTGCCGCACTCCGGGCAGACGGACTCCACACTCTCTTCGGGGCGCGTCTTCTCGGTCTCCTTGACTTTCTGCTCCTCCCTTTTTTTAAGGGCCTCGCGCTGCAACTGCAGTTGTTTTAACTTTTCCACTTCAGCCATTGATTATACACCTATTTCGCAAAGACTTTCTCGCCAGTCTGCACAGGGCAGCCATTGTAGCAGAGGACTACAGCATATGGCGATGATATATTCCCGAATATCTCGACTACCTTTCCCAGGGGTTTTAACCGGCGATCCACAACCTCACCGTAGAGGCGGGGCAGTTGTGCAGCATCACATCGCAAGATTAACAAACGATTGCTGCAAACACTTACAGAGCGACCGATTAACCGCAACCTGCTACCTCTGGACAGTAGTATTGCTAGAAATATTTAGTAACGGATATATATTTATCATAGATCTATAAAAAAGTTTCGCTAAATTATAAATACAATATCTTATTTTCGAAGGAACTCAAGCACGTCCAGGGAGAGAATCTGCCGGGATTCCTCTTCCGTCAACCCCGCACCAACCGTAAGCGCCCACCTCACCTCCATTGACATCAGATCGGACGGATTATGCGCATCAGAATTTACCACAAGCCGGCACCCTGCCTTCTGCGCCACCCTCACCACGTGGCCGTTGGTGCGGTTGTGCCCGGCGCGTGCGGTTATCTCGAGCGCCACCCCGTGCTCCGCGGCCGCGCGCGCATCGTCGAGCGTCACAAGCCCGGGGTGGGCGAGCACGTCGACATCATCGCAGTTGCAGGCGGTGCGGTTCGTCCCCGGGGCGACCGGCTCCAGGACAGACTCGCCGTGGACGACAACTATATCGGCGTCAAGCCGTTTTGCTTCTCGTGCGGCCGCCGCGATCATGGATGGCGGGAGGTGCGTGATCTCCACCCCCACAAGAAGGTTCACGCCGTAACACTCCGCCGGTTCCCGGCACCTGCTCACCGCCTTCACCAGGTATGCCAGGTTGGAGGTGTCCGCGTGGTCGGTGATGGCGATGGTCTTATAGCCGAGGACGGCGGCGCGGCGGACGAGTTCTATGGGCAGGAGTTCGCCGTCAGAGAGGATGGTATGGGTATGAAGGTCGTACATCATGCACCCCTCCGCCCGGATAGACCGGTGGCAACCTTCCGTATCAGGTCCTCTTTGCTCCCTTTCCATTCCACAACGACCCGGCCTTCACGCTCCACCCAGCGGGCGGGGTGGTGGTGCTCCTCCAGTCGGTGCGGCAGGTTCATCTTTCGCAGAACGGTCGCGATGGCAGAGGTATCGGGTGACTTCACTGCGAGGTTTCTGGCGACGCGGCGCCCCTGCCGCCGCCTGAGTGCCGCGTCAAAGTAGCATGGGTAGAGGATGCGTTCAGCGCTCATTGCTCTATGATCTTCGCGGTTAACCTATAAACAGATCCTGATCACAGTAATGTACCATGCATCAGATCGACATCCACCTGGAGAAGGATATATACGAGGCCAACAACCGTCTGGCAGATGCCAACGCCGCTCACCTCCGGGAACACGGGGTTCGGGCGTTTGACCTTCTCGGCGCCATAGGATCGGGGAAGACTGCCCTCATCGAACGGCTGGTGCCGCTGATCCGCAAACGCGGTCTTCGCCCCGGGGCGATCGCCGGTGATGTCTATGGTGACGACGATTTCCAGCGGGTCGTCGCCCTCGGGATCCCGGCCTACAACGCAAACACCGGGAAAGAGTGCCATCTTGATGCCCACCTGGTCGAACACGCCCTCGAACACATGCCGCTTGACGAGATCGATATACTCTTCATAGAGAATGTCGGCAACATGGTCTGCCCGACCGATTTCCGGCTTGGCGCTGAGAAGAGGATCGTTGTTGTCAGTTCGACCGAGGGCGACGACGTGGTGAACAAACATCCCATGATGTTTCGCGGCGGAGACATAGGTGTCATCAACAAGATCGATCTCGCACCGCTCGTCGGCGCCAACCTTGACCGGATGGAGTCGGATATCCGCCGCTACAACCCGGGGATGAAGGTCTTCCGGACGAACCTGAAGACGGGGGACGGGTTGGAGGGGCTGCTGGACACGATCCTGGAGTAGGCAGCAGAGGTGAACTACCCCGCCCTCTCGGGCGGGGCTTCCTGCTTCATGGCCAACACTTGCGCCACAGAGATGTGATGTAGAGGTCTTGGCTCCACAGGCTCAAAGGGCTGTTCCATCCCCACGCGGTGGATATTTACCGCAGCATTGTAATCTCTATCGGCAACAAACCCACAATACGGGCATTCGTGGACTCTCTCGGAGAGCGTCTTTTTCACGATGCTTCCGCAGTTCGAACACATCTGTGTCGTGTCGCGGGGATCGACTTTGACGAGTTCCGTACCAGCACTTTCAGCCTTGTACGAGAGGTAAGAATAAAATCGTCCCCACGACGCACTGTGGATACTTCTCCGGAGCCCGCGAGATTTGCCGTTCTCTTTCAAATACTTGATATTCAGGTCTTCAACACAGATCGTCGCATAGGTGTCAACGTACTGACGGGAGAGTTTGTGCAGGAAATCGTTCTTCTGGTTGGCGACATGATCATAGACCTTCTCCAGTTTCCTTTTTGCCTTCTTCCAGTTTTTCGAGAACCGTTGTTTCCGGGCAAGACTCCGCTGGATCTTCTTGATCCTGCCCAGAGAATGTTCATAGAACCTGGGGTTCTCGATCACCGCACCGTCACTATCGACCGCAAACGAGTTCAGACCGAGATCGATACCGACAGACTGCCCTTCACGCTTTGATGAAGACACTGTCTGCTCTGTCTGAATGATCACATACCATCTATCGCCGGAACGGGTGATCAGGACACCCTTCACCTTCCCGGTGTAGGGTCGGTGCATGTTGAACGGAATCGTTCCGATCTTCGAGAACGTAATCGAACTATGCTCGCGATCGATCTTGAAACCCGACTGATTATAATTGAGCGTCCGGTACCGGGCTGCACTCTTGAATCGGAGTTTGCCGATCTTCCGTCCTCTCTTCTTTGTCTGCGAGAGTGCAGCGATGTTGCTCCAGAGGGTGTAGTTGACCATCTGGAGCACTTTAGAGTACACGTCCTTGAGTGCAGGATTCTCCTCTTTCAGCGTGACGATCCGCGCCTGCGTTCCCCGCATCGTCGGAGAGATTCCATTCTCTCGTGCCGTGTTGCATTCTTCGAGAAGTTTGTTGTAGAGCCACCTACAGGTATCAAGTGCAGTGTTCAGACGTGTTTCCACGGTTGCGTCTGGATACGCTCGGTACTTGTAGGAAACGATCATTTACTTCTCCATCTGCGAGTCAACATACTCTTTCAGCGCATCGAGGCTTACCTGTCCTGATGTTGCAAGGAAATATGACGGAGACCAAAAAGAGTCCCCACACAGCAAATTCTTTGTTGCAGGGAACTCCTGCCGTAGTCTCCGTGCCGATACTCCCTTGATCACGTTGACAACATTGACGAGGTTGGTTTTCGGAGTCGCCTTGAAGAGAAGATGATAGTGATCTTCCGCAGGTTCGTGAGCAACAACGTCTATACCCAATTCGTCCGATAGGTTCCACACGATATCTTTCAGACGCTCCCGAATATCGTCAGAATATAACGCTTTCCGGCGATACTTCACTACTATCACCAGATGATAGTAGAGAGCAAAGACCGAATGCGCTGACCTATCAAGTTTATGCTTCACGTTGGGTATATCGCATTATGATACCCACGATGATATATCTATCGCAGGAAGGAAGGGCGGCTCCGCTTTCATCCCCATCGTGAACGGTGGGGACTTCCCGCTCCGCCCCCTTCACCCACGCAAGTTAAATATCCTGCTCTCGTACATTTATAGTACTTTAGCGAGAGACTGCTGCCCCCGGAGTCGGGGAATCGCGTCCTCAACAGAAGTATTTCGGTGGTCACATGTTGTGGCAGGGAAGATCAGTAAGAAAGCCGTCTGGCGGGCGTTACCACACCTGCCGGGGCAAGAAGAGAGTGGAGATCGGGAGATCTCCGGCAGAGACGCACATAGGTGAAGACCGCAGGAGGATCATCCGCACCTACGGTGGCAACCGGAAAGTCCGGGCGCTCCGGGTGGAATACGCGAGCGTGGCAGACCCGGCAACCGGCGAGATCAGAAAAGCCAAGATCGAGACGGTCGAGGAGAACCCCGCCAACCCCAACTACGTCCGCCGGAACCTCCTGACCAGGGGTGCAATCATCAGGACAGAGGCAGGGCGCGCGCGGATCGTCAGCAGGCCAAGCCAGGACGGCGTCGTCAACGCCGTCCTGCTCTCATAATATACTTTTTCACCACGTCCCGCTCCGTCTCCCCCAGGGGGTGCTCTGCAAGGGATCAGATCCTTTTTACGTTCCGCGGGCGTCAGTTCTAGTGATGCGCAGGATATATTACCGGTTTCCCCAATCAATTGACCTGGACTTTGAGATCGCCCGGCCGTTCCGGGATGTCCTGGCCTGCATAGCGCGGTTGAACAACACCCATGCCACCCGGCGCGGCCCCGGGGGTCTCATCAAGGAGCGGGTCGTCATCCAGATCGCGGAAGAGCGGACGCGGTTTGGGGATCTCGATAACCTATCGCCGCTTGAAGAGACGGTCGCCGAGACCGCGGACTTCAGGGTCGACCTTCAGAAGACCCTGCTAACGCCGGATAAACGGCTTCCGGTCTCAGAGAACGTCTTCTACCTCAGGATCGTCGATAAAGGGGCGGTGACCGAGTGCTACGTTGCGAAGGAGGGTTCGCACGGCGACCTTGATGCAATCGATCTGCGAACGATACTCAAGGGTGCCTGCGAGTGAGTCTTGAGATTGCCGTTGCCGCACCGTTCAAGCATATGCGCAAGGAGCGGCTGCAGAAGAGCGAGTTTATCTTCTACGTTGCCATCGACCGGAAATGGATGAACAAGGAGCAGGCGAACCTGCTCCTTGAGCGGGCGATGGAAGAAGGGCTGGTCGAGATGGAAGGGGGAACCATCCGGCCGCTCTTCGATCTCGCTGCGGTCGAGATACCGCTCGGGTTCAAACCCACATCCGATCTCCTGACAGGGGCGGCGACCCCCTGCGACGAACTGATAGCCCGGATCGCTTCCGCGACCGGTAAGCCGGTCCGGGAGATCGCCGCCGAGATCAACCAGGTCATCGACAGCGGCTTTGACGGCAACCTCCGCCTTGAGGCGGCGGTGGTCATAGTCGCGAAGAGGTACAGGGTGCGGTTTGAGGACAAACTGCCCGCCCTGGAGAAGTCGGTTGCAAAGAAGCGGTAGCCGGCCGGTCTCTCCGCATCACTCCTTTGTTTTCCTGTACTCCGCCAGCAGCGCGTCGCCGTATGCCTCGCGCTTCTTTGTCGGGATGTAGTTGAACTCACCCGCCCACCGGAGGAGTTCAGCGCGGATCGCGGCGTCGTCCTTCAGGTCGAGTTTTCGCACGCCATCCATGATGAAGTCCAGCTGGTTTATGCCAGTATCCTTGCCGTCCACCGGGATCGTCCTGATCTTTATGGCGTCGGGCCGGATCCCACCGCAGATGGTGCAGTAATCACCCTCTTTCTCGTTTGTCATCTCCTGTTCACTCCCTGATCATCGTGAGCGACATCTTGAACCGGGTTATGGCCGAGAGCGCATGAGGGACGTTTGCCGGGAAGATGATCGTATCGCCCTCCTGCATCTGGTGCGTCTCGCCCGCGACCCAGACCTCGCACTCGCCGTCAAGGATTGTCACCACCGCGTCATACGGTGCGGTGTGCTCCGAGAGCCCTTCGTTCTCGTCGAACGAGAATATGGTGATGCTCCCTGCCGGTTTGTTGATGATCATCCTGCTTGCAACGGTTCCTTCCTGGTATGCGACAAGGTCCGCCAGGCGGATGACCTTGCCCCGCAACTCTGCACGTTTAGTATCTGGCACTCTTTTTCACCTCGAGATCTTAATCTTTGCCGCCTCCCCGGGCGTAGACAAGCGCCCCCTCCACCGGGCAGGCCTCGGTGCACCTGCCGCAGAGGTAGCACTCGCCAAGTCTGGCGTCCGGGTCGGCCGCCCCTGTGGGGCACGCCCGTTCGCACTTCCCGCAATTGATGCAGGCATCCGTCCGCCGCAGCCGGTAGACCGCCCGTGACGAGACCGGGGCGAGCAGGGCGCCGTAGGGGCAGATGTAGCGGCAGAACGGCCGGTAGAAGAATACCGAGACGAGCAGGATGGCAAGGAAGATGACGAAGGGAACGCTTGCGACCCGGAGGTTGAAGAAGGCCCGGAGACCAAGGCGTGCGAGGAGGTTCACCGAGAACCCCGCTCCGGCGACCAGGATGACGATAAAGACCCCCGCCCTTATCGCCACCTGCCTCCGGTTTGCGGTGCGGCGGTGTTTCTTAACCGGGATCAGGTAGACGAGTTCCTGGACGGCACCCACAGCGCAGACCTGGCCGCAGATTATCCGGCCCGCGAGGAAGACAAGGACGATGAATACAACCAGCCCTATGAGCACCGGCAGGTTCCCGAGGACGACCTCCTGCACCATGAATGGGAAGACCGGTGCAAAGACCAGGAACCCGAGAAGCGCCGATGCTGCCAGGAAGACCAGCGCTCGCCGCCTTGTGAACCGCCTGGAGTACCAGAGCAGGGCGAGGACGGCGAAGGCAAGGTAGGCGTAGACCACTCCTGTGATCATCGGGATTGATCCGGAAGGCATACCCGCTGCCTCACAGGAGCCTGGTTTCGCTCGCCGGCCGAGGGGCCTTTACGACGAGCACCCGGAATGGACGGTCGCTCTCGTTGATCCAGCGGTGCGGGATCTTTGCCGGGCTCTCGACAAGGTGGTCGCGGCCGACGGCTGCTCGCTCGTCGCCTATCTCGACGACTCCTGTCCCTTCGAGGACGTAGAAGAAGACATCCACCGGGGTTATGTGCTTCTTTAACGCCTCGCCGGGCGCAAGGGTTATCACCACCGCTGTCGCGTGCTCGGTGTCATAGACCTTCCTGGCGTCGACATGGTGGGGGTTTTCGTTTACAGGCTCTTTTGATACGTCAACAATCTTCATCTTCATCATCTCCTGATGGTGTTCAACCTTTATAATTTGTCCAGTAGTTTGCGAGGCTCTCCAGCCGCCGGGCCCGCATCTCCGGGAAGGTTGGTTCCGTGCTCTGGACTGCCGGGCAGGAAGGGCAGAGATAGGTCATCTCCCACTCGTCGACGATCTGTCCGCCGGGAAAGGGTGTGCCGACGGGGTGGGCGGGCTCTTCCATGACAAACATGGTGAACGCGGAGAGGAGGTAGTTCAGGTAGAGGCGGCCGGCGTCCTTCTCCTGCGCCTTCGCCGTGCAGGCGCGTCAAGCAGGGGGCCCGGCGGTTCATCCAGCCAGTCTTCGCTGCTGCCGTTGCGGGAGAGGAGGATGAGGCGGTGGTGAGCCAAGATCTCGTCCCGGACGCTTGCGAGCAGGCGGTCGCGGTAGCCTGCCGGGAGACTGTCTACCCTGCGCTCGAACCTGGCGTAGATCGTCTCGAGGTCGTGGAGGTCAAACTTCGACACCTCCCCGGCGATGATCTGGAGAAGATCGCGTTTTGTCTTTGCGCCCTGCATACGGCGGCAGGCCGCCCGGATGCCCTCCAGGGTCACCACCCCCCGGCGGTCTGCAGCCTCTTCGCCGTCCTCGCCGAATGGGTCGGTCAGCAGGTGTATGGCCTCATCATGAGTTCTCTGGTTGGTGTGGCGGTCCCGGTGGAAGAACCTTCGGATTCGGTCCTCCCTGGAGGAGTATGATCCGTGCGAGGGTTTAAGGCTCGTGTAACTCTCGTAGTAACAACAATGGATGACCTGATCCGCAACCTCACAAGGCTCGGGCTGACGGATTACGAGGCCCGGGTCTACGCTGCGCTTGTTGGGATGGGGGAGGGCACCGCCCGCCAGATCCACCTGGCGGGCGGCGTCCCGCGTCCACGGGTCTACGACATCGCCGAAGGGCTTGCCGCCAGGGGTTTCATCGCGATCAGGCAGGGGAGCCCTCGTGTATACGTCCCTGCCGACCCGGCTGTTGTCATCCGCCGCCTCTCGGGCGATCTCGATGCCGCGGCAACGGCCGCGCTGCAGGGGCTCGAGGCTCTCTCGCTTGATGCCCGGTCGAAGAACTCTCCTATCCGGTACGTTCAGGGGGAGTGGGGGATCGGCCGTCACCTGGAGTCGCTCCTTGCCGGCCTCTCCCGCGACCTTGCGGTCGTCTGCCTGGACTATCGTGAGATCGGGGAGTTCGCCCGCCAGATCGCAGATGTCTCGCGCGACCACCCGGTGAGCATCCTTCTCCCGAACGGGAGGCGCGGGATAGGAAGACCGCTTGGGAACGCTTCTCTCTACATCCCGAGGCCTTTCTGCCCCTTCTTCCAGGAGAAGATCTTCGAGCGGATCTACTGCGGGCTGATCCCGGTGGACGGTTCGGCGTTCCAGCTCGACTACATCTTCATCGCTGATGACCGCGCCTGCATGATCGTCTACCGCCAGGACGGTCTCCGAAGCGCTGTGGTGGTCACCCTGCCGTTCATAACCTGCGTCCAGAGAGAGTTTGTGAACCGGATGATCGCAAACGCTGACTGTATCGGCGGCCAGAAGTCGTCCGGTGGGTGAAGACGGTTTCAATCCGGCCGGGTGGACTCCAGCGGTATGTAGGGGGTTAAGGCCAGGACGTCCTTTCTGATGGCATCAAACCCGACCCGTTCGACGAACCGTGCGGTCCTCTCTCCCGGTTCTGCGTTGCTGCGGTAGTACTCCAGGAGCCGGCGGACAAGGTCGAGCGCCTCATCCGATGTGAGGTCTTTTGCGACGAGATCCCCGATCCGGGGGCGGGCGCCGGCGTTGCCGCCGAAGATGACCCTCCAGCCTTTTGCCGTCCCGAGAAGCCCGATGTCCCGGAGGTAACTCTCGCCGCAGGAGCGTGGGCAGCCTGAGACACCGATCTTGACCTTTGCCGGCATGTTCAGGTCCTGGTAGATCTCCTCGATCTTGAGCCCGAGACCCAGTGAGTCCTGTTTGCCGTACCTGCAGGTCTCGGTCCCGGGGCATGCCTGGACGTAGTGAACGCAGGGGGCTGTTGCCTGGCCCACGGTCATCCCGAGTTCGTTCCAGATCTTCTCGACATCCTCTTCCTTTATACCCACGAGCACCATCCGCTGCCCGGAGGTCATCTTGATGATCGGGATGCTGTAGCGCCGGACGACCTTGATGATACTCTCAAGGTCCTCGGGGCTGACGATCCCGGCGGGGGTTCTCGGCACGATCGCGTATGTGGCGCCGTCTCTCTGGAGGATTCCTCCTCTGGGTCGATTCTCCATTTTGTCCCATCCTTTCCGGCAGCGTGCAGGGGCTTGCGCCGGATACGATCCAGCCATTGTCCCTGGAGAAGGAAAAACCTGCTGTCACGCTACAGGTTACACGACCGCCCCCCCGGGATGCCGGGGTGGCCGGGGTCTTTTGCGGTAGACCGGCGGGGGATCTCCTCTTCGCATGGAAAAGACGTTGCCGGGGGTGTGATTGTCGATACGGTGCCACGGAGATCTGGCAGTCTCTTCGCGGCCTAACGTGACACTCCTGAAAGATCCTGCATCCGCCCCCGTGCACGGTCTCCGGTGCTATCGCCAATCAACTGCCCGCCCCCTTGCAGGGGGCGGGAGGAGGCCGCAAAGCGGCCGGGTGGTGGGGGTGATCCAGCAAGAGAGGTTTTCAGTGACACGTCGAGACAGGGGCGGGGGATGTTCCACCCCCTCACCCTCAGCCCCTCCCCAGGGGGGCGATTCTCCATCGATACAGTGCCAGGGAGGGCATCAACCACCGTGCCGGTGGGGTCAATCGTCAAGATCCTGTTTCCTCTTCCCGTGCACGGTATGGGGCTATCATCTCGCACTGCTCGCCAGAGACGGTTTGGTGGTCGGCGATAGGTGTTTCAACGCGAGTGACTCGATGGCGCCGGTTAACTGGTTTTGAGGGTCTTTTTTGTGCATGCTGCCGGGGAAAGGCGGCGTGTTAATGTCAAAGAATCGTTGATCTGGCGGTTTTCCGGCGTCAACAACCCTTAAGTATTTTCAGCGAGGAGAGTTTGTCAAAAGCGTCTCCCAGAACTATAACGTCCTGAGGGCACTGCAGTAGTGATACTTATGTCAGATGATCGTATTCATGCACTTCCTGCTGTCCGGCGGCTGCTCGGGAACCCGGTTTCCAGGAGCATGCTCCGCTTCGTTACGCAGGATGATGATTGCGGAGATCGTCTTACCAACGCCATCCGCTGCTACCAGGGTTCGAGTGATGGATTGTGCTGGAGGTGCAGGCTGGCGGGCCGGATGGTGGGGTATACACTCCACCAGAGCAGCCAGATCTTCGGGGTGAACGAGGACGATATAAAGAAGGGGCTTGATGAACCGGTCTTCGTGCGGGGACTCAAGAACGTGCTCGAGGGGATCGCGCGTTACGGCATCACGATGCCGCAGATCGTGAACGCTCCCTTCCTGGTGGTCTGGGACTTCACCCACCGCTGCAACCTGAGGTGCACCCACTGTTACCAGGATGCGCAGAAGGCGCTACCCCGTGAGCTCGATACCGAGGAGGCAAAACGTCTGGTGGAGGAACTTGCGGATGCCGGTGTGGTTGTGATTGCCTTCTCCGGCGGGGAGCCGCTGATGCGAAAGGACTTCTTCGAGGTGGCCGCCCACGCCCGCAAACACGACCTCTATGTTGCGCTTGCCACCAACGGGACGCTCATCACCCCGGAGATGGCCGGGCGGATACGTGATGCCGGCATCGAGTACGTGGAGATCTCGGTTGACGGGAAGGACGCGGCGAGTCACGATGCCTTCCGCGGGATGCCGGGGGCGTTTGACCGCACCATCGCCGGTATACGGAACTGTGTGGAGGCGGGGCTCTACACCTGTATTGCAACCACGGTGACCCGGGCAAACTACGATCAGGTCCCGGATATATACCGACTTTGCATCGAACTCGGTGTGAAACGGTTGATGTGCTTTAACTTCATCCCGACGGGGAGGGGGGTGGAGATGGCCGACCAGGACATACCTCCCGATGAGCGGAGGGACCTGCTGCACCGCATCCTTGCGTGGACGCGTGATGGCAGCGGCCCCGAGGTTCTCTCCACAGCGCCCCAGCTTGCTTCTGTGGCGCTAGAGGAGGAGAGGGGCGGGGTTCCCGTCGGCCACTTCTACGCCGGGGATGCGATCCAGGGCCGGACGGCCCTCCTCGCCGACTTCATCGGCGGCTGCGGTGCGGGGAGGATCTACTGCAGCATCGAACCTGAGGGGGATATCCAGCCCTGTGTGTTCATGCCGATCAAGGTCGGGAACGTGCGGGAGAAGCCGTTTATTGAGATCTGGCACTCCTCGGAGGTGCTGAAGGATCTGCGGGACAGGAGTCATCTCTCCGGCGCCTGCGCCGCCTGCGAGAACCGCTACGTCTGCGGTGGCTGCCGCGCCCGTGCATGGGCATACTTCGGTGACCTACATGCACCAGACCCGGGGTGCGTCAACAACCGCCGCTGCTGGGAGGAACTCAGGGGGCAGGAAGGGCAGGCGCTGCGGCGGCATCGGAGCGGAGGTGACTGTTTGGCAACCGCCTGACGAGACCCCCACCGCCGTCAGTATGCCCCGGCCATCCCAAATACGAACGCCGCGATGATGGCGGACATGACGAAGAGCGCGGCAATACCGACGAACCAGAGCACGACGAAGAGAACCATATGCAGGGCGTTTGCCTCGCGGTACGGGATCTCCCCGGTGTTCATCCGTTTTGCTGTTGCATAGGCATCGTAGATGCCGTAGATGAAGACGACCAGGCCGGGGATGACGAAGAAGAGGGAACCTACAATCGTCCCGAGGAGGATGAGAAATCCCCGGCCGATATCCCCGTTGTAGACCTGGCCGAGACCCGGAAAGATGAAGGAGCAGAGCGCCGCGATACCCGGGCTCTTCCCGGAGCCTCTGAGTCTGACCCCGCAGTTCGGGCAGATCTCCGCGTTTTTGCTGATCAGTTCGTTTCCGCATTCGGGGCAGAAGTTTGGCACCAAAACACCATCCTGTGATTACGAAGGATTATGCCGTTAACGCCGAAGATATACGTTCCGGTTTCGTGCGGCAGGCGCGGGAGCGGATCTTTTGCCGGCGGCATCCCGCCGCCCGACTCGATACAGGCAGTCTTTTATGGGATTGGCTGGTATATTCATCATAATGACTTGCCTGGATGGCGGGGATGCGGTCTCGGAGGTCTTGAGCACAATCCTGATGGTGGTGGTCGTGATCCTGCTTGCGGCGATAGTGGGGTCGCTGGTCTTCGGGATATGGCCGCCGATGGAGCCGTCGATAACGATGGCGACGGCGACCCGGTCGGGGGAGAACGTAACGTTCATGGTTCACGGCGGGACGGACGTTGACCGGGTCACAAACATCACGTGCTGGATAGGCGGCCCCGGGGCAGGGAACGAGGAGTTTCCGCTGGAGGCGAAGGTGGGGTATTTCGAGATCCGGCGTCTGCCGGAACCGACCCGGATCGTGATCGTGGGGACGTATCCTGACGGCAACTCGATGGTCCTCTTTGATGAGGTGGTCTGATGGAATCTCCGGGTGCCGCGTCCCTGAACCCCCGGGGCGGGTGCTCTGGCTTTCAGCAATTCGCTTCAAAAGACAGCATATTTCAACACGTATGCAGCAGTTGCTGTCATCAATCAGGGCGTGCATTAAGGTTTTTTACCGATTCCGAGGCCGCTTTGTGGGTTTTCATCCCTGAATGACAGCAGTGCGGAGAACACCCAGCTGTATGCAACCGTCCGAAAGTGTCACAGAAACAGCTATCGGGTGTTTTCAATTTTGCTGAAAACATCTACCTGTACATAATATATCTCAATATATATGATAGCATTTCCAGTACAGCCTCTTTATTTCACGTTTTCTCACTGACAGCAACTGCTGTAATTCCGCTTGAAAACTGCTGAAAATGCTGTCAGCGTCATGCCCCCCCGGCAGCCCCGCCCGCTATAGCGGGAAGATGGTGTACTGGATGTACCAGATGTACTGCACCACCGGTATCCAGAAGTGGTAGCCCTCCCAGCAGGATGTGGCGAACCGGAAGTCGACGACGAGTTCCCAGGCGAGGGGGAGGAGCATCAGCACCGGGACGGTGTAGGCGATGGAGCGTGGGGAGGCGCGTCTGGCGAGAACGGCGATGTAGAGTATGGCAGCGCCGGCGAGGAAGATAAGTGTGAGGGTCGTGATGAACGTGATCTGGGCTGCCGGGCTTTTGCCGGCGATGACCTGGAGGACGATGAATATGAGGGGGAGGTCGATGACCACGAGCCAGAAGAGGGTTCTGAGCGCTTCCCGGACGCCGTCAGCATCGAGGCCGGCGTGTTTGAGCGCATACACCCCTATGACGAGCATGGGGAGGTAGGCCGGGGAGATGTAACGCATGTCGGGGACGATCCCGGGGCTTGCCTGGATCCAGGGGAGGGACCGGGCGTAGGAGAGCATCACGAGGGCGGCGGCGAGGGCGAAGAACGCAAGGAGCCTTGCGTCGCGTGAGCCGATCCCGGTCGGTCTGTGGCGGATGAGGGCGTAGATGACCGCAGCGGCAAGGAGTATGGCGAAGAACGAGATGGGGGAGACCTGGAAGAACCCGGCCGATATGCTGTTTGAGGGCTCAAAGAAGGTACGGATGAGGCCGGAGAGGCTATCCCCCCCGCCGCGAAGGGTGTAGTGCCCGAGAAGGGTGCTCCAGAGACTCTCCGTGCCGGAGGGGAGGGCTTCTCCTCCGGAGACGGCATACCCTGCCGTCCAGGGGAGGATGAGTGGGTTGCCGGAGAGCCCAAGGTTGTTTACAAAGAGTGGGAGGGCACCGATGGGGACGCCGGCGACGGCGAGAACGGCGTGCCCGATCTCCCGGCGGCCCTTCTTTGCCGCAAGGATGATGCCGAAGATGAAGAACCCTGCGGCGAGCGCGGGTCCAAGTTCAGGCCGCGCAAACGCCGTCCACCCGACGGCGATGAACGACATAACGAGGTAGAGCGGGTTATCCCGCGATATGTAGAGTGTGAAGAAGTAGATCGCGACGGCAAAGAGGAGGGCGACAAGCGCGTGATCCTTGGCGTTTCCCGACCAGAAGAGGTAGGAGGAGCAACAGACCGTGGCGGCAAGCCCGAAGACCCCCCAGCCATCCGAACCCAGCACCTCCCGAAAGATCAGGAAGGCGATGACCCCGAGGAGGGCGAAGGCGATGCTGTTTGTAAACACTACAGCAGCAACCTCGGGGTAGACGGAGACGTCGTAGGGGTGCACACCCCTCACAAACCAGAACTGCCGGTATAGCGCGGCGTTGAGTACGAAGAGCACCCCCCAGGAGATGATCCCGGCCCACGTCCAGGGGATCCCCCGCCAGCGGGCATACTGCGGGAACCAGAACTCGATCATGAGGAGGAGTCCAAGCAGCAGGGCGGACCAGAGGAGGATGACGACAAAGCGGAAGTCGTCGCCAAACATGGAGAAGAAGTGGTAGGCGGGCAGCGAGACGACCGGCAGGGCAAGGGTGTAGCAGAGGGTGTTGTGGTGCGACGCGGCGTAGCCGCCGTCACCGTAGGGGGTGTAGCCGAAGAGGGGGTCGCCGCCGGTGACGAGGTGGTTTAACTGGTTCGCGGTGATCCATTCGTCGGTGAGGTAGAGGGCGGGGTAGCCGATGGATAATGAAACGAGAAAAACCAAGGTAAACAGGGTAAGGCCGATCTTATAGTGGGTATCCATAAAAAAAAGGTTATACGAATGTGTCCAGTACAACCTGATCTGATCCATCCGAAAAGTGTGCCGCAACGACTACGTGGTCTCTCTCGGCTGTGCCGGTAAATGTCCAGTATGATCCTACCGGAATCTTGCCAGCAACCCATTCAGACTCGTCGGGAACACCGGCTGTAGATGTCAATGTGCCCCCTGTTTCGCCCCTCCAATAGTAATACATTGGTGCATTGCGAGATACATCTATTCTGAGATAGGCAACACTGTTCGAATCAGCACCGCCCTGGTACGTGACGATGATATCATTACCCTGCTGGGTTGCCGTAGCCGCAACATTCTTTGTGGTCTGGATGTTTCCCGCCATCCCGAATACGAACGCCGCTATCACCGCGGCCAGGATCACCGTGATGGCGACCATAAGGATAACGCCTATGACCGGCGATACCGCATCTTCATTCTCTCTGAATTTCATCATACAACCTCCGTGACCCCACGCCACCGTCGCGGGCATGGAGTCAGTAGAGAAACTAATTTTTGAAGATATATAACGATGTCGCAGTGATTCTTTCACGAAAAATTTGTTCCGGAATTCCGGGGTTGTGTGGAAAAATCTTTCCGGCATGGGTGGTCTGGTGACCGGAATATGCGACCGGGAAAACCCGCTCCCGGCGGCGGGGTGCAAATCCATCCCGCAGGTTTTTCCGTAACAACCGCGCGACCGCAGCGCCTCCCGCCGGTTAAATGCCAGGGATCAACAATCCATGGCAGTTAAACGCCCGCACCCCACCCCACTCCAGCAGCGGGATCCCTTACCCTGCGGTGAGGCCAGGGTCACCTGCCTGGCAGATGATGGGGTGGGTGCGCGGGCAGGACGTGTGCGGGATCGAAGGCTGAAGGGCGGGTTGATGCCCGCCCCGTCTACTCTGTTTCACCAAAGACGTCTTTCCCATGGGGCGGGCGAGTGTCTGGCGATTGGCCCGGATACCGTGTCCTGGGCTGAGGCGGGATCTTTGGGGGGGTGTCAGGTGAGACCGCGAAGAGACTGCCAGATCCCCGGAGACTGTATCTATGGGGAATCGCCCCGCGGGGGTGGGGCTCGCCGGGGCGGGGGTGGAACATCCCCCTCCCTGTCTCATGCGTCTCCCGTTGAACGGTTTTCGCTGGAACACCCCCACCTCCCGGCGCTCCGCGGCCTCCTCCCGCCCCCTTCCGAGGGGGCGGGCAGTGTCTGGCGATTGGCCCGGATAGAGTGCACGGGGAGTAGAGGCAGGATCTTTGGGGGGGGTGTCAGGTGAGACCGCGAAGAGACTGCCAGATCCCCGGCAGTGCATCGATGGGATATCGCCCCGCGGGGGTGGGGCTCACCGGTGGCGGGGGTGGAACATCCCCCTCCCCTGTCTCCTGTCTTAGCCGTTGAACGGTTTTCGCTGGAACACCCCCACCTCCCGGCGCTCCGCGGCCTCCTCCCGCCCCCTTCCGAGGGGGCGGGCAGTGTCTGGCGATTGGCCCGGAGACCGTGCCAGGGGACGAGATAGGATTTCGGCAGGGTGTTCACATCAAGCCGTGGAGATGCTCTTCCCCGGCAGTGCATCGATGGGATATCACCCCGCGGGGGTGGGGCTGACGGGGAGGGGGTGGAACATCCCCCTCCCCTGTCTCATGCGTCTCCCGTTGAACGGTTTTCGCTGGAACACCCCCACCGCCCGGCGCGTTCCGCGCCTCCTCCCGCCCCCTACAAGGGGGCGGGCAGTTGATTGGCGGATTGGCCCGGTGGCCGTGCCAGGGGACGAGACAGGATTTCGGCAGGGTGTTCACATCAAGCCGTGGAGATGCTCTTCCCCGGCAGTGCATCCATGGGATATCGCCCCGTGGGGGCGGGGGTGGAACATCCCCCTCCCCTGTCTCATGCGTCTCCCGTTGAACGGTTTTCGCTGGAACACCACCACCTCCCGGCGCGTTCCGTGCCTCCTCCCGCCCCCTTCTGAGGGGGCGGGCAGTTGATTGGCGGATTGGCCCGGATACCGTGTCCGGGGAGTGGAGGCAGGATCTTTGGGGGGGTGTCAGGTGAGACCGCGAAGAGACTGCCAGATCCCCGGCAGTGCATCGATGGGATATCGCCCCCGCGGGTGTGGGGCTCGCCGGTGGCGGGGGGTGGAACATCCCCCTCCCCTGTTTCCAGTGTCACTGAAAACCCTGTCTCCTGTGTCAGCCGAAAAACCTCTCTCGCTGGATGGACCCCCACCTCTGGAATGTTCTCTGCCGGTGAAACCCCGGCCGATCCTCACGCCCACCCCGAAAGGCGCGCCGCCGGTCTGGATTTCGTCAGGACTCCTATTTCAGCCGGTCATACCCTCCGGGCCGCCTTCGACCCGGATTATGCAAAAAAACTCCAGCCGTCTCGAAGAGCCGGTCTCTCGATATAAACCTCCTCACCTCTCCCGCGGCGGGAACCGGATCGTCACCCTCCCGTGGCCCCCGCGCTCGAATACCGCGTCGGGCTGGAGCGCCCTCGCATACCCGGCCAGGTACGGCCCGGCAACCCGTGCGTCCGCAAAGGTATCCCTCACCGCCGCCGCCGTACAGTCGATGGTGAGGAGAACGCCCCCCTCCGCGGTCTCCGTCGACTCAGAGGGTACGCCCCAGGTGAGGAGGAGCCCCTCCATCAGGGTCGGCGGATCGAACCGCTCCTCGGCGTGAGAGAGAAGCGCCGTCCCGTCCTCCTCACCCAGCCTCTCCGCGATGGCGGCGACCCGCTCCATAAGCCCGGGAGGGGCGTCCTTCAGCAGCCGCCGCAGCAGTGACCCGGTAACGTTGCGTTCCCTCAGCGACCGCGCTACCTTGATAAGCTGCCAGTCCCGGGCAAACGATGTACCGGTCCGCATCTTACCCTCTCAGTATGCCGTACGCCATCACGCAGAGACCGATGATCACAACCACGTGGGAAAAGACCATCGACCAGGCAAGGATGAACTCGTCAAGCGTAAATATGCTCACAAGATCGGCGAAGGTGATCCCCACCACCAGCGTAAAAAGCCCGTAGATGAAGAGCAGCAGGGTAGGCTGCTTCACGATCCTGTATGCGTTGTAGATGATGCCTATAAGCAGCACTCCAAGAAGGAGTGTCACGATCGCGAAGATCTGCTGAATCATCTCAACCTGCAATATGTTCATGTCTGCTCCTTTATCCTTCTCACCGAGATTATAGTCTGGATATCCCGCACCCCCGGATGGCTGGAGAGCGGGACCAGGATATCCCTCTTTAACTCGGATATGTTCTGCACCCGCACCCTGGCGAAGAAGTCGCCGGGCTCAAGCACCTCGTAGAGGTCAAGGACGGCCGGGATATCCCGCATGAACTCCTCAACGTCCGACTTCGCTTCCGGCTGGACCCTGATGTTTAGAAAGACTATCAGTGTATTCTCAAAGCATTTCTGGTTGATGACTATCGTGAACCGCTCGATGATGCCGGCTTTCTTAAGTTTCTCGATCCTTTTAAAGACCGTCGACGGTGCGATTCCAAGCATTGAGCCAAGTTCTGCCATGGACTTCCTCCCGTCTTTCTGGAGCTCGCGAAGAATCGCATCGTCGATCTCATCCATTGTAGACTGGTTGAATGTTTTTGAATATTAAAATTGTGTTTTGTCTGGATGGGTTGAAGGATTTATATCGCATTTTTGATGAATTATCAAGACCAAAGCGGTTTTCCCACCGATTCTCCCCGCCGGGAAGAGACCGGTTTTCCGTGGGTATTATGGAAACGATTCTCTGTTTCAGCGAAAATCTGGGAAAAGATTTTCATCGACGGTAGATAAACCTCCCACCGGGATTGACCACCCTGACCTCACCGGCGTCACCCACCGCCTCCCGGATTGCCGTATCTATGAACTCCCGTGCTGCGCAGAAACTCTCCCGCAGAGCCATCCCCCTCGCCAGGCATGCCGTCAGCGCCGCGGAGAAACAGCACCCCGAGCCGTGCACCGCGTAGTGGTAGCGCTCACCCGAGACTTTCATCTCCCCCTCACGCTCGACCAGTATATCGACCGCCTCACCGCCGGGAAGGTGCCCCCCCTTCACCACCACCGCCCCGGCGCCGAGATCCAGGATCCGCCAGCCTGCCGCGGCCATACCCTCCACCCCCTCGATCCGCATCCCGGCAAGAACCTCCGCCTCCGGGATGTTCGGCGTGACGACGCTTGCACGCGGCATCAGGACCTCCACCAGGTCGCTGATAGCATCCTCCTCGAGCAGCCTGTGACCCGATGTCGAGACCATCACCGGGTCTATCACAGAGATTGCCCCCTCCGGCAGGCTCTCCGCGACCGCCCGGACGGTTGCGGCGTTCCCGAGCATCCCGGTCTTCCAGGCGCCGATTGCAAACCCCTCAGCGACCGTCTCAATCTGCGTTCGAACAGCCTCCGGCGGGAGCGGCCAGGCCGCCCGCACCTCTCTCGTGTTCTGGGCGGTCACGGCCGTGACGACCGTCAGCCCGAAGACCCCGAGTTCCACAAACGTCTTCAAGTCCGCCTGGATACCCGCCCCGCCCCCAGAGTCGGAGCCGGCGATGGTGCAGGCGGCGACCATCCTTCCAGCCGTCATACCTCTGTTGTCGCCCGGTACACGCTTGAATCTTTGCCCGCCATCTCATTTATCTCGTATCCGAACCGACCAGATCTGCAATGGATGCAGAAGAGATCGCCCGCCGGCACCTCGCCGACGGCATCCCTGATGACGAGATCGTGCGCCTCCTCTCCCGGGAGGTCATATCGATCAAGCGAAACCGCGTCACCCCCGAATACACCGAAGCGTTCGCCAGGGCGGTCGTCACAGAGGTCCGGAACTCGACCGGGCTCTCCGGCGACCTCTTCACATTCGAGCCCTCCGGGTCGACGATGGGCGAGTTCGGTGTCGGTTCACGCGGAGCCGGGGACTTCTTCGCCCACCGGCAGATTGCACGGATCATCGGCCGACCCGATGTCGCCGTCGGGGTCGAGGAGATGGACGATGCCGGGGCGGTGAGCGCCGGCGGCGATTACATCGTCGTCACCGTCGACGGGATGCACTCCCGGCTCTCAGACTTCCCATTCCTTGCCGGTTTCCACGTCACCCGGGCGACGCTGCGTGACGTCTATGTCATGGGCGCAAAACCCGTCGCCCTCCTCTCCGACATCCACGTCGCCGATGACGGCGATGTGGCCAAGGTATTCGACTACACCGCCGGCGTCACCGCTGTAGGCGAGGCGATGGGCGTCCCCCTGGTCACCGGTTCAACCTTGCGTATCGGCGGGGACATGGTCCTTGGTTCCCGGATGACCGGTTGCGTCGGCGCCGTCGGTGTCACCAGCCACCTCACCGCCCGCGAGGAGATCGCCCCCGGCGACGTCCTCCTGATGACCGAGGGCGCCGGCGGCGGGACGATCGCCACCGCCGCTATCTACTCCGGTTTCCCGGAGGTCGTCGAGGAGACGATCAACCTCCACTTCCTCAGGGCATGCGAGGCTCTGATTGGAAGCGACGCCCTCGCCGGTGTCCATGCCATGACCGACGTCACGAACGGCGGGCTCCGGGGCGACGCCTACGAGATGGCCGAGACCGCCGGCTGCCGGATCGTCGTCGTCGAGGACGAACTCCGCAGCCTTGTCCGGCCAAACGTCCTTGCCATGCTCGATGCCCTCGAGATCGATTACCTGGGCGTCTCCCTCGACTCCCTCCTGGTTGTCGCGCCGCCGGAGAACGCGGCGGAGATCAAGCAGGTCGTCGGGTCCGCGGGGGTCGCCATGAAAGAGATCGGCTTCGTCGAGGAAGGAGCCGCTGAATCGGTTCTCATGGTCAATGGCAGGATACGGGACTTCTCCCCGAAGTTCAGGGAGTCGGCCTACACCCCTGTGAAAAAAGTGGTGGATGCGGAGAAGAGGGATTTTGAGGAGATGAAGGCCGGTGTCCGGCGTGCGGCTGATGCAGCGATAGCAAAGAAAGAGCGGATGCTTGCCCGGCTCCGGTCTTCGTGAGGAGGATACCATCTGGTGGACCATTTCATCTAACATTTCACGTGCAGTGTTGTCTCTCGCGTTGAGCGCGAAGCCGCGATCTCCTCCCCCCGTCACCCCTGGCGACTCCCGTGTGGGGTGGACGATCACGCCCATGAAATGGTCGGGCTCATCTCAAAACTGCCTGGGCGATAGAAGAACTCGGGGAGTCGGCGCACACTCAAGCACTGGAACGACGCTTTGACACATCCTGGACGCGTGAACTACCCCGGCGGCAGGACCCGGGGTCTTCCCGCTCTGCCCCCCCTTCACCCCCCCGCAGGATAAATCGGGAATGCTGCCGTTGTCCGGGCCTCTCCACCACCCGGCAGAAGAGTTTTGGGATAACCTCGTCCACGAGATCGGAGGAGGGGGTGTTTGTTGTCTTGAGGAGAGGGTTATCGTAAGAGATCGTAAACCTCTTCTTTTGTCATACCTTCAAATTCAGCAACGTCGGTGACGATTGTGTTGAGTGTAGCTATGGCAAGTTCGTCGTGAAGGGGTACGGTAACCCGGAGTCGTTTATCGCCAACAACTTTACGCAGTTGGACGTGACTTCCGGCCTGCCGGAGAAAAACCGGGTTTTCAAGGACTTTGATTACCTCGAATCCACTAACAACCGGGTGTCGCGGCAGTGATATCGACCTTGTATTCGAAACTTGGTGGGATGTGGCTTTCCTGTTCGCGGGTTTCTGACCTGTATCTGGTTACAATGGTGATCCGTTCTCCCGCTCCTAGTTCTTCCGCGTAATGGAGTGACGTTGCTTCCAGGATATTGTCGATAAGTTCCCCGATGCTTTTACCCAGGGTATAGATGGCATTTCCAGGTGCATGTGCGCTGGCGCTCCACCATCCATCGGCATAGGTTACTTCAAATCTGACCAGCATGACGTTACATCTCTTTGTTACCGGGATGTGGGGTTATTCAGAGATATGTCTGATGGTGATGTGGTTGCCCCATCCGGACGGAATCATGTTTTACCTCCTCGGGTTCTCATCAAAGATGCATTTGGGCATGACAATACTGTCGTCAACTACCCCCGCAAGTTAAAGACTCTCCCTGGAGGTAGGCCCGGATAGCTTGACCGCACCTCCAGGGAATCCTGTGGGTGACTGTGGCTGGCGTCGAGACTGCGGATGGAAGGGCACCCTGCCACCCCAGTATTCGTTGCCGACAGAAGGGGGGAGGACAGCCCCCCTTCACGGGCCTTCGGGGTTGACGACCCTTCCAGCGAAGAGGATCGTGCCGGAATCCTTCTCGGTTATGAGGAAGACGAACGGGTGGTCCGCACGGAAGACGGGTGTGACACCCAGCCCGGCCGCAACGCCGGTCGCTGCCGCGGCCTCGGTGCCCTCCTCGTTCACGTCGACGAACGCCTTATGGAAGATCCCGGTGACGAAGAGGTCTCTCGTCCCGTCCATCCCCGAGAGGTCGGCATCGCCGCCGGTGAAAGCCGTCGGCATCCCCATCGCCGCAAGAGCCGGGGTGAGACCGTAACTCGCATCAAGCGTGAACTTCGGGAAGAAGACCCTGACGTTCTGCGAGGCGAGCGACTCCCGCAGACCGGCAAGCCTCTCCGCGTCCAGGACCTCCTCCGCAGCCGTCAGGCTGTCTCCCTTCGGCAGAAGGACAAGCATCGCGAGTTCCGTTCCGTCCCCACTGGCATACGGCATCTCAAGCACCTGGAGTGTCCCGGTCTCTGTATACGGGTAGACGGCATTCCCGTGCATCATCGGGACGGCCACCGTCTCGTTCGGTGAAACCCGGAACTCCTCCTCCGTCGTCCTGGCGGGGTCGAACTGCTGCGCCCATGCGCCTTTGAAGTAGATCGCGTTCGTGATCACGAGCCGGGTCAGCGGGTCGATCGAACCCGGCGGCAGGAGGTCGCGGATCCGATCTTCGGTCTTCTCCTCCACCCACCGGTTGATCGTCTCCCGCGACCCCTCGGGGTTCTCGGCGAAATTGAGGTTTGTGGCGTTTGCGCCATACCAGCGGGCGGCCGTCTCAATGTAGTCCGGGAGGAGCGAATGGGTCTTCTCTGCCCAGAGGGCGTTCGCGGTGCGGAGGGTGCAGTTGCCGCTCCCGCTGTTCAGGGCGGCGTTGAGGTCAGCAAACCCCTCCCGCCGGAGGGTCTCGTTCGTTGGAAGGTGCAGCACCGATTCGATCTCGTCGGCGGTCGTGCCGCGGGCGCCCTCGCATGTGATCGCGAGGGCTGATGCGATGCTGTAGGGCGAGAAGAAGAGGTTCTCTCCTGCATACGCCGGGTCGGCGGCAAGGTGCCGGTAGAGGTCGAACGCGAACAGGTTGTTTCCGGCCGCCACACTGACGGCGCCGTCCGGCGTATCGGGACGGGTGGTGCCGGCGGCGCTCAGTCCTGCAGCAATGAGCGCCAGGACGAGGACACATATTCCGGAGAATATCAACAGTTTTTTCATCGTTATCTCCCGTGGATCGCACCGGAGGAAAAGGCGGGGCATCCACAGGGATTCTATCTCACAATAAAGACTATAAAACCGGCGAAACCGTTCGAATCCGGTCGAACGGATCCGAAAACTACCTATAGAGGTCCCGTGACCCCCTCGTCCGCGGGGAAGCCCCCCGCCGCCGGGCACAGGCATACGCTATGAGAATCACCCCGATCACCGCGAGCACGATCCCGGCAGCGAGCAGCTCCAAAGGAGGCCCCTCCGGGACCGGGAGACTTCCCCCTCCTGCGAGCGGGGGCACCGGCCCTTCCCGGACCGGCGCCGTCAGGAAGGCCGCGACGGCAACAACCCCTCCGGCGAGGCTTGCGAGCCCCGCAGTCAGGATAATCCGGATCCGGGCGCTGCCGTGCGGCTGCAGCAGGGCCCGCCCCTCCGGCGTGAGCGCGTAGTACACCCAGGCATGCCCGTCCTCCCCGGCGGCGACAAGACCGGCGTCGGCAAGCCTCTGCAGGTGGTGATGGACGGTGGACTTTGCGAGGCCGAGGTCGTCCGCGAGCTCCGTGACCGTCATCCTGCGTTCGTTAAGGTTCTTTAAGATAGTGAGCCTGGTCTCGGACGCGAGGACCTCGAATGTCTCCTTCGTCAGGACGATATCGACCGGCTCCATAGGGGAGTTGTTCGAGGGAGACAGGATATAACCGTTCCGTTATCGTCCCCGTAACGCAAAAACCAGGGCCTTTCGCCATCTCATCCCGGCGGCCTGCTCCTCAGGCTCGATGCAGTCGAGAGGTGCGGCGGCCGGCCGGCCGAACAGCCTGTTTACCGCGGGAGCGGACGCAAAGCCGCTCCGGGCTTAACCTCTGGCAAAACACCCAGTGCGCCCCCCCTTCATAAATGTGGCCTAATTCTCCGGTTTTTTCCCGCTTGCACAGACGTTGTAGGCCAGGTACGGCAGTCTCTTCTCGATGAATGGCTCAACCTTCCGCGCGAGGGTAAAGATCGGTTCGACGAGTGTCAGGTGCGCAAACGAGCACCGGCTGATAGTGACATCCTCAAACCCGGCATCGCGAAAGAGTCTTGCCATCTCCGCGTTGGTGTAGTAGTGCTCATCGAAATCGCCCATCCCCACACCCCTCAGACCTATCCTCTCGCTTATCCTGTAGACGAGGGGGACGATGCTTGTAAAGACCGTCCGGGAGAGCGTGCAGACGGCTATCCGGCCGCCGGGTGCGAGGACGCGGTAACACTCCCGGAGCGCCGCCTCCGGGTCGGGGATGTAACTGAAGGCAAGCAGGCTTGCCAGGGCATCGAAACTCCCGTCCACAAACGGCAGCGCATCGGCCGTCCCGACACAGAACCCGCAGTCCGGGCAGCGCCCCCGGCCGTGCCGGACCATCCCCTGGCTGACATCGAGCCCGACCGCACGGCCCCCCTCCTCTACGTAGCGCTGCACAAAGAGTCCGGTTCCGCAACCGACGTCCAGCAGAAACCCGCCCTTCGGGAGATTCCGCATCACGTGGTCGCGGATGTGCCCGTGGTAGTACCTCCCCCGTCTGCCGTCGTAGCGCTCATCGTATACATCCGCAATCTCGTCATAGTGCTGCTGTACCTTCTTCACCAGACACCTCCAGCGCGATCCGGGCAAGCAATGCATTTAACTGTACAAAATCGTTTGCGCTGTGCGTGAGCCGCAGATCCGTATCGGCGAGGGCGATAACAAGGGCCGGGTGGTTGTAGTCGCGCCGGATCACCTCCCGGAGTTCTACGACAACCTCCTGCGCCGAGAGCCCGTAGTCGATCAAAAGCGACTCAACGATCCCGCGGGCCGCCTCCAGGTTGCCGCCGCGGAGCGCCTCAAACGCCGATGCGGCAATGTTGCCGGTCTCCGACCGCGCAACCTCCGCAAGGTCGAACCCCTCCTCCCCCGACCCTGCTGCAATCTGCAGGTAAGTTATAGCCCGCCGCAGGTCGCCGCGTGCGGCATAGACGATCAGGTCGAGATCGTCTTTTGGGACGCTCGCCCCCTCCGCGGCCAGTATCTCCTCAAGGCGGGCACGGACGAGCGCCGCATCCAGGGGGGCAAAGAAGAGCGGAAGACACCGCGAGGCGATTGCCGGGATGATGGCCGACGGCCTCACCGTGACAAAGACAAACCGGCATGTGGCGCTGTAGCGCTCCATCGTCCGGCGGAGCGACTGCTGCGCCTCAAACGTCAGGTGGTCGGCGTCCTCAAAGACCATCACCTTGAACTCGGCATCCAGCGGCCGCATCGAGGCATACCACTTCACAATCCGCTTGAAGTTGGCGATCAGGCTCAGGTCTTTCCGGTATATATGGCTGAACCTGTCATCCGACTCAAGGACGCTCTTCCCCTTCCCCAGGAGGTCGGCCGTGCTGAAAACTGTCGTGTTCGCCTCCCGGTTCTCGCCGTAGAGCCGTTCTGTCATACACCCGATGGCGGTGGTCTTCCCTGTCCCGTGCGGCCCGAAGATCAGCATGTGGGGTATGCTGCCGGAGTCCGCAAACGCCGTCATCTGCCGGATGACCGCATCCTGCCCTATGATATCCTCGCACCGCCGGGGGCGGTAGACCTCACTCCAGAGCATGACTCAGGTTCTCTCTGATCTCATCTATTGCCGCCCGAAGAAGATAGGCATTGTCCAGCGACCCTATCAGGCGTTCAGCCTCCCCGGGCTCAAGGCTTGAACAGCCCGCGGTGATCCCCGGGAGGGCACGGGTCAACTCGTCGACGATCGTCAGGTTCGCGGTTCGGGCCGTCCGGGACAGCGGGTTTAGATCGATTGTTATGACGGTCTTTCCCATACGCCGGAGCGCCGCACAGCGGTCTCCGTCCTCAAGCGGCACAAGAAGAAGATCGGCGTCCCCTATCCCTCCCGGCAGGCAGAGGGCGCGGTCGTGGGAGAGCGGTATGAGTCTTTCAGCCGTCCCCCTGAGAACCCGGACACCGTGGGATTCAAGGAGCCGGGTGATCCGTTCCACCCGATCCTCTGTCCTGTGGAAGAGGTTCACCTCGACATCGGCGCCGCTCACCCTCTGGAGCGCCGCGATATCATCCGCTGCAAGAGCCGCGGTGTTCCCGTTCACCGATATAACCGCGTGCCGGGCGGAAAGGAGCATCGCCGCGGCAGTCCTGGCGGCAACGGCCGCGCTCGGGGTTGTCCTCTCGCCGATAAGGTAGTCAAACGCCTCCCCGCGGCCGTGGGCGGCAAGCCCCTCCAGGGTGACTACACCCTCGCGGGCGCAGCGGGCCAGGCGTTCACGGGCGATGAGGGAACGGTAACGTGGATGGTCTTTCGGTATCACGGTATCACCTCGATCAGGTACGGGCCCCGGCGTGCGACCGCCAGTTTGTAGACCTCTCCGAACCGGGCGAGCACCCCCTCCGCCGCAGCACCGCTGGCAAAGACACCGTTTCCAAGCATCGTCATGCTTGCCGGGACGCCGGCCGCGTCGCAGGCCTCCAGCACCCGGCGGACATCCGGCGCGATGAGCCTGCTCCTCTCGGCAAACGACCGCGAGAGCCGGTAGAAGTCGATCAGGTTGTGCGGACATCGCCGGGGGTATGCGGCAGAGATACTTGCCATCGTCTCAGCCGATCCAAGGACGGAGGCTGTCGGGAGCGGGCCAAGACTCATGGCGTAGATGGGTTCTTCCGGGTAGAAACGGGCAACCTCTGCAGTGATCCCGGGCCCTTTCCGGCAGGCGACCCCGCCGCCGAGGCTTGCGGCAACGTCCCCAAGACCGGTGCGCTGGACAACCTCGGCCTCGTGGGCAGCGGCCGCAACCCCGTCTGCGGAGAGCCCCAGGTCAAAGAGACTGTTTGCGGCCGTGAGCGTCGCAAGGAGCGCCGCCGCCGAGAGCCCGAACCCGGCGCCTATGGGAAGCCGGCACTCTGTCGTGACGCGGGCGCACACCCCGATCCGGTCAAGGGCGTACTCGATCGGCGGCGACCCGGTGCTCACGCAGCCATCCCGGAGCACCCGGACGCTCGTCTCCCCCGCCTCCTCGACCGTCGAGCGCACACCCTCATCGATCACAACGCCGGCGCCGATGCTCCCTGTGGTCGCGATCTCTCTCCCCTCGATGCGCCTGAAGTATCCGGATATATGACCCGGCGAGAATGCTACAGCAGTTCTGACCATATAGCCCCGGCGACCTCCTCTTTGCTCCCGGTCACGTTCCGCGACCCCCCTGCAGTCATGATCACAAACGACCCCTCCGCTGCTCCCATCGTTGCCGGGGTGTTCAGAACAACCATCCTCACACCGGCGTCGAGCATCGCCCTCGCCCGCTCCTCCTCGTCCCAGCCCAGTTTGAAGGCCACCGTCACCGCCGGGCGGCAGGTCTGCATGACCTCATCGATGACCTTCGGGAGCGGGTTCAGCCGGATCGTCATCGGAGATCCGCCCCTGATCTTCCCCTCATGTCTCTCGGGAGCATAATCCGATATCGCCGCTGCGCTGATATATACATCGACCCCCTCGTCCCGGCAGACCGAGAGGACGGCCTGGCGCATCTCCGCGGCCGTTGCCGCCCGGATGTTTCGAACGCATGGAAACGACCCCGCGTGGACAACAGCAACATCCGCTCCCAGTCGGAACGCCTCGAGAGCGAGCGCCCGTCCCATCAGCCCGGTCGACCGGGTCGTCAGAACCCGGACATCGTCGAGAGGTTCAGCGCACGCCCCGCTCGTGATCAGCACCCTCTTTCCTGCAAGCGGTCTCCCGGAGACGGCACGTTCGACGTGAAGCACGATCGTATCGGTATCGGCGATCTTAGCCTTCCCCTCCTCGATCCGGGGCTCGACGAGATCGATCCCCCATGAACGGAGCCGTTCAAGGTTCTCCACGACCCCCGGATGGCGGTAGATGCTCTCGTGCATCGCCGGGACGACCACCACCGGCATCCCGCGGCCGAGCGCGGTCGAGGCAAACGTTGTGACCGGGGTGTCATCGACCCCGGCAGCGATCTTCCCGATCGTGTTTGCGGTGCAGGGTGCGACCAGCAGGAGGTCGGCCTCCCCGCCCTCGCCGCAGTAGAGGACATGCTCCACCAGCCCGGTGATCCGGGTGATCGCCGGCCGCCCTGTCGCGTAGGTCAGGGCGTCGGGATGGATGATACCTCTCGCGGCCTCCGTCATTACCGCCTGCACCGCTGCCCCCCGGCGGCGCAGGGCGTGGGCAAGTTTCACCGTCTCGACCGCCGCGATGCTTCCGGTCACGGCGAGCACCACGGTCTTTCCTGAAAGTGTCTTCATTCTATCCTCACATCCTGCACCATATGCCATGTGTGCGGCCCGTATTTCTTCACCCGGCGCGAGGATATCGTCGCCGATAGCCCGGCCTCCATCAGCCGTTCCCGGATCACCGCCGTCGCGTCCCCGATGCTGTGGACGTGGATGACGCTTCCCGGCCGGACATGGGCGAGGGCGTCGGGGAGGAACGATGCCGCCTCGAAATGCCCCATCAGTATGCGGTCGTAGACCCCCGAGAGGAGGCCGCGGCAGTCGCCCATCATCGGCGTGACCCGGTCAGCGACGCTGTTTGCCGCGATGCTGCGCCTCAGGTAGTCAAAGGCTACGGGGTTTATCTCCATCGCATGGATGCTTGCACCGCTGCGCGCCGCCGGGATGGTGAAGTAGCCGATCCCGGCAAACATATCGGCGATGCGCTCCCCCGGCCGGACAAGAGCGGCGATCCTTGCCTTCTCCACGCGGTTTCCCTGAGCAAACATCACCCGTGTAGGGTCAAGGATGAATGTGCAGCCCTGCTCCCGGTGCCGCACCTCCCCGGCGCTCCCGTAGACCACCACCGCCTCCGGGATCCGCATGGCACCGGTGCAGCCCTTCACCCATACGACACCGCGGGGGTGGCGGTGCGCCACGATTGACTCGATCTCCTCTTTTGTAGGCGCGTCGCCGTGGACGACCGCGACATCGCCGATGAGGTGGTAGCCCCGGCCGCGGTAGACACTCCTTTCCGGGAGATCCTCATCCGCCGGGCAGCCATCCCTGACCGGGACGCAGGCGACGCCGTCACGCAGGTATGCCCGGCGGTCGGGATCGACCCACGCCTCGCCCGCGATACGCGGCAGAACCGATGCCGGCAGCCTTCGCACCCGCACAACCCATCACCCCACGATAACCAGCCGATCGTCTTCGTCGTCGCGGAGCACCCGGATGTAGTCCCCCTCCACCGGCGTCGTCCAGGGCACCGGGTTGACCTCGCGAGTCACGTAGGTCTCCGGGTCCATCAGCCCCACGAGACCGGGCTGGGTGAAGACGACGAGAGCCGACCTGGCCTCACGGACGTTGCCTATGAGGCGTTCTGCATCGTCGGTCCTGAGCGTCAGCGGCGTGCCGTTCTGGAGGTCAAACACCCTGAGCCGCTGCCCCTCGATCTCACGCACCTCGTAGTATCTGCCCTTCGATACAACCACGTCGCCCTTCTGGTAGTAGGGGAGACGGATGGAGTACGTGACCCGGTACAGCCCCTTCCCGTCCTTCTCCCCGATCAGTTTCGGGTGGGTTGTGAACCGGCCGCCGAGCGCTCCCGTGACCTGTTTTGCTATCTCCTGGCCGAGGTGCTGTGTCCCGACGGTGATATCGAGACCGTCTTTTCTGTCGTCGAGGTCCGATATGAACGAGAGGCGGTCGCCCGACTGCTGGAGCGACTCCTCCGCCTGTTCCGCTATGTTTGTGGCGACCTCACGTTCGTAGGCGTTGATCTTTCGGTCGGTTGCCCGCACCTGGACTATCCCGGCGTAGTAGCCGCCGGAGATGCGGCTGCAGCGGTCGCAGGACTCTTTCTGCCAGCGGATCTCCGTTCTGCAGGTCTCCCTCACCGGGACGCCGTAGAGCACCGCCTCCACCTCGATGGTGCAGGCTGTCCTGTTTGAGGTTGGATCCTCAGACTGGATGGTGACCAGGGCATCCCTTGCGTCCTGATGGATGGTCACCGCCGATATGGCAAGTTCAGCGATGAGGTCTTCGCGCGAGACCTCAAGGTCTGACCAGGTGCTGCCGCGTTTCTGCGACCCGCAGACCGGACAGTAGACGGCGGTCACATAGGGTTTGCAGGAGAGCAGCCGCACATCTGCCGCCCGGCACTCGGGGCAGACCCCTCCATCTTCGCTCGGTCTCCCGCAGCGGGGGCAGATGCTTGTCTGGGCGGTGGTCATACCTTAGATCCTGAATATCTGGGCGTGGGGGACGCCGTCTATCATGATACAGTCCTTCTCGGCGATGAGCCCCATGGAGACGGCCAGGGCAACGACCTCTTTGCCTATGATGTTGGCGTTATCGGCGTCGGCAAGCGCCTCCCGCACCTCATCCTCCGTGGCGGTCTGTGTGCCGTAGAATCCGCCGCTGATGCGGACCTCCACCTCGCCGTGCATCAGGGTGACCTCCATCAGGTCGGTGTCGCAGGCGGCCACCACCTCGCCGGCGCCGGGTATGCGGTGCACTTTTAAGTACATTGTAGATTGTTTGATCGGAAGATCTCAAAAAGGTGCGCCGTTCCGGTCAGGGGAGCGAGATCTCGACGCCGTATGTGCGTGACGGCGTCCCGGCATGTATCCGCCAGGCATCCTCCTCGGTGATGAGCCCCTCCTCAAGGTATCGCCGCGTGAACCGCGGGACAGATTTTGGCCCGACAACAGCGCCGGGCCGGGCGTTCTCGTCCATGTAATCGCTCTCCATGCTGAACCGCAGCCCTGCACGGGCGAGCGCCGGGATACCCTCGTGACGCGCGATCAGGGACGGCACGAGCGGGGTGTCAGGGGTTGCAAAGTGTTTGACGACCCGCTCGACCGGGATACCAGCCCGCTTAGCCATCGGGAGAACGTCGATGCACGGCCCGCTCTCGGCGTGGAGCTGGACGGCGCAACCGCAGTCGGCGCCGAGTTCAAGCGCGTGGTAGAGGACGGCGTTTGAGGCTGCAAGCACCTCAGGTGCAGCCTCGTAGTGGGGCCGGCCGCTCTTTAGCGCCACGGCCGCCCCTTCCTGGACGTAGGCGGCGGCAAGGTCGAGCCCGGCCATCATCACGCCGGCGGCCTCCTCAAGCCCCATCCTCCCGGCAAGACGGCTGATCTCTGCCGGGTGGACGCCAAGGACGGGGTAGACCACAACCCCGACCTCCCGGATATCGTCAGCAACCCGGAGGGTTCTCTCGAAGACCTCGCGGTAGTCCTCTCCCGAGGATGGCTCTATGCCAGACGACCATGAGGGTTTTGTGACCAGGAAGATGTGTGTCCCGCCGCTGCGGCGGAAGTCCTTCGCGGCTTCGATCCCCCGGCCGTTCAGCGGGTCGATATGGATATGGTCATCGGTGATCGGTATCGCGGGCAGTTTCATGGGTCTCTACGATCTCCATCATGGGGTAGTCGTCCTGGAGGTGCAGCCGGGCGCGGCAGACGGCCGTCCCGACCCGGGTCGTGACCTCCGCATCGAGCATCCTCCCGGCAAGTTCCGAGTAGCCGAACCGGTTTGAGACCATCATCTCGCGGTTCAACCGGACGCGGACATCCGTCACGCAGGGCTGGAGACTGACCGCCTGCTCGATGGCCGTCTCAACGGAATCAGCGGTCTCGCGGGAGATCGGCGTCCCGACGAACTGGTGGTAGAGGGCGCCGAGCTTGATCCCGGCTTCAAACGCCGCTTTCTCGCGGTCGGTGATCATGAGTGTATGTTGGGGTTGTGGGAGTAAGAAGGTGCGCCCCCCGGGGGGTAGGGATGTGCCGTTGCGTTGCGTAAGCGCAGGCGTCTCGCTGACCGTTGTGCAGTTGCTGCAGGCCTCGTTTCAGACAGTGGCCATCTGGGGCCGGGCGGTGGGGGTAGTCTATAAATACCGTTCAACGGGAGACGCATGAGACAGGGGCGGGGGATGTTCCATCCCCCTCCCCGTCAGCCCCTCCCCAGGGGGCGATTCCTCATCGATACAGTGCCAGGGGGTAGACAACCTCTCTGCCGTCAACGTGAAAACCCTGCCGAAATCCCGTCTCCTCTCCCCCGTGCACGGTATATCCGGTCAATCGCCATGCACTGCCCGCCCCCTCGGGAGGGGGCGGGCGGAGGCCGCGGAGCGGCCGGGCGGTGGGGGTAGCCTATGAACACCGTTCAACGGGAGACGCATGAGACAGGGGCGGGGGATGGAAACATCCCCCTCCCCGTCAGCCCCTCCCCAGGGGGCGATTCCTCATCGATACAGTGCCAGGGGGTAGACAACCTCTCTGCCGTCAACGTGAAAACCCTGCCGAAATCCCGTCTCCTCTCCCCCGTGCACGGTATATCCGGTCAATCGCCATGCACTGCCCGCCCCCTCGGGAGGGGGCGGGCGGAGGCCGCGGAGCGGCCGGGCGGTGGGGGTAGCCTATGAACACCGTTCAACGGGAGACGCATGAGACAGGGGAGGGGATGTTCCATCCCCTCCCCGTCAGCCCCACCCCCGCGGGGTGATTCTCCATCGATGCAGTGTCCCGGGATTTGGCAGTCTCGTCGCAGCCTCACCTGACACTCCTGAAAGATCCTCTCTCCGCCCCTGGCACGGCCATCGGGCCAATCGCCCCACACTGCCCGCCCCCTTGCAGGGGGCGGGAGGAGGCCGCGTGAGCGGCCGGGTGGCGGGGGTAGTCTATGAACACCGTTCAATCGGAGATGCATGAGACAGGGGCGGGGGATGTTCCATCCCCCTCCCCGTCAGCACCACCCCCACGGGGTGATTCCCCATGGATACAGTCTCTGGGGATCTGGCAGTCTCTTCGCGGTCTCACCTGACACCCCTCCAAAGATCCTGCCTCCACTCCCCGTGCACGGTATATCCGGTGCTATCGCCATGCACTGCCCGCCCCCTTGCAGGGGGCGGAAGGAGGCCGCGGTAGCGCGCCGGGAGGTGGGGGTCCATCCAGCGAAAACCGTTCCTGGTTGAAACGCATGAGACAGGGCCGGGCAAACGCAAAAGACGTCTCAGCGCCGTGGTGATCCTGGGCATCACACCACGAGCGACCTGGCTTTATGGACATTCATACCCGCTCCTCCCGGAGAGCCACTGAACCGGTCTCTCACAGGAGCCGGCAATAGTAGTTTTATTGGTTGCGGTGACGAACATTCCTCCGAACAAACGAATATCCAGCCAGATATCATGGCACTCTTTGACAGGTTAAGGACAGATGTTGAAAGTCTGCGTCAGGCGAAGGATTACCCCGGTCTGATCGCGATCCTCGACAGCGATGACCCCGCCGGCCGCACCGAGGCAGCACGCGCTCTCTGCAACCTGGGTATCGGCGCCATCCCAACCCTCCTCCGGAGCCTGGAGAGAGCCCGCCCCGCCTCACAGACCCGGATGCTCGGCGCGCTCGTCTCAGTCGGCACACCCTCCATCCCCCTGCTCCTTACCCTCAGTCTCCGTGCCGACCCCGCGCTCCAGACCGCAATCTCCAGTGCGATCGCATCTGCGGGGGAACCGATGTTTGAGGCTTTGTTGCCCGCCCTCCAGCACGATCAGCCGGCGATCCGGCGTGCAACGGTGATCGCTCTTCAGGGGGCGGGCAAAAAGGCAATCCCCCACCTCACCCCGGCGCTCCACGACAGCAACCCCGCCGTGCGGAAAGAGGCCGCCCGCGTGCTTGCCGGGCTGCGGTGGACGCCCACAGAGACCTCCGAGCAGGTGGAGTTCTACTACCTCCTTGAAGACTGGGGAGAACTTGCAAAACTCCAGGGAGCGGCCGTTCCGATCCTCCTTCAGGCCCTCGAGAGCAAAGACCCGCGTATACGCTCTGAGTCGGCACGGACACTCGGCAGGATCCGCGATTTCCGGGCATCTCCTGCCCTTGCCAAAGCAGCGAAGGACCGCAATGAGAACGTCCGCATGCGGGCCGTCGAGGCGCTGGGCCATATAGGCGATCCCCAGGCGATGCCCATCCTGGTCGACGCGCTCAACGACCCCCGGCACGAGGTGCGGATGGAGGCGGCGTGGGCGCTTGACCGCCTGGGCTGGGTGCCGCAGAGCAACCTCCAGCGGGTGGACTACCTGATTGCCAAAGAGCGCTGGAGCGAACTTGCCAGCATGGGGAGAGCCGCCATCCCCTCCCTCATCCGGGCGCTCAAGATCGATTACTCGGGCGTCCGCATCGGTGCGACGGAAGCGCTGCGCAGGATGGGGCAGCCCGCGATAAGCGCCCTGAAGGCGGAGTCCTCCTCAAAAGATCCCGGCCGTCGGCAGCGGGCAAAGACCGCTCTCCACTACATCCAGCGGCGCCAGGAAGAGGAGACCCTTACCCGGCCCGTCGAGGAAGACCCCTCCCGCTACGAGCGTGAACTCAAAGAAGGGCTTGCCATCCAGAAACGGTTTGAGAAGCTCTTCGGACGGCCAAGATACACCCCCGTCACAGAGGGTTCCGGAAAACCACAGAAACGTGAGGCAGAACCCCCGAAACAGGAGAGTCCCGCTGCCCCAGCCCCGGTGAACCCCAAAAAAGAGATGAACCTTGATGAGATAATCAGGGAGAGCAGGATGGCGGAAGAGGCGTGGGCACGGGTCAAAGAGCGGTGGAAGGCCGAGAGGTCGGCTCCTGAAGGCGCCATCCCGCTGGAAAACCTCATCCCCCACGATTTCGAGGAGGCGATTGTCGGGATGGATGAGGCCGGGGGTGAGGAGGGTGGAAGCGTTCTCCTCTCCGATGAGGAAGACCGTGAACCTCAGCCCCTCGAGATCCCCGAGATCGCTCCAGAGACGCCGGAGGAACCCGAACCCCCTGAGCCCATTCCCCAGATGTCACCCCTGGAACGGTATCTTGAAGCCCTCCGGAGCCCTGACGAGGCCGTCAGGGCAGCGGCGGTCGCAGCGCTGCAGGGAATGGGTAAGGAGGCGGTCATATACCTCATCCAGGCGCTCAACGACCCCCACCCTGCGGTACGCGTAGCCGCGGCGGATGCGCTCGGCCAGATGGGGGATGCGGATGCCGTAGATCCCCTGATCCAGGCCACCCACGACGAGAGAGAGGACGTGCGGATCGCGGCAGCCTCTGCTCTCGCGCGTATCGGCGACCGGAGATCGATCCAGCCGCTGATCCACCTCTTTGCCGACCGCTACCACGGTGTAAGGGTCGCCGCAGCGGACGCGGTCGCGGTTTTCGGGCGTGCCGCGCTTGAAGCGCTCGAGGAGGCTCTCTCCGATCCCGTGACCGTCGTCCGGGTGACGGCAGCGCGGGCTATCGGGCTGATCGGGGTGATGGAGTCGATCCCGGTCTTGATAGATCACCTGGGCGACCCGGCGCCGGAGGTCAGGTGGAGCGTTGCCCGTGCCCTGGCCGATTTCGGGCCCCCGGTTATCGATCCACTCTCCCTTGTGATGAGGAGGGGGAGCAGGGATATGCGTCTTGCGGCGATCGATGCCCTCTGGGAGATCGAGGATGAGCGTGTGGTTGACCTTCTGCGCCAGGCACTCGATGATGAAGATGAAGAGGTGAGGGAGAAGGCGGCAGCCGCTCTCAAGAAACGGCAGGTGATCGATGTCTGGCGGAGCGCGCTGGGCCAACAGGTTCAGGAGGAGGTGCAGGCTCCAAAGAAGAAGAAAAAACCGATCCGGCAGGAAGACAGGAAAGCGTTTGAGCGTTCCGGGCCTCAGGAGGTCGGGAAGCTCATCTCGGCGCTCAAGGAGAAGGACTGGCAGATGCAGCTCAACGTCGCCACGCGTCTCATCATGATGGGGAAACCTGCTGTTGACGGCCTCATCCGGGCGCTCAGGACTGAGGATCCGGAGATCCAGGCCGCCGCTGCAGGTATACTGGGGGAGATGCGTGAGACCGCGGTCGAACCGCTCATGGACGCCCTGGACGACAGCGACCGGTTTGTCCGGATCGTTGCCGCCCAGAACCTGGGCAAGATCGGGAACAAACGTGCCATCGAGGCCCTGATCAGCGCCCTGCACAGGGAGACCGATCCCGAGGTCAGGACGGCGGTGGTGGAGGGCCTGGGTTACATGGGGAGCAGACAGGCTATAGAACCGCTCTCACTTGCGCTCCAGGACCGTGACGAACGCGTCCAGGTCGCCGCCGCAAGGTCGCTTGGCTACATCGGCGACCTCCGTGCCCTGGAACCGCTCATCCATGCGCTCCGCGATGTTGATGACCGGGTCAGGCATGCCGCGCTCGAAGCGCTGAAGTATCCCGATGAGACGATGCGCCGCAGCCTGATCGGTGCCCTCCGGTCGGGTGACGAGGGGTTCAGGGCAGGGGTTGCCGAGGCGCTGGAGGCGGGCGGCTGGGTGCCGGAGACAACAGAGCAGCGCGTCCTCTACCTGATGGCCATGAACCGCTGGAGCGAGGTGGAGGAGATCGGTGCCGATGCGCTCCCGGTTCTCGCAGAGGCGCTCGATGACCCGGTGGTTGAGGTCAGGGCAAACGCGGTTCGGGCCATAAACAGGATCGGGGGCGGGGAGTCTGTCCCCCTCCTTATCCACGCGCTCCGGGACGAGACGTTCATGGTCAGGAAACGGGCAGAACGTGGTCTTGTCGAGATGGGAGAGGCAGCACTGCCGGGACTTGAAGAGGCGCTCGAGGAAATGGAGGGCAAGGAGCGGGAGACGCTGCAGCGGATCATCGATGAGATCCGCGCCAGAAATGTGGTGGAGGAGGGTTAGGGTATCCGCCCCGCCTCTTTCCAGTGGTTGTACTGGTGGGGCCAGCGGTCCTTGTTTGCCGTGACGAGCGCCACCATGTGCTCGATCATATCGGCATGGATCTTCTCCTGTTCCGGGTAGGTCTCGCGGTTCTCGATGGCCTGCACCAGTCTCCTGCCGAGGTCGTAAGCCTTCTTCGCGGCGGCCTCCATCGCTGCCGTGTCGGTCTCTGTGCCGACGACGACGTCCACGCTGCCAACGGTGTTTGCGCCAAGGCTCAGCAGGACGCGGTTCAGGTATGCCGCGACCTCATCCGCCCCTGAACCGCCGGCGGTGGAGACGGCGCAGCCGTACTTCCCGAGGAACATCTGGCAGTGGATGGCATCCGTTATCCGGTCGAGCATGGTCTTCATCTGGGCGGTGACCGAGTTTACGTAGTTGGGTGAGCCCAGGACGATTCCGTCGCTATCGAGCATACTCTCGTAGAGTTCGGTGAAATCGTCGTCGTTTATGCACTTCCCCTGTTCATAGCAGATATGACAGCCGTTGCAGTACTCGATCTGGAGTCTGGAGACGTCCACGAGTTCCACATCCGCCCCGGCGCTCTTTGCCCCGTCCAGGACAGCCTGGACGAGTTTTCGGGTCCTGCTTTCCGGACCCCTGGGGCTTCCGTTAATTCCAATTATCTTCATTCTCTTCTCACCTCTTTGCAGCATCCATGCGTCCGCCACCCCTCGTGCGCACCAGACAGCACAGGCCTTACGGGATGTCGCAGGTGGCCTCGATCTCGGCGTGGTATTGCCGGTCACACTCGCCCGGGAGCGCATCGACCGTGAATGCCTTCGTCTCGCCTGCCGGGAACCGGGGTACAAAAATGGTCTCGGTCGCGCGGATCATGCTAGCCTCGTCGTCGATCAGCATGAACCTGATGACAACGTTTCTTGCAGTTCCATCCCCCTCGTTGGTCACGCTCCCGGCAACCGTCCAGTAGCAGGACCCGTCGCTGCGCATGCGTTTCTGGAGCGAGGTGATGCTGGACGAGAATGCGGGTTTCGGCCCGACGGGTGAGTAGATGGTGTATGCCGTTCCCGGTGTCGGTGTCGGTGTCGGCGTCGCCGGCGTGGGGGAGGTCTCCATGCAGCCTGCAGATACAGCAGCCCAGAGAAGGCACCCCAGGAGCAGAAGGCTCATGAGGCTCTTCACCGCGATTGAGAGACCTCCCATGATGAAGCATTTCGGCCGGGGAAGTATATAAGGGATACGGAGACGGGAGCAGGACCTGGATAGCGTTATAACCTCTTCCTGGATGGATTCCGGTGGATCTCCATCGCTGCAGGCCGCTCTCCACCTGTATGATGATGTGGCTGGTTTTTGCAGGAGAAACTATCTCCGGAACGGATGAACGGGGTGTTCTCCGTCGGTTACCGGTTAGACCCCGCGGAGGTCTCACCCGCGTCCCTGGCACGGCTTTTCCACCGTCCGCCAGCGGAGAACGAGAGGAGGGTGAGCCTTCAGATCCAGCACCCTGAGAACCGGCGATCTCACGCCGTCACGGCCGGGTCTTTTGCCGGGAGAAGAGCAGGGTGTAGGGGAAGAGATCGATACCGATCCCGATCCCGGAGAAACAGGTGTGGTACGCAGAGACCCGCTCAAGGAAGGGGTGTTCATCGTGCACAAGGACGATCATGATATCAAGATCGCTTCCGGGAACAGCCCGCCCATCGGCAAACGACCCAAAAAGGACAACGCGGAGGACGTTTGGATCAAAAGCCAGCCTCTCCACCGCTGCTTGCAGCCGTTCGTGGACAAGATCCGTATCAAGCCAGAAGACCGTCACAGAATTGAATGATTCTTTCCGCACCGCCGGCCGCGTGAGGGATGATCCAGCGAAGAAGACACCCTCTCGGCGATAAGAGGATGATTCAACCCGAACGGTGCGGATCGGTGGGAACGGGATGCTACCCTGCGGCCTTCGCAGGGTCAAGGTGCCAGACCGGGCTGTTGCTGCCGACCCTGACCTGTAGGTAGGCGTTTGCCGGGTCAAAGTCTTCCGGCACCTCAAAGAAGAGGTATCCAGCCCTCGACTCGTGCCTCTCAAGAACCAGGCTCGAGTACGACCCTCCCCGGGATGTCTGCCCTGGCGCCTGCAATGGGCGATAGGTCTCACCGTTGTAGTGGAGGGTGAAAGCGCTCTCCGCCGGTGTCCTTATACGGCTGCTTGTGCCCTCTCCCCTGTATCCAAGGTGCGTCACCTGAACGGTGACCAGGAGATATACATTCCCTGGCCCAGGCGTATACTCCACCGGTTTTGTTCCAATCGTCTCAAAACCGTTCGACGTGGTTAACCCCCCGATGATTATCGAGGCGGTGTTGTCCCCGCTTGAATCGTCATAAACGAACCGTTCACCAGGTCTCAGAGCGCCAGGAAACTCTGGAACGGCCTCAGCGGCGAGGTCTGCCGGTACGATGGAACCCTCCGGTTCCACGGTTGGAGTGGGGGTGTAGCCCTGCAGCGTCTCAGAGAGAACATCTGTCCCGCGGGCAAGATGCTCCAGTGCATCGTCCCTCACGCTTCGGTCTGTGGGGATGCCGTCTTCAAGCATGCTGCCGGCTGTTGCAAACTCATCCAGCGCGTCGATGAACTGCGATCGCACCGACTCGTTTTCAGGCGAAACCCAAAGAGCGGCAGCGTCGAGGCGGAGCTGCTCCGCAAGAGAGACCATCCCGGCAGCCTGGCTGCGGAGAAGGGAATCATTACCGGCATGCAGGGCACCTACCTTGCCGACGGAGAGTTCAAGAAGCCTGACGCTCCCCCCGGCGATCAGCGACTCCAGCCTCTCGTCATCGGTTGGGGGCACGATTGCGGCTGTAAGATCGCTCTCATTAACGCTGTCGGGACCCGGCGCCTCTGCCCGGAGATGAGGAAAGACCGCCGCACTGATCGAGGGGACGAGGACAAATATGAGACAGGCTGCTCCAATACAGCATGCCACAACGACCATTGCCGCGCGCGAGCGTCTCATAGCCACTGGAAAAACCTATGCCCCGCAACAGGAATATTCTTTGTGTCCGGCCTGGGAGGGGGGGCATCTTCCGGCCGTTCCCATACACTGCCCCCTGCCCTTCTTTGGCCGGCTGCAAACTTCAACCATCACGGCCATACCTGAGGCGATTGCCGGGATGTGTCAATCACGCGGGCAGAACTGTGCTGAGAAAGAGTGGGGGGCATCATTTCAAATACCGCACCTCAGCCAGTCTTTCTCAGTGCCCAGACGGGTGAGCCCGCCTCACCCAGGTTGACCCGTATGAAGCACTCACTCAGGTTGATCGCGTCCGGGACATCAAATACGATGTAGCCATGCTTCTTCTCGTATCGATCCAGCGTCACTCCGGCATACGGCTCGCCAAGCGTCGTCCCGGGCACCAGTTTTATCGGTGGGTAACTGTTTCCGCGGTAATGGAGCGTGAATGCACTGGCATCAGGCGTCCGGATAGTGTATACGCGCCGGTCTCCCTTATGGCCGAGGTTCACGACCTTCACCTCCACCACCAGGAACGCCCGCCCCGGTTCAGCCGCGATCTCCTCCCCTTTCAGGCAGTAGGCATGGATTATACCTGCCGACTCCAGAGTGAGCGATATCTCGTTTGCCCCGATCCGGTCGTCGTAGACGTACCGCTGCATCAGCATCAGCGCATCGGCAGGGACGGCAGAGGGTTGCACTACCGAGAGATTGACATCCACAACCTCTGCTGGCACGTGAAGGGTCTGCTGGTCAAGGCCATCAAGAGCCTCGCGCAGATATCGCGAACCTCGTTCAAGTTCCTGAAACGCCAGATCCACCTGCGTTTCGTTAAGTTTGTCGTTTTGCTGCACGATATCAGCATATGCCGCATAAGACTCAAGGGCAAGGGTGAAACAGGTCTTCACGTCCTCCAGGTCGCTTGAGACGCTAAAGCCGGCCGATTCTTTCAGGGTGCTCCTCGCGAAACTCTGGAGTGTTGCGGCGTGCTCCCTGACCGCTCTTTCATCCCAGGCGTAGAGGGCGTGAGCGTTCTGCATGGCAAGCAGCATGAGCGAGACGCTGCGGTTCTCAACCAGACCGATCAGTTCGTCGTCATCATATTCAGGCATGACTGGCGTGCTGTTCTCATCCAGTGCGGCCGTTTCGTTCTCGTCAGGGATTATCAGCGCGGCTGCCGTGTCCGGCATGGTTAGAGGTGTCAGGTTGATGGAGTTGCCGCCCACGATCCTCTCGTTGAGACCGGTTAAGACGGTGGCGAGACCCTCCGGTTCCTCCGGTTCGGGGGCTTCGGGCCAGGCTGTCTCTGCCATGATGGGCCCGAGAACTATACCCGCAAATATCAACATGGCGAGCATCATTGCGGCGGCATCCGTCAGGTCCACGCTGGTAGGTCGATCGTCTGAGTTAAAAAGATTTACCGGGTTTCCCGGTCTCAGCGCGAGCCCATCAAACCAGGTCAATTCATGGTTTGATCACTCGAATCACCGCCGCGCTGGAGACCCTTTTCCGTGCGAGGTAGACCACCCCCTCTCGAGGCGGGCGGGCAGTCTGTGGTGATAGTCCGGATAGCCGTGCACGGGGACGGAGACCGGATTTCGGCAGGGTGTTCACATCGACGGCAGAGAGAGGATCTCCGCCGTGGAACTGTGTCGATGGGGAATCGCCCCCTGGGGTGGGGCTCGCCGGGGAGGGGGTGGAACATCCCCCTCCCCTGTCGCTCGCGTTTCCCGTTGAACGGTATTTATAGATCACCCCCTCCAGAGGGGGCGGGCAGTGCGTGGCGATTGACCCGGTGGCCGTGCACGGAGAGGAAACAGGATCTTTCAGGAGTGTCGGGCGAGACCGCGGCGAGACTGCCAGATACCGCCCCGGAAGATATCCGCCAAGCAGGGGGAGAGTGGTGGTTCGATGCTCTCAACGCAGGGAACAAAATGCCGTCTCCGAACACCCCGCGATGGTGCACACGTCCGAAACGTTATGCCGGGGAGCGTCGACCTCTGATCCGTGACCGCCGATCCATCCACGTGGGACGAGGACTACCGCAGGCGGGGGAGCCTCTGGGGAGGAGCTCCGGCGCCGCTCCCGGAGATCCCCGCCGATGCCACCGTCCTCGAACTCGGCTGCGGGAACGGAAAGACCCTGGCGGCGCTCGCCCAACGCTCTTTGCACGTGATTGCGGTCGAGATCTCCAGGGAGGCTCTCCTCCTCGCCCGCCGGCACCCCGCGACGGCGGCGGCAGGCTTCGTCCTGGCCGATGCCCGCCACCTCCCCTTCCGGGATGGAGTGTTTGATATGGTCTTCCTGGTTCATCTCGCCGGCCACCTGCCCGCCCGCGACCGTCTCACCCTGGCATCGGAGGTCCGCCGGGTGCTCGCAGCCGGCGGCGCGCTCATCTTCAGGGCCTTCTCTATCGAGGACATGCGTGCCGGGAAGGGGGTGGAGGTTGAACCGAAGACGTTCCGGCGGGGGAGCGGGATAATAACCCACTACTTCACAGAGACCGAGGCCCTGGAACTCTTTGCGCCGCTAGTCCCCGTCTCGCTCCGGACAGACCGCTGGCAGATGCGGGTCAGGGGCACCGACCTCCCCCGCGCCGAGGTGGAAGGGGTCTTCCTGAAAGGGCGAGGGGGGAGCGGTCGATGATAGCGCATCATGACCCTTCCGCCGGTGCCTCCTCAGCGGTGCACCAGACCTCAAGCAACGTATCCCCTCGCTCGGTGCGGTCGCTGTATGACTCAGGTCTCGTCCCCTCCTCCATCCATATGAGATCGATCAACCGGTCATTGGCAACCCTGTAGAGGCGGCGGTGACTCCACGGGTGTGAAGGCCGTACGTCACGTTCGTATACCTGCCGGGCAAGCGCGGACGAGTAGAAGATGCCGTCCGCGGGCTCAAAAAGGACATCCTGAACGTAACGCTGGATGTACCACCGAAGTTCGGAGACCAGGGCAAGTGCACTCCCAAGCGACGCCGTCCGGATACGGATACCATATGTGAGTCGGTCAGGACGGTAAAAACGAAGGGCTCGCCTGCTGGTCTCGGAGGCAAGCAGCGTCGTATAGAGGTCGACCCCCTCGGACTGTATGAGGAGGACATTCATCGCATAGTTGTGCGTAGGGAAGATCGATAAGGGTTGGGTTCCTCAAGAGATCTTCGTCTTCTACACCGCCATTTGGGGGCATCCCGCTTCCGCCCCACCCTGCCCCCGCAGGGATAGAAAAGATCCCTGCTGACCCTCTTTTCCCCCTCTGCCGGAATGCTGGCGGTATCTCTCCGCACCATCGATGGATATCGGACGGCTATACCCGCGCCGCCATGCTCATCCTCCATCAAAAAAAAGACCATGTCATACCTGCCGGATCAGCGGGAAAAAAGATCAGAGCGAGTCAAGACTTATTCCGCTGAACTCATCCGCCACCCTGTTGACGTCCCTGACGCCAAACGCCGTCTGGACGGTGGTGATTTCAAGGTCACGCGCCACGTCGCACATATAATCGATGATATCAACAGAGAGTTCACGTTTCTGTCTCGACTTGCGGAGTTGATCGATCAGAAACGTCATCTTCTCGGGTGGCTCCATCCGAAGTTTGGCAAGGCTAACCACGCACATGTAGATCCTCGTCAGGTTCCTGTCCGTCCCGGTGATGGTGTCAAAGAAGTTCCGGAGAACCTGGGCCTGGTAGACCTCGCCGCCCATGACAATCGTTTATCCCCGATTTTGCATAAATGCTTATCGGTTTGATCGCGCGGTAAGAACCGCCTGCATCATACCCCCCTGAACCCAGGTGTTCACCTGCGGACACTTACGATCTTGATGATATCACCGTTCTTGAGTTCGTGAGTATCCCTGACCCGCATCCCGGTCCTCGCGTCGATGGCGTAGAGGAACCCCTCACCGATATCTGAGTGAACCTGGTAGGCAAGGTCGCGAGGAGTGGACCCGCGCTTCATCAGGAACGCATCTGGAAGCACCCTCCCCTTGCTGTCGGTGAGTTTATGCTCATCCTCGACCGGGAAGACCACGATCCGGTCCAGAAGTTTGAAGACCGCCGTATCCAGCGCCTTCTGGACGCCTGTCCCATCAAACATCTCCATGAAAACGGCTATCTTCTGCAGGGCGGCACGCTGGGCAGCGCTGAGGTTTGCGCCGGAAAGAATCTCAAAATTCCGATCACCCGGGAGATAGCGGATAAACTTCCCCTCTGCGGCCATCCTGAGGGCAAGTTCACCGGCCGCGCTTGCAAAGATGAGATCGCGCCCCGCCAGCCGGTCAAGGCACTTTTTCGGCGCCTGATCGGCCTTGTTCCCGACGATCAGCATTGGTTTGCTGATCCTCATCAACTCACGGCAGAACTCCACCATCTCCTCCTCTCCCGCCGTTCGCAGGTCCACCCCGACCGTTTTGGTGGCATCGTGAACGTGTTCATAGGTTATACCAAGACCGGCAAACACCTCCGCAATCGCTGTTGCCAGTGAGAATTCCCGTGCCTGGGCCTGGCGCTGGAGTTTCGCCCAGTTTCGCGAGAGGATGCCGTACATCCACATCGAGATCTCATACTGCAGGAACTCGATGTCCTTTATGGGGTCACGCGACCCGATCTCAACCGGGTTTCCTTCAGCGTCCGTCGCACCGCTGGCATCCACTATGTGCAGAATCGCATCTGCCTGCCTGAGATGGTCCAGGAACTGGTTTCCAAGCCCCCTCCCCAGGTGAGCATCGGGGACAAGACCTGCCACATCGATCAGCCCGACAGGAACAAATCGGATACCGTCCACACAGTTCTCACACGGGACATGCATCTCCTTGCAGGGGCAGACTGTCCTTACATACGCGACGCCGTGGTTGGCATCGATGGTTGTGAACGGGTAACTGGCAATCTCAGCCTGAGCCAGGGTTGCCGCCTTAAAAAACGTTGATTTCCCGCAGTTCGGTTTTCCTGCAATGGCCAGTCTGATCATGAGGGTGTCTCCTGTTAGCGTTGGGAGTAGTGTTGGGGCAACCACCATTTATCATCTTCTTTCCCGCCGGCCCTGGGGGGAGATTCAATTAGGAGGAATGACAACATGAGTGCATGGGCTTTGTAACGCGGAATACCTACTACTTTGACTCACCCGGCGCGGAGAACACGCACGATGCAGCCCATTTTGCCGTCGAGCGGGCACAGGAACTCGGGATCAAGAAGATCGTTGTCGCGAGCACCACCGGCCGCACAGCGCTTCTCTTCCGGGATGCCATGAAGGGAACGGGTCTTGAACTCATCGTTGTCACCCATGTGGTCGGTTTCTCAAAATCCGGTGAGTGGGAGTTCTCACCTGAGGCTGCCGCGGCTCTCCGTGCGGACGGTGTTAAGATCGTCACCGGAACGCATGCTCTCTCCGGGCTTGAACGCGCCATATCACGTTCACAGCGGCTTGGGGGATCTTCCCGCACCGAGGCGATCGCCGAGGCGCTGCGGCGCATTCTCGCGGTCGGCCTGAAGGTCGCGGTTGAGTGCGTTCTTATCGCGGCCGACCAGGGTGTGGTCGGCGTCGATGAAGAGGTGGTCGCGGCAGGCGGCACCGCCAGCGGTGCTGATACAGTCTGTGTCATCCGCCCTGCACACACCGCATCTTTCTTCGATCTGCAGGTGCGCGAGATCGTTGCCATGCCAAGGAATCGGTGAACATGGCGCTCAAATCGGTCACCGATGCCGCCGGCCTGCTCCGGCGGCACCCCATCCTCTGGTTGATCGGTCTTGTCATGGGCGTTCTCGCCGTCCTCGATCTTGTCGTTCCGCTCGAGGTCGGGACGTTCTATGCGCAACCGCTGCTGCTCCTGCAGGTTCTCGTGATGCCATTCGTTGCCGGCGGGGTTTACGGTGTGATCAAGGAGAAGAATTTCTCAGGCTCAGAGTTTGTGCGATCGGGGAAGCACTGCTACTTCCGTATACTCCTGCCATCGTTTGTGATCTACTTTGCCATCATGCTGACGGTCTTTCTGCTTGCGATCCCGCTCGCGCTTATCGGTGGGGGCATCGCGGCAAACATGGCTGCACTCATCCTCGGCGTGGCTCTCTCGATTGCTTTCTTCACGTTCTTCTACGACACCGCAGCGGTCTTTGAGGGGACGAAGGTCTTTGAGTCGATCCGGAGGAGCGTTGAGTTCGTCATGAACAACCTCTGGGGCGTCCTGGCCTTCTACCTGATAAACATACTCGTTCTGGTCGTTCTCGGTTTTCTGGCCCTCTTTGCCTGGTCGGCCCTCCTCGTGGACAAACTTGAACCGCTCGTCAGCATGAGCCCGGCAGAACTTCAGACGCTGATGCCGGAGGACCTCCTGGCCCTCATCGGGACAGAGGGGGTATGGATAACTGCAATCGTCTATGCCGTTGTGATCTTCATTTTTTCGGCGTTCCACTACACATACAAGGCGAGTTTTTTCAGCAACCGCGCCTCTGGTGCGGCGCGGTTGCAGGAGTTGCAGGGGGAATTCGATGAGAAGGGGCGGTGGTATAAATACTGATGCCTTTGACAGATCATCACCCCTCCCCTGCCGGGTTGTGGATCGCGCCTCCCTGAAACCGTCAAACTGCATCATCAGGGGGATCCGATAGGGTTAACATCCGTGGCGGGCAACTCCAGTGATGGTCGAGTTCCAGGTGGATACCGCGGCGGTTCAATCAAACCCGTGCGTAACATCCTGATCCTTTCCGCTCCAGAGTGACCGGGATATTCTAATGTATGATTCGCTTAAACTTAACTCCGGAGTTAGTATGACTGATCACCCGGTTAAGAAGATGATGCGGTTGATGGCGGCCAGGATCATAACCACCGCAGACGAGATCTCCGATGAGGAGATCGAGGCGTTGATCTCTGAGATCCTGAACGCAAACCGTGTCTATACCATGGGCGCCGGCCGTTCAGGGCTCGTGGCAAAAGCGTTTGCCATGCGCCTGATGCACCTCGGGTTCACGGCGTATGTCGTCGGGGAGACGGTGACACCGGCCATGAAGCCGGGAGATCTCATCATCGTCTTCTCGGGGTCTGGCGCGACCAGGACGATTGCGGATATCGCTGAGACTGCAAAGGGGATCGGCGGAAGGCTCTGCCTCATCACCTCAAAGAGAGACTCACGAATCGCCCGAATCGCTGATTGTGTCGTCATCATCGAGAGCCAGCGCGACAAGGTGGCTGACGAGTCTGCAGAGTTCGAGATCCGGCAGATGATGGGGGAGCATAGATCGTTTGCGCCGCTTGGCACCATCTTTGAGACGGCTGCCATGGTCTTTGCAGACGCGATCATCTCCAGATTGATGGAGATCATGAGCTGCCGGCCGGAGGATCTCCAGTGCCGGCACGCAAACATTGAGTGAGGTAAGTGTATGAAAGAACACAGGTATGCCGACCGGGTGCTGGGGGTAGAGATGTCCGGGATCCGCAGGCTCTTTGATGCCGGTGGACAGGACGCGATCAACCTTGGCATCGGGCAGCCGGACTTTGACACGCCCGACCATATCAAGATGGCAGCAATCGCCGCCATAAGAGAGGGTAGAACGGGTTACACGCCGAACGCAGGGATTCCGGAACTCCGGGAGGCGATCTGCGGGAAGTTTGCACGCGAGAACAATCTAACATACCTGCCGGAGCAGATCCTGGTCACGGCAGGAGGGAGCGAGGCGCTCCACCTGGTCATGGAGGCGCTTGTAAACCCGGGCGACCGTGTCCTGGTCCCTGACCCGGGTTTCCTCTCCTACGCTGCCCTTGCGGTCATCGCCGGCGGGCGCCCCGTTGGTGTTCCACTCGACTCGAACCTTCATGTGGACGTTGAACAGGCGAAAGAACTGATGGACGGGGCCCGGCTCCTTGTCCTGAACTCGCCGGGAAACCCGACGGGTGCTGTCGAGAGCGAGGAGTCTATCCGCGCCCTTGTGGAGTATGCAAACGACCGCGGGGTTACCGTCGTCTCGGACGAGGTCTACGAACACTTCGTTTACGAGAAGAAACACGTCAGCGCGGCCCGTTTTGGTGACGATGTCATCACCGTCAACGCCGCAAGCAAGACCTACGCCATGACCGGCTGGAGGGTAGGCTACCTGGCAGCCCCCTCAGAAGACTACATCCCGCAGTTGCTCAAGGTGCACCAGTATGCTCAGGCGTGCGCGACATCAATATCGCAGTATGCCGCGGTCGCCGCATACACAGGCGACCAGACGCCTGTTGCACGGATGCGGGAGGAGTATCGTGCGCGGCGCGACCTGCTCTACGAGGGGCTCACCGGGCTCGGGTTTGATTTCCCGCGACCCGAGGGTGCGTTCTATATGTTTGTTCCTATGGGGCAGAACCTGATACAGAAGGCCATTGCAAACGGTGTCATAATCGTGCCGGGTGATGCTTTTGGTTCCAGGGCGCCAGATTACGCGCGTATCAGTTACGCGACATCGAGACAGAACCTCACCAGGGCGATCGCGCGTCTGGGGGAGTTGATGAGGTGAGCGAAGAATGGTAAAAGAGTTGTTGCGGAAGTTGTCCGACGCCCATGGCGTCTCGGGCTGTGAGGGGAGCATCAGGGATATCATAAGGGCTGAGGTTGCCGGTTCGGTCGACGAGATCCGGGAGGACAGTATGGGCAACCTGATCGCTGTTAAGCGCGGCGATGACTTCTCGATCATGCTTGCCGCCCACATGGACGAGATAGGGCTGATGGTCCAGTATATCGATGAGAAGGGTTTCATCAGGGTCGTCCCGATCGGGGGATGGTTCGGGCCGGTGCTCTACACGCAGCGGGTGATCCTGCACGGCAAAAACGGCCCGGTCATGGGTGTTCTCGGCGCGAAACCGCCGCACATGCTGAAAGAGGAGGAGCGCAAGAAGGAGATCAAGATCGAGGATATGTTTGTCGATGTGGGTGCTGCAAGCGAGGATGAGGTAAAGAGCCTCGGGATCGAGATCGGCACCCCCATCACCATCGACCGTGAGTTCACGGACCTTGCCGGCAACCGCGTCACCGGAAAAGCGCTCGACAACCGGGTTGGTGTTGCGATGCTCATACGGGCGCTGCAGCGGATGGAGTCGCCCCACACCGTCTACGCCGTCTTCACCGTCCAGGAGGAGGTGGGACTCAAGGGGGCGAAGGTGAGCGCATACTCCCTGAATCCCGACTGTGCCATCGCAACCGATGTCACCATCCCCGGCGATCATCCCGGGATCGAGAAGAAGGATGCAAGCGTTGAGATGGGCAGGGGGCCTGTCGTGAGCATCGTCAACGCGAGCGGGCGCGGACTCATATCCGACCCCAGGATGGTTGCCTGGCTGCGTGAGACGGCGGAGAGGAAGAAGATCCCATGCCAGGTCGAGGTGGGAACAGGCGGAAACACCGATGCGACGATAATCCATCTTGAGCGCGGAGGTATCCCGAGCGTCCCGCTCTCTATTGCCGCGCGCTACATCCACTCCCCGGTCGAGGTGGTGGACATAGGTGATATCGAGGCGGCTATCAACCTCCTGGTCGAGGCGCTGAGGACCAAACCCGCGCTCTGATGTATTTTACCCGGGTGAGACGGGGAAGGGTGAGAAGGAGGGCGGAGCGGGAAGACCCCACCCTTCAGGACGGGATGGTTCACGGCCACAGGCTGCCAGAATACTGGTTTAGCCACTCCTCCTTTGAAAGCAGCGTGGCAGAGCAGGTGGTCATTCTATTTTCTTTGCGCCTCAGAGCATCCCCGGCCAGGGGATGCCAAGACCTTCTGCAAGGTCTTTCAGGTCGTCACGGATGCCGCGGTCGAGTTTGAGGAGAACCAGCATATACGCAAGCCCGCCGAGTGCGATCGCGCCCAGAAGGACGAAGACGTTTCTGAGGGGGATGATATATGAAAACGCCGCAACAGCAGCGCTCATGACAAGAGCGGCAAGGATGATCTTTGCCACCGGCCGGGACTCCACCCGCACGCGGATGCACCTTGAGAGGCTGCGGCCGGCAAGGGTCGCGTTCAGCACCATGGTGATGAGCGTCGCCATCGCAGCCCCGGTGATGCCGTATAACGGGATGAGGGTCATGTTCAGGAGGATGTTTGCACAGACAGCGATAGCCGTCACCCGGAACGAGTCCTGCGGCCGGTTGAGGGCGTTGAGGGACATCGTCTGGAGGAACATAAAGACATGGGCTATCTGGACGGGCAGGAGTATGGCGAGAGCGCCCGCCCCGACCGAGAACGCCGCCCCGTAGAAGAAGTAGAGGAGCCGTTCACCGAGGAGCCAGCCGCCAAAGACCACCGGAACCGCGAGCAGGAGCGAGTATGTGAACCCCCTGGCGATGGCGTGCTCCACCTGAGATAGTTCTCCCTGTTTTCCCCAGTAACTGATCTTCGGGAAGAGTGTGGTATGGAGTGCAAGCGTGACAAAAGTCGCGATCGAGGTTAACTGGAGCGCCACACGGTATATCCCTACATCGACGTCGGTCATGAAGTAGCCGATCATGATCGTATCCGCATACGAGAAGACAAGGTAGCCGCTCGAACTGAGGAACGTCCAGACCGAGAAGGAGAAGAGGCTGCGGAGATGCGGCAGCCCGAACGGTGCAGGCGAGAGGTCCAGGAACCGGAAGGTGAAGAGACCGTAGGCGATGAGCCCGGCGACAAACCCGCCGGCAAGGCCTGCAATCCCGTAACCCAGGATGACCGCAATGACCTGGATGATTATCCTGACCAGGGTGTCGATCAGGTTACCGATCTGGTTGATGCCGACCTTCCCGGTCCCATATACGCCATTTGCTGCAACATTGGTAAAGACGCTGACGACCAGTGCAGCAAGAAGCCAGGGAAAGGCCCCTGATGCGGTGAGATCGACGAGGAGCGGGCGCAGCAGAAGGAGGAGACCCACCGAGGCAACGAGCAGCATCACCCGGAGGAATACAAACGCGGTGAAGTATGCGTTCTGGTCCACACCCTCGCTGATCCGTTTGACCGCGGCACCCCCGAACCCCCCGTCCCCGATCAGGTTGAAGACGCTGTAGTAGGCGACGAAGAGGAAGTAAGCACCAAGTATGGCGGGACCCACGGTATGTGCAAAGAACATAGTGGAGAGGAACCCGATCGCGGTCAGCGCGAGCGTTGAGCCAAGACTTATCACGCTCTGGCGCCTCACGGGGTCGATGCGCATGACGCGGCCGACGTAAGCGGAGGGGCGAAACACAAGACGGGTTTGGCTTAAAAAAGCATATCTCTTTTGAACCGAACCTGAGCGAGGGGCGCGGGTCTGCCGCATCCACATGGTTGTCCTCGGCCTATCATTCATATCAGAGCGAACACAAACGGTATAGTAATACCTTACGACGCTCAAATACTCAGAGCAAACTCATGCTGCCGGCGGTGAAAGATTGGACGCAGGTGTAATCGGTGTTGGAATGATGGGCAGGAACCATGCCCGCGTATACTCAGAACTGAAGGCGGTGGACTCGCTCTACCTATATGACATCAACGGGAAGGCTGCACGCGACCTTGCTGACGCATTCGGGGCAACCGTCTCAACCGGCGTTGAAGACCTGCTTGCAAATGTGGACGCCGTGAGCATCTGCGTCCCTACACCATTCCATCTCTCTGTGGCAGGGCAGGCGCTCGATGCAGGGGTGCCGTTTCTGATCGAGAAACCCATCTGCGCGACGGCAGAGGAGAGCCGGCAGCTCATCGGGATGATACCCGAAGACCTTGTCGTCGGTGTTGGGCATATCGAGCGTTTCAACCCGATCGTCCCCGAGATCAAGAAGATTGTCCGCGAGCCGCTCTACGTCGAGATGAAACGGCACAACCCTGCCTCCTCCCGCGTGAGCGGGTCATCGGTGGTTGAGGACCTGATGATCCACGATATCGATATCATGCGAAACGTCCTCCTCCCGGAGGGCTCATACCGGCTGGCCGGGAGCGGCAACCAGGACGTATGCAGCGCCCTCTTCTCCTTTAATGAAACACCGGTCTACCTCTCCGCGAGCAGGAAGTCCTCAAAGAAGATCAGGATGGTCTACATCGAGGAGGAAGAGTTTACCATCGAGGGCGACTTCATGGCACAGGAGGTCTACATCCACCGCAAACCCGGGCAGTATGCCGTCGAGGACGAGCGCTATGTCCAGGAGAACATCATAGAGAAGGTGCTCGTGAACAAACAGGAACCCCTGAAACTCGAGCTCTCGACGTTTATCGAGTGTGTTGCGAGGGGACGGGAGTTCCCGGTCACCCCGGAGCAGGCGCTGCTTAACATGGAGATCTGTGAAGAGATCAGCCAATGCTTTGCGGTATAAGGATGGTTTTTATATGAGCAGCAGGTTGGAGTCAATCATCAATGCCCGGGGCCCGATCAGAAAGATAGGCGTGGTCGGGATGGGGTATGTCGGCATACCGGCCGCGGTGCTTTTCGCCGACGCGCCAGAGTTTGAGTTTGTCTATGGTTTCCAGCGCGATTCGCGGTCTTCCGGCTACAAGATTGACATGCTCAACCGTGGCGAGTCCCCGCTTCGCGGCGAGGAGCCGGGTCTGGAAGAACTGCTCGTGAAGGTCCTCGATGCGGGAAAGTTCCGGTGCACATCGGACTTCTCCCGGATCGCGGAGTGCGATGCGGTGACGCTCGCCATCCAGACCCCGTTCAAGAACCCGAAAGACCTGATCCCGGACTTTTCGGCGCTCTCCGAGGGGCTCCGGCAGGTGGGAAGGCATCTTACAAAAGGAGCGCTTGTGGTGCTCGAGTCGACCGTCACCCCCGGCACAACCGCCGGGATGGCCCGCGAGATCCTGGAGAAGGAGTCGGGTCTGGCCGCCGGCGAGGATTTCGCGCTTGCTCATGCTCCTGAACGGGTGATGGTCGGACGGCTGATCAGGAACATCCGCGAACACGACCGGATTGTCGGCGGGATAGACGATGTGAGCACAGCGCGGGCGGTTGAACTCTACTGGCCGGTCCTTACAACCGGCAGGATAATCCCCATGACAGCGACCGCGGCCGAGGTGACAAAGACCGCCGAGAACGCCTTCCGCGACCTCCAGATAGCCGCCGTCAACCAGCTTGCCCTCCACTGTGAGGCGATGGGCGTCAACGTCTACGATGTTCGGAGGGGGATCGACTCGCTCAAGGGTGAGGGTATCACACGCGCGGTCCTCTGGCCGGGTGCGGGTGTCGGCGGCCACTGTCTGACAAAAGATACCTGGCACCTTGAGCGTGGCGCCGTCCTCCTCGGCGGCGACCTGTGGTATCCGCACGGGACGGAATCGATCTTTGGTGCCGCGCGCAGGATAAACGAGTTCATGCCAAAGCACATGGTGCACCTGACGATCGAGGGGCTCAAACGCGCCGGTAAGTCGGCGGAGGGCGCGAAGGTGGCGCTCCTCGGGTGGGCGTTCATCCAGAACTCCGATGATACCCGAAACACCCCGGCAGAGCCATACCTTGAGGCGATGAAAGAGGCGGGTGCAGACGTCCGCGTCCACGACCCGTATGTGGATGAGTACCCGGGGATCGAGGTCTCACACGACATTGATGCAACCCTGGCGGGTGCGGATGTGATCACGATCTTCACCGGTCATAGGCAGTATTTCTCCCTTGAACCTGCACGGGCAGCGGAACTCTCCGGCAGCGAGCACCCGGTGGTCGTGGACGGCAGGAACGTCATCGACCCCGACGCGTTCATCGAGGCCGGGTTCATCTACAAGGGCATCGGCCGGGGCGATAAGAACAGCCATCCGATCCGGCGGTAGTCCATGAAGGTCGCATCGATCGTCGGCGCCAGGCCGCAGTTCATAAAGTCTGCACCGGTCTCCCGTGAACTCCGGAGAGAAGATCGGGAGGTTCTCATCCATACCGGGCAGCACTACGACCACGGGATGTCGGGGGTCTTCTTCGAGGAACTCGGCATCCCGAAACCCGACTACAACCTGGGGATAGGATCGGGGACGCACGGCCACCAGACGGGGGCGATGCTTGCGGCGATCGAGGACGTCCTGGATGGAGAGAGGCCGGATGTGGTCCTGGTCTACGGTGACACAAACTCCACACTTGCAGGAGCGCTTGCGGCAGCAAAACTCAATATACCTGTGGCGCACGTGGAGGCCGGGCTCAGGAGTTTCGACCGCCGGATGCCCGAGGAGGTGAACCGGGTGCTCACCGACCACTGCTCGGAGATCCTCTTCTGCCCGACGGAGACGGCGGTCTCTAACCTTGCGGCCGAGGGGATCAGGAATGGTGTCTTCCTGGTGGGGGACGTCATGGTCGATGCTATGAACTATAACCGCGGTATCGCGGAAGAACGTTCCCGGATCCTGGAGGACGTGGGTGTTGAACCGGGCGACTACCTGGCGGTCACCGTCCACCGGCCGTCAAACACCGACAGCCGTGAGAGTATGGCTGCCATACTGGGCGCCCTGGGGGAGGCCGGGCGACCTGTCGTCTTCCCGGTCCACCCCCGGACGCGGAAGTTCCTGGATGGATACGGTCTTCTCGGGAAGATACCCGGTAACGTCATCCTGACCGAACCGCTCGGTTACCTTGATATGATCAGGCTGATGGCGCATGCGGAGAAGATCCTGACCGACTCCGGCGGCATCCAGAAGGAGGCCTACCTGCTCGGTGTGCCCTGCATCACCCTCCGTGAGAATACCGAATGGGTCGAGACGGTCGAGAGCGGATGGAACGTGCTTGTCGGTGCGCAGCGGGATCGGATTCTCGATGCTGTTCGGCATTTTTCACCGCTGGCGCGGCAGAAGAACCTCTTTGGGGAGGGGAACGCCAGTCTTCTGATCAGGAAGTTCCTCGGCAGGTGGCTGGATACGCGGACCGGGTGAGGGGCTCTTTTCAGCGCCTTGCCAAAAACAGGTTATATTTATCCTGCGGGAAGACCCAGAGCCTTCAGGGTGGGGCAGTTCACAAGGTGTCTAAAATACAGCATAAACTGCCCCCGATGTGCTTATTGAGCAGGGGCATGGCCGTATTGTATAAAATAAGCCCGCTCGCAACGTGATATCGCCAAAACAAGATGGACCGAGCGGGATTTGAACCCGCGGCCTCTACCATGCCAAGGTAGCGATCTCCCCCTGATCTATCGGCCCCTGTTACCCTATAACGTTGGCCCCGATCACATAATAAGGGTTCGGGCAGATTGCCGCGCTATCCTCTCCCGGCAGGAGCCCTGAGCCGGGAGAGAACCCGTTCCCGCGCATCCTCCATCCTCGGGCGCACGACGGGCGCACCGTTCCTGACAGACGGCACGAGGAGCGGCACCGCATCTTTCGGTGCTGGGGTCTGGGCCGGGAGCGTCAGGCGATGGCCGCCGGGAAGTTCGTAGACCTGTTTCACGCCGCTCCGCTTCCCCCGCTTTGCAAACGCCCGGCCCTTGAGTTCCACAATATCCAGGGCAAAATCTATCACCGGAGCGTTTGCGATCGCGCCGCCGATACCGAAGGCGTCAGCAACGTTGTGGCAGGCTGCGACATCCGCACGGGTCAGGCCGCCGGAAAGGAAGATCTTCACCTCCGGGTATCCGTGTATATCCAGTTCCCAGCGCACCTCCTCAACTATCGCCCTCAGATCACCCCGGCGAGACCGTGGCGTGTCAAGCCGGACAGCCTCCGCCCCGCAGGCCGCCGCCCTGACAGCCTCATCCTTCTCATCAGAGAAGGTGTCTGCAAGCATCACCCGCGGCACATCAGGGCCCGCACTATGTGCAAACGCAAGCCAGGCGTCCTCCGGCGTCGGGTAACACATCACAAACGCGTGCGGCATCGTCCCGGCAAGGGGGATCCCCTCCGGCGCAGCGGTGTTGCTCACGCCGTCCACCCCGCCGATCCAGGCCGCCCGCTCGATCATTGCCGCGATCGCCGGGTGCTGCCGGCGCGAGCCAAACGAGTATACCGGCCGCCCCGCCGCAGCCACCTTCATGTGGGCGGCAGCCGTCGCCACCCCCGACGCGTGGCAGAGAAAACCCAGGATTGCGGTCTCGTAGACCGCGAAGTCCCTGTAGCGCCCGGAGATCCGGAGTACCGGCTCGTTCGGGCAGAAGATCGTGCCCTCCGGCATCGCATCCACGTCCACCGGGAGACCCTCGAGAAGTTTGATTACATCATCCAGACCGCAGAAGACCGCCCAGGGATCCGGGAGCGATGCAGCAGTCACCTCCATCGTGACCTGCGGGTTGACGCCGTCCCGCTCCATGACCTCCACCACTCGCTTGAAGTAGACATCTGTGCACTCGCCGTTCCTGATCGCATCCTCGCCGACCACCTCAAACCAGCCCATAAGTATTCCGGTTGACGCAGGGGGATGTAAATCTTTACCGACCCCGGGGCATCGTATGGTGAGCCTTTTTCAGCCGGGAAGTCCACCCTTGTAGAGAGTATGTCTGATGGAGAAACGAATGCCGCAACGCCGGCCGACCTGGAGCGGTTCTGATGCTCGGGATAATCGGGGGCACCAGCCTGCTCTTCGCCGACCTGCCGGCGCTTGAGAAGAGAGACGTCGCCACTCCTTACGGGAAGGCGGAGGTGCACACCGGAGAAGAGTTTGCGCTGCTGATGCGCCACCAGCACAACCTTCCGCCGCACCGGATCAACTACCGCGCCTGCCTCGCCGCTCTTGCGGTTCTGGGGGTGGATGAGATCGTCGCGTTCGGTTCATCAGGGTCGCTGAAGCACGAGATCGAGCCCGGTTCGATCGCCATCCCGACAGACTACATCAGCGTCACCGAGATCCCGTCCATATACGACTTCACCATCGAACACATCCGGCCGGAACTCGACGCAGACCTCGTTCGCACCCTTGGCGACCTGGTGCCGGAGGCCAGGGTCGGCGGGGTCTACGCCCAGACTCGCGGGCCCAGGATAGAGACCGTCGCCGAGGTACGGGCTCTCGCAGGTGTGGCGGATCTCGTCGGGATGACCGTTGCAAGTGAAGCGACGCTTGCCCTGGAACTCGGGATGCGGTTTGCCGCCATCTGCACCGTGGATAACTATGCAAACGGTCTTGGTGGAGAGACCCTGACCTATGAGCATATCCTTGCAGTCTCCAGGGCGAACGCCCGGAGGACAGAGAGGATCCTTGAGAAGATTGTGGAGCAACTTGCATGAACGATACCTTTTCCGCACGTGGTTCGATCCTGATCGCCGGGGTCACCACCATCGATGGATCGACCGCTGATATAGCGATCGACGAGACCGGCACCATAGTCGCGATCGGGGATGACGCAAGAGGCGCGATCGATGCCGATATCATAATCGACGGTTCTGAGAGGCTCGCAATACCCGGACTGGTCAACACCCACACCCACGCCGCCATGAGTCTGCTGCGAGGGTATGCGGACGATATGCTGCTCCAGGACTGGCTCTCGCAGAAGATCTGGCCGCTCGAGGCCCACCTCTCCGGCGACGACGTATACGCGGGGACGAGACTCGCCTGCCTGGAGATGATCAGGAGCGGCACCGTCGCGTTCAACGACATGTACTTCTTCATGGACCGGGCCGCAGCGGCGGTCGATGAGATGGGGCTGAAGGCAACGCTCGCCTACGGGTTCATCGATCTCGGTATGGAGGATAAACGCGAGACCGAGATCAGGGCGACGGAGGCACTTGTCCGCCGCATCGCCTCGCTCAACAACCCACGTATCCGGGCGGCCGTCGGCCCCCACTCCGTCTACACCGTCTCTCTCGCGGGTCTCTCCTGGTGCGCCGGGTTTGCAAAAGAGCAGAATATCGGTATCCACGTCCACCTCTCCGAGACCGGGAAGGAGGTCACCGACTGCCTGGCGCAGTATGGAAAGCGCCCGGCGCATCTCCTCGACGATTGCGGTTGTCTCACCACCCGCACCGTCGCCGCGCACTGCTGCTGGCTTGACGAGTCTGAGTGCCGTCTACTCGGGCAGCGCGGCGTCCACGCCTCCCACAACCCGGCAAGCAACATGAAACTTGCCGTAAACCGGGCGATGCCGTGCCACTGGCTCAAGCAGTATGGGGCGGGTCTCACCCTGGGGACAGACGGCTGCTCCTCAAACAACAACCTGGATCTATTTGAGGAGATGAAGTTTGCAGCACTGCTGCAGAAGTTCGCCTGGAACTCCCCGACCCTCCTCCCCGCAGGCGAGGTCTTCACGATGGCGACCGCAGGGGGCGCCCGCGCGCTCGGCACCGGGCCCGGGACGCTTGCAGTCGGCGCTCCGGCTGATATCGCCCTCCTGGATACACGGGCAGTCTGCAACACACCGCTATTCCACGCCGACTCAAACATCGTCTATGCCTGCAACGGCGGAGCGGTCAGGACAGTCCTCTGCCAGGGGAGGATCCTGATGCACGAGCGGGAGGTGCCGGGAGAGGAGGAGATCATCCGGGAGGCTGCTGCTGCAGCGCACGCGCTTGTTGAACGGGCGGGAGATGAGGGGTAGGTCCGGGGTTTGCAGATCACCGGCTCTAAACAGGTCGTGGCTGAAAGATAAGTTGTAAAACGGGGCGATTCTCCCTGGAGGCCGTGCCACGGGCAGAAACAGGATTTCTGTGGGGTGTTAGATGAGACCGCAACGAGACTGCCCGCTTCATGGAGACTATATCGATGGGGAATCACCCCCTTTGGGGAGGCGCTGATGGGGAGAGGGGGTAAAAGTTCATGGGGTTGCGCCCCGGCCTGCCTCCCCGAGATACAAGGGGCATGAAGAGCGGGAGATGTCTTCTGTTTTGCAGTATCTGCCACCATCTGCTCTCAAGGTTCGAGGTGCTGCCCCTCTGTGAGGGTGGGAGATGAGGTGGAGGATTCAAATTGTGCAGAGTGAGCGGGATGCGGGTGACACCTGCAACTTCCTCGAGATCCCAAACCTCCTCGGCCCGCTCTTCCTCGCCGGGATGCAGGTTGTCTTATCCGGCATCTTCACGAGCATGGTGCTCCTGAACAGGGGAGAGGGGCAGGAATAACTGTTTCTGGGGCTTCTGCCCCCGGGGCTCTCTCTTCGTTGCCCGGGAGCCGGCCCCTCACAAACAACACCATCTGCGGGGGGTTTGAGGGTATGAACATCCGGCGTAGAAACTATTGCCGGAGTTCAGGTAGAGCCCCGTGCCTCCGGCGACTGCAGGAACCTTTCAACCTCCTGCCGGAAAAGAGCGAAATCCCCGATGCGCTCCGTCAATATCGAGAAGGCAAGGGCGTCATCGATTGCTCCATAGCGGTGGACGACGATATTCCGGAACCCCTTCATCGCCTTCAGGCTCTGCCGCATCTCAGGGCCGAATACTCCGTGGCGCACGAGGTTCTCGAGTATATCCTCGTCGGTAGCCGGGACGCCGAGGCGGAGGTCTGCGTTCACGATGGCATACTCGATACGCTTATAGATGCCATCCTTTATGATGCCGAGCCGTCCGAACGACTCGATTGAATCGGGAAGGTGCTCCCTGACCATATCGACGCTCTCGCCCATCTCCTGAAGTTTGATGCGGATGACCGTGTCCCTGATCCCCTCCGTCACGTCATCACCTCCTTCCCGATGTAATCGTAGAGTCTATGTTTAACTTGTGGGGGTGAAGGGGGCGGAGCGGGAAGTCCCCACCGTTCACGATGGGGATGAAAGCGGAGCCGCCCTTCCTTCCTGCGATAGATATATCATCTTGGGTATCATAATATGGTATACCCAACATGAAGCATAAACTTGATAGGTCTGCACATTCGGTCTTTGCTCTCTACTATCATCTGGTGATAGTAGTGAAATATCGCCGGAAAGCGTTGTATTCTGACGATATTCGAGAGCGTCTGAAAGATATCGTGTGGAACCTATCGGACGAATTGGGTATAGACGTTGTTGCTCACGAACCTGCGGAAGATCACTATCATCTTCTCTTCAAGGCGACTCCGAAAACCAACCTCGTCAATGTTGTCAACGTGATCAAGGGAGTATCGGCACGGAGATTACGGCAGGAGTTCCCTGCAACGAAAAATTTGCCAGGGGGAGATTCCTTCTGGTCTCCGTCGTATTTCCTTGCAACATCAGGACAGGTAAGCCTCGATGCGCTGAAAGAGTATGTTGACTCGCAGATGGAGAAGTAAATGATCGTTTCCTACAAGTACCGAGCGTATCCAGACGCAACCGTGGAAACACGGCTGAACACTGCACTTGATACCTGTAGGTGGCTCTACAACAAACTTCTCGAAGAATGCAACACGGCACGAGAGAATGGAATCTCTCCGACGATGCGGGGAACGCAGGCGCGGATCGTCACGCTGAAAGAGGAGAATCCTGCACTCAAGGACGTATACTCTAAAGTGCTCCAGATGGTCAACTATACCCTCTGGAGCAACATCGCTGCACTCTCGCAGACAAAGAAGAGAGGACGGAAGATCGGCAAACTCCGATTCAAGAGTGCAGCCCGGTACCGGACGATCAATTATAATCAGTCGGGTTTCAAGATCGATCGCGAGCATAGTTCGATTACGTTCTCGAAGATCGGAACGATTCCGTTCAACATGCACCGACCCTACACCGGGAAGGTGAAGGGTGTCCTGATCACCCGTTCCGGCGATAGATGGTATGTGATCATTCAGACAGAGCAGGAGGTCTACAAGTCAAAGCGTGAAGGGCAGTCTGTCGGTATCGATGTCGGTCTGAACTCGTTTGCGGTCGATAGTGACGGTGCAGTGATCGAGAACCCCAGGTTCTATGAACATTCTCTGGGCAGGATCAAGAAGATCCAGCGGAGTCTTGCCCGGAAACAACGGTTCTCGAAAAACTGGAAGAAGGCAAAAAGGAAACTGGAGAAGGTCTATGATCATGTCACCAACCAGAAGAACGATTTCCTGCACAAACTCTCCCGTCATTATGTTGACACCTATGCGACGATCTGTGTTGAAGACCTGAATATCAAGTATTTGAAAGAGAACGGCAAATCTCGCGGGCTCCGGAGAAGTATCCACAGTGCGTCGTGGGGACGATTTTATTCTTACCTCTCGTACAAGGCTGAAAGTGCTGGTACGGAACTCGTCAAAGTCGATCCCCGCGACACGACACAGATGTGTTCGAACTGCGGAAGCATCGTGAAAAAGACGCTCTCCGAGAGAGTCCACGAATGCCCATACTGTGGGTTTGTTGCCGATAGAGATTACAATGCTGCGGTAAATATCCACCGCGTGGGGATGGAACAGCCCTTTGAGCCTGTGGAGCCAAGACCTCTACATCACATCTCTGTGGTGCAAGTGTTGGCCATGAAGCAGGAAGCCCCGCCCTGAAGGGCGGGGTAGTTCACAGTCGTCGAACTCCCGGATCGTCCGATACGCGACGTCGTAGAGGAAACGCTCGTCGGTGCAGTAGACGACCCGTCCGCGGAGGACCTCCGTCCGGACGTAGAGCGGCAGATGGGAAAAGATCTGGATGTCGTAGCGGTCGTCTGCAAGTTCGGAGAGAGCCGCAAACCGGAACCTGGCGGCCTCCTCATGGTTCCCATCGTAGTAGACGGCGAGATCGACATCAGACGTTGCTCTCGCTCGCCCTTCGGCGACGGAGCCGTAGAGGATGATGAAGCGGACCTTATCGAATCCCTCGACGGTCTTAAGCCGCTCAAGTGCGTGCCGGACGTCCCGCTCCGCTGTTCTCATCCCGAAAACTCCCTTGTCCATAGATGGCACCTGTCCCCTAATAACGTTTGCATGGGAGAGCAGGCTGAATGCTCTCCCTCGCCGGTGCGGAGGCTCATTTCCACATATCTCTTATGTCTCCTCCTCCACCGACCCGGTTCTCGTCCCTCACTCATCTCATTCAACAGACCGCCGAAAAGAAACATTTCGTTGCCTCACAAACGCCTCTCACCGCCAGTGACAACACTGGAGAGGAAGGCAATAAAAGCACGGAATAAAATGATCCACAGCAGGGTCACAGCATCCGGGCAGGAACAGATCAAAGACCTCGTCCGACTCTCCTTTGCATATCGCACCCTCTTTCACCGTCTTATGCTACGTAGCGTCATAATTCCTACAGTATATTAATATAGTCTATCACATCACATCCAGAATACGGGGATACAATTGCGAAAACTCATGGTGAAGGACGCCGCATCAGCAGTCCGGGTGATCCAGCAGCAGATCGGTCGATCGGAAGACGCACGGTACGCTTCCCCGGTTACATGGAGTTCTTCTCGTAGCGAAGGGTTACGATTGTTACGAGGTAGCAGAGATCCTGGGGCACTCCCCTACAACTATCGAGAACTGGGTAAATACATACAATACCCGTGGTGTGGAAGGGCTGCACGATGACAGTCGTCCGGGAAGACCGTCCCGAATCTCGGACGCAGTAAAGGACCAGATTGACCATGACCTTCGGAAGAATCCCCGAGATTTAGGATATTCGCAGAACCTGTGGGACGGGAAGCTCCTGAGCCATCACCTGAAGGAGAGATACCAGATCACACTCGGGATTAGACAGGCCCAGCGCCTCTTCCATCAACTGGGATTCCGACAGCGAAAACCCCGACCAGTTATCTCACGAGGTGACCCGGTCGCTCAAGAGGCGTTTAAAAAAACTTGCAGAACTGGAGAAGGACGAGACTCTCGAGATCTGGAGGTTGGATGAGTGCCACTTTCCGCAGCATGGGTCGCGGTGCACCATGTGGATACCTCCAGAGGAGAGGGGTCCAGTGGTATTGCAGGAACCCACGCGATTCCATATCAGTGTCTTCGGGGCAGTGGCGATTGGAACTGGTCGCTTGGTGCACCGGTTAAGTGAGACTTTCAATGCAACCACTTTCCAGGACTTATTTCTCCACCCTCTCGGATCTCGCTTCTGCGATTGAAATTCAATTTGAGAGCTGGAGTCAACCGAATACCGCCCTGGCTCAATTATGCGTAATTAGTCAAGACGTTATGTATAAATTATGCAGAGTGAGGGGATGAGGGAGGGATTCTACGTAGTCGCTGAAAGTTGCCATCAAACCAGTGAGGCCGTTGGATTGATGGCCGCGGGCTTACGAGATCCGAACCCGCTCACCTTTTAGTCAGAGGCGAGAGAAACCTGTAGTTGATCTGAGTGGTAGAAGGGGAGAGAGAGGTGGATGAGCCCGGCGGACTGGCCATAAACAGAATCCATATCATGGACTGCATCGAGGGCATGCGGCGCCTTCCTGCAGGCTCTGTCGATGTCATAGTCACATCGCCGCCCTACAACATCGGGAAGAACTACAACTCGTATCATGACCGAAAACCGCGCCAGGACTACCTCGACTGGATGGGAGATGTTGCCGCCGAAGCGGCGCGCGTCCTTGCCGACGACGGTTCGTTCTTCCTCAACGTCGGCGGTAAACCCATGGACCCCTGGATACCCTTCGACGTCGTCCAGAGGTTCCGGCCGCACTTTCTGCTCCAGAACGTCATCCACTGGATCAAGTCGATCGCGATCGAGAAGGAGGATGTGGGCGATTACGACAGGATCACCGGGGACATCGCCGTCGGCCACTACCAGCCGGTGAACAGTCCGCGCTACCTGAGTCAGTGCCACGAGCACATCTTTCATCTAACAAAGAATGGCGATGTGAAGATCGACAAACTGGCTATCGGCGTGGCTTACCAGGACAAGAGCAACATCGGCCGCTGGAAGGCAGCGAAACGCGACCTCCGCGACCGGGGGAACACCTGGTTCATCCCGTATCCGACCATCCGTTCTTCACTCCCCCACCCCACAACCTTCCCGGTAAAACTACCGGAGATGTGCATCCGGCTCCATGGCTGCCGGCCGGGGCTGATCGTCCTGGACCCCTTCATGGGGATCGGCAGCACGGCGGTTGCAGCGATCTCGCTTGGCGTGGATTACATAGGGTTTGAGATCGACCCGGCATACCACGAGATCGCAGAGACCAGGATCGAAGAAGAGTGCCGCAGGAGAGGAGAACCCGGAAACGCCCCATGAACACCATTATCCCCTTTGCCCTCGCCTTTGTTCTGATCACCATTGCATCCCTCAGGTACCGCCTCCCGCCGTTTCTCTCCCTCGTCGGGACATCCATCGTATTTGGCCTCCTTGCCGGTCTGCCGGCGGAGATGGTCATTACGTCCATCACGGGCGGGGCCGGCAGGATATTTGCAACCCTTGGGGTGGTCATATTCTCCGGTGTCGGTATAGCGCAGGTCCTCCGCGAGAGCGGCCGCATAGAAGAGATAGTCGCCGATATCCGCGGCGCGGTTCGGCGGCCGCTTGCCACGGCAGGAACGGCCGGCTACCTCCTCTCAGTGCCGCTTATGTGCGGCATAACCTCGTTTCTCATCCTTGCCCCAATCATATCACACCTCCAAACCGACGGGGAGGCCTCAAAGGCCCTCCTCTACTGCGCTGGCATCGCCGGGATGATCTCCTACGTCCTCCTCTACCCCGCCCCCGTGGTATACTCCATGATGGCCACGCCAGGGCTCTTTTCCGCCAATCCCTGGAAGTTCAACCTTCTTGCCATCCCCGTCTCCTTCATCATCCTCGCCGGTCTCTTTGTTGTCCTGCGGTCCCGGGGAATTCCTCCACCGGCGCCGCCTGAGACAACTACGACCGGCTGGCACCCTCGCGCCTGGCTGCCGTTCCTGGTCATACTGGCTGCGCTTGCATGTGGCACACTCATCCCCTCGCTCCACGCTCTTGCAAATGTCAACCTGGCTCTCCTTGCCGGCCTATTTGCCGCCCTCATCAGCGTTCCCGGCGATGTCAGGGAGCGGGCGCTTGCACGGGGGACAAAGAACGCCGGGATCATCATCTTTGACCTCGCCGGTGCCGGGGCGTTCGGCGGCGTCATCGCCGCAAGCGCATTCTCAGCAGACGTTACAGCGCTTGTCACGGGTTATCTCCCCATAACCCTCCTCCCCTTCGTCATCGCCGCCCTGGTGCAGGCAGCGCAGGGTTCAAGGGTGGTCACCGCCACCGTCACCGCGACCATCCTTGCCACCATCCCGGCCGTTCTTGTGATCAACCCGTTTGCCCTGGTGCTCATGGTATCCGCGGGGGCGTTTATGTTCTCCTACGCTAGCGATCCCTTCTTCTGGCTGCTAAAGCAAACGACGGGCGACGATTTCGCGGCGGTTGTACGAAACTACACCCTCCCGCTATCGGTAGCCGGGGTGGTCACGCTCGCGGCAGCGCTGTTGATCCAGGCTCTATAACCCAACCGCCGCGAGGCGGTTTTCCGAGAACTGAGTGCCGGAGATATGATCGTTTCATCAGGTTGTCTCGCTCTCGCAGCCCGGCAGGGTTTCCAGATCCGCAATGGAGGTGAGTCAACACGAGATACACCATCCGGGAAGCACCTTGGAGACAGAGGGCAGGGGATTACGTTTCCTCCAGTCCATCCCGGTAGAGGAGGCATCGCCGGAGATGCCCGACATCCACCCCGGGCGTCACTCCGGTCCAGGAGGTGCTGATACCCGTTTTCCAGAGCATATAGTGGCAAACAGAGAACGAAAGCCGTTTTACCGTGCGTCCATTTCCCGTCATGGTCCCCTGAATGAAGGAGGGCAGATCTGCGCGCCTGCTTCTGCATACTTCTTCAAAACCTCTCTGGAATCATCTGCAGTCCACGCCGTTTAGAAACAACGACCAGAACATCGTATATCGATCTTTCATGTTTAACTATGGTAATTAACTTGAGACAGAGATAACCATCTCAATTCAGCGCCGATTCTGATAACACCCCTCAAGTGAGGCAATCATTTCGAAATGTATTAATAGCATCCTCTAATTACTGATCAATTAGACCTATCCATTTGAATTACCTGATGGCATAGGTAGGACGTTTCAGAGAGGTGTGTGAAGAATGGTATTCCATCCCCCAGTTGCAATCGTTGCAAAAGCTGGTGATGCCGGGAAGTACAAAACCACGCTACCGGCATGGAACATGATCCTGCGTGGATTCATGGCAGGAGCATACATCGCCATGGGTGCCGCCCTCGCAACGGTCTGCAGTACCGGTGCGGCGGATTTCCTGGGTCCTGGTGTAGGAAAACTGATTCTTGGTGGTGTCTTCCCTGTTGGGCTTATTATCATCGTTTTGACCGGTGCGGAGCTCTTCACCGGCGATGCGATGCTCGCTCCCATGGCAGCGTTTATCCACAGGGTCAGCTGGGCAAGTGTGATCAAACTATGGATCCTGGTGTACATCGGTAACCTGATCGGGTCGATCGTGTTCGCCTACATCATGGCCAACGGGCCGCTGACAAACTTCAGTGCAGCGGGTGTCGGGACCGCTAACGCTTTCGGTCTCACTGCCGTGAACATCGCGCTGGGTAAGGTGGCCTATGCCGGTACGATGGGACAGTGGTCTCTTCTGCTCAAAGGTATCGCCTGTAACTGGCTTGTCAACCTGGCCATCCTGCTCGGTATCTGTGCTGACGACGCCATAGGCAAGATCGTCGGTATCTGGTTCCCGATCATGGCCTTCGTTTCCACCGGGTTTGAGCACTGTGTCGCAAACATGTACTTCATCCCTGCAGGTCTCCTGACAAAGGGCTACCTGAGTGCTGACCAGGTTGCCACCTTCGGTGCCGCGAAACTTGAAGGCCTGAACTGGGTGACGATGTGGACGAACAACCTTATCGGAGCAACCATCGGCAACATAATCGGTGGTCTCTTCTTCGTGGGTGTGCTCTACTGGGTCTCCTTCCGCAAGGAGATTGCGGCACTCAAGTAACGAGATACCTGATGAAGATCAAAGGAATCGATGTGAAGATATCGACCATATCTCTGGTCGTTTTTGGTATCTTCACACTTTTTTTAATCGTTACGGTTGCCGTTACCGGGGATCTATCGATCCTTATCCTCGGGGTACCGCTCCTTGCCCTGCTCCTGATCATACCTGCAGCGCTCAACTACATGAGCCAGAAGCAGTATGCATCGCTGGTGCCGATGTATGAAGAGGAGGCAAAACCCGTCAGGGTCCGGGCGATAAACCTGAATATGCTTGGTGAACCGGTGCGCATAAAGGGCGTTGTCGAGCGGGTTTACTTCCAGTTCCTCAACCGGCCGCAGTACCTTGTAGCCGACCGGACAGGTGAGATATCGGTCAAGATGTTCACCTCACCGGCAGAAGACATTCACGAAGGGGATCTGGTCGAGGTGCTCGGGACGGTCGTCAAACGCTACATCCTGGCGGGGGATGCAGCCATAAACTGCGTCTCAATAAGGAAAGTCAAGAAGAATCAGCAATCCTGACGTCATTCAATTCAGCGAAGGGGCTAAGGAAAGAGGGTGATTTCCAGCCTCACTCACATTCAGCGTTTTGATCCTAAAACGTCTTTTCAAGACCCTCGTCTATTGCCCGTGCCGCAGGTCTCCCGTTGAGTTCCTCGATATAGTCCTCGTAAAGATGGATCCTGGTGCTCACGGGGAAAGGTATCCCGATGGTGCTGATGACCGCTTCTCCCCTTTCAAGGGTCTGGATCTCGGTATCCATGTGGGAGAGGTCCTGTTTTGCACTGCCTGCTATGATCTCTCTATCGCCGCGATCGGAGAGGCCCATAACAACAAACGTGTTTATCTGCGCGAGGACGCGGGCATCGATGTTCTTTGGTTGCTGGGTGACCACACAGAGGCCCACGCCGAACTTCCGCCCCTCCATCGCCGCCTCCCGGAACGTCCTTGTGCTCCCGTAGCCTGAACCCAGCACCCGCTGTGCCTCCTCGATGGTTATCAGCACCTGTCCTGGCTCCTTCTCGCCACCGGTCTCCTCCTCCTGATGGCTCCGCATTATTTTGCGCGTTATGATCGAGAGGACAAAGAGCTCGCTCTGCTCGCTCATACCGGGTATGTCGATCAGGACAACCCTGTTCTTGTGGAGTTCTTTTAAGATATCGGGGATCGATGAACCCTGCTTTCTGAAGAAACGCCGGTTCCGGTTCATCATGCCCGCGATACGCCGCTGCATAACCGAGAGGGTGCTCAACGAGAAGTTCTTGAGGTCGCGTGCAATCCCGGCATGCGGCCCCCTGTACGTCCCGGCATCGAACGTCGCAAAATCGGTCTCCAGGAAGAACTCGATCAGATCCGAACCAGGTCTGTCCGCAAGCATCTCCACAACCTCCCGCTGGGGCGTTGAGTGCTCGTAGAGCAGGAGCAGGTCCGGCGCGCTGAAATCGTCGTGGTCAAGGTAGAGCCGGTTTAGGTGGTACTTCTTTATGAAATCATCCCCTCTGGTGGAGAAGACCGCAAGCCCATCCCTGCCGGCCTGGTAGTGGAGGAGCCCCCGGGTAGCCTCGCCGCTCGAGGACCGGCCGCCAGCCACGTACTCCCCGTGCGGGTCGACTATCAGGAGCCCGAACCTGCGGGCGCGCATGCACGAGGCGCAGAAGACCTTCATGAAGTTGCTCTTCCCCATGCCGGTCGTTGCGAAGACGCCCATGTGCTGGCGCATCACCGGTGCGTGGAGCGCAACCCTGACATCTCTAAATTCGCCCTCACCGTTCTTCATCACCCCGACCTCGATATCCCCCATAACCTGTTGCAGAAACTCAAAATCACGGGGCTCCGGCCGCTCCACGCGGGAGAACTTCGCCGGTATTGTCCTTGGTTTGCGGAACAGGCCGTCGTCTCCGACGTAGCCGAGCGGTGTCGCCTCGACCAGGATGAAGACATCCTCACCCATGCCGTAGAAATGCTCGGTATGGGGGCGTGTGTCCCATTTCGGGTCGGAGAAGTTGCAATCGTGGACAAGGTCGTTCACCTTTGCAAAGAAAGTCAGACGCTTGACGTTATCTGTGATCTTCAACACATCCCCGAGATAGAGCCTCTCATCATGCGGCACTGCAAACCGGTAACTGAGCACCCGATCTCCGATCAGCCGGTACTTCGAGGCGTCATCGCCGTCAATATCGATCAAACTCGTCATGGTAATCACCAAATATGCCGATGTAGTCGGCAAGGCTCATCCCGAGCATGTCCAGACCATGGATGATGTCCTGGCGGATCTGCTCGACCGCGTCCTGCGTTATCCTTGTTGTGAGATGGGCGTCGAGGAGGGGGTAGGGGTAGCCCGTCACCCTCCCGTCGTCGGAGTAGGCCGCAAGCCCGGAGAAGACCGCATCGACCATATCGGGGGTGTAGTGGCCCGGGATCTCAACCTTGAACGCCCGCGCTGCACGCGGGTGAAGCCGCGCAACGTACTGCTCCCCCCGCAGTTTCCAGGTCTGCGTCTCCTGGCGATCGATCAGGCCGCTCGCGCCGGAGACGGAGAGATACCAGGGTGCGGCAACGCCAACGCCGCGTGCAAGCCCTTCCGCCGCCGGGACGATCGGGTGCCCACCGCCCCAGGTCAGGGATGTCCGTTTTGTCACGGCGGCTATGAGAACCCCGCGCAGGTTGCAGAGGTTCAGGAGAGCCTCGATGACCTCGGCGTGGCTTGCGTGCCGGACCTGGAGCGTGCCGTCCAGGATGAGGAGGTCGCCGGTATCGAGTTCTGCGGCCATCTCCATCGCCGACCAGAGCTCCAGCGTGTCCCGGATGACAGCGGCGTTCCGGGCGGGGTCGTCGTGGTCAAGCCGCGCCCCGGGGCGGCGGCGGAAACAGTCGTAGAAGATCTCGTCGAAGTCCTCGTTCCCGGCGCCGGGGTTGACCGTGATGACGTGCAGCGGTGTTGTCCGGCGGTAGAGGCGCCTGCCGCGGGCAAAGGCGCTGACCGAGGCCCTGATGGCGGCGATGGCAAAACTCCCGGCGTCAAGGATGATGGCGTTGCTCCCGTCCACCGCACAGACAGCCCCTTCAAACCCGGGCTTGAAATGGGTGTAGGAGGCCGCATCAAACCCGCCTGCGGCTGCAAACCGCGTGGAAATGTCTGCCGGGACGCACCCCCGGATCCTCGCCGCCACGCGCCGGATCGCCTGGCGGTAGGCTGTCTCTGCGTCCATCAGTCGACCACCCTGACCTGACTTATCTGGTCCGGGCCCATCTCGACGAGCAGCGCCGTCGAGAACTCGTCCTGGACCTCGCTTATATGGGATATGAGTATGATCTGTGGGAAATACGCCTCCTGCGTCCGGAGTGCCCGGAGGAGGTTTGCACGCCGCTCCTCGTCCTGGCTCCCGAAGATCTCATCAAAGATCAGGAACGTGGAGTCGTGCACCTGGTTCACCTCGGCGATGAACCGGGAGAGGGCCACCCGGAGAGCGATGGCGATATCGTCCTGTTCCCCGCCGCTGAACCGGTCGGCCGGGTAGTCTTCACCCATGTCGTGGACAAGGACGCTGAAGTCGTCGTCCAGCATGACCGTGTTGTAACGCCCGTCGGTGATCTCTGCAAGCACCCGGCCCGCCTCCTCCTCGATCCTGCCCCGGACGACCTGGAGGAGGTAGTCGATGTAGTCCCTGATCAGCGACCGGGTCAGTTTCAACCGCTCGATCTCCTCCGTGAGCGCGTCACGCTGCCGGACGAGTTCTTCTGCGCGGGAGAGTCTTGCGGTCTCATGCTCGATCTCCGCCTCCAGGCTGCTTATCCGGAGGGTGGCGGCATACATACGCTCCCGTGCAGCCGTAAGCCTCTGTTCAGACCCGGCAACCCTCTCCTCTGCCGCCTTTACCATCGACCCGTCAAACCCGAGTTCCTCGATAGCAGCCCGGACGCGGAGCAGTTCGGCCTCCCTCTCTGCAAGGAGATCGCGCCTGGAACCGAGGCTCTCCACCAGTCGTGGGACCTCTTCAAGACGGACGCGGAGTTCGAGCGCCCGCCGGTGCGCCGATTCGGCGCGGCTGTACTCCTGACTGAGGCGTTCGAACCGCTCCGGGTCGAACGAGAGACCGGCAAGTTCGCCCCTGACACCCCGCAGCCGTTCCTGGAGACCATCAAGCCTCGCGGTAATGGCGTTCAGATCCTCTTTTAACGCCGGCCGCCGCGCAAGTCTGGTCTGCGCCTCGGTATATGCCCGGGATACGGGTTCCAGGGCCCCTGCCTCCGCTTCCAGGCGCTTCAGAGCCTCCGGGTCGAACCCGAGCCTGGAGAGCCTGGTCTCGGCCTCATCCCGCTGGGCCAGGTGATCCGCAGCATCGGCGATGAGTCGCTCTCTCTCCTCCAGGAGGGCAGGGAGACGGCTGCACTCGCCCCGCAGGGTATCGGCCGTCGCCCGTTTCCCGGCAAGGAGACGGATCCGTTCCCTGAGAGATTCGTGCTCCGCCGGGTCGTAACCTCCTTCGAGACCGAGAGCCTGGATCTCGGCCCGGTGGTCATCCGCCTCGGCCTGCCAGCGTCTCATCAGGTCGACGCTCTGCTCGTAGCGGGATGCTGCGAGAGCGTGCTGTTCTTTCAGGCGCTGGAGGGCCGCCCGCTGAGCGTACAGCCTCTTCAGTTCGGCGGCAAGCCTTTTCTGCCCGGCGACCGCCAGGCCATACTCCTCCTCGAGATCGGCAAGGGCTCTATCCAGAGATCCAGCGGTAGATGCCAGGTCTGCGAGGAGGTCGTGGTAGTGGTCACCGAGGCTCTGGCGGCACATGGGGCACGTCCCCTCGGGCCCGGCGGCCAGGATCTCTTCCCTGTGCCCGGCCACCTTCTGGATCTCCCGGCTGATCGCCTCCCGGCGTTCGGCGAAGGCGCTGATCCGCGATGTAAGGTCGTCCTTTCTGCGCTCCGCCGCCTCGATCCGCTCCTCGACACCCTCGAGTTCAGCGATCTGCCTGGAAAGATCGGTGATCTCGCTCTCGGTCCGGCGCGCCGCCGCGGATGCGGCCTCGGCCTCGTGCAGAGACCGCTCCACCTGCCGGGCGTGCTCCTGCGCCTCCTGATAAACCTCCAGGCGGGCGAGAAGGCTCTCGTAGTCCGCCGTCTCCTCCTCGAGCGCACGGAGATGCCTCTCCTTCTCTTCAAGCTCCTGGATATCGGCCCGGTTCTCCAGGACGCGCTTCTCCAGGTGAGCAAACCGCTCGTCCAGCCTGGCGATCTCCTCACGGAGGGCGTCATACTCCGGCTGGAGGGCTTTCATCGCCGCAATACGCTCGCGAAGAGCCCGGGCGCTCCTGACATCCTCTTCAAGTGCGGCAACCGTCCGTTCGTCCTCTGCAAGCGCCGCAAGGTCGGTCTCAAGCCTTGAACGCCGGTCAGCGTGGTCACGGATCTGCTCCTCAAGACTGGCTGCTTCGAGGTTCAGGCGTTCTGCGTGCGCCTTCTCCTCTGCAAGTGTGGCGACCTCCGCCTTCAGCGACTCGTAGCGCTCGACGATCGGTTGAAGTTCGTCAAGGTAGGCCTGCAGCCGCTGCCGGTCCGCGATCTCGGTCTCCATATCCCGGCACTCGGCACGCAGCCGCTCGATATCGGCTGTGAGCCTCTCCTCCTCACGTTCAAGTTCCCGGCAGCGTTCGCGCAGGTCAAGCAGCCTCTCGTACTCGCGGCGAGCACTCTCAAGTTCTTCACGGGCGCCGGTCTCCGCGGTCCGGGCGTTTGCTGCCTCTTCCTCCGCACCGGCAACCGCAGTCCGCAGTTCCAGAAGGCGCCCGCGAATCCCGTCGGGATCCAGTTCCTGGAGCCTTCCGGAGAGTTCCCGGCATGTCCCCTCCCGGGCATCTATGAGTTCTTTGAGACACTCCATGCTGTCCTTCTTGAGGTAATCGATGCCCAGAACCTGCATGAACCAGTCTTTCCTTGACCCCGCACGACTCTCCAGCAGGGCAAGAAGTTCCTTCTGCCCGGCGTAGATGGTGTTTCGGAAGTCGCCCGCCCCCATCCCGACGATCCGCTGGATCTCCGATGCCACTTTCTGGACGCTGTTTGCCAGGAGTTTCTGGTTCATGTAGAGGTTTGCCTCATGCAGGGTCGAGGATGGGCGGCGTTTGAACCTCCGGAGAACTGTGTAGTCGTTGCCGCCGACAGAGAAGTCCAGGCGGACATCGCAGACGTCCTGCGGGCCCGCAAACGAGCTGACGATGTAATCGCCGTCAAGCCCCGTGCTCTGGAGACCGTAGAGCGCAAACAGGATGGCGCTGACTATGCTGCTCTTCCCGGCGCCGTTGTTCCCGATGATCCCGGTTATACCGTCCTGGAAGATTATCTCCTGGTCGCGGAACCGCTTGAAGTTCTTCATCCAGAGCCTATTCAGCAGCACTCTCTCCCTCCCTGTGGCGTGCGATGACCGACCGGAGAAGATCCGTCCCGGTCTTCTTCACAAACTCTGCGTCGGCAGGCGCAAGGTGCTTCCTCTCCACAAACTTCTCGAACTCGGTGACGTAGTCCAGACCTGCAAGCGAGTCCTGGTGAAAGACGTGGTATGGGTCATCAACGGTCAGGGCCTGCAGCCTCAGGTCCAGGGTGCGGTTCCGGAGGTCCTGGAGGGCTTTCTGGTCGATGGCGCGGAGCGTCTCGCGGCGTATCCCATCGAGCGTGACCTGACAGATCGCGCCCTCGATCTCTTCCCACCGGGCATCGGCCGCTTCCAGGATGGACGCGACAACCTCCCCGGCCGTCAGACCGTCAGAGTTGACACGGCCCAGGTTGAGCATCGGTGTGTGCGGAAGGTCGATATGCTCGATATCGCCGGTGGCAAGATTCACCAGGAGTCCGCCCTTCGTGTCACCGATCTCGCCGTAGTTGCAGTACTCAAGCGAACCGCTGTACCAGGCGTTCTCCGCGACCTGGACCTGGCCGTGGTAGTGGCCGAGCGCGATGTAGTCGAACCGGTCGGAGAGGATGGTTGCGTCAAGTTCGTGCTCGGCGACGGTGTGAAGCCGCCGGTCGGAGAGGATGGTTGCAAGCCCGTGGGTGACAAGCACATTCGTGCCGCCGCCGGTGAATTCGATCTCCTCAAACGCCCTCCGATAGCCCGCGGGCTCGATCATGTTCGGGATGAGGTGAAAGACCGTCTCCCCGAGTTCGACCCTCCGGTAACGGTTGTTGTGGGCGACGTAGAGGTCTGCTGCACGATAGCCGCCGCGCTCCAGCACCTCAAACGGCGACGCCGTGTAACGCGTCCTGGCCATGCTGTGGTTTCCCGCGACAACGAGCATGGGAATCCCTGCCTCATGCAGCCGGGAGAGGGCGTCGAGCGCCGTCGTGTAGGCGCGGGTCTTTGGTTTGACCTGGTGGAAGAGGTCGCCGGCGTGGACGAGCGCATCGGGGCGGATGGCGATTATCCGGTCGATGGCGGCGAGGAAGTTGTTGTAGATGAGTTGTTCACGCAGGTTCATCCCGGTCTCCGGGTCGACGCGGCTGAATGCCGATAATCCAAGGTGTGTGTCTGCCAGGTGAACGATCTTCATGCCTTATAATTCTCCCTGCGGCCAGAGTATAAAAGCCTGATCTGCGCGGTGCGAAAGTGTTCGCAGGCCCATAATACGCGTAGTCTAATATATCCTCGCTGATATTTGTATGGTGATATTGTGTCAAAACGGGCCGTGGATGCAGTTTTTCAGGCACTATTCCTCTTAACCGATATCCGGTTCCTGCTCCGGGAGACCGCTCCCGACCACGAACTGGACGAGGGGCAGCGTGAACGTGCCGCAACAACCCTGGAGAAGGTGAAACGGCAGGTTGCAATCCTTGAAGAGGAGATGGTCGGGTGAGGTGCGCCTCCGATATCGAGGCCCGCGATGTGGAGGAGATGTACATCAACATCGACCCCATCCAGGTTGGTGGACGGCTGACCGCGGACGCCATGAAGGCGGTGATAGCATACGCCGACGGCTACTCGGTCTGTGACAACTGCCGTAGCCCATTCCGGCTTGATTATATCCAGAAACCTCCGATCGCTCAGTTCCACGCCGACCTTGCACGGTGGCTGAATATGGACGCTGTCCGGGTGATCCCCGGAGCGCGCCGGGGGTTCCAGGCGGTCGCGAGCAGTCTTGTGGAGAGGGGCGACCCGGTCATCCTGACCTCGCTTGCCCACTACACGGAGTTCCTGGCGATCGAGGAGGCTGGCGGGATCCCGCGTGAGATCCCGAAGGATGACTCAAACAGGATCACCGCCGATGCCGCGGCGGAGAGGATAGAGGAGGTGACCCGGGAGTTTTCAAGGACACCGCCGCTCCTCTTCATCGACCATGTCGATTACCAGTACGGGAACGTCCACGACGTTAAGGGGATCATAAAGACCGCCCACCAGTATGACATCCCGGCGCTGGTCAACGGCGCCTACACGGTGGGGATCATGCCTGTCGACGGGAAGGCGCTAGGCGCCGATTTTCTGGTGGGCTCAGGGCACAAGAGCATGGCCGCCCCCGCACCATCGGGGGTTCTCGCGGCAGCGGAGGAGTACGCCGGGAAGGTATTTCGGACGACAGAGGCGAGGGGTGATCTGACCGGCAGGACGTTCGGCATAAAGGAGGTTGAGATGATGGGCTGCACCCTGATGGGCGTTACCGTCGTCGGTATGATGGCCTCGTTCCCCCATGTCCAGGAGCGGGTGAATCACTGGGAGACCGAGGTTGCACACTCTCAGGCGGTTGTCGACGGCCTTCTCTCAATCGAGGGGACGAGAGTGCTCTCTGAATACCCGAGAAGACACACCCTGACCCGGATCGATACACGCGAGTCGTTTGACCGCGTTGCGCAGCAGCACAAGAAGAGGGGCTATTTCCTCTCAAACGACCTCAAGAAGAGGGGTGTTATCGGCGTCATCCCGGGCTCCACGCGGGTCTGGAAGTTCAACACCTTCGGGCTGACGGAAAAACAGATCCGGCATCTCTCGGAGGCTTTTATAGCGATTGCGCGTGAGAACGGGTTAAGTATCGTCTGAGGTGGGGGCTGCTTCCTCTACCGCACCGTTCTTTGCGCGGATCACCCGCACACTTGCCGCCGCCCGTTCTGCCAGCCCCACGGCATCGATCTCCTCCTCGATCCGGGCGATGGTCTCTGCGGGCGCTGCCGTCGAGGGGTAACGGGGGGCGACCGCACACCCGATCTCCCCGGGATTGGCCTCAAACGTTCCGATGCTGCGGGCGCGCCCGACAACCTCATCCTTGTCAAACCCGATCAGCGGCCGGAGCACGGGGAGGGTCGTTGCGGCGGATATCACCGCCATGTTGGCGAGCGTCTGGGAGGCCACCTGCCCCAGGTTGTCGCCGGTGACGATGGCGTGTGCCCCCCGTTCCTCTGCAAGGATGCCTGCCACCCGGAGCATGAACCGTTTGCAGAGGACGCAGCGGTAACGCGGCTCTTTTAAGGCGGTGATAACCTCAAAGAAGGGTTCCATATCGACAACCAGAAGGTCGAGGGCGCGGCCCGGCACCCAGGAGGAGAGGCGAGCGTGGTTCTGCAGGACTTTTCGCCCGACATCGGCCCCGCCAAACCGGCCGCCGTGCATGTTGATGTGGAGCATGCGGCACCCCCGGCGCATCATCAGCCAGGACGCAACCGGCGAGTCTATCCCCGCCGACAGGAGGGTGATGACCTCCCCCTGTGTCCCGTAGGGGAGTCCGCCCGGCCCGGGGATCTTCTCGTCGTAGACGAGACCCCCGAACTCCCTTGCCTCGACTGAGACCTCGTAATCGGGGTGTGTCAGGTCAACCCCGACCCCGTCAAACCGTTCGAGGATGGCCGACCCGACCGCCGCCGCAAGTTCCTGGCTGGAGAAACCCGGGACGCCCGACCGCCGTGCCCGGACAGCAAACGACATCCCGGGACGGAGGCGACGCTCTGCGCGTTTGAGGGCTGCGGTTGTTATACCTTCTATATCGGCCGTCGTCACGGTGCAGACGCTCGCGCTCACCACCCCAAAGACTCTGGCGGCCGTTTTGGCGATCCTGGCGGGGTCATCGCCGTATATAAGTATCCGTCCGCGGTAGGTCTCGATCCGGTGGGCGAACCCTTCTGCCTCCAGCGCAAGGCCGATGTTCTCTGCCATGGCCGAGACAAACCTTCGTTTCACCCGCTCGCTCTTGAGAAAGACCTCGCCGTACCTGACCATCACCGCTTCCACAGGTTCACCCCCTATCATCACCCTATCATGTGCCTGGTTGTCCCTGATGAATCTTCGTGAATCTGGCAGATTGTCCGGGGCTATCAGACGAGTTCGTTCAGGTTGCGCCCGCAGGGAAAGTCATGCCTGGAAAACCGTTTTGGGGTGACACTCGGAGACAGTGGCGGGGGAGCGTCTCCGCCACCCCCACGGTGCCAGGGAGAAATATCGGCTCGTTGTGTTGCTTTGAACCATTATCGAAAGCCCTGCCTCCACCCGAGCACAGCCATCAAAGCAATCACCACGCACTGCCCGCCCCGTGGACGGCGGGGCGGTCGCCGCGCATACTACCTGGAAAGGGCGGCGAGTTTTGCGACGCCCCCCCTCTCTCGTGGGGGCTTTTGTCTCTGCTATTCGTAAAGTTTTGTAATTTAGCCCCTGATCTTATGCTGGAGATTGCTACGCCGGACCTCCCGCTTTGCCCCACTCCCCGCGAACCGGCGTTCAGGTGAAATCCAGAGGCAGCCATAGACGGATGGCGAGGAAACTGCCAGTTCATATCGAGGCCATCAATCCAATGCCCTCACTGGTTTGATGGCAACTTTAAGCGACCACGCAAGATCCCTCCCTCATCCCCCACCCTCTGTATAATTAGAATCCTCCCCTCATCTCCCACCCTCTCATAGAGACGATACCTCGAGCCTTGAGAGCAAATTGTGGCAGAACCTGGAAAACTGAAGACAGCTCCCGCTCTTCATGTCCCCCCATATTTCGGGGGGGAAAGTTCCCTCAACTCCGACTTAGTATCAGATTCCCTCAGACCAGTGCACTCAGGTGCGTTGGATTCTTCAGTCCCGCGCGCAACCCGAACAGAAGGAGAATTTGATATGCAACGAAGTTGAGAGTCATATAGAGTTTCCGGCTCTCATGTCGGATCCCTTTGAGGTGAAAGGTTACAGAAGCCTTAATCCGGCCATGTATCCGTTCACACTCACCGCGGCTTTGTATGAGAGTTGGGAATTCCGGGTCGAGAAGATTCTTGTTTCGCAAATGCATCCCGACCTGTTCAACTCTTCCATGCTGGTATAGGAATCGCAACTGTTGAGTCAGGGGAGCATGGATATCTCCCCCTGCTCTCCAGAGTTTGTTGACCCAATGCCGGATGCGTGTTTCCGTCCCTTCTTCCTGGATCACTGCCCCATCCCGGGTATCAATACAGGGTCGAGCATTCAGGTGATACCAGAGGTGTGCATGTGCCTCGTATGAGTCGTATCCGGTATCAAGCAGCACAAGACTGAGTTTGGGTTTCAGCGCCTCCACTCTCTCGATAAGTGGAAAAAGGTGGGTTAAATCCGCATCAGTCCCATTCGAGTAGACCATGGTGAGTGGGTATGGTCCGAGATGGAAGATATGCGCTTTATCCATCTTAACCTGGTAATGCGGGTGAAAAAGAGCATATCTGTCATACCGGGATGCTTCGATTGGAGTTGAATCGATGATCCCAACCCTCTCCTTCTGTGCCCAGAGAACAATTGCCTCACCGACAAGATGCATGAGCCGTTCCACACCTTCGACGCCGAGACGATATTTCACAAAATTGTGGAGTGTTGCAGGATTGGGCAATAGATACCCTGCTTCAGTCTTCTCTGCACCAAGGTTGAAACAATCATCCTCTGTCAGGAGACGAATTGTCCGGACATAGGACTGTTTCCTGAAACACTTGATGACAAGTAGTTTGATCATAAGAATAACCGGATAATGGAACCGAGAGACCTGTCTGGAGTAGTATTCTCGTTCAATAGTCTGTGCAATGGTGTCCAGATAGGGCGAACTGAGGAACTCCGTGAGAGAGAACCCTGGTTCAATCTCTTCAAATCCGCCTTCTTTTGCCAAAAACTCGGTGTTAAAGGCCATGAGCCATTTTGGGGCCAGGTATATATACCTGCCGGAACACCTCTTACCGAGGCGCAAAAAAATTAGCAGACCTGGTAAATCTCCGGTAAAAACCAGATAAACTGGCAAGGTGCGCCAGAGGCGCGCATACTACCGGAAAAGAGAGAAGAATTTATAAGCCAGATCGTTGATTTGATGGGCTCCATATCAGCAGCCTTTTATCGAATTGAGTGCAAAATTTCGTCTATGCACCAGAGGGATCGGAACGATCGGGCGTTTACCGGACTGGAAACAGCAATCGTTCTGATCGCCATCGTCGTCGTTGCATCTGTTTTTGCATACGCCGTTATCGGGGCAGGCATGGCCGCATCGCAGAAGAGCCAGCAGACGATGTATGCCGCTCTCGGTGAGGCTGCCTCAGGCCTGCGCACGGGTGACTCTGTCATCGTCAAACTGGACAACGATCGGGGTTATGTCAGGTTCGTCGTGTTCGATCTTGAGACCGTGACCGATATCGCCGCAATCGATCCAGGGGGACTGAGATACACCATAGCAACAGAGGAGACCGTGGTCACGATTCCTCCCGGTGATCCCCGTGCAGGCATAACCTGGCGCTACCGAAGAGACGATGGAGGCCTTCTTGAGGCTGGAGAGGTTATCGCGGTGAGACTGAACGCGGCTGATGCGGCCATCGGCCGCGGCGATACGTTCAGCATCGAGATAACCGCCGCAGATGGAGCGATCGTTTCGCTGAGCCGGAGAGTTCCAGCGGGTGCTGACAAGAATGTCTACCTCGAACTATTCTGAGGCTGGATTCACAGGGCTTGAGGCTGCCATAGTGCTCATGGCGTTTGTCGTCGTTGCAGCAACCTTTGCTCATGCTGTCCTTGGAACAGGTCTCATCTTTGCCGGGGAGAGCCGGTCTGTCGTCCACCAGAGCGTCCGGCAGGCGGGGTCAGGCCTCATTGCGGCAGGTTCCGTCTACGGTATCAGCAGCAGTGCAGAGAGGATCGATACCATCATCATCCCAATAGGTCTCACCGCAGGTTCGGAACCGATCGATATCAATACAGTCTCGATCCGCCTTGTGGGCTCTGCGCACATGGAGGAGATCTACAGGAACGATCCACTGATCGGTGTTTTTCCTGAATACGGGCACTGGAGCGTCAGGGAGCGGATCAACAGCGACGACAACCATCTCCTGGAGCCCGGAGAGAGCTACATCCTCTGCATAACACCGATGAACCGCCAGGACTGCAGCCCCTCCCGGACGTTTGCTCTCGAGATCAAACCGGCCGGCAGCGTGGCGCTCCGGGTCGAGCGGACCGTCCCGGGCTGCATCACCCCGCTGACCCGTCTTGAATGAGACCACCACGCTGGAGCCGGGAGACCACTATCACACCGGCTGCCGCCGTCACCGCAAGCAGCAGGTAGTCCACCGGACCCGCCCCGGCCATCAGGACGGTCTCAGGGCTGCCTGAGGCAAAGAGAACGAGTGAGAGGAGGGCAAGGAGCCCAAGAATCGCGGCGGATACGCGGATGACTGCAGCGGGGAGACCCCTGGTGACTGCAAGGGCTATAACTGCCGATGCTGCCAGGAATACCCATTCCGAGAGCGAGGAGACCTCTGCCATGAGGGCTCCGCCAAAGTAGTTTACGTATTCCTGGGGCTCGTAGCCTCCAAGCAGCGGGAAGTACCAGGTGACGGGCATAGCCCACATTGCATCCAGGATCTGGTGCGAGAAGACGCCAGCCGCAACCGCCAGGACCGCAAACGAGCCCCGTCTCCGGTGACTGATGAGACCTGCCATGAGGAGGATGAAGACGAAGAGCAGCCCGTGCCCGAAGAGACGACCGGAGTCAAGGGTCTCCGCAAACAGGATGTGGCCGACCGGTTTATCGAGAAGGTCGGGGATTACAGCCCCGAGAGCGGCGAAGCCGACGAGCCGCCGCTCGCCCGTGCGACCGGCAAGCGCGAGACCCAGCACGAGGCCGAAAAAGAGGTGGCAGGCGAGGAACATCTCTAATTAGTGTGCCGCCGCCGGGTTAATAATCCCCGCTGATCTGCGCGATCACAAAAACAATCGATCCCCTGCAGGTGCGGATACCTTGTCACTCCTGGTCGCCTCCCTCTCCTTCCGCCTAACCGGCGTAGAAGGGGCACTCCTTGAGGAGGCACTCACGGTTGATCTCGCTGAACCCGCATCGCACCGGCCCATCCACCGGGAGGGTTGCACCGAACCGTTCCTCAAGGAATGTGACCGCGGTGCGGATCGCAAGCCATGAGTTGCGTTTGCAGCATCTGGGCCCGCCATGCCGGGCGATCGCCATCAGGCTGCGGGCTGTCATCTGGTTTGATAGCGACCATTCCTGCCTCTTCAGCGGGGTTGACCCGGTGATCAGGCTGACAAATATGCCCGTCCCGATCGCCGCACCGCAGGTGCCGTGGGTTCCACAGAAACCCCCGGGAACCCTGCTGGCTCTCTCGCGGGCGCGGGCAAGGAGGCCGCCTTTTCGCCCGGGTTCACCGCGGTGGTTGCAGTAAGCGGCTATGAGAGACGCTGGCACGAGAAAATGGTGCTCCGGGCCGTGCATCCTGACCGCAGGGTTCCGCATCAGTATACAGGCGATGGCAATCGGGTCGTCAAGTTCGGTTGTGAGACAGAACTGCTCGATCAGGTCGACTGCTTCAAGGCCATGACAGCGGTCGCAGACAAAGTGCCCGGCCTCGCAGGCGGCGGTGGTGCTCACAACCTCGCCGCAGATGGTGCATGCAAGGTCGCGTGACTCTTCGCTGTACAGGATGTCACGACCGCAGATCAGGCATCCAGTCCTCTGCTCCATGGATGTATGGTTGCGTCACCACCACCAATAAGCGTACGCTGCCGGCGACGGCCGTGACTGCTCCCCCTCTGATTGCAAACCCCAAACTCTCCTGACTCGGGCCGGATTGAGCCTGATCTCCGGACCTGAGCAGCCTTATTCAGCCGCAGGCGCCCTTCGCGCCGGGCTCCGGGAGAGAACCGGCGGGATATGTATAGACCTGCCGGTGTCCCGGTTATGCATCAGCAGGAGGCGCTTCCGCCGGACTCTCCTCTGCGCCATCAGGGATGATTATCCAGAGCAGGATGTAGATGATAAGCCCTGCAGCAAACCTGGTGAGCACGGTGAAGATTATGTAGACCGCCCGGATGATGTTCGGGTCAATATCCAGGTATTCTCCAACGCCGCCACATACCCCGGCGATCCACCGGTTGGTCCTTGAACGGGTCAGCTTCTTCATGATCTCTCCGGAGATATCTCTTCATCCCAACCCCTAAAAAGGTGTTTCCTACCGGGGGGCGTCGCATCACCCGACCCCCCTCTCTTGCAGTCTCTGGAAACGGTATATGCCTTCGCCGGGACACCCCCACCCCGCGGGGCACCGCATCTATGGAGTATCTGCGCCGGCGATGGACGCTCCCCGGACTCCGTCCAGGCAGAGGTCTTGCGGGATCATCAGAACCCGGGCGCAGCCTGATGAAACCGGTTTGATGGGTTATTGCATGAAGCAGCGATCCCCGCCCGGAGCACAGATATCGCAGCCTCCGCAGGGCGCATCGAGCCGCTCACCAAAATAGTCCAGGAGAAACCTCCTCCGGCATCTTCTGGTGGTGCAGTAATCCACCATCCCCTGGAGTTTCGAGCGAGCGACCTCGCGCTGGAAGTCAGAAGCCAGGTCGCGGTCGATGAACGACCTGAGGCGGCGTGCATCCCCTTCGTCGTAGAAGAGAATACAGTCAGCCGGCCTGCCGTCCCTCCCGGCCCGACCGCTCTCCTGGTAGTAGGCCTCAAGCGTCTCCGGTATATCGTAGTGGACGACAAACCGCACATCCGGCCTGTCGATACCCATGCCAAACGCGCTTGTCGCGCAGACGACCACCGCCTCCCCCCTGGCGAACCGATCATGCGTCTCCCCACGAGCGGAGGCCGCCATACCGGCGTGGTAAGGTTCCGCCGGGATACCATCAGCGCGGAGACCGCCCGCAATCTCACGCGCCCCCTCGCGGGTTGCCAGGTATACGATCCCGGCCTCGCCCCGACGCATAAGCAGGTAATCGCGGAGCCGCCTGAAGGCATCGCCGTTTTTCCGGACAACAACGTAACGGAGGTTCTCGCGGTTGAAACTCCCGACATAAACGGCGGGATCCGCCAGCCTGAGCTGGCGCACGATATCCTGGCGGACATCCGGCGTTGCGGTCGCCGTCAGGGCGACCATCGGCACGCTGGGGAAACGCTCCTTGAGGACGGCAAGCGCCCGGTACTCCGGACGGAACTGGTGCCCCCACATCGATATGCAGTGCGCCTCGTCGACCGCGATCAGGTTGAGGTGCAGAGTTGCGATGAACTCGAGAAAATCCTCGCTGACCGCTCTCTCCGGCGATACGTAGAGGACCTGGACAGAACCCTCCTCGAGTTCGGCAAGCGTCCGCCGCCTGGCCGCGTAGGTGGTCGAGGAGTTCAGGGTTGCCGCGCCGATCCCCCTCGCCTGCAGGCTGTCGACCTGGTCCTTCATCAGGGCGATAAGGGGAGAGACCACCAGGGTTACCCCATCACCGAGAACTGCGGGAACCTGGTAGCAGAGCGATTTCCCGGCCCCCGTTGCAAGAACCGCCAGGACATCGCGGCCCGCAAGGAGATCCTGGATGATCTCGCGCTGGTATGGGTAAAACGCCTGATACCCGAAGTAGCGTTCCAGGATCAGGTGCAGCCGATCCATCAACTCCTAGATGGGCGCTCAACCGGCATAGCATCTTCCCCGGAGACGCCGTCCCAGAAGCGCGTTATGGCGGCAAAGATCCGATCCCGGAGTTCAACGAGCCTCTCCTGCACAACCTCGCCGTCCTCCGTCTCGTAGAGTGCACGGTTCACCTCGATCTGAACCCAGGGGACGCGCGTCCGCCGGTGGTGTGCAGCCGCTATGAACCCGCCCCGGAACGGATCGTTCATCGCGACCCTACCCTCTCCCGCAAACTCTTCCTCAAACGAGCGGGCGAGCGCCTGGAGCCATGGAGGGGGACAGGTCACGGGGCGGTTCTTCGCCGCAGGTCTCCCGTTTCGGTCACCGTGATTGCCAAGGCAGATGATCGGGCGTTCACGTCCGGCATCCCGCTGAACCGGCGGCGATCTCGGGAGCATGCTGTGGCAGTCAAAGGCAATCCCTATGGGGTGGTTCTCGAACGCCCCGGCCAGTCTTGCATGGAAGGGGTGGTAATAGTTCTTCAGGAGGGCAGAAACCACCTCCCTCCCGGGCGCCTGGCCATTCCGAAAGACCGGCGTCCCGTCCTGGGTGATGACCTTGACAACGCCGTCCTGACTCCGCGGCGGGTAAGCGTAAGGCGGACGGTTGGTGTCGACGAAGATCCGGGAGACCTCAAAATCGATCACCGCCTCAACGGAGTCGTCAAACCCGTAGAGGAAACGCGTCCCTGGGTCGCTGTTGTAGATTATCTCCTTATGGCTGAGGTTGACTAGACCGCGGACCTCCGGCGGAACGCTGGTGCCCCCGTGCGGGATCGATATAAGGAAGGGATACCGGTCGATCATCTACCCTGCAGGTCATATCGGCCGCCCATCACAAAAGTGCAGCGGTCTGGAGGGGCGGGAAAACCCGCCACTCACGCATCCTGCTCATTTTCGAGCGCAGAGTTGAAACACGCCACCGCATCGGCAAACCTGCCCAGGCGGTCGAGCGCCCGGCCTTTGAGGTACCACGCCCGGGCCTGGTGCGGATCGACCTCAAGAACCTTATCGTAGCAGGCGATGGCCTGATCGGGTTTACCCAGGTGGTCGAGGGCGATACCCCTGCAGAGCCAGGCGTGGACGCCGCCACCGCCGAGGTCAATCGCCCGGTCAAACGCTCTGACGGCATCATTGTGCCGCCCCACTCCATCCATGAGGATCCCGGCAGCCATCCAGACGGCCGCGTTCTCCTGGTCGATCTCGAGCGCTTTTTCGTAGGTTGCAAGAGCCTCGTCATACCTCCCGACCCTCTCAAGCACCGCCCCCCGCATGAAGAGCGCGGCAGGGTTCTCCTCCTGGATTGCGATTATCCTGTCAATCGACCTGACCGCCTCGCCGTAACGCCCGAGATGGACTAGGGCGGAGGCGCGGGCATACAGTGTCTCGATGCTGGCAGGTTCCCTCTCCAGCAACGCCGTGTAGACCGAAAGAGCGTCCTGGTATCTGCCGGCCTTCTCGTAAGCCTCGCCGAGCAGGCGCAGGCTTACGAGGTCTTCCGGATCGGCCGCGGTCACCCTCTCGAGGCATCCCGCCGCATCGGCATACCGGCCGAGCCAGATCAAGATCTCCCCCCGCCGCTGCCAGGCGGCCACGTTATCGGGGTTCGCCTCGACGATCTTTTCAGAACACTGGAGCGCTTCATCATACCTGCCCATGTGCATCAGGGCGCTCTCCAGGGCATACCACGCCCCCATATCGTCTTCGTCTTTCTTGAGTAGAAGCGCATACTGCCGGATCGCGTCATCAAACCTGCCGCCGCGCTCAAGCGTCATCCCGAACGCCATCCTGGCGTCGCGGTCACCGGGCACGAGGTCAAGGTAACGCTCGTAGGCCTTTGCCGCCTCCTCGTGCTCTCCGAGAGCCTCGAAGATCCCGGCCCTGAGGCGGGCGGCCGCGAGATTTGAGGGATCGGCGGCGAGCACCTTCTCACAGCACTCGATCGCCTCCCGGTGTCTGCCGAGATGTGCGAGAATGGCGGCAAGCGCGGAGACGACGGCGGTATCATCCGGCCGCTCGCGGACGACCGTGGTGTAGCATTCCGCAGCCGCGGCGTGGCGCCCCAGCCTCTCCAGGGCCTGCCCCCTGCCGTACCAGGCAAAGAGATCCCCGGGCCTGGCTTTTGCGGCCTTCCCAAACCACGTGGCGGCCTCCTCGAAGCGCCCGAGCGCGGCAAGAACGAACCCCAGGTTCACCTGGTAGCCCGCGGCGTCGGGTTCGGTCTCAAGAAGCGTCTCGTAGCACTCCGCAGCCGCGGCGTAGCGCCCCAGGGCCTCCTGGAGACGGGCTTTCAGCAGGAGCGCTCCGGCATCGGCCTCCACCAGGTGATCGACTGACTCAAGCGCCTCCTGGTAGCGCCCCTGGCAGAAGAGCGCCATGCCGTGCCCGAGCAGCGCCGCCCGATTGTTGGGGTCGGATTCCAGCACCGCCTCATAACATCCAGCAGCCTCATCGTAGCGGGAGAGGTGCATCAGCGCCTCGCCACAGCCGATCTCTGCCACCGGATCGCGGGGGCAGATCTCAAGGAAGCCCTCAAAAGCCTCTACCGCCCCGGCATACCGCGCAAGGTGCAGCAGCATCTCGCCTTTACGGCAGAGGTTTCCGCTCTCGCCCAGGTACGCAAGCGCCTCATCATACCTCCCAAGGCTGGCAAGCGCTTCTGCTAGCATCGACCGGACGGCGATGTTGCCGGGTTCGGTCTCGAGGACAGTCTCCAGGCGGCGGACCGCTGCGTCATACCTGCCAAGGTGGAGGAGCGCGATGCCGCTCTGCGCCATGATGGGAACGTTGCCGGGATCGGACTCGAGAACGCAGTCAAACTCCTTCTCTGCCTCAGCGTAGCGGGAGAGGTGCATCAGCGCCGTCCCCCGGCAGGTGTGGAGAACGCGAGCCGGTGCATCGAACTTCAGTGAGATGCGTTTTTGTTTCTCGGCCAGGTCTTCGCGCTCAAAGAGCGCAAGGTCGGCACCTCCCGAGATCAACCTCGTCCCGGCAGACGCCTGGCCCTCGAGCACGCGGTCAAACGACTGTATGGCCTCCTCGTAGCGGGAGAGGTGCATGAGCGCCATACCGCGGGCGTACCATACCTGAACCTGGTTCTGGTCGTGCTTGAGGATCTGGTCGAAGTTCTTGACCGCGCGGTCGTGACGGCCGAGCACCTCACAGGCCAGCCCCATGGCATAACGGGCCGCTATATGGTCTGGATCGGCGATGGTCACCTTCTCGAAGCACTCGATTGCTTCTGCCGGTCTTCCTGCGCGGAGGAGAACCGAGCCACGTTGATACCAGGCGGCGACGTTCCCGGGATCGAGGGCCAGGATCTCTTCCCAACAGCCGGCGGCATCCTGGAATAGCCCCAGGTTCTCAAGCGCCCGGGCTTTGCCGTAGAGTGCGTCGAGTTTATGCTGCCCGGTTTTGAGCAGGCGGTCAAAAGTCTCCACAGCGCTTTGGTAATCCCCCATACCAAGGAATGCAGCCCCCGCCCGCGCCAGAGCGTCGCTGCGGTCAGGGTTTGACCGGTAGACCTTCTCAAAGGAGATCGCCGCCTGCCGGTAGTTCCCGGACCGCTCGAGCATCGTCCCGTACTTCTCCCGCAGGAGAACGTCTTCCGGGTTTGCACCCAGCGCCTCTGCGTATGCTGCTGCCGCATCGGCATACCGGCCGAGCCTCTCGAGCATCTCCGCCTGCCAGTATGCGGCATCGGCGTCTCCAGGGTTCTCCTCGAGGATCCGTGCAAAACAGGCGGCCGCCTCCTCATACTCACCGGTGCGGGCAAGGAGATGGCCAAGCGTGCGCAGCACCCCGGTATCGTCCGGAGATACCTTGATGACCTTTCGAAGCCATTCCGCGGCCTCGGTGTCTCTGCCAAGGCAGGCAAGCGCCTGGCCCATCATCTGCCAGACCAGACGGTTATCGGGTTCAACCCTGAACGCCTTCTCGAAACTTTTCACCGCCTCGGTGTAGTTCCCGGCCTCAAACTGCGAGAGGCCCTGTTTTACCGCGGGGTTTGCACCCTTACCGGAACCAAGGATATTACCGAAGAGATCCATCAGGCATCATCCGATGCTCTATCTTTTGCATGGAGAGTATTCACAACTTTGGATCATCCGCCCTGTACGTCTTTTATCGGCCAGCCACTCAGAGCCCGGCATCCCGGTTGAAACGATCCTCGGCGATACATATCCCGCCGGCGGGATATCTCATCATCGTGAGGCGGATCAAACCAGGGCACAGGCCCCGGAGAACTGGTTTGATGGCCGTGATTTTAGCGGCTCCGCTCTTGGAGGGATGTTTCACTGCAGGATGGGCGGCGGAGGTTTTGTGACTGCTCCCCCTCCTCTCGTCGGGGGCATCCTGCTTTCTGTTCTTCGTAAAAAAAGATGCTGCAGCAGACCTTGTAAGGCCGCACCGACCTCGGGCGGCGAGGTCGCGTGGGCCTGCCGGCCCCTTCGGGGTCTCATCTGACAATTCTGAGAGATCCTGTCTCTCTCCTGTGCACGGCTATCCAGGGTCAATCGTCAATCACTGCCCGCCGGCAAGAATCAGGTCAGGTAAAACGCTTCAACCCCTATCCGGTCTCCCCGTCCAGGCAGACCTCCCCCGTATCCCCGTTCACCGTCACCTTCCTGCCAGGTGAGAGTTTATAGAACTCCGGCGGCAGACGGTCGACCATCGGTATCCCGGCGATGATGGCGCCGACCGCTATGATAGGTTCGGCCTCCTGGTTGATTATAGCGGCCGGTGCAACCCCGTTCTGCTTCAACGCGTAGATCACGTATGAGCCTACCGTCGATCCCTTGCCGTAGGGGAAGACCAGCACCTTTCCGGTGACCGACTGCCCCTCGAGCGGATGGTCGTGCTCAACCACTACGCCGGTCTCGGGGTCGACGCCGGAGAGGAAAGATATGGGTTCAGGTGATACTAGGAGTTCTCCGGTTCCGCGACCCCTGGATATGCCTCTGCCCTGCATGATGACCTGCACCACAGTAATAATGTAGGTGGAGATTTAACTATATGATTGGCATGGACGAAACCATTGGCAACAGTTCCAGCAGCAGTAACGAGCACGATATGCTCACACTCCAGATCCAGGATTTGAAGGCGCAGGTCCTGGACTACAAACTCAAGAACGAGTTGCTGGAAAAAGAAGTCAGGCAGCTCCGCAAAGAAAATGCTCAGCTAAAACGGGTGCCGCTGTTTGTTGCCGCTGTGGTCGATGTGCTCGAGAACGGCGAAGTCTACCTCCGGCAGCAGGGTAACAACCAGGAATACCTCACGGTAGTCAACGATAAACTGCACAGCACCCTCAAACCCGGGATGAAGGTGGCGGTGAACAACACCCTCTCGATCGTCAAGATTATCGGAAACATATACGATGCACGTGTCAGGGTCATGGAGCTCGATGAGCAGCCAAACGTGACGTTTGACCAGATCGGAGGGCTGAGAGAGGAGATCGAGGAGGTCCGGGAGGCGGTTGAGTACCCGCTCACAAAACCCGAGATCTACAAGCGTATAGGTGTTGAACCGCCAAAGGGCATCCTCCTCTACGGCCCACCCGGGACCGGGAAGACCCTGATCGCCAAGGCGGTTGCCCGCCAGTCCAGGGCGTGTTTCATCAGGATGTCGGGAAGCGAACTCGTCCACAAGTACATCGGTGAAGGCGCTCAGCTCGTGCGCGAACTTTTCACACTCGCCAGGGAGCGCGCTCCGGCCATCGTCTTCATCGACGAGATCGACGCTATAGGGAGCATGCGTACAAACGACGGCACCTCCGGCAGTGCCGAGGTCCAGCGGACGCTGATGCAGCTCCTGGCCGAGATGGATGGCTTCGGGAACCGCGGCAACATCAGGATCATGGCGGCAACGAACCGGATCGATATGCTTGATCCCGCGCTCCTCCGCCCCGGGCGGTTTGACCGGATCATCGAGATCCCGCTCCCGGATGCCGAGGCGCGCATAGAGATCCTGAAGATCCACAGCGCAAAGATGACACTCTCCCGGAAGGTGGATCTGGCCGTTGTTGCGGAACTCGCCGGAAAAACCACCGGTGCAGATCTGCAGGCGATCTGCCGGGAGGCCGGGATGATGGCAATCCGGCGGAACGCCGACGCCGTCGGCCAGGAAGATTTCATCGCGGCTATCCGGAAGGTGAAGCGCGAGGCGCCAGCGCCAGACGCCCGCATGTATATCTGAGGGCCCCCATCCCCCCGGTTTTTCCCCGCCGCAGAGGTTAAGACTGCTTTCCCCCCTCTTGTGGGAGTTTTCTGCCTCTTTTCTTCGTAAAATAGATCCCAATCGCAATGAAAAGCGGTATCACCACCACACGAGGGCTGCTGCGTGGTAGAAGGCTTATCTCCACGGCAGATCAACAATTCATCAGGTGGTTTTTTTTGCGGGTATCCATGAAGCTCGAGATGAAAGACCAGCCTGGCCAGCTGGTCGCAGCCCTGCAGCCGATCTCAGCAGTCGGCGGAAACATCATCGCGGTCATTCACCAGAGAGAACCCCACGCGGCTACAGAGGTGCTTGATGTACAGATCGTGCTGGAACTTCCGGAGGGGCGCCTCGAGAAGCTTCTTGCCCTGCTAAGGCAGCAGGGTGTCAAAGTCGTGCGTATAGGGGAAGAACGCCTCCTCTACGAGTGTACGCTGATCATGATCGGGCATCTGATGCACACGGACATATCCGACACGGTCGACCAGATCGACACAACAGGTTCGGCCGAGGTGACGGAACTCTCGCTTGTCATGCCGGCGATCGACTCACCATCGTCTGCGCGCATCACCATCCGTTCAACAACCCGGACGGAGATGGAGAGGGCAATCCGGATCCTGCGCAGGGTCGCGGAGCAGAAGAACATTCTCATAATCGAGCCTCTGGAGAGCGTATGATACGGATCGCCATACTCGGCTTCGGGTCCGTTGGTCGCGGCATAGCCCGTGTGATACTTGCAAAAAACCTTGATATCCTTGTCACCGGTCTTGCTGACTCACGAAGTGGAATGATCGATCCTGCCGGGATCGACATTGAAGCAGCACTTGCCCGAAAGGAAGAGGGTGCTCCATGTGGCAGTCCGGATATTCGGCCGATCGATGTGGTGACCGGGGCAGACTATGATATCCTGGTAGAGGTGACACCTACAAACGTGGAGAACGGTGGGCCTGCACTCAACCATATCCAGACGGCTTTGCAGCGGAAGAAACACGTTGTCACATCAAATAAGGGCCCAATCGCACTCGCATACCCGGAACTGCGAGTGCTTGCCGAGGAGAATGGCGTCACCCTCAGGTACGAGGCAACGGTCTGCGGTGCGATCCCGCTCATACATGCCATGCAGGAAGGGCTTGCCGGCAACACCATCTCCCGGCTCTACGGAGTATTTAACGGCACCTGCAACTACATCCTCACCCGGATGGCTGCAGAAGGTCTCACCTACGCACAGGCTCTGGCCGAAGCCCGTGAACTCGGGTATGCAGAGGCAGACCCCACATACGATGTTGAAGGGATCGACGCGGCGATCAAACTGGTAATCCTGGCAAATACCGTCCTCGATATGCAGACCACGCTTGATAGGGTGGATAGGACGGGAATATCCCTTCTGACGCCCGAGGCCCTCCACCTGGCAGAAGAGCAGGACTGTACCATCCGGCTGATAGGTGAGATCGTCCCGGCGGCTGGAGTGCTTCGTGTATCGCCACGTATAATCACAAAGACGCACCCCCTCGTCGTCGAGGGGACACTCAACGCCGTTACGGTGGAGACGGATCTCGCCGGTGACCTCACGTTCATCGGCAAGGGCGCGGGCTCCATCGAGACCGCCAGTGCTGTGATCGGCGATATACTCTACATCCGTGACAGGTATGTCCAGGGTTCTTGAGCGGAGAAAGCAACTGATGCGACTGATGCGTCAGGCAACGCTGGATAACGGTTACTTCACGGTCGCCGGTATCGCTGAAGCAACCGGCATCCCCCGGAGCACCATCCAGGACTGGGTCAACCGTCTCATCGAGGAGGGCTGCGTCGCTCTGCTGGAAGAGCAGCGGGGTCGGCACGCTGCGCGGTATGTGGCGATCAGCGTGATGCCGGAGAGCGCTTGCCGCCGGGTATTCACCACGATTGATGGTGAGGAGGTCGAGATCTATCACGAGTGCATGAGCGGTGGGTGCGCTGCGTTCTGCGAATTCCATCACGCCCGCGCGGGTGGTGCTCTCCAGTCTGTCTGGCGAGACGGGACGCTGCTCCGTGAGCGGGCGCACCTCGGACGGCAGGAGGTCGCTGTGGGTCTTGATCCTGCGCCGGCAGTGGGGATTCTCGGCGTCTTCTACGAAGATGGCCTTATCCGTCAGCAGATCAGGTGTATCGGCGGCCCGGCTTACTCTCTCACCGATATGATGTCCTTTGCAGAGGGTGTGTGTGGCGTAACCGTCCACCGCGAGGGGCCTCTGGTCGAGGGAGAGGTGGTCACCCGGGCGCTTGCTTACGTCGCTATTGGTATCGATGACACCGATACTGCTGCGGAGGGCGCAACCTTCGCCCTGGCCCTCGCCCTCCTTCAACATCTCACGAAACTCGATGGCGTCATGCCGATCGGTCACCGCGTCGCGATGCTTAACCCCCACCTCGAGCCCAGGACTGCCGGAAACTCCTGCAGTTGCATCGAGGTTGCGGTGGAACCCTCAATGATCCCTCGGATAGAGGAGGCCGCGGTGCGGTTTGTCGCCGGGGAGGCGGCGTCCCCAGAGTGGGGAATCGCTCTCCGGGAGGGATTTGTGGTACCTCGTGACCTCCGCGCTTACGGTAAGGTCGCAAGAGAGGCGGTGATCGAGCGGGAGGAGGCCGAGGTCACCGCCAGGCGGTTCGGGGTGCACCTCCACGGTGGGCGTGGTGTTATAGGGGCGCTCGCGGCGGTCTCACTCATCGGTCTCCCGCACAAGGTGCTGCTCGATCCGGGAATGGACGTCTGCACAGACTGGAATCCAGAGCACCATTGAGTCTCAATTTCGCCCATGACGGCATAGTTCGATCCCCGATCCTCGCGTTTTATCTCTCCCTTGCCCGAGAGATCTCAGACCCGGTTCTCAAGTAACCTATAAATAGTGGGATATGGATGATACACATCATCGAGGCGAGGAGACGTGCGGGTCGAACTGGAGGAGGAGATCGAGAAACTCTCGTCCCTGGCGCGAGACCGGGGGGCGGAGCCGCGGCGGATAGCGGCCCACGAGATCGTGGTCGCAGAGTGGGTGCGGTTCAAGTGCCGCTACGGCTGCAAGGGTTACGGGAAGCATATGTCCTGTCCGCCATATGCTCCCGCACCCGCCGAGACGCGGCAGATGATCGGTGAGTACAGCACCGGACTGCTCCTCAAGTTTGAGGGTATACCGGGGCATCCCGACCTCAAACCTGAAGAGATACCGCTTGACTTTCACCCGTTCCTGCGCGACCTGATCCTGTGGGTGAACTCAACGGTGCATTTCCTGGAGAAGACGGCTTTTTACGATGATTTCCCGAAGGCCTTCGGGTTCGGAGGATACCCCTGCATATACTGCGAGCACCTCCACTGTGTCGCAGAGGAAGGGGAGGGTGTTGTTGACGAGAGCATCCGCAGGCTCTGCCGGCACATGGACCTCGTCCGGCCGAGCATGGAGGCTGCCGGGATAGATGTATTTTCCACCGCCAAAAGGGCAGGCTGGGATATCCATATAGTCCCGTGCAGGAACCTTGAGTACGGCAAGATCGAGCACGGCAACATCAGATCCGTGGGGCTCGTCCTCATCGAGTGAGGCGCCTGGAATCCCCTCTTCTTTCGTTCATCCGCTGAGGTGTGGTTTTCTCCATCGAGACGGTGTCAGGATGGAGATCTCCACTCCCCCGGCATGGCTCTCCGTGAGGCAACCGCCAAGACAGTTGCACGGCCCCCCGGGAGGTGGAGTGGTCGATGAAGGGACGTTCTCCAGGGTTTCAGGAGTCGCGGAGCCCCTGGATAAACTCTTCAGTCATATGGTAGGCGTCGTCGTCCCTGAACTGCACCGGAGGGTGCTTCATGAAGTAGGCTGAAGGAGAGATCAGCGGCCCGCCGATACCCCGGTCAAGGGCAAGCCTGCAGCAGCGGATGGCGTCGATGACTATCCCGCCTGAGTTTGGGGAGTCCTCAACGGATAGGCGGAGGTCGAGGTACATGGGGACGTCACCGAAGATCCTCCCCTCCATCCTGAGGAAACAGACCTTGTTGTCCTTCTGCCAGCAGACGTAATCGCTCGGGCCGATATGGATGTTGTCAGCGTCAAGGGGCTCTTTCAGGACCGACTGAACCGCCTCGGTCTTAGACCTCCTTTTTGAGGCAAGGCGATCGCGGTTGAGCATATTCAGAAAATCTGTGTTGCCGCCGGTGTTCAGCTGGTAGGTCCGTTCAAGCACAACACCCCGCTGGCGGAAGAGATCGGCAAGAACCCGGTGGGTGATTGTGGCGCCGATCTGGCTCTTGATATCATCACCGATGATCGGAAGGCGGCGTTCCTTAAACCTCTCTGCCCAGCCAGGATCGCTCGCGATAAAGACCGGCATGTTATTGATAAACCCTACACCAGCCTCCAGCGCGCACTCGGCGTAGAACCTTGCGGCCTTCTCCGAGCCTACCGGGAGGTAGTTGAGCAGCATCTCGGCGCCCGAGTCCTCAAGTTCCCGGACTATATCCTCACGTGACGCCTCCTCCTCGTCGGCGAGAACAAACCTGCAATCTTCCTTGTAGTCGAGCATGTGCTCCGGAAAGCCGTCCAGTACCCGGCCCATCCGGACGGTCACGCCGGTTCTCGGCACCTCCGGGCAGAAGACTGTGGTGCAGTTGGGAGGCGCGAAGATCGCTTCTGCAACGTCCTTTCCAACCTTCCTTGCATCGATATCGAATGCCGCGGTCACTTCAATATCAAAAGGTCGGTAGCCGCCGAGATCCCAGTGCATCAGCCCGATTGCGTCCTTCTCGCTCTTTCCCCGATAGTATTCAATCCCCTGGAGCAGGGAACTGGCACAGTTTCCAACACCCACTATTGCAATCTTGATAGAATCCACAACAGCCCTCCATCAGCTGGTACGTTTTCTGACACAGATCTTTTTCTGCTACCCGCGCCAGAGACAGCAGAGGTTGCAAAGACACACCTCTTTTCAACACCTCTGATTTATGAGTAATTTGCTTCAGTGGTGAATATAAGGATATGGTCTTTGAGCATGATGATGGTTTTGTGGCCTGAGAAAGGTGACTCGTCTGAACGTCCAGGGCCGCACCGTGTGGAAGCACCCGCCCATCATCGCCCCTTTGTCTCTGATTGCCCCATCCACAACCTTTTTTGTTCTACTGGTCCAGATTGACACGATTATATTCAGGAGGTAGTAAACCATGGTTGATTTTGAACATGCATTGATTGGAGAAGCGCTTGTTGGCGAAGGCCCGGAGGTTGCTCATATCGATCTTGTCATAGGCAAGAAAGGGAGCAGCGTTGAGCAGGCGTTTGTCACGGCGCTCGCATCGCCTGCACGGGGGCACACACCACTTCTTGCGGTGCTCACACCGAACGTTCCGGCAAAACCATCGACGCTGATGGTCAACAAGGTAACCATCAAGAATGCAGACCAGGCTCTCCTGATCTTCGGGCCTGCCCAGGCAGCCGTCGCGAAGGCGGTAGTGGACAGCGTTGCTGAAGGGATCATCCCGGAGGCAGAGGCCGATAACCTGTTGATCATAGCATCGGTCTTCATAGAGTGGGATGCAAAGGACAAGAAGAAGATCTACGACTGGAACTACGAGGCGACGAAGACCGCAATTCACCGGGCGATAAGAGGCGAGCCGAAGATGAAGGACGTGCTCGCACAGAAAGATACTGCGAAGCATCCCTTTGCGTGAGAGTGAACTACCCCGCGCCTCTCGGGCGGGGCTTCCCGGCTATCATGGTCAACACGTGCACCACAGAGATGTGATGTAGAGGTCTTGGCTCCACTTTCATCCCCGGCCAGAAGACCGGGGACTTCCCGCTCCGCCCCCTTCACCCCCGCAAGTTAAAGGTCCCGGGACGTTTTCCTGGCGGGGTGATCCAGCGAACACCGTTCAACGGGAGACGCATGAGACAGGGGAGGGGGATGTTCCACCCCCTCCCCGTCAGCCCCACCCCCACGGGGCGATTCCCCATGGATACAGTCTCCGGGGAAGAGCATCTCCACGGCTTGATGTGAACACCCTGCCGAAATCCTGTCTCGTCCCATGGCACGGCCACCGGGCCAATCGCCAAACACTCGCCCGCCCCTTGCAGGGGGCGGGCGGAGGCCGCGTGAGCGGCCGGGAGGTGGGGGTGGTCTATGAACACCGTTCAATCGGAGACGCATGAGACAGGGGAGGGGGATGTTCCACCCCCTCCCCGTCAGCCCCTCCCCCAGGGGGGGCGATATCCCATCGATACGGTGCCGGGGGATCTGGCAGTCTCTTCGCGGTCTCACCCGACACCCCCCCGAAGTTCCTGCCTCCACTCCCCGTGCACTCTATCCGGGCCAATCGCCAATCAACTGCCCGCCCCCTTGCAGGGGGCGGGAGGAGGCGCGGAACGCGCCGGGAGGTGGGGGTGGTCTATGAACACCGTTCAATCGGAGATGCAGGAGAGAGGGGAGGGGGTGATCCACCCCCTCCCCGTCAGCCCCACCCCCGCGGGGTGATATCCCATCGATGCACTGCCGGGGAGAGCATCTCCACGGCTTGATGTGAACACCCTGCCGAAATCCTGTCTCGTCCCCTGCCACGGCTACCGGGACTTATCATAACTCACTGCCCGGCTACGGTCTCCACATAGCAAGTTATCCGTGTGCAAGAGAAGAAGAGATTCCAGCCTGACGCTGGAATGCGCCGACCGGGACTCGAACCCGGGTTTAGGCGTTGGCAACGCCTAGTGATAACCACTACACTATCGGCGCACGCCTGTGCTTTCGCACTGTGTGCCTAAGAGGATGAGTTTTTCAGGCTAATAAGCCTATCGAAGACCTGCCCGCTGCGGCGGTTGTGCACCGCCGCTCGTCTCAACGGTGCCCCTTCCGCAGAGCCCGCCTTATGTTCCGGTTCGCAAGCATCCAGAGACCAGGTGTCAGGACCAGGATGAACGCAGCCATGGCGTAAGCGATGATTTCTGCGGAGATGAGCAGGAGATTGAATATGCCGTGCAGCGCCATCCCCAGAACGAGCCCCCGACGGATGAGGGAGGGTCGCTTCTCGGCGGGCGCGAACCGGGCCTGACCGAGAGCGTAGCCCCAGACCCCGGCAAAGAGCGCATGCCCCGGGACCGAGAAGATCGCACGCACGATGACCGTGCTGAACGCAAGTGAGGGAGAGGTCAGGTAAGCCGAAAAGACGTAGAGAACGTTCTCAAACGTTGCCAACCCGAGCGCAGCGGCAGCGGCGTAGACGATACCGTCCATCGGTTCGTCAAACTCGGTGTTCTGGCAGGCAAACCGGCGCACAACCGCAAACTTGCCGTACTCCTCGACCATGGGTGCTACAACGGCGCCCATGAGAATGGGGGACGCTATGAAGAGACCGATGAATCCCTCGGTGAAGGCAACAGGAAACGTGACCAGGAGACCCAGGATGAAGATCTTCACGACCATGGCCGCCGGTTCGGGCTCGAATCTGTCCCTCCGGTAGAAGTACCACGCCCAGAACACACCCGGCGCCAGTGCCAGGGCAAGGATCAGAAGCGGCTCGACGGCGACCACACATATTGATTCATCTCCTGGAGAGTAAGAGCCTTTCCGCGCGGCATTTCACCATCTTCAAGACCAGGCATGAAAAAGTATAAACTTGACCGGGAACAGGTCTCAGGGAGAGATGCTCCCGGTGGATCCACCAGTTTCTTGGTGAAACCGGCATTTCAACACCTTAATGTAGTCTATTCACCACACTATAGAACGAATGATCCCTCTCATGCTTGATCTGACCGGCAGGAGGGTGCTCATCTTCGGTGGAGGCGGTGTCGGTGCCCGGAAGGCTGCGCACTTCGAGCATGAAGCGGAGGTGACGGTGATCAGTCGTTCTTTCTCACCACGGTTTGACGGTCTTTCGGTCAGGCGGCACGAGACCGACCTCGCCTCTCTCCCGGATGATGCAATCGTGGAACTCCTGGATGGCGCATTCCTTGCGGTAGCCGCAACACCCGATCCGGCCCTCAACAACCGTATAGGAAGACTCTGCGCCTCGGCCGGCGTCCTCTTCAACAACGCCGCGGGAAAACCCGGCGACGTCATCATCCCCTCGGTCGTCCGGGGACGCAACTACCTCATCGCTATCAGCACCGGCGGAAAGAGCCCTGCCGTATCACGTTACCTCCGGATGAGGCTTGAGTCGGAGTATGCAGACCTGGATCGGATGATCGACCTGCAGGAAGAGATGCGCTCAATCCTCCGGGAGACCGAACCGGTGCAGGCAGAGCGATCACGCACCCTCTGGAAGATCCTGCTGGATGACGAGATCCGGGAGTTGCTGGCCCTTGATTACGGCCGTGCACGCGAACTCGCGATCACGAGGTACCTCCATGCCTGAACCGCTCATGATCCCCCTCGCTATCGCGGGCGTCAGCCACCACACCGCCGACATCGCCACGCTTGAGGCGTTCAGGTTCCCTGACGAGACGGCTTTTCTCCGCGAAGCGCGGGAACGGTTCCGCGGCGTGCTCCTGCTCCAGACCTGCAACCGCGTTGAGGTACTGGTGCAGGGGGATGGACGTAGCCTTGAAGAGTTCCTGCACGAGATGGGGAGGGACGGGTTTACGCTCATCGAGGGCGAGGCCGTGCCCCGCCACCTCCTGGAACTGGCCGCCGGTATCGACTCCCTGATAGTCGGCGAGGACCAGATCCTGGGTCAGCTCAAACAGGCGCTTGCAACCACGGAGAAGGCAGGAACATCCTGTGCTGCAATCGAACTCTGCATCACCAAGGCCGTGCATGCAGGTGTCAGGGTCCGGCGCCAGACAGGGATCAACCGCGGCGCGGTCTCAGTCGGTTCCGCTGCGGTGGCGCTTGCAGAGAAACTCCTTGGCACCCTGAGCGACCGGCACATCCTGGTGGTAGGCAGCGGGGAGATGGGGGTGCTGGTGGCGCAGGCCCTGGCCGCGAAAGGCCTCACCGCAATCTACGTCGCCAACAGAACCTACGACCGCGCTGTGATGCTTGCAGAGAAGATCGGGGGACTTGCGGTCAACTTCAATGACCTCTACCGCTACATCGCTCTCTCCGACGTCGTCATATCATGCACCGCCGCACCGCACCCGGTAATCCGGACGGAGGGTGTCCGTGAGGCTATGAAAGAACGCCTCTGGCCGCTCGACCGCCAGCCCCGCCACCTGATCCTGATCGATATCGCCCAGCCGCGCGACATCGAGGAGGGTGTGCGCGAGATCGAGGGCGTCCACCTCTTCACCATCGACGACCTCCGTAGCGTCAACGAGGCTGCCATGGCCTCCAGGAGGGACGAGGCCAACCGGGCGCGCCAGATAATCGAGGAGGAACTTGAGCATTTCATCCGGCTCCTCCGCCGGACGGCGGCCGACGAGATGCTCGCCCTCCTCTACACGTGGGCGGAGTCGATCCGTGGGCGTGAACGCGACCGTGCGCTCGCCCGACTCGGGATGGTGGACGAACGCACGCAGACAATAGTCGACGACCTGACGAGAGCGCTCACCAAAAAACTCCTGGCGGACGTGACCACGGCCATCCGGACAAGCGCGGAACGCGGCGATCTAAACACGGCAGAGACCCTGATAAGGGCAATTACCCGGGGAGAATCATGTTTCCAGAACAGAGAATGAGACGGAGGCGCAGGCGGATCATCCAGCCGCTCCTCCGCGAGACAGAACTGCGAAAGACAGACCTGATCGCGCCGGTCTTTGTGGATGAATCGATAGATGTGCCGATCCCGATCGCCTCGATGCCGGGGCAGTTCCGCCACCCGGTGGACGGCGTTCTCGACCACTGCCGCCGTCTCATGGATAGCGGTATCCGGGCGGTGATCCTCTTTGGCATCCCGGCGGAGAAAGACAGCGGGGCGACCGCGGCATACGCAAGCGACGGCGTTGTCCAGCGGGCTGTCAGGGGGATCAAGAGAGGGCTTGGAGGTATGGCGGTAATAACCGATCTCTGCGCCTGTGAGTACACCGACCACGGCCACTGCGGGATCGTCGGAGAGACCGCCGATGGCCCCGACCTCTTAAACGACCCCTCGCTTGACCTGATGGCGCGGATCGCCGTCTCACACGCAGAGAGCGGTGCCGATATCGTCGCGCCTTCCTGCATGCTCGATGGCATGGTCAGGGCGATCCGGCAGGCTCTCGACTCTGCCGGGCATACAGACACCCTGATCATGTCCTACTCATCGAAGTTTGCAAGCGCCCTCTACGGCCCATTCCGCGATGCAGCAGACTCCGGGTTTACGTTCGGCGACAGGACCACCTACCAGATATACCCCGGGAACGCACGCGAGGCTGTGATGGAATCGGAACTCGACAGCGCAGAGGGTGCTGACATACTGATGGTCAAACCGGCCGGGATCTACCTTGATATCCTGGCCTCCGTGAAGCGGATAGGGCTGCCGGTTGCCGCCTACCAGGTCAGCGGGGAGTATGCTATGATCAAAGCCGCTGCAGAACGCGGCTGGCTGGACGAGAGGGCGGTTGCCATCGAGAGTCTCATAGCCATAAAACGGGCGGGGGCCGACCTTATCATCACATACTATGCAGAAGATGCAGCGAGGTGGCTTGATGAAGAGCAGTGACCTCTTTTCCCGTGCAAAGCAACTGATGCCCGGCGGGGTCAGCAGCCCGGTCAGGGCGATCAGGCCATACCCGTTCTACGTGGAACGCGCGGCGGGATCGCGTCTTATGACCGTCGATGGCATGGAGTTCATCGACTGCTGTCTCGGTTACGGCCCACTCATACTCGGCCACGCTCACCCGGATGTGAGGGACGCAATCGTGCGCCAGGTTGAGAAGGGGTGGCTCTACGGCACCCCGACACCGCTTGAGATAGACCTTGCCGCGAGGATCGTCGATGACCATCCAGCGGTAGGTATGGTCCGGTTCGTCTCTTCAGGCTCAGAAGCCACGATGGCCGCGATCCGCGCTGCCCGCGGCTACACCGGAAAGCAGGATATCGTCAAGGTCGAGGGGGGGTTCCACGGCGCCCACGACGCTGTCCTGGTGAAGGCCGGTTCCGGGGCGACGACCCTTGGAGTGCCCGACTCCGCAGGCGTCCTGGCGGACGTTGTTGCCCACACCCGGCAGGTCCCATACAACGACCCTGAGGCGCTTGAAACCCTGCTCGCCGGGAACGAGGATGTTGCCGCGTTCATAGTGGAGCCCATCATGGGAAACATCGGCCCCGTCCTGCCCGAGGACGGCTATCTCGCTGATATCCGGGAGATCACCGCCGCACACGACACCCTCCTGATCTTTGATGAGGTGATCACCGGCTACCGGGTCGGGATCGGGGGTGCGCAGGTGCGTTACGGGGTTAAACCAGACCTTGCAACATTTGGAAAGATCATCGGTGGCGGGCTTCCCATCGGAGCGTTCGGGGGGCGGCGCGATATCATGGAACTGGTCGCACCCTCAGGCCCGGTCTACCAGGCCGGAACCTTCAGCGGCAACCCTGCAAGCCTTGCGGCGGGGTATGCAACGCTGTGCTGGCTTCACACCCACCCGGAGGTCTACCAGCACCTGGATGAGGCGGCGCGGGCGATCGAGGAGGCCACAGTGGATGCGCAGAGGGGCTCGTTTGTCAGGACGGGCTCGCTCTTCAAGCACTTCTTCAGGGAGGCGCCCCCCCGGAACTACAGGGACGTCCAGGAGTGTGACAGGGAGGCGTTCTCACGGTTCTGGAAGGCGATGCTTGATGCAGGGGTCTTCCTCCCGCCGTCACAGTTTGAGACGAACTTTCTCTCCACCGCGCACAGCAGATCGGATATCGAGAAGATTGCGGACGCTTACAGGTCATGTCTCTTCGCATAGGCACACGGGGGAGCGCTCTTGCTATGGCGCAGACACAGAAGGTTCTTGGCCTGCTTGCTGACCTTGGCGTCGATGCAGAGGTTGTCACCATCACAACAGAGGGCGACACCACGACCGGCGTCCCGCTCCATGCCATCGGGGGGCAGGGGGTCTTTGTCCGGGCCCTCGATGACGCCATCCTCCGCGGCGAGATCGATGCTGCTGTGCACAGCATGAAAGATATCCCGGCGGCGCGTCCGGCAGGGCTTGCATGCCCTGCGGTGCTTGAGCGTGACTCTGCCGCCGATTTTCTGGCGCACGACGCCCCGCTCGATGCGGTTCGCGTCGTCGGATCGTCGAGCACAAGGCGCCGCGCCCAGATCCTCCGCGACGACCCGGCGCTTGAGGTGCGAGAACTGCGCGGGAACGTTGATACCCGGATCCGGAAACTCCGGGAGGGGCGCTACGACGCCATCGTGCTTGCCGAGGCGGGTCTTGAACGGCTCGGGCTGACGCTGGAGGGCGAACCGCTTCCCACGGAGAGGTTTGTCCCATCGCCGAATCAGGGGACGATCGCTGTGGTCTGCCGCGATGACCCGGCGGTCGTCGAGACGATTGCAGAGCTTGACCATGCCCGGGCTCGTCTTGACGCCGGGATCGAGCGCGCCGTGATGGAGGAGGTCGGTGGAGGCTGTTTCACCCCGCAGGGGATATACTGCCGGGGCACAGACCTGGTTGCCGAGGTGCTCTCGCTCGATGGCTCCCGGTGGGAGCGTATCGAGCGGCGCGTCACGACGATCGAGGAGGCACGGGAATGCGGCCGAGAACTGCGCGAGAAGGCGGCCGACCTGATCCGGGAGGCCTACGCAGCACTGGGGATACGGCCATGACAGGAAGAGCCTACCTGGTTGGGGCAGGACCCGGTGGTCTGGGCCTCATGACGATACGCGCCCGTGAGGTGATCGAGAGCGCGGATGTGATCCTTTATGACCAGCTCCCGGGTGAAGAGATCCTGGCGACTCTCCCCAGGAGCGCCGAACTCATCGACTGCGGGAAGTACGGCGGTAACCATACCCTGGAGCAGCACGAGATCGAGGCGCTGATGGTCGAGCGGGTGAAGGAGGGAAAGACTGTCGTACGCCTGAAAGGTGGTGACCCCTTCCTCTTTGGCCGCGGGGGGGAGGAGATGGAGACGCTCCGGGCGCACGGCGTCCCTGTCGAGGTCGTGCCGGGTGTGACGAGCGCCATTGCCGTCCCGGAGATGGTCGGGATCCCGGTCACCCACCGACGCTACGCCTCGACCGTGACATTCATCACGGGGCACGAGGATCCAGCAAAACCTGAGTCCGCCCTCGACTGGGAGGTCCTCTCGCGGCTGAAGGGGACGCTCGTCATCCTGATGGGGGTAAAGAACCTCCCCAAAATCGCAGCAGCCCTGACCGCGCACGGGAAGGATCCTGCGACCCCGGTGGCGGTCATTGAGCGTGGGTTACGGCCGGACCAGCGCGTGACGGTCGGGACGCTTGCCGATATCGCCGATAAAGCCCGTGCGGCGGATGTCAGACCGCCAGCGGTGATCGTCATCGGCGGGGTTGTGGGACTTTATGAGGGGTGAAGCGACCGCCCCCCCATACCTGTGTCGGTGCGGTTCTTTTTTTGGCGCTTATTAAGTCGCGTTGCGACGAACTGAACAGTTGAACGAGGAAAAAGCCCGATACACTGGACCGTGGTGTCTCCGCACATTTAGTGCTCATGCTCGTGCACTCGAAGCCTGGCTGTTTCTCAAACTCCAGGTGTGCTGTTCTTCGCACCTTCGACCAGTCCCTGTCTAGGGCCTTCGGTATTCTCCAGCGATGTCCTGTAAGGAACAATCGCCTATCATCATGACTGCCCCTGGCCCCTGGGGGCGGGGGAGGAGGCCGGAGGCCGGGCGGGGTGGGGTTTACAGATGTGCCCTTCTGGGATGGAGACAGGGGAGGGGGGCTGCATCCCCCTCCCCGTCAGCCCCTCCCCGCGTGGCGATATCCATTGGGAAGCCGTGCCCGGCTATGTTTGACCAGATGGAATGTGACTTTGGGAGCGGGCGAAGGCGCGGTCTCAAACGTGACATTCCACGTCCTTCACCGTACAGATTCCCCTCCGGCCTCAGACCTCCTTCCCCTGCGGGGAAGTCGCCACTCGCACCTCCGGTACTCCTGCTCCGCTCCGCACGGAGCATCGCACTACGCTCCCGCCAGTCGTTTCCTGCACCACCCCCCGACACCCGGAATACTCTTTTCCCCCCCACGCGCGTATTCTCATACGAGGATTACCATGCGGAGTGAGACGGTTAAGAGGGGTTACCAGCGTGCCCCGAACAGGGCGCTGCTCAGGGCGCTTGGCATCACCGACCGCGAGATGGAGATGCCGTTCATCGGGATAGCAAACGCCTACAACAACATCGTCCCTGGGCACATCCACCTCCGGTCGATCTCGCAGAAGGTGCAGGAGGGGATCGCGGCCGCGGGCGGGGTGCCGTTTGAGTTCGGGACAATCGGTATCTGCGATGGGATCGCGATGGGGCACGAGGGGATGCGGTATTCCCTCCCCTCGCGGGAGAACATCGCTGACGCCATTGAACTGATGGTCGAGGCGCACCGCTTCGACGGCCTGGTCTGTCTCGGGACATGTGACAAGATCGTCCCCGGGATGCTCATGGCGGCGGTGCGGTGCAACGTCCCGACGATCGTCGTCACGGGGGGGGCGATGCTCCCCGGTTTCGCGGCTGGCCGCGAACTCTCTCTCATAGACGTCTTCGAGAGCGTTGGCCGCGTTGCCGCCGGCACGATGACCGAAGAAGACCTTGGCGAGATCGAGTGTGCGGCGATGCCTGGGTGCGGGAGCTGTCAGGGACTGTATACCGCAAACACGATGGCATGCGTGACCGAGGCGCTGGGTCTCTCCCTCCCGGGGTGTGCAGCCATCCCGGCGGTCGATGCCGCTAAACTCCGCATAGCCCGTGAGAGCGGGGAACGCGTTGTCGGCCTGGTGCGGGAAGATCTGCGGCCACGCAATATCCTCACCCCCGGGAGCCTTTCAAACGCTATAAGGGTTGACATGGCGCTCGGCGGGTCGACGAACACCGTGCTTCATCTGATGGCCATTGCGCTGGAGGCAGGCATTCCTCTTGATCTTGAGACATTTAGCGCCATCGGTGAGGAGACGCCGCACATATGCCACATGATGCCCGGTGGGCCACACTCGATGCTTGCCCTCTACCGCGCGGGAGGCATACCGGCGGTATTAAAGAGGCTTGAGCACCTCCTCGACGACGCCCCGACGGTCTCCGGCCGGTCTATACTGGAGATCGCAAAGAACGCCAGGATCGCTGACCCGGGGGTGATAAGGTCGACCGATGCCCCGGTCAGTCCCGCCGGTGGTCTAAAGATCGTCCGGGGAACGCTCGCCCCCGACGGCGCCGTCGTCAAGTGCGCCGCTGTCCCGGAGGCCATGTGGCGTCACCGGGGTCCGGCACGTGTCTTCGACGGCGAAGATGCCGCGATGAACGCGATCCTTAAGCGCGAGATTGCGGAGGGCGATGTTGTCGTGATCCGCTACGAGGGGCCGCGGGGAGGCCCCGGGATGCCGGAGATGCTCTCACCGACATCAGCACTGATGGGGCTTGGTTATGCCAGGGTTGCACTGGTCACGGACGGCCGGTTCTCTGGCGGCACAAGGGGGCCATGCATCGGGCATATAGCACCCGAGGCCGCGGTCGGCGGGCCTATCGCCTTTGTGGAGGACGGCGATGAGATCGAGATCGACCTCTACGAGAAGCGACTCGACCTCTGTCTCGATCCGCAGACGCTGAAAGAGCGGCAGAAGGGCTGGAAACCACCCGAACGCAAGATCGCCGGCGTGCTCGGCAGGTATGCCAGGACGGTCGAGCAGGCAAACCACGGCGCCGTCCAGCGGTGAGGGTTTCCCCGTGACGGCGGAGGGGACACCCCCTCTCTCTTGAATACCGTCTTTTGAGGTGAGGAATCGACCAGAGAGGGGTGATTGAGCCGGATAGAGTGCACGGGGAGAGGAACGGGATTTCGGTGAGGTGATCGCATCGAACCGCGGATCTTCTCATCCCCCATGGCACCGCATCGACGGAGAATCATCCCCTGGTGTGGGGCTCGCCCCTGTCTCGGCGTGTCACTGGTTGAACGGTATTCAAAGATCCACCTGTATACATTTTTAACCCCCCCGGAACAACCCACTCTTCTGCCAGGTGATGGATGGAGATGTGATCGTCCACACCGCATAAGGAGCAGAAGAGAGATGATAGAGAGATACCTTGAAGGGAACAAGCGTTTCCTCGAAGAAGACTTCAGAAGAGATCCCGATCATTACGGGCCGCTCGCATCGGCCCAGCACCCCGGTGCCCTCTGGATCGGGTGCTCCGACTCGAGGGTGGACCCGGAGCGGATCACCGGTGCAAAAGCCGGAGAACTCTTTGTGCACCGCAACATCGGCAACATCGTCCCCCTTCACGACTGGAACCTGGCAACCGTGATAGAGTATGCAGTGAACCACCTCAAGGTCGATGATATCGTCATCTGCGGACACTCAAACTGCGGAGCGATAAAGTCGCTCGACCACGAAGGGGGCGACAACTACATCCCGCTCTGGTTAAACAACGCGGTTGAGGCGAAACGTCGTGTCGATTCCCGGATCCCGGTCCCGAAGACCCCCGAAGAAGAGAAGAACAGGCTTCGTCTCATCGAGATCGAGAACGTCGGCCTGCAGATCGAGCATCTCCGCACCTATCCTCCCGTCAGGGCCGCAGAAAAAGAGGGGCGGATCCAGATTCACGGCCTCTACTTCGACCTTGCCACAGGCGAGCTGAAGAAGATATTTTAGGGGGTTCTAAGAACCGAATCAATCTCTTCTTTTATCAGGTCGAGCGAGATCCTCCCAATAGGCGTGAGCCTGCCGTTGACCAGGATGATCGGGATCGGCGGGTGGTGCTCCTCGATGAGGCGCCGCACGTATTCAGGCATCCCTTCATCGATCAGAGTCGTCTTCAGCACCACCCTCCCCCCATACTCAGCGAAGAGTTCTTCGCGCAGGGCGCCGATGGCCCTCAGCAGGCTGTTTGAGGGGTGGCAGGCCTCAAGGCCGCAGGATCTCGTCTCGTCACAGGGAAAGGGCCCGCACTCGGAATCTTTGAGCCCGACAATCTCGACTATCACTTCTGGCATGCATCAACGGTGAGGGGCGTATGCTATATTATCCTTCGTCCCCGGAGACGAGCAGAACACGCAGCGAAGCCCTGATCTCCTCTTCAATCCCTTCGATCTCTGCCACGTCCCGCAGCCGGTCGAGATCACCTATCAAAATCGGCTCAGCGAAACGGATACCCAGGTTTCCCATGAACGCCCTGACCACGCCCGTGACGCAGGTGAACGCCTCCTTCCCCCGCCGCCCCGCAACCGCGATGAGCAGACCGCGGGCTCGCACCTCTTTTCCCAGCACCTTCTCCCGTGCGTGGAGCCACTGGCACCTGTCCATCGCCGCCTTCAGGGGTGCAGGAACCGTGTTGGTGTAGACCGGCGTGCAGACAACTATGAGCGATGCAGTCTCAAGCGCCCGGATGAGACGGGGCATATCATCATCCACAGGACAGTAACCCTGGTCGTAGCAGACGTAGCAGCCTATGCACGCCCTGATATCCATATCCTGCAGGTAGAAGACACGGGAGGAGAGACCTGCCCTTGCGGCCTCATCATCGCACCAGGACGCAATCTTTGCGGAGTTGCCGAACCTGCGGGGACTCCCCTGCAGGATCACAACATCGACCGTATCCCCCGGCAGCGGCCGCGTAAAGACCCGCGGCCTGAGATAGAGGTGCGGGCGCGACGAGACGTCCTGCGCGAGCCTGGCAAAGACTATATCCGCCGTCTTCCGGGCATCAAAGAGCGAACCAGGCGGGATCTCGTAAGAGTTGATCGCGTAGGTGTAGACCGTCTCCGTGCCGCGCAGAACCTCGATGTTGTAGCGGATCATCCCGGGGTAGATGTCTCCCATATCATCCATGGTCAGCCTGATGGTGAACGTTCCTTCAGGTGTCTCGATAGTTTGGGTCTTCTCTTCTGTCGCGCTCTCGCTCATCGTCTCTCATCTCGTCTTGTCCTATATTCTACATTTCGGATTACCTGAGGTATGCGCCGTTTTCCAGGCCGGCACGCGGCTGGTCACTACCGTTAATAAGGAATCCGATCCACATGATATGGTAATTCATGAAGGCGGTTCTGGGTCTTGAAGACGGAACATTTGTTGTAGGGGATGGTTTTGGTGTTGAAGGGAGATGTTCCGGGGAACTCGTCTTCACGACGCAGATGACCGGTTACATGGAGGCATTGACCGATCCCAGTTATGCCGGGCAGATCCTGATGTTCACCTACCCCCTCATCGGGAATTACGGTGTAGACCTACAGAATTTTGAGAGCCCCCGGGTTCAGGCGGCTGGCTGTGTCGTGCGCGAGATCGCTCGCGTGCCAGCTTCGAGACCCCCGGTTGCGGAATACTTTGAAGAAAACGCTCTTTTGGGGATATCGGGTGTCGATACCCGCAGCCTGACCATAAAGACACGGACATGCGGCACACTCAGGGCATCTCTCATCGTCGGTGGCGAGGACGGGAATGAGGCGGTCAGGCTTGCAAGGTCGGCTCCCCCGATCACAGGAACGGATCTCATCGAGCGTGTCTCCTGCACCGCACCATACACCATCAGCGGCCCCGGAAAACGGATCGCCCTCATAGATCTCGGGGTGAAACGCCACATCATAGAGAGTCTCCGCTACCGGGGCGCCGAGATCCACGTCTTCCCGCACAACGCAGCAGCAGACGATCTGATGGCTGCAGAACCCGACGCTCTCTTCATCAGCAACGGCCCCGGCGACCCGAAAAGGGCGGCGGGGGCCATCAGGTGTGTGGGAGAACTGGCCGGAGAGTTGCCCATAATCGGGATCTGCATGGGTATCCAGGTTGCAGCCCTTGCACTCGGCGCAGAGACCTACAAGATGAAGTTCGGCCATCGGGGGACGAACCAGCCTGTCCGCTACCGCGACGGAAAGATCTACATCACCACACAGAACCACGGGTTCGCCGTGGACGAGGAGAGCCTGCCGGAGGGCTGCACAGTCTCCTACCGGAACGTGAACGACGGAACGGTCGAGGGGTTCGAGAACAGCGATCTCAGCATCACCTGCGTCCAGTTCCATCCAGAGGCGCACGGTGGGCCCAGGGATACTGAGATGCACTTCTTTGACCGCATATACAGGGAGATTCCATAATGCCAAAGATGCCTCATATTAAGAAGGTCCTCCTTATCGGCTCCGGCCCCATCCAGATAGGACAGGCGGCCGAGTTTGATTTCTCGGGATCGCAGGCCTGCCGCGCCCTCCGGGAAGAGGGTGTCGAGGTCGTCCTGGTCAACTCAAACCCCGCGACGATCCAGACCGACCCCGATATGGCAGACACCATCTACATCGAACCCCTGAAGGCCGGGATCATCGCAAAGATCATAGAGAAGGAGAAGCCTGATGGTATACTGAGCGGCATGGGCGGCCAGACCGGTCTCAACCTGACCGCGGAACTCGCAGAGATGGGTGCTCTCAAGGGCGTCGAGATCCTTGGAACACCGCTTGAGGCGATCTACCGCGGCGAGGACCGGGAACAGTTCCGCGACCTGATGAACAGCATCGGAGAGCCCGTCCCCCGGAGCATGATCCTGGAGAACATGAACCAGATCGAGGACGCCATCCAGGAGGTGGGTCTGCCTGCGATCATCAGGCCGGCATACACCCTTGGCGGTTCAGGTGGCGGCGTGGCGCACACACCGGAGGAGATGCGGCGCATATGCGAGACCGGTCTTGCACGTTCCCGTATTCACCAGGTTCTGGTCGAGGAGAGCGTCGCCGGCTGGAAGGAGATCGAGTTTGAGGTGATGCGGGACGCCTCAGATACCTGCATCACCGTCTGCGGCATGGAGAACGTCGATCCGATGGGCATCCATACAGGTGAGAGCGTTGTTGTCGCACCAATCCTCACCCTCCGGGACGACGAGTTCCAGACGCTCCGGACTGCCGCGATAAAGATCATCCGGGCGCTTGGCATCCAGGGCGGGTGCAACATCCAGTTTGCCTACCAGGACGGCGATTACCGGGTCATCGAGGTGAACCCACGGGTCTCGCGCTCCTCAGCGCTCGCGTCCAAGGCGACCGGTTACCCGATCGCCCGTGTTGCGGCAAAGATTGCAATAGGGCTGCGGCTGGATGAGATCACGAACACCGTGACCGGCGTCACCCCGGCGTCCTTTGAGCCGGCAATCGACTACGTCGTGGTGAAGGTGCCTCGCTGGCCGTTTGATAAGTTCCGGTCGGCAGACAGGACGCTCACCACCGCTATGAAGAGCACCGGCGAGGTGATGGCGATCGGGCGGACGGTCGAGGAGGCGTTCAAGAAGGCACTCCGGTCGCTTGACAACGATATGCAGCGGCACGAAAACCCGAGCGAGATCCGGATGATCCTCACATCCCCTACAGACGAGCGGTTCGGGTGTCTCTTCGATGCCTTCCGCGAGGGGTTCACCGTCGAGGAGGTTGCCAGGCTTACATCCATAGCACCATTCTTCCTGGAGAAGGTCAGAAACATCGTAGACCTCGAACGGAAGTTGAAGACCAGCGCTGCACCGGAAGATGTCAGAACCGCCCGGCGTTACGGGTTCACGGCCGAGGAGATCCAGGAACTGACCGGCCTGACCGCCGCCGAGGTTGAGAGACTGTCCGGGGTGCTGACCTACAAGATGGTTGATACATGTGCCGCCGAGTTCCCGGCGACCACGCCGTATTTCTACTCCACCTGGGAGGACGGCTGCGAGCTTACACGGAACGGCACAAAGAAGGTGCTGATCCTTGGTTCCGGGCCGATCAGGATCGGGCAGGGGATCGAGTTTGACTACTGCACCGTCCACGCGGTGATGGCTCTGCGCGAGGAAGAGGGGATCGAGGTTCATATCATCAACAACAACCCCGAGACGGTTTCAACCGATGCCGACACATCTGACAGGCTTTTCTTTGAGCCGATGCACCTTGAGGACGTCATGAACATCCTCAAGAAAGACGACTATTACGGTGTGATGGTCCAGTTTGGCGGCCAGAATTCGGTGAACCTGGCCGTGCCGCTCGAGGCGGAGATCAGGCGTCTCGGTCTTGGGACAGAGATCCTGGGGACATCTCCCGACGCGATGGACGTGGCGGAGGACCGTGACCGGTTCAGCCGCCTCCTGAAGCGTCTCGGGATCCCGAGCCCGGCGAACAGTTCCGCCTACTCGGAGAAGGAGGCGCTTGAGATTGCCCGAGAGATCGGCTACCCGGTGCTGGTCAGACCGTCTTATGTCCTCGGGGGACGGGCAATGGAACTCGTCCATGACGATGCCGAACTCGCAGGTTACATCAAGGAGGCTGTCCGGGTGAGCCGGAAGCACCCGGTGCTGATCGACTCGTTCCTCCAGGGCGCTGTCGAGATCGATGTGGATGCGGTCTGCGACGGGACGGATGTTCTTATCGGCGGTATCATGGAGCACATCGAGTGGGCGGGAGTCCATTCGGGGGATTCGGCCTGTGTCATCCCGCCGCAGTCGCTCTCGCCATCGGTGATCGAGCGGGTGCGCGAATACACGAGAAAGATTGCCCTGGGTCTCGGGGTTGTCGGGCTTATAAATATCCAGTACGCCGTGCAGAATGATGTGGTCTACGTGCTGGAGGCCAACCCCCGCGCGAGCCGGACGGTGCCGTTCGTTGCAAAGGCAACCGGGATTCCACTTGCAAAGATAGCGGCAAAGGTGATGGTCGGCAGGAAACTTGCCGACATGGGTGCTGCTGAACGCGAGATCCGGCACGTTGCGGTGAAGGAGGTTCTCCTCCCCTTCAACAAACTTCCCGGCGTTGATACCGTGCTCGGCCCGGAGATGAAGAGTACGGGTGAGGTGATGGGGATCGACTACGATTTCGGCCGCGCCTATTACAAAGCATCTACCGCCGCGGAGAACACCCTGCCGACGGAGGGGAACGTCTTTATATCGGTGAGCGACGAGCAGAAGGAGGAACTCCTGCCGATCGCACGGAAACTCAGGGAACTCGGTCTCACCCTCTACGGGACGAGCGGGACGGTTGAATTCCTGGCCCAGAACGGCATAGAGGCAAACCTTGTGCGGAAGGTGCTGGAGGGGTCGCCAAACGTCATCGACGCTATGAGGTCGGGGAACATCCGGCTGATCATCAACACCCCGGCGGACAAGGCCTCCCGCCACGACCATATCCAGATCATGAGGGCTGCTGTGGATTATGCTATCCCCTACATCACGACACTCCAGGCTGCCAGGGCGGCCGCGATGGCGATCGAGGTCATCAAGCATGCAGAGATCACGATCGAGCCACTCGCGCACTACCATGGACTGGCGTAACGGGCGAAGGTTCTGTGTGTTCGTCTCTCCCAAACCCGTGCGTTCAGGCTGGGACAAGACGGTACAAAACTACTATATCGTATCAAGGACAACCATATAGTCAATAATCTCCGATCGGAGAACTCAGCGGTGTTATTTATTCTTGCACCGGCGACGGTGGACAGCCCGACCGGCCCGATCCCGATGTGAGCGTTCTCGGCGCCCATAAACCCGGTACTGAGCATGTCCGGGAGCATGACCCCCGCCTCCAGGGACATACCCCCGGCAGGTGCGCGAGGTTGTAATCAGTCAGGTTTATGTGGAAAAACTCGGCGAAAACCTCCATCCTCCGAGCGGCTCCCGGTCTGCGAGGGATACCCGCGCTGTGCGGCCTCCGTCTCCCAGTCGGGGGTGAACGCCGGTACGATGACCCGATCACCTGGCTTGAAGTCCCGGACTTCGTCTCCCACCCCGAGCGCCTCGTGCCCCAGGATGAGGTCGTGCCTCTCGCCCTCTCCCCCTCTCCCAGACAGTGTGGATATCGGACGTGCACGGGGCGAGCGCCAGCGGTTTGACGACGGCGTCTCCCGGGCAGCAGGCGGGTCTATCCTTTTTCTATCCACCCCCGATCTCTCCAATCTTGAGTATTGCCAGGGCTTTCATTTTCCCGCCTCCTTTCGACCCGGCAGTGGCGGCAGGACACTATAAAAATTGAGACCTCCGTCAACTCATCGTTGAGGTGCAGGGATCCGGGCAGTCTTTCCGCGCGGCGATAACCGAGAATCCGGCCCTTGAGTCGACCTCCGCCACGCGAAACCCGGTGCGTTCGAGGAGTTCCCCGACTTCGTCCAGCGAATAAAACCGGGCGCGGGAGAGGAACCGGTGTTTTTCATTCTCGTGCAGGTATTTTTGGGCAACCTTGCCTTCGCGTTCGAGAAAACCGAGGACGAGCGTACCCCCCGGAACGAGAACCCGGTGGATCTCCTCGAATGCCGAAACCGGATCGTCCAGAAAACAGATGACCGTCACCATCAGGACGGACGAACACGATCCGTCCCTGAGCGGGATCGATTCCGCTCTCCCGCGGATCACCTCGATCCCCCGCCGCTGCGCCATCTGCCCGAGGGCTCGCGAGGGCTCTATCCCGAGCGGGATACCAAGTGGTGCGGCAAACCGCCCGGAACCGACCCCGATCTCGACGGCACGGGAGTCCGGGGCGGGGAGGAGACGGCGAATCCGGGCGAGTTCTGCGTGGTAATCGGTGCGGTGCTCCTCGAACCAGCGATCGTAATCCTCCGCAAATCGCTCGAATACGTCCCCTGGCATTCTGCTACTGTCAATCATGCCCATACAGGTGTTCTCGCACCCGTTTCCCGACCGCCTGCTCCCTCTGTTTTAGCACCGAGAGATCCACCGGCCCTTCCCGGTAGGCTGAGATGAGGAAATAGAGGAAATCCACCGTCAGGTGCATGACCTCCTTTTTGAACCTGACCTCGACGGTGGTGTCCCCGGCAAGGCCTTTGATGGAGAACCAGTCGGGTTTCTCGAACTTGTAGAACCCCTCGCCGAGGCCGGGGAGCGCTTCAACCCCCCCGAAATTCTCCAGGTACGAGAAGAACCCCGACGGCACCGGTTCACTGAGGAGAAACTCCTTCATGAACGTGCCGTCGGCACAGGATTTATGGCGAACCGATCGAAGAATTCGCATTTTGTGCAATCTCCTTTACTGCTTGTGCGGTGAGGTGGCACTCTTCGTCCGTGGTGAACCAGGAGAGGCTGAGCCGCACGGAGCCTCGCCCCTCGTCGATCGCCCGGTGTACGAGCGGCGCACAGTGGAGCCCCGTGCGGGCGACTATCCCGTAGGCACGGGCGAGGATGAACCCCACGTCGTCGTTCTCCATCCCATGGATGTTGAAGGAGACGATCGGAAGGGCGGGCGACTCGTTGTAGATTGTGATGTTCGGCTCTTTCTTCAACTCCCCGATGAGATACGCCGTCTGGCGCTCAGCCTTCTCTGCGATGGTCTCTAAGCCGATGGATGCAATGTAGTTCACCCCGGCAGCGAGCGCCGCAAGGCCGGGATAGTTGTGCGTACCGGTCTCGAACCGCTCCGGCATCTCCCGGGGCTGGAAGAGCGAGAAGGAGTCCGTCCCGGTCCCCCCGTAGCGGACAGTCGCGATCGATTCAGGATCCCGCAGGTAGAATCCGCCGGTGCCGGGGATGCCGAGGAGGCCTTTATGGCCGGTGAAGACGTAGGCGTCGACCGGGAGAGCCCCGAGATCGACGGGAGTGTGGCCGGCGGTCTGTGCCCCGTCGACGATGAAATAGACCCCGTGATCGTGCAGGACTTCCCCGATGCGGGCGACATCCTGCACCGACCCGAGCACGTTGCTCCCGTGGGCCGTGACCATGAGCCGGGTGTCGGGCGTGATGGCTGCTTCGACCATATCGGGGCGAACAGCGCCGTTCTCGAAGGGGAGGACGGTCAGCCGGATGCGGCCCTGCCGTTCGAGCTCGTGAAGCGGCCGCAGAACGGAGTTGTGATCGAGTTCTGTCGTGAGGACGTGGCACCCGGCCTCTTTCTCGGCAAGGAATCCCTGGATGAGGATATTTAAGGACTCGGTCGCGTTCTGGGTAAAGACCACGTGCTCCGGCGGGTCTGCGGCAAGGAGGCCCGAGAGCGCCTCCCGTGCCAGCGTGACATAGTCCTCGCCCTGGCTCCCGGTGGTCCTCCCCGACCCGAAGACCGGGAGGGCAAGGGATAGTCTCGCGGCCTCCAGCACCTCCGGGGGTTTCGGCCAGGTCGTGGCGGCGTTGTTTAAATAGATGATCGGCGGGTTGTCTGCCATAAGACTCGATTTGAATGGATCTGTCCTCTGCGACCAAAAAGAGATCGCTTTGAGCACTTCGCAACACTTATCCTGTGGGCGCCGTACATGCATCTTTGATGACCACAATAACCGCCGGGCGGCTGAGGGAAGCGGCAGAACTGCTCGGCATCCGGAACCAGGCCACCCTTAACGAGATCCGCGCCCGTTACTCCGAGCGGGTCAAGGAATGGCATCCCGACGTGTCGCAAAACGACCCGGCGGAGTCCCACGAGATGACGATCCGCTTAAAAGAGGCCTACGATCTCCTGACCGACTACTGCATGAACCGTCCCGTCTCATTCCGGCTCGAAGATCTTGAAAAGGACCTGGAGCAGAGCCCCGCGGACTACTGGATGGAGAGGTTCGGCGACGACCCGATCTGGGGTTAGGGGTTCCCCGTTTACGACCCGGAGGATATCGAAGCGGTTTACGCTGCCGGATAACCCGGCCGTCGCTCCTCATGCTTATTCTCTCTCGCGAACACCAGGGGTTCGGTCCCGGGCGAGCGTTGTTCGCGCTCGCCCGATACGGCAGGCGGCTGCGGGGCCGGTAGCGCTCGACCACCAGCAGCCGGAGATCGAGATCGCTGTGTTCGTTGAGGTAGCCAAACTCTCTGATGAGGTCGTTCGGAGCGGCGTCGAGGACGATGATGCCCCCCGGGATCTGCCCGGCTCTCAAATACGAGGCAAAATTGCTCTTCAACCGGGCGAGCCGGTCCCGGGGATTCTCTTCCCCCTCGGCGTCGGCCATGGATTGGAACATCTCTTCGAGAAGGCCTGCAGACCTCTCGTTCACGTCGTCGGGCGAAAGTCCCCCCATCGCAGAGAGGTTGTCGCAGAGCCAGCCGATCATTTCGCGCCGCGACTCCCCGTTGCAGGCCAGCTTCACCTCGACGATGACCGGCTGCCCGTTGCTGTCGATGAGAACGATATCGGCGAACCCGTTCTCAAACGGGAACTCCCGGCTTACCGTGACGAGCGCGGTATCGTCCCGGTCAACGAGGAGCACCGGGTGCCCGGCGAGGATCTCCTGCAGTTCGTACTCCTTCCTGAAGGGTTCCGGTTGCTGAGCCAGTTCGCTTCCTTCACTTATTCCTATTGCGGGCATCGAATCTCTCCATAACGAGTATGGAGAGGGAGGTTGATGGGTGTTTATCAATGGGGGTGTCGCGGGTTCGGAATGCGGCGGTGAACGGGTATCACGCCATTCGTGTGTCAGGCAACGCCATCCTGAAGTTACCGCCCGCGCTCCTGCTCGAGGATGCGGCGGATCTCCTGCCGGAGCTTTGGAACGCGATTGACGACGGTCCGCCAGAGAAGTTGCGTATCGACGCCGAAATACGTGTGAATCAGTTTATCCCGCATCCCCGCCATCTCGCGCCAGGGAACGGCGGGATACTTCTCCCGGACGGGCAGCGGAATCTTGCCGCCTCGCCGATGATCTCGAACTTCCTGATGACGGCGCTCTGAGTCCTGTCGTCGTGCAGGAACTGATCATAGATCATGCCTGCGGTAAACTCCTCAATCTTCTCAAGCGCAGCAGCAAGGTCCGAGAGATAGAGAGTATGCGATCTCATGCAACAAGGAGGTCCCGGGTAACCTGACTGCGGATCTCTGGGCGAAGTGCCGCCTCCGGCACGACGTCCACGCCTGTTCCGAGTTTTTCTTCAAGGTAGTGTGACAACCCGATAAAATCGAAGAGATCCGCACCGGAACCGAACTCGACAAGTACGTCGATATCGCTGCCCTCCCCCTGTTCTTCACGGGCATACGACCCGAAAAGGGCGATGCTTTCGACGTGATATCGCTCTCTGAGTTCGGCCTTCAGGGAGCGAAGGACCTCGAGGACTTCGGTGCGGGTTTTCATGTGCGCAACGCTCCTGCTGTATGTCCTCTTACGCTCGCGGATTGCTTTAATCTATTGTTCGCCGTGGGAGCATCGGCTCCGGTCATCGCGGTATCCCCTGCCGAAGGTGGTGTCGGCACGGCAGGTCCCGGCACCGGTGCATTTCCGGCCGGGTTACCGCACCCTCGCGACCATCTCGATCTCGACCCTCGCCCCTTTCGGGAGGCCGGCGACCACCAGGACCGCCTTGGTGACGTATCGTGCTCCGTCGCGGACTTTGTAGTAGGACGCATCCACGAAGAGGTATGGAATCGCCTGTTCGATTGGTCGCTGGAGAAACTCCCGAACCGTATCGTCGAGATCTTTCGCCACCCGGGAGACGGAGGCAGGCGAGAGTTTGTCAATACCAAGGTGCTCAAGGTGCTGAGCAATCCCCTGAACCCGGCGGGTCGAGACACCCTGCAGATAAGATTCGACAACAACATTCACCAGTGCCTTCTCCACCCGGGCGTAGCGCCCGAAGACCTGCGTCTCGAACGGGAACTCGCGGAACTGGGGTTTCCGGAGAACTGTCTCCCCGTATCAGGTCTTGAGGGTTCGGTCATTGTAGCCGTTCCGATGCGCTTTCCGCGCATCGGTGCGTTCGTACTGGGCAGCTCCTGCCTGCTGGAGGACCTCTGCGAGCATCACCTGGTTGAGGAACCAGGTGATGAGGGTCTTCATGCCATTCTCATTATCGGAAAGATAATCTTCGATTAACGCTAAGGGATCCATGACCCTGTTTCTCCTTTCTCTAAATCTAGGTTGGATCCAGGGCCAATTCAATTTTTACAGAACTTTCGTTACGCTACCGCGGATCGCGCAGGGGTTTCTGGAAACGAGCTGGAATCCTGGTTGGTGGGCTCCCGGGCACGGTTTTCCTCCCACACGGTCCACTGCCCGGGAGAATAACCCAACCCGCTCCCTGGTGCCGGTGGTCTCTGCGCAGCGGGATTTTTCCGGGTTGAAGCCCAATGTATGAGAGGATGAAGACCCAGATCGAAGAGGCTCAGGAGGGAATTATCTCCTCCCAGATGAAAGCGGTCGCAGCGGCCGAAGGAATCGAGGCCGAAGACCTCTGCCGATCCATCGCTGCCGGCGAAGCTGTCATCATGACGCGCGGAAGATGTTCGATCGGCATCGGCCGCGGGCTGCGGACAAAGGTCAATGTCAACCTTGGGACCTCAACCTCCCGGGTGCACCCCGAAGAGGAGGTTGAGAAAGCCAGGATTGCCGAATTGCATGGCGCTGATACCATCACCGACCTCTCTACCGGAGGCGATATCACGGCGATCAGGCGAACGATCTTTGCCGCCACTGCCCTCCCGATAACCACGGTGCCGATCTACCAGGCCGCCGCCGGGATCGGGATCGGCAACCTGACTGCAGAGGATGTCCTTGCCACCCTCAAGCACCAGGCTGAGGAGGGCGTCTCCTCGTTCGTTCTCCACGCCGTCAGCAGGGAGATGATCGACGCTGCCTGGGATGGGGAGCGGATCATGGGAGTCGTCTCGAAGGGCGGGTCGATGACCGCTGCCTACATGCTCACCCATGACGCCGAGAACCCCTTCGTCGAGCACTTCGACGAGGTCCTCGCTATCCTCAGGGAGCACGACATCGTCCTCTCCCTCGGTAACACGATGCGGAGCGGGTGCATTCACGACGAGATGGACGAGGCCCAGAAAGGGGAGATGCGCCAGAACGCGAGGCTTGCTGCCTACGCCCATGAACGGGGTGTCCAGACGATCGTCGAGGGGCTCGGCGGCCATGTCAGGGCCGACCGGATCCCGGTCTACCTCCGGCGTTACCGGGAGCACTCCCCCGCGCCGCTGTTTGTCGCAGGCCCCCTCCCCATTGATACCGCTGTTGGGTATGACCACATCGCCGGGTGCGTCGGTGCAAGCATCGCGAGCGGCGCCGGCGCCGATTACCTCTGCTACCTCACCCCGGCCGAGCACCTCAGCCTCCCGACCCCCGACCAGGTCAGGGCGGGGCTCATCGCCTTCAAGATCGCCGCCCATATCGGCGACTCGATCAAGTACGGCATGGACGACGAGGATCTCGCCCTCGCCCGTTCCCGTTCTCGCCTCGACTGGGATGGGCAGGTCGCCCATGCCATCGATCCTGAGACTGCACGGGCTCTCGCCCCCGAACCGGGACCGTGCACGATGTGCGGGGACTTCTGTGCGGTCGCCCTGATGAAACGGCTCAGGGAGCAGAGGTGAGGATTGTCAGGCTTTTTCTGACCTTCATTCCCTGATCCCATAACTCTGGCATCCCTCCGGTGCCGCGTGCCTGGTGCCATGACCTCATCAACCCCGGACCTGAGCGCGGCGGTTCCCCTCCCGGGGCCCTCTCACCCACCTCGTATCGGTGGGAGATCCCCATGGTTTATAGATCTGCAGGTGATTCCCTGGACCGGTGAATGATGATGGACATCTCCCGTCTGAAGTACAGGGTAGAGGTTCTCGGCGACCATGACGACATCAAGCGCTATGGCCCGTTCAACGAGCAGAAGGCACGAGAATTCTTCGGGGTCGAGGAGAGTTTCGACGGGACTGCCCGGATCGTGCGGCTGGAGGGGGATATACAGCAGAAGTGGAAGGTTCTCGCCGAATGCGGGGACTGGGACAACTACGAGAGAGGGCATCGTGAGAAGGAGGTGATCCTATAATTATAAGTCCCCTCAGATAAAACCGGGGATAATGGTATTCCGGGAAATTGACGATGATCTCTGGGAGATTGTTCAGAAATACCTCCCCCCCAACAAAGCCACACATCGGCCGGCCCCGGTGTGATCCCCGCGGACTGATCAACGGTATTTTGTACGTTCTCACTACCGGATGCTCCTGGCTCGATGTACCGGCGAACTACGGTACCAAATCGACGGAAAGGAGTGTACCAGGCAATCTTTCTCGACCTGCTCCAGTCGGGGTACGAGATCAAGAAGATCGATCTCTCGCATTGTGCGACCGACACCAAGGATATCCCGGCAAAAAACTACATGATGCCCACAGGGCCACATGCATACCAGATGAAAATATCTAGAGGGCCATTTTCATACGAAAAGGGATCAATCGGCTATGATGGCTATAAATAGGTAAACGGGAACAAGCTGAGTGCTCTGGTCGATCGGAACGGGCTCCCGCTTGTCTGCATAGTTTCCCCTGCAAATGTCCATGATTCCCGGCTCTACGAGCCAACTCTCGAAGCATTTGAGATCCCCAAAGTGCTGGATCATCCCGGGGTCATCTCCGCAGATGCAACCTACGATGCCCTGGAAATTCGTCAGTACAACCGGAAACGAGGAATCAAAAGTAATATTCCGGTAAATTGGAGATCCCGGAAACATCCAAAACGCGGAAGACCGTTCTGGTTCGATCCGGAACTCTACAAGAAGCACAGTGCGGTAGAACGGTTTTTCAGCTGGATTGAAGCGCTTAAGAAGATCGTTCCACGATACGAGCGGTATGAGCACTCATTCATGGGACTGATTCACCTGGCATGCCGATACCGCCCATCAAAAGAGTTACCGGTGGGGGACCAGATACAAGCGAACCCGGGACCCCCTCACCTCCCTGGTCTCATCCCGACGGCCGCAAAGACCTCATCCTCCCCAACTCGCTCCATCAACTCCCCGAGCCTTTCGCCAGGCCGTGCGTTCTCCCTGAAGTAGTCGAGCAGCATTCCGACGATCGCAAGCGCCCTCTCTTCGGTGACCAGCCCTTCTGCTTCGGTCCCGACCTGGAGCACCCTGCCCGACCTCCCGCCGAGGAAGAGGCACAGTCCCTCCGAAGCGACACCGATTGCGTTCTCCGGGCAGACTGCGATGCAGTCACCGCACCCGACGCAGTCCTCCCCGGAGAAGAAGACGCTATTGTCAGTGACCCGGACCGCTCCCTCCCGGCAGACCTTCTCGCACGCCCCACAGCCGCCACATTCTTCGGCAAACAGGGGGAATCGCCTCCCCATAATCCCGATATCGTTGAGCTGGACTCTCGCGCAGTTGTTCGGGCACCCTGCGATCGAGATCTTCAGTTTCCGGGGGAGATCGCATCCGCCGTGCCGTTCCTCGATCGCCCGGGCGAGCCCCTGGGTGTCGTAGCACCCGTGCCTGCAGACCGTACCCTTGCAGGCGACGACTGACCTGAGCGTGGCCCCGGTGCTCCCGGGCTCTACTCCGGCTTGCCGGAGCCTTTCTGCAACCTCCCCCGCGTCCCGCCGGTCGACGCCGGGGAGTTCCACGTTGAGCCGGGCCGTCAGCTCGATCGTACCGTCCCCGAACTCCTTTGCGATCCGGGATATTGCCGCCATCTGCTGCACGGTCATCACGCCGGCGGGTATCCTCCCCCGCACGGCGACCTTTCCCTTCTCCCGGAGGCGGATGACCCCCTGGTTTCTGTTCTTCTTCCTGTCAGTCATGTTGTACCTGCCTTAGAATATGGGAAGAAGTGGTGTTAAATCATACCCGCTGCTTTTATCGGCGGTTCAGGACATCGTTTCTGAATTCGATCAGGTCGTAGACTTCAGTTTTTTTAAAGCCCATGTCGAGGACCTTTCTTGGGAGGCTGTATGTCCTGATGACTTGATCTGTAGAAATAAAGTGCTTAAACCCGTATGCCATCGCATATGCCAGATGGGTCCTGTCGGTGGCCTGCCCAAGCATTCTTGTATCGGTGTAGTCCTCCCCAAGTTCATAACGGATGATCCTGACGCCGTCACTCGGGACAACAAAGAGTATATCCCATTCTTTCAGCAGGGAAACAAACGCTGCAATATGGTCGTCGGCATCGTCCCGTCTGAGCATTGTGATGAGTGCCTCGCCCAGAACCGTTATCGAGGTGCAGATCTTGAATCCGAGGTTGTGAGCCCGGTCAAGGATCTGTTTACATCGTGGATGCTCAAGACAATCATAAAAGACGCAGGCATCCAGAAAGACCGATTGGTCCATTGAACCTGCTGCTGGTTTACCGCCTGAGCCGTTGCATGAGGAGGCGGTGTTCATCCTCGCTTATGGCGTATGCAATCTGCCCGCGGCAATCAACCGCACCACCATACGGGAGCATACCCCGCTCGTATTTTTGGCCAACGTTCACTCTCGGATCGCCTTTCTCTGTCATTTCACCACGCGCCTGGAAGGTGGTGCACAATAATCTTCTTCCTGGTGAGAGATGACACCGTACCCCTTAAGCGACACGCCCTTCCTATGTGAGACGTATCGATCAGGTACATTAAAAAAACGATCTGTTTTGTTTGACCTGTTAGCCTCTCTAGGTTCCCCGGCGCACCAGTCTGTGGGAGCATCTCCCGGTTCCATTCTCTCCCCGCCGGTCGTACTCCCGGTCGACGTAGTCGTTTAGGACGAACCCGGCCAGAAAGCCGAAAAGGCCGATCAGCGCTGCCCGGCCGACGAGTTCCCACGAGAACCCGCCGTAGTTCTCAAACGCAAGCGCCAGTCCCGAGCAGAAGAGCAGGGGCCAGACGAAGAAGAAATGAGCCCGGGTCAGGTCCGCGAGTGCCGTGAGGGTCTCTCTCATGATGTATGTCATGAGTTCTACGCTCTGGTTCAAAAAGCGTTGCAGGCAGGTCAAGTCTGCAGCCGGTTCACCCCATGACCGTGACGACCTGCCGTTGCTCGATATGCGGGCATATCTACGACGAAAAGATCGGCGATGCGTGCGCTCCGCCGGGAACCACGTTTGAAGACCCTCCCCCGGACTGGCGTTGCCCGGTCTGCCTCGTGGAGAAGAGCAGGTTTGCTCCGTTTGCCTCCCCTCTTGCGCGTCTCGGGCTCTGAACCGTCCATGCAGCTGCCCGCTGCTCTCTGCCCCCTCTTTTCCGGGTATTTGTACGGATCCAAACTTATTTCGGGTGAAAATCATCTCTCCCGAACGCCTTACCGGATATACAGGGCACAGGAGGTCATGAAGATGAAAGATACAGGATACATGAATCCGAAGAATAGCTCTCCCCGGAGAGAGCCGGCAGCCTCGCTCTCGGAGGGCTTAAGATGAGCAGCGGTGCGTCGATCCGTGGCGTCCGGGACCCGGAGGCGATCCTGGAGTTCGTCCGGCGTCTCTCCGGATCGGAATCGGATCCGGAGCGGCAGGAAAAACCACGGTCCGGGTAGCCCGGACCGCACCCCTGCCTCCGGAGGGTTTTGGTTTTAGCGATGAACCGAACTGTTCTCTCGTTTTCAGGGCAAAACCGAACAGAATGCGGGAAGGGTACATGCTTCCCGAACGACACACAGGATATGTGGCGGCAGAATCCGCCAGGAGACAAAAAAGAGATGAAGCCAAACAAGCAGTCCTGCAGAGGGGCGGAGATCCCGCGCAGGCCTCTCACCGTGATCGCGCGACTCGAGACGGGTGGCGGCCACCCGGCACTCTCCGGCCTGAAGTTCCTCCGGATCGTTTCCCGGGAGGAGGGAACCGATCCGGCATCGAACCGTGCCGCCCGGAACCCTGGAGGTGATCCGGTGTAGCCATTCGCTGAAGTTTAGCATTCTCCCGGGTTGTCACCCGGATAAGGGGGCAGGAGAACCATGGTAGTGCCTCACTCCGTAGAACGTACCAGATCAACATCATCCGATAAACGATCTCTCTCTTTTTCGCGTCACGAAATTCCCATGGCGCTGTGACTCACGCTACACAACGGACCGGATCTCAGTTCACGTCTCGTTGAGCGGGTCATGCCCCCGCAGAGAGGGTTGCACCGCTGCTCGCCGGAGGAACCGGTCGGCTTTTGGTTTACTTGCTTCTTCCGAAACCTCTTCGGGGTATCCCCGGTTTTCCGAAGAGTGTTCGGCTCTGGTTGATTACGACCGAATTAGATACCCGTTTTGCGAGAGAATGCAATTGACCGACTTGTTTCCGAATGAACGCGCCCGGGTTGTTGCGATCGAAGGCGGGCAGTGTCTCTGCCAGCACCTCGCGCTGCGCGGGCTTGCCGTGGGGTGCACCCTCACCGCACTCTCCGGCCGATTCGGCCCGGTTGTCGTCCGGATTAGCGATGAGACGCTCGTCCTCGGCCGGGGAATGGCACAGAAAATTCAGGTACAGAAGGTGTAATTTCGTGAAAAGATTGTCCGAACTGGAATATGGCGAATCCGGCGTTGTCCGGGAGATCCGTGCCTCGCAGCACGAACTCAACTGCCTTGGGATCAGGCTGAAAAAACAGGTTAAGATGATCACCCGCCAGCCCATCAAAGGGCCCGTTGTCGTCGTCGTCGACGATATGGAAGTGGCCATGGGGCTGGATACCGCCGAAGGGGTCGTCGTCGAGGTCGAAGGTCACGAGGGGTCTTGAGCATGGCGGATACGTCTAAGACCGTGCTGATGATGGGCAACCCGAACGTCGGGAAGAGCGCTCTCTTCAACAGGCTCACCGGGGGGGATGCGGTCGTTTCTAACTACCCGGGAACGACGGTCGACTATACGAAAGGCGTTCTCATCGAGAACGGGAAGGAATACGAGGTTATCGATGCACCGGGGACATACTCCCTGGAGGCACGGGATGCCGCCGAGGGCGTGGCGGTCAGGCTGATCTCGGAGAATTCGGATGCGGTGGTTCTGGTCGTCCTCGATGCGACGCGCGTTGAGCGGGGCCTCTACCTGGCTCTGGAAGTGATCGAACGGGGGTGTCCGGTGATCATCGCGCTGAACATGATCGACGCCGCACGCGACCGACAGATCGTGGTCGATACCCACGTGCTCCAGAAGATCCTCGGCGTGCCGGTGGTGCCGACATCGGCCGTCAGCGGCGAAGGCGTCCGAGACCTTGCGGAGATGATCCGCAAGGCGCAGAAGGCCGATATTGAGGCCGTGCGGGCCCGGGCCGACGGACGGTTCGATGAGCCGGAACAGTCCGGCGGGTGTGCCGGGTGCGGCCTGTGCGGGGGATGCTAGGATGGCGCTTACCGTGCAGGAACGGTGGGACCTTGTCGATGCAATCGCCAGAAAAACGGTGACCGCCGGGGCCTACCGGCAGAACCTCGGCGACGTTCTCGGCGACCTCACCGTCAGGCCGCTCACCGGCATACCCGTTGCGTTCGCCGTGCTCTACGCGTTCTGGAGCATCTTCTCCTCGTTCGCGGGTGCCCTCGTCACGGACGGTTTCATGGTAAAGGCCTTCGACAACTACTGGCTTCCGTGGCTCCAGGAGGCCTGGCCCGACCCGGCGAGCATCCACTACTTCCTCTTCGTCGGCGACCCGCTGGCTGAAAATTGTTTCGAAGCGTTCGGGATGCTCACATCGGGTCTCTTCGTCGCGATCGGGGTGGTGCTGCCGGCAATCATCATCTTCTACCTGATGATGACGGTTCTTGAAGACTCTGGCTACCTCCCGCGCCTCGCCGTCCTGATGGATACCGTCTTCCACCGGATGGGGCTGCACGGCTACGCCATCGTGCCGACGATCCTCGGACTCGGGTGCAACGTTCCGGCGGTGACGGCGACCCGTGTCCTGGAGACGAGAAAACAGCGGTTCATCATGATGACCCTGCTTGCCATATTCATCCCCTGCGGCGCCCAGCTCGGCGTGATGCTCGAGGTCATTCCCGAGACGGTGGGTTGGGTCATGCTCTACCTCATCCTCGAATTCCGTTCGTCCTCTTCGGGGTGCTGGTCGTCAACGTTCTCTATCTGGCCGGTGTCATCGGGGCACTCGCCGATCTCTTCGAACCGCTCTTCGTCACCTGGTTCGGGGTGCCGAAAGAGACGGTGGGGCCGCTCATTGCAGCTTTCCTCCGCAAAGACCTCGCTGTCGCTCAGCTCTCCGCCATTGCCATGACGCCGTACCAGATGATCACCGCCGTGGTGCTCGTCTCTATCTACTTCCCCTGCGTGGCCACCTTCGTGGTGATGCTGCGTGAGGGGTGGAAGGAACTTGCAGCGGCGGTTGCAGTGCTCGTGGCGGCGGTCTTCATCTACGGCGGACTGATCCACGCCGCCGGCATCCTCATGGGGGTTGCATAAATGAACCAGAATTCCAGTATGTTTACACTCTACATCGGGCTGCTCGGCCTCGTTACGCTTGCTTTCGGCCTTGCTGACATCCTTGTCTGGGCCGGGGCGAGCCCCGGCTTTTCAATCGGCATCCTTGAGATCGCCGGCGACGACTTCTTCCGCTGGGCGTGGGGAGGCGCCATTCTGGTCTTCGGCGGCCTGTTCATGCTCGGCAGCCTGAGGGGCCGTGGAACCATGGAACAGTTCGGGAAGACGGTGCTCGGTGCGGCCATGATCTGGATCATTGCCGGCACCGATATCTTCGCCCGGCTCTGCGAGAGCATTCCCGCCGGCGAGGAGGCGCCGGAGTTCTTCAACTCGGTTGCCGGTTTCATCGGTGGGTTTGCCCCACCCTACTCGCCGGCGATCCTCCTCCTGCCGTTTACGCTGGGGATCGTCTACTTCCTCTTCAACGGGAGGTTCGATGAGGTATGAAGAGGACAGGGTTTATTCTGATGCTTGCCGCCCTGGTGCTCTGCCAGGGCGCTCTTGCCCACATGCCCGGCGCCGATGCGGCACCCGAGGTGGATCTCGGTCCGATTGTCGTTCTGGATAACGGCGTTCCGGAGGAGATCGGCATCGACGATATTGCGGCATACCATGGTGGGCTGGAAGGAAAAGAGCCCGATGCCTGCATCTGTTGCGTCTGCATGTACAGGGTCCTGCTGGCCGGTATCGATGAGGTTTGGGGCGATGAAATCCCCGAACGGTCCGATATCGGCGTGCAGAGCCGCCTGGTCTCGGACGGAGCTCTCCATACTGCCTGGTACGTGACCGGAACCGGTCCCGGGATGGACGCCGGTTCCGCCGGTCGGTTGACGCTGATTGCCCCCAACGGGTCTGTACTGGCCGACTATTCAAAACAGGCGAGGATGGTGATTGCAAATAACCGGTGCCTTGACGACTACCGGTTTGAGGTAACCCGGCTTTCCACGGGGGAATCCGTGACGCTCACGCTCCGCGAGGACGCCTTCCCAGAAGGTTTCTTTGAGCTGCGCAGGGCGGTGAAAGTCGATAAGACCGCGACCGAGGCCGAGAGTGCCGAATTCCTGGAAAAGTGGAATACTCTCAGGGCTGATCTCCTGCAAAAACCAGACTACGAGTTGTTCAACGAGATCGAGCCTCCTGAAGAGGAGGAACCGGATCTCCTGGGTGGCGGGGTATTTCTGGCCCTGCTCTGCATAATGGGTGCAGGTATCGTGCTGATGGGGAAGAAGCGCAGGTAGCGCGCGTGGATACCCCGGATGAGACGGTCCACAGGATCGCCACTTCTTTTTACCTAATGTAAGCATTTCGAGACGGACTGGTACAAAAGGCGGGTGAAGGTCTCACGGCAGGAATAATCCTGGTTTATGCTTTGACTGAATGCACCGAGAACAAGATGCCCGGTCTGGCGGTTATTGTTGCATCGAAGAGATATATACAGAGATATTTAATGATCAGCGTGTTCATGTACATCATTTCCCGGGAACGGAGAGCCCGACCGGCGGGGCGGGTGATCCCTCCAGGGGTGCCCGTGCTACCGGGGATGGTGCAAAGATGTCGGGGATTCCGAGGGGTTCCCGTCCGATCCCAAAACGGTCGGTGTATGGGGGATTTCTGGGTGTACGTCAGGGTGTAACTCTGCAAACTAGGGGGATCAACCCTGCTGACTACGTGCCTCTCCTGGTGTCCCGGGACGAGCCCTGCCATATCTGCGACTGACGTCGTCGCTCCGGCGGGGCGGCGGGAAGAAGTATCTCTGCTATGGCTGCCTGGCGAAGGTGCAGCCCCTGCCGGGGGTGCTCGACCACCGGGCGTTCTCCCGGGTGCGGGTGGACCTCGGCCGGGGTGATGTCTGCGATGCGGGGAAGGTGGTCTACCGCTCGGCGGCTGACCGGGTGAGCATCTGTGCGGGGTGTTATGCCCGGCTGGTGCGGGAGTGGAACGGTCGGGAGGGGCGGCGGCTCCACGCCCTGAGATGATGGGCATATCAGAGTCCTCCAGGGGCCCTCTGACGACTGCTCCGGAGAGGATGCCTGCGGATGTCTCCCCGCCTCCTGGCCCGGGGCTCTTACCGAATCCCAGGGACCGGTATCAACCTCTTCAGAACAGTTATTGGTCAAAGACCTTCTCGAATCACTCCTGCTTTCTCAGGGCCTGCTTCATCCTAATCCGAAAAAGGTAATGCATTCAGGGTGTGACTATCATCACAGAGGAGTCCGATGCACGCAATCATTCATGAGAAGATCCCTGAGATCAACCGCATCGCTGCACGCCACCGCGTAAGGAGGCTCGGGGTATTCGGCTCGGTGACCGGCGACCGGTTCAACCCTGCAACGAGTGACATCGATTTTGTTGTTGAGTTCAAACCGATGACTCCAGCGGAGCATGCAGAGGCTTACTTTGGTCTCGCAGAAGACCTGGCCCGGCTTTTTTGCCGCAAGATCGATCTCGTCGAGCGATCGGCGATCAGAAACCCGATCTTCCGTGAGTCCGTGGAAGGAACCTGCAAAGATGTCTATGCCGTCGCTTGAAGCAAAGAAGTATCTCTATGATATAGCCAGGGCTGCCGAGTATATCACCCAATTCACCGCCGGCAGGACCTACGAGGAGTATCACGCCGACCCCATGCTCCGGTCTTGCGGTGGAGCGGCAGTTTGAGATCATCGGCGAAGCGTTGAACCAACTTCTGCGGCGAGAGCCTGACCTCAAGGGGAAGATCTCCGACGCATCCCTGATCATCGCATTCAGGAACCGCCTGATCCATGGCTACGCAACTGTTTCTGATGAGGTTGTCTGGGGTGTCGTTGAAGGTTACCTGCCGGTTCTCTCCGGTGAGGTGCGGGATCTCCTGGGGGAGGAGTAGGAACGGCGTCACAGGACCGGGGGCTCCCTGCTCCAACCGTATAGGCTCGATCGTCTTCTCTTGAGTCCGGGCAGTTCGACCTCTCCGGCCGCCGGGCACACTGCCTTTTCCTTTACTGATTCTTCCCGGCACCCTGTGCAGCCCTCTCAATACACCCTCTTCTCCGGGACTGCTCCCCGCACCCCGCCCTGGCATACCGGGGGATGACGTGGACGTGGAGGTGCATCATCGTCTGGCCGGCGTTGTAGCCGTCGGGGTGGAACCGGCCGTCGAGGAGGATTTTTGCCTCCCGGAGGAGGGCGAGTTCCGCGACGTGCCGGAAGGGGAGTTCCCGTCAGGGCAATAGTCCGTGCCGGTGAGGCATCCGACCTCCGGTTTACCCTTCCTTCTCCTCTTCAAGGACGCGCCTGTAGAGGGCATCATGGATCCGGAAGTTTCCCTGCTCCCGCAGCCGGTTCATCTCCTCCGCAAGTGAGGAGACCTGCCCTTCATGCTTCGCCTGGATCAAGAGGCCGATAATGCCGGTGACCGGAAGGTCATAGAGCCCCGCTATGCGGCGGGCCTCGGCCTCGTCAAGGAGGAGCGCGTCGGGCCTGATCTCGATGGCAAGGACGATGCACTCTGCTTCACCGGGGTGCAGTTCCTGTTCGAGCAGGCGCACCAGGGCCGTGTTGGAGGGCTCGACCACGCGCAGCCATCCTGACTCACGGGCTTCCCGGATCTCGGTTGCCCCGGGGCGACTGCCGCCCTGTTCCACGACCTCCCGCCAGACCGCAGGAGGGATGAATACTTCTGAAAAACGACGAAGCAAGTTGACACGGCCGATCAGCGAGAGGTGGATGAGTGGCGAAGAATTGCTAACTGCGAGCGGCATATGCGATGTCCCGGTCGAGATCCTCGTCGGCGTAATGCCGGGGGATCTTCCGTGCCCCGAGCAGTTCCTCCCACTCCCACCGGGTCATTCCCGCAAGCGCCGCCGCCTTCCCGGAGGAGAGTATGCCCCGCTGGTAGAGCGCCACGGCAAGCTCCCGCTGCAACTCGGCGACAACGGTGTCGGGAGGGAGCCGAAGCGCCTGTACGATATCCTGGGGGACGGTGATGGTAACATCGGCCATAGCAGTTTCACCTGATAGATAATGGATGGGAGGGAGAACCGATAAATCTGATGGTGAACGGAGGCCGGAGAGGTCCCCTCTAATACACCCTCTTCTCCGGGACCGCCCCCGGCATACCGGGGGATGACGTGGACGTGGAGGTGCATCACCGTCTGGCCGACGTTGAAGCCGTCGGGGTGGAACCGGCCGTCGATGAGGATTTTTGCCTCCCGGAGGAGGGCGAGGAGGGCGGCAAGCTCGGCGTCCGTCGCGTCGAAGAAATCCGCGACGTGCCGGAAGGGGATGAGGAGGAGGTGGCCGGGGTTTACCGGGTATTTATCGTAGCGGGCGTAGCAGAGGTCGTTTGCGAGGACGATCTCTTCTCTCTCAGGGTTGCAGAAGGGACAGGTCAGGGCGTTTATGCTGCGCACCCCCGGACGTCGATTAAGTGGGCGCACTTCCGTGTCAACTACCCACCCCTAAAGGAGGAGTGGGCTTCCTGCCTGTTTGATCGGTGAACCCCGGCTCCAGTGTAATCGTATCGGGATCGATCTTCACCCGTATGGCGATCTCGCCTTTTCTCTGAAGGCTTACACAGGCAAAGTTCTTGATCCGCTTGAAGGCTGTATAGTTCTTGAGCACCCTTGTCTGAACGTCGTCTCCGAGTGCTTCGATGTAGGCCCGCAATGCCTCAAAGCGATCCCGAAGATCCACATCTGAGTGTTCGATCTCTTCAGAGAATGTTGGTGCGATACGGGCCAATCCCGGTCCTGTGCTGTTACTGGCTGTCGTAGTGGAACTCTGTGCTGCGGTCGCGTTCACGAGTTCAAACAGCAGGAGGGTGTCTTCGAACTGCCGGTAGCGGATGAGTTCGACGTTGCGATTGATCTGCTGGATACTACAAGTTTAACTGGGACGATGTAAAACCCGAATAAAGCAATGAACTGTCATGAATCTCTATTTATGGATTCGGTGGCCTGTGAGCATAGAGCAAGAGAAACACCTGCGAGTTGCTGAACCTTGTTCTCATGAACCTGCAGTAAATGAATGCATGAGTAGCCGTGAGACTGAGCGAAAGCTCTTTCCGGCAACCTTATCTCACTTTCAGGCAACCTCCCTGTATGGCGCTCTCCTTCGACATCCCAAAAGGTCAGCGTATCGCACCATTACTCTACGAAGCGTTCAGGACTACCGGGATTCATGGCAGGGTGGATATGCCCGAAGACAGGCCTCCTCAAGGAGTCGAGGCCGGCTCGCTGGAGCACATCCTCTTTCTCACCCTGACCGTGGCGATCGACTACCAGCGGGATGCCCACGCGCTCTGGGAGAGCGCCCGGCGCACATACGAGGACCCTGAAACCCGGTATCTCTTCAACCCTGCGGCATTACACGAGGTGGCGTACTCAAAGATTGTCGACGACCTGCAGAGGCATGGGCTTTCAAAAAAGAGCCAGAAAGACACGTTCATCTGGCGCACGGTCGGTCTCTCGTTTTACAAGAAATGGAACGGTGATCCCCGCAACTTCCTGGCCGACTGCGGCTATGACGGGCCGACAATTCTCCGACGGCTAAAGGAAGACCAGCACCTTGGTGACGGCCGACCATACACCGATTTTCCCTTTCTGCGAGGAGACAAGATCGGGCCGCTCTGGCTGCGGATGCTCAGGGACAACGCGAGGATCGACACGATTCAAAATCTAGAGAGCGTCCCGATCCCGGTGGATATCCATGTTGCCCGGGCTTCGCTCTGCCTCGGCGTAGTGTATGGGAAGTATGAGGGCCGGCTTGAGGACCTATTTGCCGATGTCCGGCGTGCCTGGGCAGAGAGTGTCAAAGGCCATTCAGTCGATGGGCGACCTATGATCGCTCTGGACGTGGACGAACCACTATGGCACCTTTCCAAGTTCGGGTGTGGCCGGAGGAACCCTGAGACGGGATTCTGCCCGCTCCTGGGGACGTGCGAGCTGGGTGCGTTCTGCGTGGATGGGAAAGTGTCTATTAATGGGCAGAAGGTGACCCTTGATACGCTGGCGGGCAGGTGAAACGCTTGGTATGCAGGACGTGATTAGAAGATGAATACGGGTGGGAAGATTCTCTGCGTCATCTCGTGCGGCAGCAGAAAAATCTGGGATGACAGCAGCGGTCGGGATGCCGGACCAACTCCTGCGCGGAACGTGTACACAGGCAACTTCGCCCGCCTCAATCAGAAGTACGCTGAACGGTTTTACCCCGAGTCCTGGTGCATTCTTTCCGCCAGGTACGGTTTCCTGATGCCTGATGACGTCGTTTCAGGGAACTATAACGTGCGCATCACTGATCCTGAAGCAATCTCGATAGAGAACCTGCAGGAGCAGGCACAACGGCTTGGACTTGACAGATTCGACCGGGTTGTGGTGGTAGCCGGCAGAGACTATGTCACTGCTGTACGGAGGGCGCTGCCGAAGATCAGGGTGGACGCGCCTCTTGCGGGTGCAGGAGGTATCGGAGGCATGATGAAAAGGGTGAGAATGGCTCTGGAAAGGGGAGAGCCGCTGGAGGCCAGGAACTAATCATCGTAGGCGTTTCCACGCGCTCGAACGGCGATTAGCGACACTCTTTTTGCATCCTCGTCTGGAAGATAGATCAGCCGATAATCTCCAATACGGTATCGCCACTGTCCGGCAAGCGGGCCTGTCAGAGGTTTGACCGTATTGCCTCTTTTTGTTGTAGGCGTTACAATGATCTCCGCCACTGCTTCAAGAGCTCTGCCCTGTAATTTTTTATCATTATACTGGCTGAGATTCTTTCGGAACTCGGATGTGAAAGAGACCACCCACCCCTTGCGGCCCTTTTTGCATTGTGGGTCAATGTCACTACTTCCGGATGCTATCCCCAATCTCTGGGGGATCTGATCTAGCGGGTATGTGGGCAGCCCTGGAACCTCTCCGGCAGCCTTCTGGAGGATGAATATATCATGCTCTTTAGGCAGATCCTCTCGCGTTTCTGAAACCGCCCTGAATATTACATCCTCGATTGTAGATTCTGGTTCAATACTAAGGAGTTCTTCTTCAGGCCAGGCGAGGAGATCTTCACGAAGCAGGTTGCCGAATTCGATCAGTGCATAGTCATATGCAGACATTTTAGTGAAGCAATGAAGAACATCGATACCTGTCTTTTCTTTAAGATACACCCAGTCGATTATATTCCGATAGTCGTTGCGGGCAGTAAGATCGAAGATCCTGGTACCTGATTTCTGACTATATAACCGATTAAAACATCCGTCAACAGACGACCTGTAACCCAGGCCTTCTGGATAACCGAGGTAACGTAACGAAAGTTCTGTAAAATTGAATTGGCCCTGAAGGCCATCCCATACCAACAATACGCTGCCCGGACTGCATTTTTCCGCTTCAGGTTACGGTCGAGCACCTGAAAGAGAACAGACCGATCGTCTGCGGCGGCTGCGGCAGGGTAGTGACCCTTCGCGACGCCGACGGATCGGTTGAAGACCGCCTAAAAGAGTTCAGGGCGGCGGCTGAAGACCTCGACCACCGCACAAAGCGCTGACCGGGACGGTTCAGTCGTATATCACTAAAAATAGCCGATGGAGGGCTCCTCCATCTCATATCCGTTTATTTATCCCCGGACCCCACATGTGCCGGTTAGTTCACTGGCTTCCTGCGGTGCAATGAACTGCTTTATGGACTTCCAGACCCCGCCGAAGAAGGTGAAGATCGGTTCGAGCAGCCCCTGGGGTTTCTCTTTTTGCTCAATGCTGAGTATCCCTCCCTCATAGATCGTCCTTGTCCCGGAGTCCCAGATCTCAACGGTCACCACACCCTCTCTGATAAACAGGGTATCGCCGACAAGCAGGCTATCTCCTCTATATACAGGAAAGATCCGGGCATTTCTAAGGATCTCCGCTCTGCCCTGAATAGATGTCACCGTTCCTGCTTCAGTTTGTCCGTAATCCACGTAAATTATCCCGCTGCCCGACGGGGTTTCCGTCACCTCGGGAGTCGCCGCCTGTCCGGAGCCGCCGCCTGCTCGTTCTATCAGGACCGCGGTTCCCCCGGTGCCTCCGCCGAGCATCGTCGTATCGCTCCTGTCGACCAGCTGGATATCCGCAAACGAGCCGCGCTGCAGGGTGATGATATCCTTATGGCGCAGCGTATCGCCCACACCGGCAGGCTGAACGCTCGTGCCGCGTGTAATGGTGACGGAATATGCACCAATCTCCGAATCTGAGGTAATCGAGACGATTCGACCGAGAACCTCCTCGCTCGTGTATACCTGCAGTGTGGTATGCGAGCCGGTCTGCGCCGCTGCAGGCGAGACGCAGAGCATGAGGATGAGAAGGAGAAGACAACACTTCGATAGGGATTGCATAATAGTGAATGAAATACATAGTATAAAAAATGTAACAGGTCAGGTATACCTGTAAGCCGCAGTTGGTATGAAGGGTTCTCCCTCGAATGACTTCCTGATGGCCGTGATTACCGACCCTCCATTCTTCCTCACCGTTGAGATGTACCCCCGAACCCTGCAGAAGTTAGATGCCCCCTCCACACTTCTAAACGTCCCTGAGATCTTCTGCTGAACCTTCACCATCCTGATATCGCGCTCTGCAAGGTTGTTCGTAAAGGGCACCCTGAAATCGGTCATGAACCGGAGGATCTCTACACGATATCTCTGACACCGGTCAATGAGGTTCTCAGCAGGAGTTCGTCTCTTCCGACTACGTCTCCCTCCTTGAACCGGCAGAGGAGAGGAGGGGTTCTCTGCCTTCCCGCTCTCGAGGATCCGATCAAATCGTCTTTGAAACTCTTCGATCTCAATCGGTGTGAGAGAACCCGCTGATTCCGGGGCTCCATCAACAGCGGCGTAGATCTCAAGAAGGAGATCATGCATCTCATCAGACCAATGCTGGCCGGTATTCTCCGATATCCCTTTGAGATCGCGGAGGATATGGGCATTACAGACCGCATGCTCGCATGCATACCCGAAGTATGGCGACCAGCAATCATGGACCATGATCCCCTTGAACGCAGGAAGTACACCGATCGCATCCATCGCCTCCGATCCTCTTTTCGGATGATGACCATACAGCGTGAGGAGATCCGTACTGGCTGTATGCAGCCATTCTCGTTTGCCGTTCACCCGGAATCCGGTTTCATCAGCATGCAGAACAGGTGCTCCCTGCAGAAGGTGTTTCACCTCTTCTTCAAAACCGTCAAGGTTTGCTGCACAGGCTGAAACGGACTGCATCAGGGTTGCCTTGACCGGGGAACACCCAAAGATGTCCGTGAAGATCTCCGCTGAACGTTCATACGGAAGCAACTGGTAGATGCAGAAGTAAACCATCAACGCCCGGATGTTGTAGCCGTATTGGAGGTAAGCCGGAACCTCCTCGGGGAATGACCCTTCATGTATCCGACCACAGTGTGGGCAGACGACCGTTTCAGCGTGATGTTCGGTGACAACTATCCGGAGTGGGGGAATGTCATGAACCTGTCTCTTCTGAACAGAGGATGCCGGGACGAGAGCAAGGGATGCACCACATTCTTCACAGACATCTGCGCGGTGTGTCTGGATGATGTCTGGAGTCTCACACCATTCAATCGTCCGACCTTCATGTCCTTTCTGACCCCCCGGACGTTTCCCGGTCTTTTTACGCTCTTTCTGAGGCCGTTTGAAGCCATCGGTGGATGGGGGACGACTGCTGTTTTGACTGCTCATGTCTGAGTACGTCGTTCGAGTTCAGCGATCCGGGTCTGCTGAAGTGAGCAGAGTTCTTGAAGTTGCTTGACTTCTTCTTCCAGACGCTGGATGATCGTGACGATCGCTTCAGGGTCGTTCTGTATCAGTGCAAGAATATCGTCACGTTCCATGATGACATAACCTGAATATCTATTTATCTCTCATTATATAAAGATCTAACGGTTGTATGGGCGTATTTTCAGAAAAGGGGGATTGTGATATGATGGGTAAGAGCAAGGTGTGGTGAAGGGGTGTCCTGACCTGTTACATGCCGGATACCGCTTCCACGTCCGCACCTTTGCCTGGTCGATGGTGAACCCTTTGACATCTCTCACCGCCCCGACACTCATACCGTCTCTACCTCCTCCCGGATCACGGGCTTGCCCATCGCGGCCTCGATACGGTCGAGGATCTCCTCGTATCGCCGGTTGTAGAACGCCCAGAAGTCGTCGTTCCGAAGCGCTTCCGGATCGATGACATGTGAGCGCAGGATCTGATCCAGGCGCTCTGCCGGGATCTGCTCGTTCTTCTCGATCCGTCGCAGGTAGACACTCGGCGCATGCCCGCCAATCATATGATTGGTGCGAGAAGAGAGAGGTGTTTTGTTGATGATACAGTCCACCGCCCTCTTGCGCCTCGCGAGCTCCGCCCTATCGAGATGCTCGCTGCACCATTTTTGAGGGAAGATGTGATGGATATCGATATTTTCATCGTAGTAGTTTGTAATATCAATCGGCTGGCCGGTCTGGAAGTCCTCGCATCCATCGCGCATCAGCAGCGCAAAGATACCCTTGTAGGCCGCACTTCCGCGGGTTGTCAGTTCCTCCAGGCGTGCTCCCGAGAACGAGGCGTCCTTCACCGTTGTCGGTTCATCGCCGCCCCGGATCCACGCGATCAGCTCAGGAAGATCCTTTGCAAGCCGGCTCTCAATCGCGCCTCCGTAGAGCTCGCCAAAGACCCCACACCAGTACCATCGCGAGAGGAGCTGTCTTACGGTGTCGTTATCAGCTTCATCGCCGAGGACCGCAAATGTGGCGGCCAGCGGGACGATCTGCGTCTGGTACGGCAGATCGTGGGCGGTAAAGATCTTCTGCATCCTCAGGTACTTGGCAGCCTTCATGAAACCGTCAACCACCGCATCACGGTGCTCAAGATAATCCTCGAGATTGAGTTTGAGAATGTCTTTGCGCTTGCAGCTGATTGCAGGCGCACGTCCGTCCGAGTCTCCTCTTCTTTCTATGTATTCCCGGTTCCGCTTCATCGTCGTAAGCAGGGTGACCGCCTGGAGGAAATGATCGTTCGGGATCTTACTCAGAACATCTTCCTTGGCAAACTGTTCTGCAATATTCTTCCAATCGTTGCGGAGCGAGAAGTTATCAGCTGCAAACGTGGCGGTCAGGAGCTCGAAGACCGTCAACGATACCCCGCCGGTGTTTACCTTCTCAAAAACAAGGCAGACCGCTTCTTTCGGCGTCTCCTTCTCCATCTCGATGACCGGGAGCTGGTAGTGTTCGAATCGCTGGATGACCTCTGTATAGAACTGGTTGAAGAGTTTTATCTTTGATTTGTCGTAATCCCAGTACTCATCGTACCCCATCCTCCAGGAGAAACTATCGTACACCTGCTTCACCGGAAAGAGACCGGCCTCGTACTCCTTTTCTGGTGTAGAGTAGTCTTCGACGACCTTGCGCCGAAAGTCCCTGACACGTTTATCCTCCGAAATACTCCGGATGCAGTCTTCGCGGTCTTCGTTGGGATCTAGGCATCTTTCGATATCGAAGTAATAATATCGATGGATAGGCTTCTTCCTGGCATCCTCTGTGATGACTGGACCTGGCTTGATCAGCGCCTGAAAAAGTGCGGTGAGCCGTTGCTGCCCGTCGAGGATCAATTGTTCAGGCTCGACAGCCGGTTCAAGGGGCAGCCCTTCGATTGGTCGCGGCTTGAACCGGTATTCGCTGTTTCCGGTCTGGAGTATCATTACAGTCCCGATGGGAAACGAGAGGGAGACACTCGAGAGGAGGCTCAGGATCCGGTAGTCGTCCCACACCCATCCTCGCTGGAAGTCGGGAAGCTGAATCTTGCGCTCGTTGATCTTCTCAAGAATATCTTTGAGGAAGACTTTTGTACTCTGGAAAGTTGTGATTCCGATTGCCATTTTCTATCTCCTGGAGTTTGATGAGATCGTACGCACCCCGATATCATACTCGATAAGCAGATTCACCATCTGCTCTCCGTTCATCAGGGCAATAGGGGTCTTGTCCGGCTGCTCCGCCTCCTGCCGGGCGCCAGTCGAAAAGTCGCTCGTGGTGATGATCAGCCCCTGCTCGTGTGCCCCGAGAGAGCCCCTGACCCGCTGGACGACCGGCGTCTGGATATTGTTCTTCCAGCGTTTCACCTGGACGGCCATCTTCGTTTTGATGACGTCGCCAACAACAAGCGTCCCTCGAACGTCGATGCCGCCGTCGCCGCTCGCCCGGGTGACCGCGACGTCCTCGAACCCGATCTTTGCAAGCAGTTCCCCGACGAGCCCCTCGAAGGCGGCGGGGTCCATCGTCCTGATCCGTTGCATGAGGTGCTCCCGCACCTCGCGGTTATGCGCCTCGATCTGGTAGGGAAGCCCCTGTTCGTGCCACCGGGTCAGCCCGACGTAGCCTTTGCCGAACTTCTCGAACCTCGGGAGTTCCCCTCGTTTGTTCTGCCGCTGGATCTCGGTGAGGATCGCGGCGTACATCGTCGCTTCGGGGGTCAGGCCGCCGGTTGTGATCAGGTCGAGGTCGAGAGCCTTTCGGGTGATATCCCGGTAGTGCATCGGTTGCCTATCTGCATAATCCTCGAGCACCATTTCGGCGGCATCGAGGAAGGACATGCTATCCCGCTCGGGTTCGGGCTCCGGAGAGGGGTTGGGATCTCCAGCCTCACGGCACCCGAAGATGCCGGGAGCTGCTCGATAAAATCTGGACTGCTCCCGATTTCTTTTGATATCAACAGCAATCCGGGTGTTGACCGAATTCCAGGGGGTCAACCCTGCGCTCGACCAGAGACCTCGATCGAGCATCCGTTGCGTGATCTCGCGGTAGTGGAGCGGTTCACCTGCTGCACGGAGCACCTCATATGCGGCATCGAGAACGTTCATCCCTCATCTCCTGCCCAGAGAGCCGAATATCTGCGTTTGGGTTGATATTGACGAGGATGTGCTCCTTGATGGCGGGAGGATTCCATACGGTGAAAAATCTTCATACAATTATCCGGTGGTATGAGAGGGTATTAATATTGATTATTTGAAATTGTCATGTTCATGGCATACTGCATGCGGCTGAGCACAGCCTGGCCGAATAAATCTCCCCCGACCAGATCAGGCGATACAACGCCTACTCCCGGTCAAACCGCCTCCCCGTCTTCGTGGTGATCGGTAGTGTTTCAGATCTTCTGTAATTCTTCTGAGCCCTGTCTCCTTGTTTGATCATTCCCCCTCCATCGTCAAATATTTTCTGCCGGCCACCCACTCCTCATTGATGTCCATCAGGATGGATCCTGCCAGCCTGAGGAGTGACTCTTCATTGGGAAATGCCCCTACAACTTTGGTTCTCCGTTTCAGTTCCTTGTTGACTCTTTCCATCATGTTCGTCGTTCTGATCCGCTTTGCGTGCTCTTTCGGGAACGCCGTGTAACTCATAAGTCCCGGGATGAATCTCTCGATCGTATTGGCCGCTTTCCGGTATCCTCGTTCGTTCAGATCATCTGCAAGCTGCTGAAGTCTCTTCTCGTTCCCATATGCCTCCTTCAAGGATTCAGCAACTTCTTTCTGATGTTTCCGGGGAATATTCTTTAAAACCGCCCGCGTGCAATGGACCGAGCACATCTGCCACGATGCGCCGAGGAAGGCGGCTTCCGCCGCCTTCTGGATCCCGGCATGACCATCCGAGACAACCAGTTTGACACCCGTCAATCCTCGTTCTTTGAGGTCTTCGAACAATCCTGACCAGAATTCTTCATTCTCACAGTCGGTGATTCTGGCTCCCAGGATTTCCCGGTAGCCGTCCATTCGAACCCCGGCGATCACCAGAAGAGATTTGGTGATGTACCGTGGTCTCTCTCTCACTTTGTAGTACGAAGCATCCACAAAGAGATAGGGAATATCCTGTTCAATCGGCCTCTGAAGGAATGCATGGACCTGTTCATCGAGATCTTTTGCTATCCTGGATACTGAAAGCAGGAGAGAGTTGTTCGATGCCAAAATGAGCAACAATCTCCTGGATCCTGCGGGTTGAAACACCCTGAAGATAGGATTCAAAGATAGCATTCTCAAGAGCCTTCTCAACCCGTGAATAGCGTCCAAACACCTGTGTTTCGAAGGAGAACTCTCGGAATTGTGGTTTCAGGAGGATCGTTTCTCCATATCGGGTTTTCAGAGAGCGCTTCTTGTAGCCGTTCCGATGCGCTTTCCGCGCATCGGTTCGTTCATACTGCTCGGCTCCCGCCTGTTGGAGGGCTTCGAGCAGCATCACCTGGTTGAGGAACCAGGTGATGAGGGTCTTCATGCCATTCTCCTGATCGGAAAGATAATCTTCGATTAACGCTAAGGGATCCATGGCCCTGTTTCTCCTTTGTCCAAATCTAGGTTGGATTCAGGGCCAAATCATTTTTACAGAAAATTCGTTACACTATCAGGGGTTCGCCGTCATCGCCGCCCAGTTCGGCAGTTTCGTCGCGGGTCCGAGCGTTGCGTCCACCCTGCTCGCCGCGGGAGATATGACCTGGCAGCAGATCGTCCTCACCCTGCTTGTGGGGAACGTCCTCACCAGCGTGACACGAAGCATCCGCTGGCTCGGCTCTTCTTACGTCGCGATCTTCGGGATGCGGACGGGAACGGAGATCATGCTCGTCTCGACGGTGCTCCGGAACGGCATCATGGTCTTTCTGGTCGCCGTGCTGGCATACGGGTTCGGATGGGGGTGAGGGGTTGTGGCGGGTGGCGTCCTTGGGTCGAGCGTCGGGATGTGTTAACAGGCTGCTTCGCTCTTTTGGTGCTGTAAAAAAAGATCCTTGACGGAGTAGAAATACTTTGGAAACGGGATTATTAGATTAGATCTGTAGATCTCCTTTTTCCCGCAGATAATTCCCGGGGCCTGATGTTGCGAAGGTAGCAGTCAGTATGACTTCGAGAGGTTTGAGGATCGATGTACCTTCGTCGAAAGCATCGGCAAGCAACCTCATTCCTTCTTGAATTTTTTCAAAATGCCTCGCTTCAAGTGGGACTGTGCTATCGCCGGAACGAATGCGTTTAAACCGATCCATCAACCCCGTATAACAGGTATTGAGGACGAAATCAGCCATAAGGTAGTCATCAGTGAATGCATAGCGGAGCGTGCGATTAGTAATACCATATGCTGCAGAGAAATAGTAAATTTTCTTCTCAATGTTCTCTTCCTTTCGCATCATCGCTTCTACCCGCCGCAACTCGGTGACGAGTTCCTTTCTGAAGAAATCTTGCCTTGACATAATTTCCCTCACTGGAAATATCTCGGATGCTCATCGCCATAGATGCTATCTGCAGTCGCACACGGTGGGACGAGCACAGATGTCGCTCCAATGACACTGCCCCCCCAGGCTTCACCCTCAAAAGGAGCATACCTGGAAACCCAGCCCTCCTCTGCGGAGATGTCCGGGGGTGCGCTGACATCCCTGTCCTGAATATACTCGTGGATTTCTTTAAGCCGTTCTTCACCGAGCATTTTCTCGATGAGGGCATTGTTCAGGTCATCAATGCGCCGTACAATCGAAGAATCCGTATTAATCGAGTAGAGAGGAGCCCTTCCTGTACCCACATTCAGGAGGCCCCATGCAACAAATTTTTTCACGACCCTGCCTGCGGTGACACGCGAAACGCCTGCCTCTTCTGCGAGTTCGGTAACGTTAAATTCCATGTCGGATAGTGGCAGGAGAAACTCGAGAATTCTCAACTCGCAGGTGTTTCCAAATAATCCTTCAAACGGACTTGCCATAGATCTCACATAATCTCATGCAGTGATCAAGAATACTATACGCGTACTGATAACTGATATTGTCGCAAGCGATAAAAATATTTTGCATCATGTCAGAGCTTACGATATCGCCCATCAACGACGTTATACCCATGGCTTTTTAGGGCAAAGATGGCGCTCTTCATGTCGGCTATGTAGTATTTCATTTTCTTTTTCCTGATCTGTGCCACATATCCGCCTTTCATCAGGATCTGAAGTGTATCTTCAATGGACAGACAGGATCGTCCCGTGAATTTCTTTATATAAATTTTGTACAGTTTTTCGGAATGGTAGCCTGCATCCGTCCGAAAGTGCCTCCCTTTGTATAAAACATCGAGAATAAAGAGCGCTTCATCAGGGAGATCGCATGACATAAGGCACTGATTTACAGTTCTTTTCGTTGTGACATATAAAGTGGCGGTTTATGCTTCGTTGCTTTTGAGGGGCCGATATCGGTTTTCCTCCTTCATCAGGATCATAAATACACTCTGGCGACGGCTTTTTTGGGCTGCACGGAAAGCCTGTGTTGTCTCACCGTATCCGGTTTCATTGCATACAGGTAGCCTTGCAGATTGCATCGCTCACGAACGCGGCTGCTTCTCAATGAATCACCCGCCCTGCACCTCCCGCACCGCCCGTATCTCCGGTATCTCCATCCCGCCGAGCAGTTCGACGATCGCCTGCACGTAGGGCTCCTGCCGGGTGCAGCTTGGGGATGCGCGGGGATCGCTCCGCTGCCCCCGCCGCCCCATCTTCGCATGGCCGGTGGCGACGTAGTGGAGGAAGTCCTCCTTCGGGAGACCCCACCGGCAGTTGACCTGCAGTCGGACGAAATCCGGGTTCTTGTTCGGGAAGAGCACTGCCCGCGTCCCGGGGAGCGGGACCGGGTCTCCGCCGTTTGCCTCTGCAAGATCGAGGACCCGACGCCAGAGCCGGCCGCAGGCTGCCTGCGGGCAGACCCGGCAGTAGCGGTTCGACGGCGGCGTGCCGTCGCCGGTGTAGTGGCGGCAGAAGTTCGTGTCCATGAGCGATCAGTGGTTCCATTGTGGGTCACCGGTGCCGCACAACTGCTCGACGCAGGCGTCACTGCATCGCATCAACCGCTCAGCATACGACTCGATGAGATCACGCATAGCAAGGCAGTCCAGCCATGCCTGCGGGATCGCGGACGCCCCGTAGTACGCCCCGGCGAGCTGTCCGTAGATCGCCGCGGTGGTATCGGCGTCTTCCCCGAGGTTCACCGCGAGAAGACAGCCCTCTTCAAATGTGCTGCTCCGGGAAAAAGCCCAGAGCGCCGCCTCAAGCGAGGCCACGACATAGCCGCGCCCCCGGATCGCGGGAGGCTCTTTGCGGAGGTAGGACCCCGCCGCGACTATATCGATCTCGTCGGTGAGCGGGTGCTCTTCCCAATAGCCCGGAACCGGGGAGTACCGCTCCGAAAGCAGCACCTCTTTCGGTGCACCGGCAAGGGCGCCGACGATCAGCCCCCCGAAGAACCGGCAGGCGTCGACGGCCACCGGTAGCGCGTGCGTGGTCCGCGAACTCTCGCCGGAGAGCTCGATCGCCCGGGCCGGGTCTGCGGCGTAGAAGATCGGCACCGGGCAGAGCCGCATCAGGGACCCGTTGCCTGCCGACCGCTCGTCGGTCAGCCCGGGAAAGGGCTCGCGGGTAACCATGAACCGCTCGAGCGCCTTCCGGGTCGTCGTCCCGATATCAAAACAGGTACCGGTGCTGGAGAGGTGCCCCTCCCGGTACCAGCGTACGTAGCGCTCCAGCTGGTCGACGGGGTCAAACCCCCGCTTCTCGATCAGGCTCTCGGCGAGGCAGAGGGCGAGGGAGGTGTCGTCGGTCCACTCCCCCGGCTTGAGATTATGGTACCCGCCGCCGGCCATACCGGTGACGGGCGCAAACGTCCCGGGCGGCCGGAACTCGACTGATACCCCGAGGGCGTCGCCGGCGGCAAGGCCGAGGAGGCAGCCGCGGTAGCGGTCGATTCTGTCCATGGTGTTGTTTCAGGTCGCTTTCACCAAAGACGGTTCCGGTTTGTGCCGGTCAAAATAACAACACTCATCCTTCCTCCTTCCTAAACCCCTCACCAGGAGAGAAAAACGGATGTCCCCCACCGTTCTGTACCGCCAGTTGCCCGGAGAGGGCCTCGACATGTTCATCGCGGAGTTCCGGAAAGCCGCCGTCCGTGACCCGTTCGGTACCGTCTTCATCGTCCCGACGTCCTACCTCGCCCGGGAGGTCGCCCGCCGCCTCGGGGAGCAGGGTGTCCCGTTCGTCGCCGACGCGGTCACCACCCTCTCCGGGTTCGCCCGGAAAGTCTTTCTCGACTATGCAACGTCGGAGACGCTGATCTCCGAAGCCGAGTCCCGGCTCATCCTCGCCCGCATCCTCGCCGCCGGCAGGTACCCGCTTCTCGCCGGGACCGGAGCCGTCGACGAACTCGCGACCCTTTTTGAAGTACTCATCATGCGAAAGGTCGATTACCCGGCCGCCCTCGGCGACCTTGCGAGCGCCAAAAGCGCCGAGATCGCCGCCCTCTTCGACGCCTACCTCCGGTTCCTCGACGAGCACGGTCTTGTCGACGAGAATACGCTCTTTGCCCGGGTGACCCGGATGCTCTCCGAGACGGGGTGGTTCCGGATGATCTATATCTACGGCCTATTCGAGCCTATGCCGCTCGAACGCGACCTGCTTTTTGCCCTGCGGGAGTCTGCGGAGGAGTTTCACTACTCGATTCCCTATGGCGAAAACCCGGCGGTTTTTTCCGACGCCGGTGAGTGGCTGCTCCCGGATACGGTCATCTCCGGTGATGCCCCGGACACCCGCCGCTCACGCCTCGCCGCCCTCTTCTCCCGATCCGAGCCCGTTGACTGCGGCGACTGCGTCCGTCTCGCAGAGCGGCGTGACCGGGAGGGCGAGGTCCGGGCGATCGCGCAGGAGATCCGCGATCTGGTCGCCGCCGGCGTGCGGCCGGACGAGATCGCGGTCGCGTTCCCCGACTTCGCATCAGCGCTTCCCTGCGTGGAGGAGGTCTTCCCCGACTTCGGGGTTCCGTACACCGCGTCCGATGGCCGGGCGCTCTCCGCATCGCCGCTTGTCCGGGCGCTGCTCGACGTCGCTATGGTTCCCGCCCGCGGTTACCGGCGGGAGGACGTCGTCGCTCTCGCGACCTCCCCCTACCTGCCGTTCACCGGCGGTTGCGACCTCGACATCTTCTCCCGGGAGGCCCGGATAACCGCCGGGAATTGGGACGAGCGGCTCGCCGCGCTCGCCCGCTCCGTCGAAGAGGAGCGAGAACGGCCGGACACCCCGGAATCGGCAAAATCCCGGCTCGCCGAAAAGGTCGCCGCCATCGAGTCGGCACGCAAGACCGTCCGGGAACTCTTCGCCGATCTCGCGACGCTCGAAGGGACGAAGACGATTGGCGGCCATATCGCCGCCTATCGCGCGCTCCTTGAGCGGTGGCAGGCTCCGGTTATGCCGGAGGACGGCGATCCCGATCTCCTCGAGGAGGAAGCACGGGTTCTCAGGGGATTCAACGATGTCCTCGCGACGTTCGAACGCCTTTCCCGGCTGCTGCCGGAAGAGAAGATCTCCCTTGCGGAGTTCTCCTCCCTGCTCGCGCAGGGTGCCGCCGAAACCCGGACCGCCCGTCGGCGGAGCAGCGGCGGCGTCCGTGTGGTCGGCGTCCGGGAGGTTGCGCACCTCGCCGTCCCTTACCTCTTCATCGGCAACCTCGTCGAGGGCGTGATGCCGCGGCTGACCACCCGTCTCCCGCTCACCACCGACGCCGAGACCCGGCGCCTCGGGACGCGGTCGAAAGAGGATATCCTCCGGGAGGAGCGCTACTACTTCACCGCCGCCCTGCTTTCCGCCCGCACCCGCGTCTACCTGAGCTACCCCGCGGTCGACGGGGCAACGCCGCTGGTGCGCTCCGGGTTCGTGGACGCCGTTCGCGAGGCGTTCTCCCCGGGGACGTGGGGGAACGATGATCTCCCGGACTCCGGGCTCGCCGCAGCCCGGCGCGCCGGGGCCCTCCTCGCCCGGGGGGAGGTGCCGGACCGGATGCCGCGGGGGCTCTCCGTCCGCGAGGCCGTCCGCCGGCTCAACATAGAGAACTACCACCGGAAAGCCGGCTACGACTCTCCCTACGACGGCATGCTTGGGGACGATCCGGCGATACTCGCGGCGCTCGCCGAACGGTTCGGCGAGGGGGCAGTCTTCTCCCCGACGGCGCTCGAGACCTACGCCGACTGCCCGTTCCAGTTCTACCTGGAGCGGGTTCTCGGTCTTGCGCCGCTGCCCGAGGCCGATCCCGACCTGACGGCGCAGGAGCGGGGTGCCCTCGTCCACCGGATCGTCTACCGGTTCTACTCAGGCTGGAAGTGCGACGGCAACGGAGCGGTCACCGACGCGTGCTACGCGGACGCCCTCCGGCGGATCCTCGATACCGCCCGGGAGGAGATGGACCGGTTCACGTTCGAGACCCCGGCATGGGTCGCGGATAAAGAGCACCTCCTCGGGTCGCCTGCGGCGGGAAAGGGGGTGCTTGAGCGGTTCCTCCGGCACGAGGCCGAGGTCGCGGCCTCCCGCTTCGTCCCGCACGCCTTCGAGGTCTCGTTCGGCCTCCCGGTGGTGCCTGGGGAGGTCGACGCGGTATCGACGCCTGATGCGGTTGCGATCCCGCCCGGCGAGGAGACCATCCGCCTGCGGGGCAGGGTCGACCGGGTCGACATGCTGGCTGACGGGCGGTTCATGATCACCGACTACAAGACGGGGTCGTCGCATCCGCGGCTCAGGGATATTGAGGCCGGGAGAGCGCTCCAGCTCCCCCTCTACCTCCTGGCGGTCGAGAGACTGACCGGGATGGAGGGAGTCGCGGGCACCTACTACACCCTCCGGCGCGGCGAGGTCAAAAACAAGCCGGTCTTCTGGGACGCAGAACTGCAGGACTGTTTTGCCTGTTTCCCCGGCTCGCAGCGGAGCAGGGTCGAGGACGTCCGCGAGGTGGTAAAGGCTGCTTTAGACTGGACGCAGCGCTACCTCGCCGGGATACGCGCCGGGTGCTTTCCGCCCCGGTCGGATGCGGGTCCCTGCCCGCCCTACTGCGGGTTCAAGACCGTCTGCCGGTTCGACGCCCTGCGACTGCTTGACGCGGAGGTGATGCCCGATGGGACTGACTGAACGCCAGGCGCGGGCCGCGCTCGATCATTCGAGGAGCAAGTGCGTCACTGCCGGTGCGGGAACGGGGAAGACGCACGTCCTGGTGCAGAAGTACCTCAGCCTGCTTGAGTCGGGTGTCGGCGTCGGCAACATCCTTGCGCTGACCTTCACCGAGAAGGCGGCCGGCGAGATGAAAGTCCGGGTCCGCCAGGCGATCACGGAGAAGGAGGGCGAGCGGTGGGACGCGATCCGCGACGAATTTTTGTGGGCGAAGGTATCGACCTTCCACTCCTTCTGCGCCTCTGTTCTCCGGGAGTTCCCCATCGAGGCCGGCGTGGGGCCGTCTTTTTCCGTCCTCGACGAGCGGGAGGCGTTCTGGCTCCGTGAGGAGGCGATCGACGATCTAATCCACGGCGATCCGCCCGCGGAGTGCCGGGACGCGGTGATCGGCGCTCTCCGGGCCGTCGGAACCTACGAACTGAAGAACTACCTCGAGGCGCTGTACTCCCGCCGCGGGGCTGCGGAAGCGTTCTTTGCCGCCCTCGTGGAGAGCGAAGAGGGGGTGCTCGACGCCTGGCGGACGGCCCTGGAGCGGCACCGGGAGGCGGCAGTTGCGGCCTTCTTTGACCGTGCCGCCCCCTCTATCGAGACGCTTCGTGACCTTGCCGCTCGCTACCCGGGCGAGCGCGACCCGGCCGGGGCCTACCTCCGGGCGATCGAGCCCTGCCTCGCCGGCGAGGTTGCGGTCGCCGAACTTGCCGCGGTTCACAACGAGTCGCGCTTCCGCAGGAACATGGGGCAGAAGAAGAACTGGGAGGGGGACGACCTCAAAAACCTCCGGGCGGCCTACGGCATCCTCAGGCAGTGCCTCAAAGACCACGGGGATGCCTGCTCGCTCGCGCTCGACCCCACCGACCCCTTCGCCCGGGCGACGCTCGACTTCCTCCGCGACCTCGGGGTGGTCTTTAAGGCCTTCCTTGACTCGGTCGAGGCGGAGAAGCGGCGGATGAACGCCCTCGACTTTGATGACCTGGTGAGCCGCACCCACCGGCTCTTTCGCGACCGGGGGGACATCGTCGAGGCGCATTTTAGGAGCCGGTTCCGGTTTATCCTGGTCGACGAGTTTCAGGATACCGATCCCGTCCAGATCGCCATCATCCGCACCCTCCTCGGCGATTCCGCGAACCTGTTCGTCGTCGGCGACCCGAAACAGTCCATCTACCTCTTCCGGGAGGCCGACGTGACGCAGTTTTCGCATACCCGGGACCTGATCGAGCGGGACCTCGGGGGGGAGACGGTCGCGCTCGACGTCAACTTCCGGAGCACGCCTGAGGTCGTTGGGTTCACGAACGCCGTCTTTTCCGCCCTGATGGCGGAGGCCGGCCGGCCCTGGGAGTTCCTCTACGAACCGCTGCATGCGTTCCGCCGAAACGACGCCGGTTCGGTCGAACTCCTCCTCAGCCAGAAGATCAAAGACCGGGCGGCCGGCCGCCGGGCCGAGGCGGAGATGGCGGCAAGGAAGATCCGTTCTCTCGTCGAGCGGGGGGAGAAGCGGATTTCCCACGACGGGGAGGTCCGGCCGGCAGGCTACGGCGACGTCGCCGTCCTGCTCGAGCGGCGGACGAACCTCGCCTACTACGAGTGGGCGCTCGCCCGCTACGGCGTCCCCTACCACGTCCATGCCGGTCTCGGGTTCTACGACCGCCAGGAGGTCTACGACCTCTACAACATCCTCCGGTTCCTCGCAAACAACCTGGACGACGCGGCGCTCTACGGCGTGCTGCGCTCACCCTACTTCGGGTTCTCCGACGCCCGGCTCTTCCATATCGCCCGGTTGCCGGGGAATTCTCTCTGGGAGCGGCTGCAGGCCGCGGCGGAGCCTGCGGCGGCGACCATCCGGGGCTGGCTCTCGCTCTCCCGCAGGCTTCCGCCCGCCCGCCTCCTCCGCCGGATCGTCGACGAGTCGGGGATCTTCGTCGTCTTCGGCGGGACGGCTGGGGGCGAGCAGGCCGCGGCGAACGTTGAGAAACTGATCGCCCTTGCAAGGGATGCCGAATTCTCCACACTTCCAGAGTTTGTCGCAGAACTTGGCCGTTGTATCGACGACGCACAACGGGAGGGAGATGCTCCTCTCGACTTCGCCTCCACGGACGCGGTCTCGATCATGACGGTGCACGCCGCGAAAGGGCTTGAGTTCCCGGTCGTCGTCGTTCCCGACCTCGCAGAGACACCCCGGTCCGGCGGGGGCACGATCATGGTGGAGGAGGGGTTGCTGCTCGGGGTCTCGATACCGAACCCGGCAAACGATCACGAGCGCGAGGAGACGCCCATCCTCCGTCTCCTCAAGGACGAGTACCGGCAGAAGGAGGAGGCGGAGCGTAAACGGCTCTTCTACGTTGCGGTCACCCGTGCAAAAGATCACCTCATCCTCTGCGGGGAGATGCCTGACGCGGCCCCGGAGAGCCTCCGCGACGGGAAGACCCGGATGGCCTGGCTCGCGCACTGCCTCGGGCTCTGCGACGAGGTCTACGCCCGGGGCGAAGCCGGCCTCGGGACGCTCCGTATCCCGCTTACCCTTGACCCCGCGGCAATCCCGGTCGACGTGCAGGAGATCGCCCCGGTCTGCCTGCCGGTTCCCGACGACATCCCCGCGCCGGAGGTTCCGGCGTGCATCCCTTCCAACGGGAAGAGGGAACGTGCCTACTCGGCAAGCGAGGTTGAGGCGTACCTCCGCGGCCCGGCCTCCGCCGGAACGACCAAAGATGACGCGCTGACCCGCGGTTTGGTCGTCCACGAGGTCTTCCGCGGCCGGGATCCCGTCGCGGTGCTGCGACGCTACGGGCTGGACCCTGCCCGGGCTGCGGAGTTCCAGGAACTCTACGCCCGGTTCCTCGCGTCCCCCCTGATGCAGGGGATTGTTCGCGACCACCGCGAGGTGCCGTTTTCGGTGCGGGTGAACGGAATCGCGTTCAGGGGTGTCATCGACCGGCTGGTGCAGCGGCAGAACGGCACCTGGATGCTCATCGACTACAAGACCGGGACGCCGGGGGACGCCGGGGAGTATGCGATCCAGATGGCGATCTACCGCCGCGCCGCCGCCCAGATCCTCGGGGCTCCGGTCACGCCCTACCTCTACTTCGTCGATGCCGACCGCTGGGTGGAGATCGAGGTGGACGAGGATCTGGTCTTCGCCGAGATCGCCCGTGCGGTCAGTGGGATCGAAGAAGAGAGTTTTTGACGGCGGCGCGGTCTCTCCGCGAATCCGAAAGAGATAGAGGGTTGTCCCAAAACGCTGTTCCCAGGAAGGGGACACCCCCTCCCGGACCCCCCCGGGTGGCGATATCCAACGGAAAGCCGTTTCACCCTCCTGGCTCTCAGGATGAGGCTCAGATGGCGGATACCTGAGATGTAAGGGATCCGATCAGGGTATACCGATGGCTCGGAGATCGTTTTGAGATGAACTCATATGCTGCTGTGAACGCCCCGCACCACGGGCACGGCGGCACCGCTCAGTCGTACAGGCCGATCGCCAGGTAGTCGTCGTCCGAGAGTTCGAGGACGACCGAGCCGTCGTCCAGGACGTCGCCGGGGATGACCCATTCGGAATCGACCTCCCTGACCTCTTCGACCCCGTCCGGGGTCCTCACGAGCACGTTCATGGTATCTCCTGCTGCGTCCGGCTCAACCCGGATCAGGCCCTCCTCTTCAGCGGTCCCTGGAGCATTGCCGGATTATCTACGCTTCGTCCCCGCCAGGGCAGGTGAGTTCGCAGGCCCGGCAGTGGTCGATCCGTTCCCGCCCGGACTTCTTATCGGTGCTCATCCGCGCCAGGCACCGTTCACGGCTGTACGTTCCGGTGCAAAAGGCGTCCATCGGGCAGGCGCGGATGCAGTACTCCTCGCAGCCGGCGCAGGGGTCTTCTCCCTCCGGTGATGGTTCTTCGGGGCAGTCCAGGTCTGCCCATACCGCCCGGAACCGGATCCGCGGCCCGTAACCGGGGACGAGGACGAGGTTGTTATGTCCCATCCGCCCGATCCCTGCCAGAGAGGCCGCGTCTTTGAGGTAGATCCCGCCGTCCTCGAGCCGGTAGGGGATGAGGCGGGCGCGGACTACGTACTCTTCCTGCAGCCAGCGGGCGAGGTCTTTACCGATCCTCGCGAGGATCCGGTCGCCGGGCGTCCCCCGGCCCGGCTCCCAGAGGTCGAGTTCGGGGTGCTCCGGGTCGTGGGAGAGGCCGAGGACGATGTAGGTGCCGCGGTCCTGCGAGCCCGGGCGTTTTTCCGCGATGGCCGAGGGGCAGTCGATGAGCCTCTTTGCCGGGACGGTGCCCACTACGTCTGCGCCGAGTTCATGCGCCTTTCGGATGGCCGCCCTGATGATCTCGGGGTCGTTGAGCATAGTGGAGAGTGGGCGCGGGGGGTGAAGAAAGGAGCGGTCATCCGGGCTCCCGGGTGGTCTTTTCCCCGTTCATCCTGGGAACCCCCGGAGGAGAGGCGGACGGGGAAGAGAAAATGGCTGACCGTAAGAGCTGGATGCAGAAACCTCGTTGAAAAAACGCTTATCCGGTCGAAACCGGTCGTAGAGTGTTGCCGCCGGTCCAGATGGTACTAGTATCCGTCCCGGCGGACCTGTCGCCCTCACCTGGTGAGATCAACCCCACCTGCCGCAAGGGGCCGGCAGCAGAGCCTGCCGCTGTGGACATCCTTCATCACGGCATCGATCTTTCCTTCCTGCAGTGTCCCTTTGCAGAACGTGCATCTCTCCGGGATCATCCCGCATCCTCTTCAGAGATACCGGGCAAAATCGTCGGGATCAATCTTCGCCAGCTTCAGAACCCCGCGGAGCGTGCCTATCTTCAGCTCGTCGTGCAACGGGACGACTGCCCCAACCTTATCGCCGGGCGTCGCCTTTGACATGCGCACATGGCTCCCGGTCTACCCGCTGACGGCGAATCCATACTGTTTTGAGAGTATCTTTATCACTGTCTCGCCAGATACCGGCTTAAGCCCGGGCACCCTCGGTCACCTCAAACGTCGTGATGATCAGCCTTCTCCCGTCTTCCAGCAGGGATTCTTCTAAGTACAGCTCCGTAGCCTCTTTGAGGTTGGCTACCGCCTCCTCCACCGTCCGGCCCTGGCTGACGGTGCCGACCTCCGGGCACTCCGCGATGTACATATCCTCTTCCCTGTAGAGCACTGCCGTGAACGTCCTCATGATCTCAGCGATAGAATAGCATCTCCCTTTGTGATGATAATACTGACCGACGTCTTCGGGTGGTCATTTCGCCCGCTTGGAAGAGTTCAAACGCGGGTTCAAACCCGGACCCCCGGGGACGTCCCCGGTCGTCAGGCCGGAGAAGGATTGCGGAATCCACACTCTCCTGACGTCCACTGCACCCCTATCCCCCACCCAGCACCCTCACCCTCACCGCCACCACCCTGCCCACGACCCCGCCGGCGCTGATCGTTGAGATCCCCTTCTCAACACCTACTTTCTCCGCCCGCCATCCCTTCAGGGGCCGGAGCCGGGCCTCGAAGTCTTCGTCCTGCGCCTCCATTCGCGCGAGCGTCCGGCAGATCCACTTTACGTCCCGGTTCGTCTCGTAAGACCGGGCTCCCGGGTGGTCTTTTCGTCGATCATCCTGGTAACCCTCCCGGGTCTCCTTGATCGACAACGGATGACCGCGGGTCGCCCGGTGCATGGTCTTGTCCATGGACGCCCGGGGCTCCACCCCGAAATACCCCTTGTCGCGATACACCGTCTCGCCTTTCCTGGAGAGGTCGATCCTGCTGTCATGGAGCGACGCGGTGGTGGCCTCGATCCGGCGGATGATCTGGTAGTCCCTGTCCATGAGGACATGGAGTTTGTAGCCGAAGTGGGATTTCGACCCCTTCTTCGCCCAGGTGCCGTCGCGGCTGCGCCGCGTCTCTGCCTGCTCGCCCCGGGGCATGTCCGGGCTCGGCGGTGATGAACGAGGCGTCCTGCATGACGCCGCGCCTGATGGTGAGCCCTTGTACTTCGAGTTGCCGCTGGAACTCATCCCAGATCGCAGTATCTTTCCCGGTTGTGGCCAGGCGTTCCCGGAGCAGCCAGACCGTTGACCGATCCGGAATGGTCTCCGGATACCCGGGGAGTGGCAAAACGAGATCCGGTCGGTCGCCTGACGCTCCAGTTCAGGATCCGAGAGGCCATACCACTGCTGGAGCACCAGCAGTTTGATCATGAGAACGACGTCACAGCTCGGACGACCACCTCGACCCTCGGCATTTGTGTAGAGGTCAGCAAGCAGAGGACGGAAGGCTTCCCAGTCGATCAGACCGCTAACCTCACCCAGTCGATCACCCAGGGCGGCAAGAGAGGCATATTCGTGCCGAATCGCGAAATTGGTAAACGTACTCATGGGAAAAACGTCGATCCGGGACTATAAAGTACTTTGGATGAGACGGGGTTGTTCGAAATTCTCTCTAATTATGCAGAGTGAGGGGGATGAGGGAGGGATCTGCGTGGTCGCTGAAAGTTGCCGTCAAACCAGTGAGGCTGTTGGATCGATGGCCTCCCCCGAGCCCATCAAATCAACGATCTGGCTTATAAACTCTTCTCTCTTTTCCGGTAGTATGCGCGCCTCTGGCGCACCTTGCCAGTTTATCTGGTTTTTACCGGAGATTTACCAGGTCTGCTAATTTTTTTGCGCCTCGATGAGGGCTGTTCCGACAGGTATATATACCTGGCCCCAAAATGGCTCATGGCCTTTAACACCGAGTTTTTGGCAAAAAAAGGCGGATTTGAAGAGATTGAACCAGGGTTCTCTCTCACGGAGTTCCTCAGTTCGCCCTATCTGGACACCATTGCACAGACTATTGAACGAGAATACTACTCCAGACAGGTCTCTCGGTTCCATTATCCGGTTATTCTTATGATCAAACTACTTGTCATCAAGTGTTTCAGGAAACAGTCCTATGTCCGGACAATTCGTCTCCTGACAGAGGATGATTGTTTCAACCTTGGTGCAGAGAAGACTGAAGCAGGGTATCTATTGCCCAATCCTGCAACACTCCACAATTTTGTGAAATATCGTCTCGGCGTCGAAGGTGTGGAACGGCTTATGCATCTTGTCGGTGAGGCAATTGTTCTCTGGGCACAGCAGGAGAGGGTTGGGATCATCGATTCAACTCCAATCGAAGCATCCCGGTATGACAGATATGCTCTTTTTCACCCGCATTACCAGGTTAAGATGGATAAAGCGCATATCTTCCATCTCGGACCATACCCACTCACCATGGTCTACTCGAATGGGACTGATGCGGATTTAACCCACCTTTTTCCACTTATCGAGAGAGTGGAGGCGCTGAAACCTAAACTCAGTCTTGTGCTGCTTGATACCGGATACGACTCATACGAGGCACATGCACACCTCTGGTATCATCTGAATGCTCGACCCTGTATTGATACCCGGGATGGGGCAGTGATCCAGGAAGAAGGGACGGAACCACGCATCCGGCATTGGGTCAACAAACTCTGGAGAGCAGGGGGAGATATCCATGCTCCCCTGACTCAACAGTTGCGATTCCTATACCAGCATGGAAGAGTTGAACAGGTCGGGATGCATTTGCGAAACAAGAATCTTCTCGACCCGGAATTCCCAACTCTCATACAAAGCCGCGGTGAGTGTGAACGGATACATGGCCGGATTAAGGCTTCTGTAACCTTTCACCTCAAAGGGATCCGACATGAGAGCCGGAAACTCTATATGACTCTCAACTTCGTAGCATATCAAATTCTCCTTCTGTTCGGGTTGCGCGCGGGACTGAAGAATCCAACGCACCTGAGTGCACTGGTCTGAGGGAATCTGATACTCAGTCGGAGTTGAGGGAACTTTTCCCCCCCCCGAAATATGGGGGGACATGAAGAGCGGGAGCTGTCTTCAGTTTTCCAGGTTCTGCCACAATTTGCTCTCAAGGCTCGAGGTATCGTCTCTATGAGAGGGTGGGAGATGAGGTGGAGGACTCTAATTATGCAGAGTGAGGGGGATGAGGGAGGGATCTTGCGTGGTCGCTGAAAGTTGCCATCAAACCAGTGAGGGCATTGGATCGATGGCCTCCCCCCGTCCTGGAGTAATAAAGGCAAAAGGTTTAACCGTTCAATATCCTATATAGCATTGTTCGAATGAACGCGAACGGACTCTGCCATCGCAGAGGATCATGGAGGTAGGTATATGAAACCCGAGGATTTTGAGAAGATCATCAGCAGTGCCATAGACAGCGAGGTGGAATCGTACACCTTCTACAAATCGGTTGCCGACAGGGCGAAGGACAAAAGCCTGAAGACCATCTTCCTCGACCTCGCCGAGGACGAGAAGGGTCACCGTGAGTATCTGCAGCAGGTGCTGACCCGCGGGCTAAAGGAGATGCACTTCATAGACGCTCCCGACTACAAGGTCACCGACGCTTTCGACGAGCCCGAACTCTCCGTCGATATGAAGCCGCTCGACGGTCTGCTCCTGGCCATCAAGAAAGAACTGCAGGCTGCCCAGATGTACTCCAGGTTGGCCAGAGCCTCTGCAGACGCAGAGCAGAAGATGGTCTTTGAGCAGCTCGCCAACATGGAGAAGGGGCACAAAGCCCGGCTCGAGGATATCTACACGAACATGGCATACCCCGAGGTGTGGTGATAGGCACCACCTCTCACAACAACTTCTACTCACGCTCAAACTGCCGTGACAGAGGCGGCCGGAACACCCGATGCCGCCCGGTGTCATCGGCCCCCCCCTTTTGTTCTATATATTTAAAACTTTCCATTAGCAAATGGCTATGAGGAAGTAAGACAAAAATATCCAGATACCCAAATGAAGAAGATCATCATCAGGGGGGCGCGGGAACACAACCTCAACAACATAACCGTCGAACTCCCGCGCGACCGACTCATCGTCCTCACTGGTGTATCCGGCTCAGGAAAATCCACGCTTGCCTTTGACACCATCTACGCCGAGGGGCAGCGGCGCTACGTGGAGTCGCTCTCCGCCTACGCGCGACAGTTCCTGGGTCTGATGCAGAAACCAGACGTCGACAGCATCGAAGGGCTCTCTCCTGCCATATCCATCGAACAGAAGACTACATCAAAGAATCCACGGAGCACCGTCGGCACCGTCACCGAGGTCTACGACTACCTGCGGCTCCTCTTTGCCCGGGTTGGAAAACCCTTCTGCCCGGAGCACCAGATCCCCATAGAGGCGCAGTCACCTGAGAAGATCGCCGACCGGATCGCCTCCACGATGACCGGGACGGTCACCATCCTTGCCCCGATAGTCCGGCAGAAGAAGGGGACATACCAGCAGGTTTTCCGCGACCTCAACCGTGAGGGTTATGCGCGAGTCCGGGTGAACGGGGAGATCCGGCGTACAGACGAGGAGATCACCCTGGAACGTTACCGCAAACACGACATCGAGGTTGTCATCGACCGCCTCTCCGTCGACGAGCGCTCAAGGCTTGCCGAGGCCGTCGAGAACGCCCTTGAAAAGGCCGGAGGGCTGGTCATCGCCGTCGACAGCGAGGGGCGCGAGGAGACCTGTTCCTCGCTCATGGCCTGTCCGGTCTGCGGGATTGCGTTTGAAGAACTCCAGCCCCGGATGTTCTCCTTCAACAGCCCGTTCGGTGCCTGTGAGGAGTGCAACGGCCTCGGGATCCGGATGGAGTTCGACCCCGACCTTATAATACCTGACAGGAACAAATGCATCGCCGAGGGCGCCGTCGCGCTCTACCGGAACTACGTTGACGGCTACCGGGTGCACCACCTCGCTGCGGTGGCCGACCGATACGGGTTCTCCCTCCTGACGCCGATAAAGGATCTGACCGAACAACAGTATCGGGTACTTATGTATGGCTCGAACGAGCGACTCCGGTTCTCGGTGGAGGCAAGGAACGGCGACTCCTCATGGTCACATACCGGCAGATGGGAGGGGCTTGTGCCCCAGGCAGAGCGGCTCCACAGCCAGACGAGATCGGATTACCGGCGCCGGGAACTCGAGAAGTTCATGCGCGTCCTCCCATGCCCAAGATGCGGCGGCCGGAGGCTCAAGGAGAAGGTCCTCGCCGTGAAGGTCGCCGGGAAGTCCATCGTCGATGTCACCGACCTCTCCATAACCGAGGCGCTTTCGTTCTTCAGGACGCTAGACCTTACCGAGACCGAGCGCGAGATCGCAAAACAGGTCCTCAAAGAGATAATCGCCCGTCTCGAGTTTCTGGAGCAGGTGGGTGTCGGCTACCTGACGCTCTCGCGGAGTGCCGGGAGCCTCTCCGGCGGCGAGGCGCAGCGGATACGCCTGGCAACACAGATCGGATCAAACCTCACAGGTGTTCTCTACGTCCTGGATGAGCCCTCAATCGGGCTGCACCAGCGCGACAACCGGAAACTGCTCGAGACCCTCCGACACCTCCGTGACCTTGGCAACACCCTGATCGTGGTTGAGCACGACGAGGAGACCATCCGGAGCGCCGACTGGGTTGTGGACATGGGACCTGGAGCAGGGCTCCACGGCGGCGAGATAGTCGCGGAAGGTCCGCCAGAAGTCATCGCGGCGACACCGGGTTCGCTCACGGGGAGGTACCTTGCGGGCGATCTAAAGATCGAGGTCCCCGCCAGGCGCAGGAGGAGCGATCGGTTCATCCGGCTCTCCGGATGCCGGGCAAACAACCTCAAGGAGATCGATGTCAGGATTCCGATCGGCGTCCTGACGGTTGTAACCGGTGTCTCGGGTTCAGGGAAGTCAACGCTCATCTACGACACACTCTACCGCGCACTGATGCAGCGGCTCCATAACTCACGCGAACCCGCCGGCGAGTTTGATAGCCTCACGTTTGATGAAGAGATCGACAAGGTGATAGTCATAGACCAGAGCCCCATCGGCCGGACGCCGCGCTCGAACCCGGCAACCTACACCAAGGTCTTTGACGAGATCAGGAAGGTCTTTGCCGGGACAAAGGAGGCAAAGGTCAGGGGCTACAACGCCGGGCGGTTCTCGTTCAATGTGCGCGGCGGGCGGTGCGAGGCCTGCCAGGGAGAAGGACTCATCAAGATCGAGATGAACTTCCTCCCCGATGTCTACGTCGAGTGCGAGGAGTGCCGGGGAAAACGTTACAACCGCGAGACGCTTGAGGTGAAGTACAGGGGTAAATCAATCGCCGATGTCCTCGATATGAGCGTCGAGGAGGCGCTTGCCCTCTTTGAGAACGTCCCCTCCATCAGGAACAAACTCGAGACACTCTCCAGGGTAGGGCTTGGCTACATCAACCTCGGGCAGAGTTCCACGACCCTCTCTGGCGGCGAGGCGCAGAGGATCAAGCTGACCCGTGAACTCTCGAAGCGGGCGACTGGAAGGACGCTCTACCTCCTCGACGAACCGACTACGGGGCTGCACTTCCATGATGTGAAGAACCTGATCGCCGTCCTGGACGATCTTGTGGCCCGGGGGAACACCATGGTCGTGATCGAGCATAACCTGGATGTCATAAAGTCAGCCGACTACATCATCGACCTGGGGCCCGAGGGCGGGGACGCCGGCGGCGAGGTCATCGCGACTGGAACCCCTGAAGAGGTCGCGGAAGTTGAGGGGAGCCACACCGGGGCGTTCTTGAAAAAGATACTGAAACAATGACAGATGACACCCACGAGAGGCTAGGGCTGCGATTCAGTGCTGGGTTTACCGCAACACCTCCCCAGAGACCCCTGCCTGCAAAGACTTTATCGATTCCAACACCTGTATTCACATATGAGAGAGCCGCCGTCAACGGCGGTGTTGACTTACGCGAGAGCGCGGAGGGGCCTTCTCTCTCCGGAAAAACAGCACCTGAACCATGATCGACCCTGCAACCCTTCCGGCTGAACCTGGCTGTTACCTCTTCTCCGACGAGGGGGGGAACGTCATCTACGTGGGTAAGGCTAGGAACCTCCGGAAGCGCGTCTCAAGTTACTTCTCCCGCCACGACCTCGACCCGAAGACTGCACGCCTGGTGGACGCCATCGCCGGGATCGACTTCATCGTCACAGACACCGAGGTTGAGGCGTTCATCCTGGAGAACACCCTGATAAAGAAACACCAGCCGAAGTACAACATCGACCTGAAGGACTCGAAGACCTACGCCTACATCCACATCACCGACGAACCGTTCCCAAGGATCCATGTCGCCCGGGGACCCGACGAAAACGGTCGTTACTACGGGCCGTTTGTTTCGGCGAGAGAACGTGACGACCTTCTCCGGCTCTTAAAATCGCTATTTGGGCTCCGTTCATGCCGTCGCCTTCCCCGGCGGGCGTGCCTGCGGGCGCACATCGGCTCGTGCAGCGCCCCCTGTATCGGGAGGATCGGCGAGGAGGAGTACGGGGAGAGAGTCCGGAGGGCCGAGGCCGTCCTCAAAGGTGATATCGGCGGGCTCATCCGGACGCTCAGGGATGAGATGGCGGCGCATGCGGAACGCCTCGATTACGAACGGGCGATGGATCTCCGTGACCAGATCACTGCTCTTGAGCGGTTGCGCGAACGTCAACATGTCGACCGGCAGAAGACCTACAACGAGGATATCATCAACTATATCAGAAGCGATGGAACCGTCTATCTGATGCTCTTCAACGTTGACCGGGGGACGCTTGCCGGGAAGCACCAGTACACCTTCGATGAGACTGAAGGTTTCCTCGAGGAGTTCCTGGCCCGCTACTACGCCGACCATGAACCGCCGGAGGAGGTGATCCTCCCCGAACCTGTGGACGATGCGGTCGCCATCTACCTCTCCCACCTCAGGGGCGGGAAGGTCCGTCTTGTGGTGCCGCAACGAGGGGAGAAGAAGAACCTGCTGGACCTTGTCGGAAAGAACGTCGAGATCACATTCTTCGGCGACCGGATCAAACTAGAGGAGCTCAGACGCCGTCTCCACCTCCCGAGCCTACCGGTCGCGATCGAGTGTTTTGACATATCCCACCTTTCAGGGACGGCGATGGTTGGATCGATGGTCAGGTTCTACTGTGGAAAACCCGACCGGCGCAACTACCGCCGGTTCCGGATCAGGTCGGTCGAGGGCATCGACGACTTCGCAGCGATCGCAGAGGTCGTGCGCCGGCGCTACACCCGTTTGAAGAAAGAGGATGGGGAATTCCCGGACCTCATCCTGATCGACGGCGGAAAAGGGCAGCTGACAGCGGCAACCGCCGTGCTCCGGGAACTCGGGGTCAGCATCCCCATCGCGGCCATCGCCAAGCGTGAAGAGGAGGTCTTTATACCGGGTTTCTCCCACCCACTGCCGCTTGACCGCCACGAGAAGGCGTCACTCTTCATTCAGGAGATCCGCGACGAGGCGCACAGGTTTGCGATCACCTACCACAGGAACCTGCGGAGGAAGACGGTGGCACCATGACCGGGTTTCAACTTACAGCGGATTTTGCGCCAACCGGGTCCCAGCCCGAAGCCATCCGGAAACTCACCGCCGGCATCGAGAGCGGCGAGCGGTTCCAGACGCTGCTCGGGGTGACCGGATCGGGCAAGACCTTCACGATAGCAAACGTGATCCAGAACGTCCAGAAACCCACCCTGGTTCTCGCCCACAACAAGACGCTTGCGGCCCAGCTCTACAACGAGTTCAGATCATTCTTCCCTGGCAACAGGGTGGAATATTTTGTCTCATACTACGACTACTACCAGCCCGAGTCCTACATCCCGAAACGCGACCTCTACATCGAGAAGGACGCCCAGATCAACCCGAGGATCGAGCAGATGCGGCTTTCTGCCACCGCCTCTGTCCTCTCCCGTCCTGATACCATAGTAGTCGCCTCGGTCTCATGCATCTACGGTCTTGGAAACCCCGAGAACTTCCGGGGGCTGGGGTTCGAGTTGAAGGTCGGCGACCGGATGAGGCGTGATGATATCCTCCGGAAGCTCGTGGATATCCAGTTTGAGAGGAACGATATCGAACTTGCTCCTGGCCGGTTCCGGGCGCGCGGCGACACAATCGACCTTATCACCGGCTACTTCAGCAACATCATAAGGATCGAACTCTTTGGGGACGAGATCGACCGGATCAGCGAGATCGATAAGACCTCAGGAGAGCGGGTCGAGACGATGGACTACTTCTTCGTCTACCCCGCCCGCCACTTTGTCGTCCCGGAGGAGACAAAAGAGCGGGCGATCGCATCGATCGTGGAGGAACTCGATGAATGGCTCCCGAACCTGGGGATGATCGAGGCGCACCGGTTGCGCCAGCGGACGCTCTACGACATCGAGATGATCCGGGAGACCGGGACGTGTAAGGGGATCGAGAACTACTCACGCCACTTCGATGGGAGGAAACCCGGGGAACAGCCCTACTGTCTGCTGGACTACTTCCCGCACGATTTCCTGATGGTGATCGATGAGAGTCACCAGACCCTCCCGCAGGTGCGCGGGATGTACCATGGCGACTACTCAAGGAAGAAAGCGCTTGTGGAATACGGGTTTCGCCTCCCCTCGGCGTTTGACAACAGGCCGTTGAAGTTCAACGAGTTTACAGACTACATGCGGACGGTTATCTTCGTCTCGGCAACTCCGGGTGACTACGAACTGAAACGCTCAACCGTCGTTGAGCAGATCATCCGGCCGACGGGGCTTGTTGACCCGGCGGTGGATGTCCGGCCGATCGAGGGGCAGATCCCGGACGTTATGGCGGAGATCAGGGCCACCATCGAGCGCGGCGACCGGGTGCTTCTGACGACGCTCACAAAAAGGCTTGCAGAAGAACTCTCGGACTACCTGGCCGGCCAGGGTATAAAGACACGTTACCTCCACTCCGAGATCGATACCCTCGAGCGGACGGAGATCATCCGGCAGTTGCGCCTTGGGAAGTACGATGTGCTGGTCGGGATAAACCTTCTGCGTGAGGGGCTCGATATCCCCGAGGTTGGACTGGTCGGGATCCTGGACGCCGACAAAGAGGGGTTCCTGCGCGATGCCCGGAGCCTGATCCAGACGATCGGGCGGGCCGCGAGGAACGTTAACTCAAAGGTAGTGCTCTACGCCGACACAATGACCGACTCTATCAGGAGAGCCCTGGCGGAGACAGAGCGGCGGCGGGCGATGCAGATTGACTACAACGTTCAGCACGGGATCACGCCACAGACAATCAGGAAACCGATCCGCGAAAAGGAGGTTGATATCAAGGATATAAGGCACGTCCCGAAGGCCGAGATCCCGAACCTGGTCATCGAGCTCGAGGCCGAGATGCGGGAAGCAGCAGAACGCCTGGAGTTCGAGCGGGCGATTGCCCTCCGCGACACGATCCGGAGACTGCAGGGGGAGGGGGCGGCAAAGAAGGCCCGGGGGTGACCGCAAATCAGGTTCACAGCACACCACCGGACGTCCCTCCCTGTGTTCAAGTGCGCGGCAAAAGATGCCGGTGCGGCGTTTCGTCTTCTATCTTTAAGGGATAACAGCGCGTGATGAGGCCCAATGGTTCACGGAGAGGGTACATTGCAGGGTCTTCACCGGAACTCCGCATGAAAGCGTGGGCAGGTAGGAGGGGCTGTGTGGCGATACCACCCTGGAATTCGTTCCCGGGCGCGCGAGGGAACTTTTCGGTGAGGGGTTTGCTGGAATACCGGAGAGAATCCTTCAGGCGAAGGACTGAGGGGGGAAAGCAATCCCAACCATGTCCCCTCCCCGGATTGAGATATCAGCAAAATCGAATACGCCCCGGCCGGGATTTGAACCCGGGTCAAAAGCTCCGCAGGCTTCTAGGATATCCGCTACCCTACCGGGACACAAGAACGGATCCGTTTACCCTAACAACTAGGGTTGTCCTGGTTAAAAAGGATTGCTCACCCGGTCAGCGGGAAAGAACATGCGGGTTCCTGGAACGCAGTCTTGATCCAACCGACTACACGCCGCCAACGCGCACCTGAATATCCACAGTAACCTCGTTTCCAGAGAACTCGAGCAGGTAGTCCCCGTACCTGCCAACGAAGATCCTTTTATGAGTGTCCGCGCTGAAGCCCTTCCCGAACCCATCCTCGGCCAGAATCTTACCGGTCGCGCTGTCCCGCACGATCACCCTGAACCAGGCGTCCTCGCTCGGGTATCTCTGGGTGACGACGATCTCATCTTTATCACCATAACTGCTTGTAGTATGTTTCTCCCGGGTGATCATCTTTGGTTCCACGTTGAACTCGATGATGAGCGGCGGTCTGGTCAGGTTGAATGAGTAGGCCTCAATTGTCTGCTCAAACTTTGACTTCTTCTGGTAGATGGTCACATAAGGGTCGCTCGTCGGCACAGTATCAGAGAACCTGTTGAGAGTTGGCGCAGCAAGAACGTCCGGTGTCGCTGTGGGATAGGGGGTGGCCGGGGTCAGGTAGCCGGGGTTGTAACCCTGCCCGCTGCTCTGCTCTTCTGTCGGCGGAATTCCACCCGATTGTCCTGTACTTACACCTGGCGGCAGCTCCGCGCACCCGGCAGAGGCAAGGATGATGACCAGTAGAACCACAGCTGCTATAAAAGGTATATGGCCCCCACTCATCGCAAAGGGATTGCGCAGCAGGGTATATATGTCTTTATCAATCATCCCGCGGATGAGAGGGCGCTCTTATTCCCCTGGCGAACGCAATTAGCAATGCATATCTGCGCCCGGTGTCAAGTTTTGTTGATAAAGATGAGCAAAAAGCAGGGGAAGAAAGGAAAGAAAACAGTAAGCCCGGCACACGGGAGGCAGGACGATAAAGGTGATCTCGATGCCGGAATCACCTCACCTGCACCCTCAGGCGTCTCTCCGCTTGATAAGGTCGTGACGGCGATCAGGACGTCCAGGTATCTCCAGATCCTCATCGGGCTGACGTTTGTAGGGTTTATATTCAGGTTCTATAACCTTGGTGGGAACTCCCTCTGGCTCGACGAAGCCACAACCCTCACGTTCGCCCGGCAGTCGGTGGGTGAGATCTGGGCAAGCGTCGCTGCTGGAGAGTTCAACCCGCCACTATTCTACTGGTTGGAGCACGGCATGATCCTCTTCGGAGAGAGCGAGTTTGTGCTCAGGTTTCTCCCCGCGCTCCTCGGCGTCCTGACGATCCCCGTCATATACCTCATCGGGAAGGAGTTCCGCGATAAAAACGTCGGACTCCTTGCAGCAGCGCTCCTCACCTTCTCACCCTTCCATATCTTCTACTCGCAGGAGGCCCGGGCATACGCGCCGATGCTCTTCTTCTTTTCCCTGGCGCTGCTCTTCTACATAAAGGCATACCGGTCGAACGAGACACGTTCCTGGGTTATCTTCGGGATCTTCTCAGCGATCGCTTTCTGGATGCACTTCTACGCTTTTGTGCCAGTCGCAGTACTTGTCCTGCACGCGCTGATCAGCCGGGTGGGGGAGATCAGGAGAGATCTCCGGAACGTACGAGGTATAGCACTCTCGATCATTGTGTTCATCTTAGCTACGCTTCCTCTGCTCGTCGTTACGACCAACCTATTCCTGGTGAGAACATCATCAGCCCCGACCTATGGCATTCAGGGTGCCAGCGTTATATATCAAACCCTGCTCCAGATATCGGGATTCAACGACCTGATCATGGTGTTGTTCATCTTTCTCTTCCTGGTCGGTGTCATCTCAACATGGCGCGAGGACAGAAATGGATCGCTCCTGCTCGTTTTCCTGATGATCCTCCCGCTGGCAGCAAGCCTCCTCCTCTCCTCAAGGATGCCGATGATCCCGCGTTACCTCATCTACCTTCTGCCGGTCTACTTCATCGGCATAGCATCATCGTATCCAGCGCTCTATGCTCTTGTTCGGGATAAGCGAGCAATATACCTTGCAATCATTGGTGTGTTCCTGATCAGCACGCCGTTCCTTGCAACCTACTACACGACACCGCAGAAGAACGACTGGCGTGGGTTTTCCGAGGAACTCGCGGGTATGACGGTAGAGGGCGATCTCATTGTCGTGTTGCCGCCTTACATGTCACAGCCGCTCGACTACTACTACAGCAACGCCACCGATGGGACGATCGAACTCGGAGCAAATACCGGGGAAGACCTCGATGCAATCCGGGAACAATATTCCGACCGGCGTGCGTTCTACGTGGTAACGGCTGATATACTCGCCGTCGACCCCACGGGTGAGGCTCTGGTCTGGCTTGATAAGAATACAGAGTTCGTTGGGCAGCGCATGGGGATATACCTCTTCAGGTCGGCCTAACGAGGTCATCATGAGCGAACGCTATAACCTCTCGGTGATCATCCCGACCTTTAACGAGGAGGAGAACATCGCCGCCATTATCGGTGCTGTCAACGATGTCTGCTCGAAGAACGGGATCCAGGCAGAGATCCTGGTGGTGGATGACAACTCAAATGACCGCACCATCCCGATCGTGCAGGATATCGTTAGGCGGTGTGAGAATGTGCGCCTGATAGTGCGGATGAACGACCATGGCCTATCCCAGTCGGTCGTAGATGGGTTCAGGGCAGCTCGGTCGGATATCCTCCTGGTAATCGACGCTGACTTTTCCCACCCGCCAGAACTTATCCCAAGGTTTTACGAGGCTATACGTGGCGGGGCGGATATAGCCATCGGGAGCAGGTACATGAAGGGTGGGGATATCGAGGAATGGCCAATCAAACGCCGGATTATATCTCTGGGAGCCACCGCGTTCGGGCGTGTACTATTTCCGGAGATCACCGACCCTGTGAGTGGTTTCTTTGCCGTGCGCCGAGAGGTCGTGGATAGAGCCCCTCTCGCACCGAGGGGTTACAAGATCCTGATGGAGGTCCTCGGCAAGGGCCGATGGCGCTCATTTGTCGAGATCCCATTTGTCTTCAGAGACCGCGCGGAGGGGGAGAGTAAACTGCGGCTGGAGACGATGCTTGATTACCTCCGGCAGTGCTGCGGCATTATCTGGTTTTCGGTCACACACCGCACCGGTCCAGTCTGGACGGAGTGGACAAAGATTCTCAGGTTCGGGGTTGTCGGGCTCTCGGGTATCTTTGTCAACATGGGACTTCTTTATGTTCTGACGGAGGTTGCAGGCCTCTATTACCTCGTCTCAGCGGCGTTCGCGATCGAGACCTCGATCGTGAACAACTTTATATGGAACGATCTCTGGACGTTTAATTCTGGAGGGAGGCTCAGGTTTACGAGGAGGCTCCACCGGTTTGTCTCGTTCCAGGTGGTCTCGATGGGCGGGCTTGCCATCAATATGCTGATACTCTACCTCCTTGTAGAGGTTGGAGGGATTTACTACCTCATCGCGAACCTTGCCGGGATCTTTGCAGCGTTTGCCTGGAACTTCATGGTCAACCGACACTTCACCTGGAAGAACGTGTAACGGATCACCGGTCAACCCTGCGTGCCCTCACCGGATTTTCTCCTGTTCCACATCTACTTCGCGTGCAACCCATAACATGCGCGACCAACTCACCACCATCAGGCAAATTTCTTCTGGAGATGCCTGACGATTCTATCGCCCGATCTTCCATCGCCGAAGGGGTTCTCCCAGGTCCTTGGCCTGAGAACCATCGCCCTCGCAGCGGAGAGTATAGCCTCTGGATCCGTCCCTGCAAGTATATTGCCTCCTGCAGCGACCGTTTCGGGACGCTCTGTGTTCTTCCTCATCGTCACACACGGAGTCTTGAGGATGCAACATTCTTCCTGGACGCCTCCAGAGTCGGTCAGGACAAGTTGCGCCGAGGCCTCAAGAAGGAGGAAATCGAAATATCCGAGGGGCTCAATGAGATGGAGGTTATCCGGAACCCGGAGGTTAAACCGCTCAACCATCTTTCTTGTGCGGGGATGAATCGGGTAGAGAACCGGGACGCCAAAATAGTTGGCTACGTGTTCAATACCCTTCAGTATACCGGCAAGGTTCTCCCGCCTGTCTACGTTCTCCTGTCGGTGTGCGGTGACAAGGATGTAGCCACCCTTCTCAATGCCGAGCCTTGAAAAGATAGTTTCATCCCCTGCAGCGAGAGAGAGGTTCTGGAAAACAGCGTCGACAACGGTATTACCTGTTACGAATATTGCCGGGTCAGGCCTTCCTTCTTTTCTCAGGTTGGAGGCAGCCGTCTCCGTCGGTGCAAAAAGGAGATCGCTCAAGTGATCGGCAACTACCCGGTTGATCTCCTCTGGCATCGAACGATCATAACTCCTCAGTCCAGCCTCGACATGACCCAGAGGAACACCAAGTTTTGCGGCTACCAGAGCCCCGGCAAGCACTGTGTTAGTATCACCCTGGACCAGCACGACATCGTGGGGATCCTCAAGCAGGATCTGCTCAAGACCGGTCAGCATGCGCGCTGTCTGTGCAGCGTGCGTTCCGGAACCAACCTCGAGGTTGTATGCGGCGTCTGGAAGTTTGAGTTCGAAAAAGAAGATCCGATCCATCTCGTATGAGTAATGCTGACCGGTGTGAATGATTGAAAAATCAACGGATCTTGCAAGACATGAACGTATCACCGGCGACATCTTGACTATTTCTGGGCGTGTGCCGAGAATGATCGCAATCCTCATCAATATTTGTGGAACGGGGATGGATTAAAACAGATCGATGATATACTCTCCTGTGAAATATGATAAGCTAAGAGTAACGGTTATGCAGGTCTCGATAGTGGTCCCCCTATATAATGAAGAAGACAATGTCGACAACTACGAACTCGAGCTTTTCCCGATTGTCGACGAGGTTGCAGAGAGATACCGTATATCCATCGACTTTATTTTCGTTGATGACGGTAGTAAAGACCGGACCCTCGAGAAGATCAGTTCGATCGCGACGAAGCGTCAGAACGTGGTGGTGCTTCATCACCAGAAAAATAGGGGGATGGGTGCAGCGCTGAAGACAGGATTCGCACACACCTCTGCCGACCTTATCATAACCATGGACGCCGATCTCACCTTCAGACCGGAAGATATACCGGTCCTCCTTGATGCATACTTTCGTGAACGGCCTGAATGCGTAGCCGGATCACCATACCTCCAGAATGGGCTTATGAAGGAGGTGGCACCAATGCGCCTCTTTTTTAGCAAAAGTGTCAATTTTATGTACCGTATGCTGCTGCGCCAACCCATCACCTGTGTAAGCCCGATCTTTCGGCTATACAGAGCCGATACCCTGAAAGAACTGGACCTGGAGAGTGAGAACTTCGAGATCAACGCTGAAATAATCTCAAAGTACCTCATCTCCGGCTACCGTGTGATAGAAGTCCCGGTTGAACTTCATAAACGGCGGTATGGGGAATCAAAGATCAACATCCGAAGGGAAGTTCTAAACAACCTGAAGATTATGAGAAAGATCGTCCGGACGAAGTATTTTCACCGGCCATGGCGCTCGTAACACGAAGCATATGAATGAAATAGATCGTGGCGCGGAACTCTGGGACAGGATCTGGAGCAAAAACCAGATCACAAGCGACTATAGCATCAGGTACCTCGATTTTATGCGAGGGATCGAGCAGAGTCTCCCGGCACGTTCAACGGTGTGTGAGGCGGGATGTGGCACAGGACAGACACTCCAGATCTTCTCCCCCCGACACAGGACAATCGGGCTTGATATCTCGGCAAACGCCCTCTGTATCGCAAAAAACAACTGCGATACCCCGTTACAGGGCGATATCTTCCAGATCCCTATCCGGAGCGAGACCTGCGACCTTGTCTACAACTCCGGCGTGATCGAGCACTTTCCCTACCCTGCAAACGTCAGAGCGCTATCAGAGATGGCAAGAATCACCCGAAGGGGAGGACAGATAATAGTGATAGTCCCAAACACCCTCTGTCTCTGGTACAAACTTGGAAAAGAGGTTGCTTATCGGTTTAACAGGTTTGAATTTGGGTATGAGGAGGATTACTCGCCGGGGCGACTGAAGAGAACGTTTGAAGAGGCAGGGATCAATGTCACAGGGTGTTTTGGACTTCAGGCAACACCGGTGCTTGCAACAAACGAGAGAGAGTTTATCCCGTTTCCAATCCGAAGGAAGCTTGCAAGAATTGAGAGGTTCCTCCCATTCAAGGAGTATTATAGCTACGCAGTGGGCATCGTGGGCTGCAAAGAGTAAGAGATGATGAACCCTGCCCTGCGGCATGGCCAGACGAAGCGCTCAGATGCCGCCCTGCGTTTCGGGTGCATCTTCTTTGAGCATTTCTAGCGGGACAGGATAGAGGAACCAGAAAAGCAATCCCACAAGGGCAATAAACCAGTAACTGAAGACCAGGTATAGGATTGAAAAGGCAACGACCGTCTCTGGAGCGATTCCGATAATGCCAAATAGGTAGAGCAGCGTGGCGTCCCTGGTTCCAATACCCGAGATGCTGATCGGAAGGAGATCCACAACACTGATAATGGGGATCACAAGGAACATGTAGTAGCCAACATCGATGCCAATGGCCCTTCCAAGAAGGGCTGCATAGACCACCGCCAATAGCCATGACACGATCCCTGCCGCAACACACCCCAGCACCTTACGCCGGGACGCCAGAAACTGTTCAAGCCCGGAATAAAAGTCATTGAAATAGCCCGAAACCTGATTACGATAACGTGGCGGGACAAAGATACCAAAGAATGGCCTGAGTATTTTTTTCATGTAATTTTTGCGAGAGACCGCATATATCCCGAAGATTATAGCCCCTGTGAGAACAAGCAACAGACCACCGGACAGGATCTCCACGCCTCTGATGAGCGAGAATGCGATCATAGCGATGATCCCGAATGCAAAGAGGAGAACCAGATCGATTATCCTGTCGATAACAACTGTTGAGAGAGCCATCCCTGTGGTGCAGGACTCGTCTCGAACATACAGGAAGCGGGCGGCATCGCCTACCTTTGCCGGCGTCAAGGTGGAGAGAGAGAAACCAACTAAAAAACCGATGATACTTTGCCACAGAGAGAAACCCGAACGAATGGAATCGACGATGATCTTCCACTTTTTTGCTTTAATGACGACGATCAGCCCATTGATCAGGAGAGCTGCGATCAGGTAATAATAATTGACAGAAAGCAGAGCGGTGAGGATCGCCCGGGTGTCGAGGTTGACAAGGATCACCAGGAAAACAGCAATGCCAATGATACCTATAAGTCGTATTGGCCGTTTTGAGGGCATTTAAAAGAATTGTTGCTTTTGAAAATGATTAAAGATGTCGATCTGTCGCGCAAATGTTAGAACGATATATTTAGATCCGATTTTTGGGATGATGGAAGACTCTTTGTAGCCGGTGGGTAATTGCAGACCTTCCTGCAGTACAAAGACTAATGCAACCGTCGCGGCAGGAGAGGTGGCGCATCCAGCAACTCCTGGCAGGGAGATAACTTCTGCTTCTCTCCCCCCTCGGTTATATGGTGGCCCATACCCTGTCTGATGCAAAAAGACATTCTCTTATAGTGCATAAACAAACATTAACGTATGAGGAAAGGGAAGAAACGCCCAGTTCCGTCCTGCTCCGTTTGCGGACTGACAATTCCCAATATCGAACGCCCGACCCTGATCCGCAACCTCTTCCTTCTTGGATGCGTCTCAATCTTCACAAAATTGATGGTGCTTTTCCTTACGACCTCGGTGTTCCATTCGTTCGTAGATCTGTTTGACATCTCGGTGTATTTCGGCTACGCAATGAGCGTGCTGAATGGTCAGATACCTTACATTGACTTTTCCGTTGAATACCCGTTTTTGTTTCTGATCCCGGTTCTGATCCCGCTCATTCCCGCCATGATTGCCAATGACGCCAGCGTATATGTGGCAGGGTTTCAGGTGCTCATGACATTCTTTGACATCCTCACACTTTTCCTCGTTTACTTAATTGGACTGCGCATCTTCGACAGTAAACGCGCCTTCAGAGCCGCGCTCCTTTATGCAACGGCTTTTGCGGCGTCATACTTCATACTGACAAAGTATGACTCTTTCCCCACGTTCCTGCTTGTTCTTGGCACGTTCGCTGCAGTGTATGGCATGCCGGCAAGGAGTTACATCTCAACAATCCTTGGTTTCTTCACAAAGGTGTTCCCGGTCATTGCAGTACCGTATCTTGTACCGTTCAATGCCAGCAAAACGTCACTGAAAACAGAGATCGTTACACTGCTGAAGGTGGCCGCTGTCTGTGGCGCAATCTTCCTGATCCCCATGATCCTTCTTGTTCAGGACTGGTATAGACCGTTCCTCTTTGCCACTGGAACGGGTGTTGGGGTATATGCCAATACCGTGACGTATACACTTTATAACCTCATCTATGTGGTTCTGCACATACCAGTTTCAGAAGGGATAATCTCACTTATAATGTATATTCTCATGATAGGGGTAATCCTCCTGCTGATCCTTGTATCATGGGTCAAAGGTGTGGAGAATCCACGAAGACTGCTTGTTCTCATTGCCGTCACGCTATTTATGGTGATCTTCTGTACAAAGTTCCATAGTCCTCAGTACCTCGTCTGGCTGACACCATTTTACGCTCTGCTGCTGATCGATTCGCTAAGGAACGTTCTTGTGTTTTACCTGCTGCAGGCCGTCGTCTACATCGAATTCCCGATTGCCTGGGGGGTCCTTTACGTAAATAGGGGTTACGTTAATGAAATAGGGACAGCCGGGTGGTATGGTTCGCTCGCGTTCTTTATGGTCCATGCTGCAGTCTACCTGGCATCGATCCTTCTCATCTTAAAATCAGATCCAACTCTCTATGATGACACCAGATCTGCAGTTGGACAGGTGGTATCAAGGATCAGGAGGAGCACGAGATAACCTAAAACAGGGTGAACAAACGATCAACAGTGGCAGATCGTGTTTGCGCGATCACCCAAAATAAATGGCAGTGTTACCGAAATGTGTCGGAACATCCATTTGGGGCACTCATAAACTCGCCGGGAATGGCGCGCACTCAGGGTGTACCCCCCTGGCAGTTTCCTCTTCTATCATCAATAATCACCCGCGCCACTCCCCAATCCCCCTCACCCCGAGTATGCCCGGATTACCCCACGGTATACATCCACCGCCCGCTCAAGCTGTTCTATTGACACCCGCTCATCCACCGCGTGCAGCGTCGTGATCTCCCCCGGGCCGTACTCCACAACATCGAACCCCTCGTCCCTGAGGTACTTCGCGTCGCTTGCAGCCCACTGCAGGAACGGCGCCGCCGTTCCATGGACGCGCTCCACCTCGGCACAGACCGTCCGGACAACCCGGGCGCCAGGCGGCGTCAGGGTTGGTTCCGCCACGTCCACCTCGCGTACCACCGCATCGGGAGCATGTTCGGCGATACCGCGCCGGAGGTCTTCGAGAAGGCACCCCCACGGCACCCGTATATCGAGGTCCATCCGGCACTGCTCCGCCACGATGTTTGCCTTCTCACCACCCTCGATCCGCCCCGGGTTGAACATCACCCGTGTCAGGATGCTATCCCCTCCCTCGATCCCGAAGATCTCGCGAAAGAGCGCGGCAGACTGGCTTATTAGCGGCTGCAGGTCTTCATCGACCGGAAACTGATGGGCATGAACCTCCCGCAGGTAGCCCAAGAGATCGAACGCCGCCATGATGGCGCTTCTCCCGACCAGCGGGTAGAGGGAACTGTGGCCAGGTGTACCGCGAAAAGAAATATCAAGCCGGTAGAGACCCTTCTGCCCGATCGCCGGGCTGGTGTGCGGTGTCGGTTCTGCGATCAGGCACTCACGCGGCTTGAGCAGACCCTCTGCAAGCAGCGACCGGATGCCATGCTCACCCCCGGTCTCCTCGTCGCAGACAAAGGCAAACTGGACATTCGGCTCCACACCGCTCTCGATGAGATCCCGGCAGGCAACAAGGAGTGCGGCACAACCGCCCTTCATATCCGTAGCGCCCCTCCCCCAGACATATCCATCGGCAATCGTGCCGCTGAAGGGATCGTAGAGCCAGTCATCCGGAATGGCCGGAACAACATCTACGTGACCGCAGAGGAGGAGTTGTGGGCTGGCTTCGGTAGTGACCAGGTTGTCCCGCCCATCAGAGTTGGAGACGATCCGGTTCTTCACCCCGAGCGAGTCAAGAAACTCCGCGATGAACGCAACGATCTCGGTCGTGCTCCCCGGCGGGTTCTCGCTCCGGATCCGGATCAACGATGAGGCGAGCCGGGCGACATCCATGCAGTGCTCCCCTTACTCCGACCTGGCTGCCGCATATTCATCAAAGAGCCTCGCCAGCGACGAGCCCTCATAAAGCTGTTTGATAAACGCCGGATCGAAGAACTCATCGATGAACATCGAGAGGTACTCAGATGGGATCGGCCCCCTCTCATCGGGGTTGAGCACGATCCGGAAACTCCTGTACTGGGCTGGATCGTCTGTATCGTATATACCTGTCCAGAGCATCGGGAGCTCTTCATAGACCTCAGGATGCTCGGTCTTAAGCCAGTTGATGAACCCCGGGAAATGTACCCGGTCACCGACCTTCTCCTGGTCCAGTCGCCACCGCATGTACTCCATGCTCATTATGTTCCTCGGCGACATGGGGTTGTAGGCGAGAACGGTTGCAGTGAAATCGATGTGAGCGAGGGCATCGGTGAAATAAAAGTGCAGAACCGGATGAAAATCGCTGGGGCTCTCCAGGATCAGCGATTTGTTGTAGAGTTTCTCCATTACGCGGACATACTCGTTCGTTTCCAGCATACGTTCACCCGTTGGCTAGCGTGGTTCAAATAATATTCCTTTGATGCAGCAGGGCAGCGACGGCATTCAGCGACCTGAAGATAGTATGTCGCACCTATGTGAAATACGGCCTGCGGCGGCTGACCGCCTCACGAAAGGCATCTTCAAGTTCCTTGCCGTGCTTGCCCCGGATGTTTACCAGGTTATCCGTCCGGAGGAGGCAGGGCTTGAGGTTGCCATCAGAGGTTACCCGCAGCCTGTTACAGAAGGCACAGAACTCTGTGTTATGGAGTGGCCGGACCACCTCAACCTCGGCGCCGTCGAGGCAGTACTTCTTCCGGTGGTGCATCCTCCTGGTGACGACCCGCGTTGCCCGCTCGTTTAATTCCTGCTCGACGCTGTCGACATCCCCGTGGAACCTGCACTCGTTGAACTCCATCAGTTCAATAACCTGCAGGACCAGGTCGCGTTTTCCCCGGACAAACGCCATAAAGTCATCTATCTCATCCTCGTTGATCCCGTCAAGCAGGACCATGTTGATCTTGACCGGCGTCAACCCAACATGGATCGCCGCATCGATCCCTTCCAGAGCATCCTCCAGGCAGTCCTTCCCGGTGATCCGGCGGTAGCGCTCGGGTCGAAGCGTATCCAGACTGACATTCACCCGTGCAAGCCCGGCCTCCTTGAGATCCGCGGCCTTTGGAGCAAGCAGCGTCCCATTAGTTGTCAGCGAGGACTCGATTCCCGGCGGCACCGAGCGGATGATATCGACAAGATCCTGGCGGAGCAGGGGTTCCCCGCCGGTGAATTTGACGCTCCTGATGCCAAACTGTGCACCGACCCTCATCAGTTCAGCGATCTCATCTGTGCTCATCTGCTCCTTCGGGTTCACCTCGCCTTCGGCATGACAGTAGATACATCGCAGATTACACCGCGATGTAAGGCTGATCCGGAGGTTGGTCACGGTTCGATTATAGGGGTCCTTCAGCATCGTTGGATGCTCCTTTGAAATTCTTTGCAATGATATAGATCTCAGCACTCCCCTTCCGCGATGCTTTTGTCCTGTAACTCCGGACGGAATAGAAATGCTTCCTGACTTCGGCCACAAGCTCCCCGAAGAGCTCACCCTGGAACGATTTCAAAACCATATTTCCACCGGGCTTCAAGATTGTGCAGGCGAACGCAAGTGCGTCCTCACCAAGCCCGATCGCACGCGCCTGATCATAACTCTTCTGGCCAGAGAGTTTTGGCGAGGCGTCAGAGACCACGACACTGACGACGCCGCCGGCCTCCTCGCGGATGCGCTCCTGGACGAGAGGATCGGTGAAGTCTCCGACGAGGGTGGTGACGCCTTCCATGGGTGCTATTGGGTTTAAATCCACGCCTATTATCCGGCCGTCGGTCAGGTCGCGAAGCACCTGCAGCCAGCTCCCCGGCGCCGCCCCCAGGTCAACAACGCTGTCATCGGCCCTGATAACACCATTGCGCTGCTGGATCTCCAGCAACTTGTAGGCGGCCCGCGCCCTGTAGCCTGACTGCATCGCCTTGCGATAGACGCTATCCTTCGTCCACTGCGAACCCATTGATAAACTGCCCCCCCACCTGACTCTGACTGTCGGTTGACTGCCCCGCCTGCATTATCAAGTAGACTATGTATGGTATTTGGTGCAGTTAACTATGAATGATGTGGTCTAATAACCCCTCACAGACCTCACGGTGTATGAAATCACGAACATCTCCCTCACCCTTGCGATGAAGTCCACAACAGATTTCGATCGTAAAGGACTATTATGAGTGAAGGAGACTATGTACTCTCAACGAATGTTATAAAGGGGTCACAATGTTAAAGGCAACGATTGATGCAGAAATTTTCCGGGAGTCTATCGACGCGATCGCCGCGCTGGTGACAGAGTGCCGGTTGCACACACAGGAAGATATGATCTGGACACGCTCCGTCGATACCGCAAACGTGGCCATGATCACCCTGGAACTCCAGAGCACCGCATTCAAATCGTTCTCCGCGACAGACGGGGAACTGGGACTGGATGTCACGAGGTTAAAGAACATCCTGGCAATGGTTGGCAAGGGCGATGCTCTGACCCTCCAGCTGCGTGACGACGATAGGAGACTGGAACTCAGTTTCGGCGGTTACCGATACTCTCTCACACTTCTTGATGCCAGCACCCTCCGGAAAGACCCGAATCCGCCGGCAGTCGACCTCCCGGGAGGAGCCGTAATCCCCGGAGAGACGCTGAACAATGCCATAAAGGCTGCAAGCGTTATATCCGACAAGATCGCGCTCGGGATCGACCCGGAATCCATGACCTTCTACATGGAGGCCGAGGGGGACACCGACCACATAAAGCTCGCGCTCAGCGAAGACGAACTCATCGCCTTAAACCCGGTCAGATCCCGCTCCCTCTTCTCGATAGATTACTTAAAGGACATGGGCAGGGTAATGGCGCGCGCAGAGAAGGTCGAGATCCACCTTGGCATCAATCACCCAGTCCGGTTTGTCTTTGAGATTGCAGACGGCAACGGCCGTGTCGACTACCTCCTTGCCCCCAGGGTCGAGGCAGATTGATGGATATTGTACTCGATCGCAAAGAACTCACCAAATATCCATTTTTAAAAGAGTCGCAGCAGCTGGCCAGCCAGCACGTTGAATCCCTCGAGGCGTTCCTTGCCAGCAGTGCCGGAAACGTGGCGCTTGAACGTGCAAAGGAACGCATCATCGCTGCGCTAAGGTTCAGGCGAGATTTCCAGGATGACGCCGCGCGGGGCCCGGGCCCCGAACTTGAGATCGCAAGTTATGCGCTTGCCCGTATAATTGTCTCCTGCATAGGCGACCGAACGCTTATCGACCGCCTTGCACGCTACGAATCTGACCGGTCATCATTCTTCCTGGCATCCGAAGAACCCGAGGTTCGTCGTTTCGTTGCCCTGCGGCTCCAGATCGATCCCGACGCCAGAAGCATGCCGGTAACCGACTACGTTGAACTGGTAGCCCGCCTGCGTGATAATCGCTGGAGGCTCGTCAACAGGGATGTCAACCGGGGAGTTGTGGGTGTTGAGCCCGGCGAGATCGACGAACTGATCCGGGAACGGATACGAACGATCGTCGCCGATAACCTCCCGCTACGGGTACCTGGCGGGATATGCGAAACCCTGGCAGCGGTGGCCAGCGAGATCACCGCACTGCGGCAGCAGCAGGCACTCGAAGAATTCGGGGAGATCCGGGAGGAGGCGTTTCCGCCATGCATTGCCAGTCTCCTCCAGGCGCTCACAGCAGGAACGAACCTGACGCACATGGGACGGTTTGCCATCACATCGTTCCTTCACACTATCGGTATGAACATAGCCCAGATAACGGAAATTTTCGCGCAGGCACCCGATTTTGACCCGGATATGACCATATACCAGGTGGAGCACATCTCCGGCCGTGGCGGCACCGAGTACACCCCGCCATCATGCATCACGATGCGCACCTTCGGCCTCTGTGCCAACCGGGATAAAGAATGTGAGCGGATCAGCCACCCCTTAAGTTACTACCGGCTCAAGAAGAGTGGTGCAAAAAAACAGGTTTAACTTGCGGGGGTGAAGGGGGCGGAGCGGGAAGTCCCCGGTCGAGAGGAGCGGGGATGATTAGGCAAGGAGACAGGGCTCAGACAAATTACAGAAGATCTGAAACACTACCCGACCGTCGCGATCTACCCGAACAAGCATTGGGTGAGGCTGAAGTAACCACGCCGGGGCCGCGACCACTACTTCTTCCACACACTCTTCAGGAATCCCGTACAGCACGGAGGTTTCTTCAACGACCCGCCGACGGAGGCACACCGTCGCGGAGCATGGCGGCAACGGTGCGCTTGAGGTCGTGCGCGGTCTCCCCATCCTCATACGTTCCATTGACGCGGGTGCATTTGAGCGTGCTCATACTCGCCCCTCCTCCCGCCAGACGAGTTTCCCCGCTAGGATTCCGCGACGGTGGAGATGCCCGACAGGGCAATTCGTGGTCTCGAAGATGCCAGGGTCACGAAAGAGAATCTAATCACGACCGATTCATTTACTCTGCCTGCAGGATCCCGATGATCCGTTCGATGACCGACATGACGGTCTGGTCGTTGAGACGGCCGGCTCGATAAAGAATCAGATCGACACTGGCAGAAAAGAGCCGGTTTGGCCGGATGTTGCTTGGTTTGTGGAGCGTTCCCTCTGCAAAATTCACGTCGGTGATCCCCACGGCATAGCGATCCCGGATCTGCTGGCTCGTGATCTGACAGAGGATGACATCGTCCCCACCGGCCGCCGTTTCACGGTTGAGAGATCGGAGAAGGGAAACGGTACAACGACAACATCGCCCTTCACAGGTCGCTCCACGCCTCTTCCTCCTCGGGCCGGAGCCAGTCTTTCCGGAGCACGGGCTCGCTCGCGAGGGCGGTGTCCGGTGCGGCCTTCCGGCGCCGGGACTTGAGGAACCGGATGAAATCGAGCACCTCACCATATGTCCAGGGCGGGAGGTCGCTCAACTCACTGATGATCTCCTCTTTTACGTTCGTCATGACACCTTCACCTCTGCGGTATAAGATCTTCTGGTGCTTCAATCTACATATCTCTGTCTGAAGAGGAGTTGTTACCGGCGCGGGGGCACTGAAGGTCTTCGAGCGGGATTTTTAGGCATGGTTGCGGGCTCTGCGAGCTGACGAGTCGCCGGCAGTGTGTTGGCGGTGCTGGTGAAGGCGCTCGGTGAGAGATGAGGCGATGTTCGAGGGCTCCCAATGCCCGACCAGAACCACCATCCCACCCTCCCCGAACCTCCAAACACCCTATTTACACCCCCGAAAAATCAAGAACTTCCCATAAACATTCCACAACCCCTTTCACACTGCACACGAGAATTTTGTACCACGTAACATGAACGACGGAACAGCACCCCATTCAGACCGGGAGATCATCAACAACTGGGCAATCGCAGAGATCGGCCCGGCATCTCCCGCATCCTCTCCGCGAAGGGATTGATGCGGCCGGACGCGGAGCGGTGCATCGGCTTCTTCTACGTCGATCACGAGAAGGGCATCATCTTCCGCATCCACTCCCTCTGCCGGATCGAACCCGGAAAGCCGCCGGAGTTCGTCGTGAACTTCGAGAACCACGGCGAAGGGCTGATACTCCACTCCGACGAGGTCGGGCGTATACGCTTCTGTCGAACGACGAAGCAAACCGCCTCTCGCTGCTCGAAAAGCAGCGATGGCGCCTCTATTACGAACCGGAAGCGCTCCAGGCAGTAAGAAAGAGGATTGATCTTGACAGGTTCAGGGCTCCGGGGTGTTTCGACGACGTATCGGTGATCCTGTACTCAAAAGACCGGGGACTGATCCCCGAAGGCGTGTGGGTCCGCCTGGAAGGCCAGTCGGACGACGGCGCCTCACTCCGGGGAACGCTCCTGAACGAACCCTACTCGGACTTCGGCGTGCACGAAGGGGAGATGGTCACGGTGAGGTTCGCCGAAGAGGAGGAAGGACGGTTCCTGGTCGCTGAGGCGGGATCGTAATCCTCCACCCCCCACCTCACAACGCTTCGATCAAGTTCCCGACCACGGACTCAAAATCCTCATCCGAGCACGCGACGGTGAGATCGGCATACTTCTCATACAGCGGGACCCGCTCGTCGTACATCCCGCGGAGGCTCTGGCCCGGGAGGAGGAGTATCCCCCTTGTCGTGATGTTCTTGAGCCTCGCCTCCATTTCCGCATACGGGATCTCCAGGTACACGACCACCCCTCCCGACTTCAGGTGCGCCATCGCAGCCTCGCTGCAGACCACGCTGCCGCCCGTCGCGATCACCGCACGGTCGGGGCGAATGGAGAGGATCGTCTCTTCTTCGAGCCGCTTGAACGCGTCGGGCCCGTTCCCGTCGAGGATCTCCTGCAGCATCTTCCCGGCCCGTTCCTGTATCAGGATGTCCGTATCGATGAACTGCATGCCGAGGGTTTTTGCAAGGACGACGCCCACGGTGCTCTTCCCCGCACCGGGCATGCCGATGAGGACGATGTTTTTGTGATGCTGCATACCGCTCTCCCGGTTACCTCTGTTAAGATCCAGGTGGGATTTCGGGGGAGATGAAGGTTGTTTGACAGAGGTCATCTCAAAACGAGCTTCGAACCTTCGGTATACCCTAATCGGAGCCCTTACTTCTCAGGTATCCCCCATCTGAGACGCACTCTGAGCAAGAAGGGTGAAACGGCTTTCCATTGGATATCGCCACTTGGGGGAGGGTCCGGGAGGGGGTGTCCCCCTTCCCGGTAACAGTGTTTTGGGACAACTTCACAAATTATGCAGCCGCCCGGTGTAACCCCGCGCCCATAGCCGGGAACGGGTGCCGGGTGGCATCACGACTCTGCGAGGCAGAAGGTATTTTCATCCGGTATCGAAGATTGGCGTTCGATCGAGCATGAAGGCAAGCCAGACAATTGGGGCGCTTCTCGGCGTTTTTTGTAGCCATCCTCGGCCTGCTATGGTTCCCGCAGGGCACGGGAATCCTTCGGATGCGTCCGATATTATGCATCGCAAATTGTGAGGAGGGTGCCGGGCCATCCCCGTCCTGGGCAGTTGCCGGAGCGATTGCTTTCGCCATGGGGGCCATCGTCGTGGCCGTAAGCGTGAGGGGCGGCAGAACGCCCTGAGACGCAGACGGATCGAGATCCCTGGATGCGATAGAAAACCCCTGATCGTAAACAAGGGCCATGAAGCCGTTTTAATTGCGGGGGTGAAGAGGGCGGAGCGGGAAGTCCGCGGTCGAGAAAAGCGGGGATGCAAGCGGAGCCGCCCTTCCTTCATCTTGGGTATATTCTATTATTCTTACCTCTCGTACAAGGCTGAAAGTGCTGGTACGGAACTCGTCAAAGTCGATCCCCGAAACACATCCCAGATGTGTTCGAACTGCGGAAGCATCGTGAAAAAGACGCTCTCCGAGAGAGTCCACGAATGCCCATACTGTGGGTTTGTTGCCGATAGAGATTACAATGCTGCGGTGAATATCCACCGCGTGGGGATGGAACAGCCCTTCGAGCCTGTGGAGCCAAGACCTCTACATCACATCTCTGTGGTGCAAGTGTTGGCCATGATAGCCGGGAAGCCCCGCCCGAGAGGCGCGGGGTAGTTCACATGACCATTCTGTCGATCAGGTAGCCTGCAATACCGAGTGAACTGATAAAGACCGCCAGCGCCGCAACGTAGGCAAACCCTTCCATCCCCGCCATAAGATCGGGCAGCACCACCAGCAGCAGGACAAAGATCACAAAGCACACCACTGCCGCCAGTACTTCAAGAACCCGTAGATTCATGTATTGAGGTGGAACAGATGCATGTATATCTCTATCCCTGCAAAGTGGCGCGACCCACACCATTTATCGATGGCGACCGACAACTTCTTTCGCATGGAGAGAGAGGAGGCCATTGACCTGCTCCGGCGTTACCTGACGTCGCAGTCGCACATCGTCCACAGCCACGCCACGGCAGCCATCATGAGGAAGGTCGCGGAGCACCTCGGTGAAGATGCGGAGATGTGGGAGATCATCGGTCTCCTGCACGACATCGACTACGATCTTGTTGAGGGGGAGATGGAACGCCATGGGATCGAAGGCTACCGGATCCTGATCGAGAACGGCGTCCCGGAGAATGTAGCGGAGATCGTAAGGCGCCACAACCACCTGCTTACATCAGGCTACGAGCGCCCCATCGAGGTTGCGCTCCAGGCTGCTGACAGCGCCTCGGGCCTCATCATCGCCTGCGCCCTTGTAAAAGGCGGGGTGATCGACAATGTCACACCGAGGACGGTCAAGAAGAAGTTCAAGGAGAAGTCTTTTGCCGCCGGCTGCGAGCGCGAACGGATCCTGATGATCGAGTCGCTCATGGACATTGAAACCTTCTACCACCTCGCGATCGAGGGGCTCAAGGAGGCGCGTGCTGATCTCGGGCTCGCATGAACGCAGTCGAGATACGGTTCAAATTGGTGATCTCAATATGACGCAGGAAGAACGCGAGAAGGTTATCAAGAGGTTGGAGGAGGCCGTAGGGCTGCTCGCCGAACGCATGGACGCGCGGCTCATCCCCGAGGTTGGAATGAATGTAGTCTATGCACTGCCAGACGCGCGGAGCAGAGAGGATGTAGCAGGTGTTCTGGGACGCATCGTCAGGCTTGGTGACCGGGTTCACCCTGTCGGGGAGATCGCGTTCGGCGCAAGCGACCACATGGCACGGGTTGTCCTCACGGCCATGCGCTTCGATCCGAGGATACGTAGCGCGGCAAACATCCGTTTCTCGGACGAGATTGTCTCTAAATTAACTGACCTCCTCTTTGAGGTCCGCTCTTTTGACCGGGGGAAGGAGCCGCCCGGCGTCCAGACGATGGACTGGGGTGTAGCCTCCTGCTGCAGGGAAGGTGTACCTGATGTCATATATGACCCGGGGGCCGTCGGAAAAGAGCCGATGATCAGGCTACTCGGCGAGGATCCGGTCACGGTAGCACAAAATATTCTTAAACTGTCGAATCGCATAAAATATGCACAATTGTAAAGGGAGATCCATATGGGTATAAAGCCGTCATATATCAAGAACCTCGGCGAAGAACTCCTCGTCAAGCACGACGGAAGGTTCAGCAAGGATTTTGAAGAGAATAAGCAGGCGGTAGCCGGGGTTACCGTGATCGAGAGCAAAAGTGTCAGGAACCGGGTTGCCGGATACATCACACGAAAGATAAATAGAAGGAAGCGTTAAAGCATACCATATGTTTGAGGGAGTCCTTCCGGCAATCATAACCCCATTATTCCGTGACTCAAACATGAGTCTCGATCTCGATGGGCTTGAGTCCAACATTGAGTCGCTTCTGCAATGTGGCGTCCACGGCATAGTGCCCTGCGGCTCAACCGGCGAGTCGGCAACACTCACGTTCGAGGAACACGAGGCGGTTATCGCAAAGACGGTGGAGGTCATCGACGGTAGGGTGCCCGTGCTCGCGGGAACGGGATCTAACAGCACGGCAGAGGCCATGCGCCTGACCCGGTCAGCAAAGGATGCAGGTGTGGATGGCGCGCTTATCATCAGCCCTTACTACAACAAGCCAAACCGTTCAGGGCTTATCAAGCATTTTACAAAACTCGCTGACCTGGATCTACCGATCGTCATGTACAACGTTCCGGGCCGGACAGCGCAGAACCTTCAGCCAGACCTGGTGGCAGAGCTTGCAGAGCATCCAAACATCGTCGGGATCAAAGAGGCAAGTGGAGACATCACCCAGGTCTCCCGTATCGTCGAGGAGACGCAGGACGAGGATTTCAGTGTTCTCTCCGGAGACGATGCGATGACCCTTCCCATCCTGGCCATTGGAGGCGCAGGCGTGATATCGGTCGCCGCGAACGTTGAGCCCGGGCTGATGGTGGAGATGTACGAGTCGTTCAGCGCCGGTGACCTTGCTCACGCACAGGACCTGCACTACACACTCTCCCCACTCATGCGCGCAATGTTCATCGACACAAACCCAATCCCGGTAAAGAAGGCGGTCGAACTCCTCGGGATGGCTGCAGGTCCGGTTAGGCTACCGCTGGACGAACTGGATGCGGCCAGGACAGAACTCCTGAAGGGGGTGCTTGCAAACTATGGCCATTAAGGCGGTTATATCCGGCGCCCTCGGGCGCATGGGCGGCACGGTCGGCCGTATAATCAGCGAGGCCCATGACCTCGAGCTGGTCGGCGGGATAGACGTCAAGAAGGGAAGCCTTTTCGGGACGGAGGTGGTCCCGGCAACAGGGATTGATGCATTCTTCAAGGAGAAGAAACCCGACGTTCTCATTGACTTCTCCGTTGCGGCCGCTGCGGTTGAGAACATCAAAGCAGCAGCAAGAAATAATGTGGCACTGGTAGTTGGGACAACCGGGTTTTCGCCAGCACAGCGAAAGGAGATCGAGAGCGCCGTTGAGGGGAAGGTGCCGGCGGTGATATCGAGCAACTTCTCCGTCGGCGTCAATATCTTCTGGAAACTTGTGCGTGAAGCCGCCCGCCAGCTGGGCGACTACGATATTGAGGTCACGGAAGCGCATCACCGCTACAAGAAAGACGCGCCGAGTGGTACGGCAAAGACCATCCTCGATATCCTGGATCAGGAACTCGGGGAACGCGAGAAGGTCTACGGTCGCGTCGGTGCAACCGAACGGAAAGACGAGATCGGCGTTCATGTAATCCGCGGCGGGGATATCGTCGGCGACCATTCCGTTCTCTTTGCGGGCAACTTTGAGTGTATCGAGATCTCGCACCGGGCCTACGATCGTGCTGTCTTCGCACAGGGAGCTATCCGCGCCGCACGCTGGATTGTCGGAAGGGAACCGCGCATATACACTATGCAGGATGTCCTGGGGCTGTGACGGATTAGTGAAGTTTATTTTTGGGGGCATCGTAGAAAATAAGTACATTTGGAGGAACTGAGTTTGCCAGCAGTAGTTGATACCGAGAAATGCACCGCCTGTGAGATCTGTGTGGATGTCTGTCCTTCTGCTGCCATAACCATGGTGGACGGGAAGGCAAAAGTCGATCCTGATCTCTGCGTTGAGTGTGAAACCTGCATCGACGAGTGCCCGTCTGGGGCTATATCCATGGAATAAAAAACCAACTCTTTTAATACCACCAGCACGAGAGATACTCCTATCCATGATTGATGTAGGAGTGCTTGGTGCCACAGGGGCAGTAGGACAGCGTTTTGTTCAGTTGCTGGAGGATCATCCTTGGTTTAACCTTCAAACCCTCACGGCATCTGAACGAAGTGCAGGAAAACCTTATGGCAGGGTGGTCAACTGGCGGCTTGATGCGCCGTACCCGGACAACGTCAGCGATATCGTTGTCACTCCAACAACCGTCGAGAGCCTGAAAGACTGTGACCTTGTCTTTTCGGCGCTACCCCCGGAGGTGGCAACATCACTCGAGACTGAGATCGCTGACGCCGGCATCGCTGTCTGCAGCAACGCCCGGTCACACCGGATGGATTCTGATGTACCCCTTGTGATCCCGGAGGTTAACCCGGATCACCTGGGACTGATTGACGTTCAGCGTGATCGGGGGCGTGATGGGTTTATCGTGACCAACCCCAACTGTTCGACGATTGTCTTTGTGCTGGCTCTTGCACCCCTGAGAGCGTTTGAGTTTCATGATGCGCATGTGGCAACCATGCAGGCGATCTCAGGTGCCGGGTTTGCCGGTATCCCCGCCATGGAGATTTATGACAACGTTGTCCCATACATCGGCTCTGAAGAGGAGAAGATGGAGACCGAGACGTTGAAGATCATGGGTAAGTTCGACGGCTCCGAGGTGAAGCCGGCTCCCTTCAGGGTGAGTGCCAGCTGCCACAGGGTTCCCGTGATCGATGGCCACACCATGGCCGTCTGGGTCGACGTTAAGGAGCCGGTGGCTGAGGTAAAGAAAGCCTATGCAACATTCAAGCCGCCCTTCAGCAACCTGCCGCTGCAGCCGGCAAAGACGATCGAACTTTTCGACCAGCCCGACCGTCCACAGCCGCGGCTTGACCGTAACCGTGGGCGAGGCATGACAGTCTCTGTCGGCAGGGTTCGCGATGGGTTGCGTTTTGTGGCGCTCGGCCACAACACCATACGTGGAGCTGCAGGTGCATCCGTCCTCAACGCAGAACTGATACATTCAAGGAATTACCTTTGATGAGGTGTGTTCAATGATAAAAGACAACACAGTATTCGTTGGAAACAAACCGGTCATGAACTACGTGCTTGCTGTGGTCACTCAGTTCAACAATGGAGCGGAAGAAGTCGCGATCAAGGCACGCGGAAAGGCTATATCACGTGCGGTCGATACGGCGGAGATCGCACTCAACCGCTTCCTTGCAAACGTGGTCAAGAAAGAGATCCTCACATCGACCGAGATGATCGACACCGATACCGGCAAGACAAACGTATCCAGCATCGAGATAATCCTCGCTCACCAGGAGTGAGACCCAGAAAACATTTTTTGCACGCCAGCGGTGTATGGCATGCAGAGTGAGGGTAGATGCCGTCGGGAGCAGGTAACAATCCCTGATTGCTGCGGTTGGACACGCATGCCACCTGCCAACTGCTCACCGTGAACCCGATGAAGCGATTCTTGCCTGCGGCAGCGGTTGAGAGAAGCATCTCCCTGATCTCAACCCCCTTTCAGCGCGGGATCGAAGATCAAACCCCTCCTGGCCCTGGAACCAGATGGAGGGCAAAACCATCAATGCCTGGAGAGCGACCTGCCGGAGAGGATGTGAATATTTCTGCCATAGCCCGTGCAGAGCGTCGATCAAAGCCACGAGCGTCCCGATAAGGCGTTCAACCACAAAGGATTTAAGAAACACCATATAAACAACTATACAATGAAGCAGGTGGCCGTAGGCGTAGTCTTGATGCTGGTGCTTGCCCTCATCACTCCTTCGATGGCAGCGGGGGACGAGGGGCGCTACAGTTATATAACGGTTCAAGACGTCACGATTCGGCTGGAGATGGCAGATGCCGTTGTCACCATGAACTACACGGTAGATGGCAGTATAGGCTTTCTCGTCCTCCTCCTTGGAAAATCAGACCTGGAACAGAAGGTCCTTAACATACTGAACTTTAACAATGTGAGCGTTCAGTATCTAGGTCTTGATCATGCAGAGATCCGCGTGGATGGTGTGGCTAACGATTACGGAGATGGAACATACTGGTTCCCGGAGCACAGTTTTGGTGTGGCCGTGCCCTCCCTCACCATCATCACACCGCAGAGCGCCAGGCATTACGAGAACACCAGCGAGATCTCTGGTGGATTTGGCTATTTTGCGTGAGACCTGGACGGTAAACTCAACTCTTCACCTTCCCGTGGTAGTCACTGGACAGGGAGCGGGGGGCGGAGACGTCCCCTCCCCTGTATCGACGTATCACTGAAAACCTCTCTTGCTGGATCACCCCCCACCCGGCCCGGATACCGAGGAGTGTTCGGTGAAACCGCGACGAAACCGCCCGCTACCTCCTCCCTCTTCAGCATCTCGCCCCGACACCCCACTTCATCGCTCTCCCTCGCCTCTCTGATCTCTTCGCAATGCCGTCTCGCAAAAAACCCGCGGCCGCCCCGTCTCCGGATGGGAGAAGGTGCTCGGCGATGCCGCCACCCCCTGAAATCCGTCCATGGAGATGTTTATCAAACCGGGGAAGTCAGGCTGGGGCGCAACCCCGTGAATTTCGCAAAATAATTCCAATTTAAAGCAGGAGCGGGCATCCCCCTAAAGGAAAGGCGCGATTGATACTCAATGAGGGCCTGCAACCTCTCATCCGCGGGTCAACAGGTGGCAGGTGGCAGTGGATCGGGCCTCAAGCCTCTTTCTTCAGCGCAGCCAGTTCACCCTCTCTCAGCACTCGGCCCAGGAATGACTGGAAGTAAACACCAAAGAATGCGCAGAAGAGCCCCCCTATGATCGAGATGACTATGTAAACCACCCCATCCGCGCTCGATATGGGGAAACCCGGTATATCACTGCTGATCGAGAGTATATAGACGCTTGCCCCGTAGGCGATGACCCCTATTGCAAGGATGAAGAACGGCAGAGCAATCACACGCTGGATAGTCTCACGCTCGTTTAAGAATATATCGATGATCTTTCCCACCGACGCAACCAGGCCTGCGGCAATGAACCATGCCACAGCCCCATATATGAAGGAAATAACCTGGATGACAATACCAAACGGCACATAATACTCCAGAAGGCTGAGAAGTCCCATTATGACACCGACTATGCAGAGCAGTATTGCAGCGATGTAGGAGACAAACGTAAACCTGCCACCATGGAGCGATGTTTTCAACGAGTTTACCAGGTAGCCGAAAAACTCGTCGATCCCCAGCCCCTTGAAGAGCAGGTAGATCCCGATGACACCGACAACGACGATGATCCCAACCTCAGGGTAGCCCAGCAGGTAGCCCAGTGCGTAAAGGAGCATGGCAAGCCCGATCGGAACAAGCACAATCCTTGAAACCTTTGGATCGTCCAGTAAACGTCTCAGGATGTAATATGTCCCCTCCAGGTTTGGCATCTGGTTGACCACCACCCTCCGCACGCTGCCAACCGGCACGCGGGACTGGATGACCGGCATGACATACTCGTCCTCGGCACCGTCCGTCACGACAATACAGGATGTTGCGTCAGTCACCTTGAGGACTGTATCAAGACCGTTTGCAACACGCCGGTCACCCTCGATCAGGTTCATGTGATTACCACAGATGATAGCAATGGCAACCTCCTCTCCCCGCGCGGCAAGTTCATCATAGATTTTGATGGTCTCAAAGAACGCGTTGATATCTGAATCCTCAGGATCGGCCAGGGCGAGCGAGGTCGCTGCGTGCAGGCACGCCTCCCTGCCCATGATGGGCCCTTCGATCCCGGCTTTAAAGCCCAGGTCATCGTCGCGATCAACACAGAGGACAAGCGTCCGCTCTTTTGCCATTCACTAGAACATCTTTCTGGAACTATTAAATAATTATCAGGGCGCCAAAAAAAGTATTAGATAAGCTTTGCACGCTGCAGCAGGAGCAGATCATCGGTTGTGATCTTTTCGCCGTCGCGGAACTGCTGGAAAACACGTTCCGCCTCTTTCCGGACGGCTTTCTGCTCTCTGGTAACCTTGGTTTTCCTGGTCTTCTTCCGGAGACCCGATATAACCTTATCGTAATCGCGGAGTTCCTTCTGGCAGGCGATAAATAACCTGTGCTCCTCGTCCGCCGCTTCCTGAGCCTCAACAAACTTCTGGTGGGCGCGGTCGGCTTCCTCGCGAGATCTGTCGGCCTTCCGGTAGGCCTCAACCATCAGGTCATGGTGCTGTTGTGCAAGTTCGGCCTTCTCAGTGACCTCTTTATGGATCTCAGAGGCCCGCCTGCGGAGTTCACGTGCCTCAGCAAGCTTCGCCCGCATCTCCTTGTTCTGCTCAAACTCGGCCTCCTGTTCCTTCACCAGCGATTTAAGGTGCTTGATCTTCTCGATCAATTCACGTTCTTTATCGGTGCTGTAGACCTCGGTCTGCTGCTTGAACTCCAGGTGCTCAATCTGCTTCTGCAGTTCTTTGATGCCCCGGTTTTGGAGGTTGCCATGCTCCCTCTTGAAAGCCTCGATCTCCTCAAATAGGGCGTTTGCACGCTCGTTATATTTATTTCTCTCGTCTTTAAGCGCCTGGACATCCTTGTTTATCCTGTCCCGCTCCTCCTTGTGCCGTTGCGCCTCCTCAACATATTCGCGGGTCTGGGCATTCAGATCATTGCGCTCCCGTGCGCACTTGCTTGCAAGTGCGTTCAACTCGTTACGCCGGTTTTTGTGCTGTTCAGACTCCGCAAGGACTTTTTTTCGTTTCTCAATCAGATCGTTCAGCATTCCTTACCAATCCTCGACATTCGGTACATGTCTCATACCCTCACCCGACGGATCCAAAACGTATCGCTGCAGGAACGCCAGGGCTCGTGCAACGGTTACACCACAAGAAAAGACCTTCTCCGGACTCGCGACCCGGACAGTCGCTCACCTGCCTGCTCATGTGTTCAACCTCGGTACCCTGGCACCGCAGACCATAGCGGTCTCTGCCCTGCACAACACACTCCATACGGGGGAGGATTATACAAGAACGTCTATATCTTACATGTCATCTGTCATATTAAGTATTTCGCAGGGGACAGAAAACCGCCTCCGCTCTCAATCGACCCGGATCAAAATAATATGAAAGAGGGTAAGGGAGGAGTGATCAGATAAAATCAATAAGGTGGCCGCTCGCGGCATCCCTTGCCATGCGCCTGTTTGCTGATACCGCAGGCCTTGGTAAGGCCTGATCGTAGGCGCGATGGTTTCCGAGGATCTGTGCACTTTTCACACCGGTCATGATCGCCATGACACGGACTCTACCTTCGAAGTCGCTGTTCACCCGTGCTCCCCAGATGACGTCCGCGTGGGGGTCAAGTTCGTAGGTCAGAGAGCTTGCGATCTCCTCTGCGTCCTGGAGAGTCAGGTCGTTGCCACCGGTTATGTGGATGAGACTCCCCGTTGCTCCACGGTAGTCGATGTCCAGCAGTGGGTGGTTGAGACACTCGTGAACCACGCTCTCGGCCTTGTTCTGCTGTTTGCTCTCGCCGACTAGCATAACGGCAACACCACCCTTGCTCATGATGGCACGCACATCAGCGTAATCGATGTTTATGAGCGACGGTTCCGTGATAGTCTCGCTGATGCCCTTCACGGTCTCCGCGATGAGCTGGTCCATCACCGAGAACGCCTGACCGAGCGGCAGGTTGGGGACGAATTTGATGAGGCGGTTGTTGTCGAGCACAATAACCGAGTCGGCAGCGTTAGAGAGAGCTTCCATCCCCTCTTCCGCGCGGAGAAGCCGGGCTTTCTCAACCTGGAAGGGATAACTGACCATCCCGACAACGATCGCCCCCTGATCCTTTGCAATCTGCGCGATGACCGGGGCTGTGCCCGTGCCGGTACCCCCACCCATACCGGCGGTGATGAAAACCAGGTCCGCATCGCAGAGTAGAGTCTCCAGGGTCGGCCGGGCCATCTCGGCCGCGCGCCTGCCGATGTCAGGGAACCCCCCGGCGCCAAGGCCTTTGGTGAGCGACTTGCCGACAAGAACCCGCTTGTCGGCGCGGATCATGTCCAGGTGCTGTTTGTCCGTATTGATCGCGATGGTCTCGGCACCGCTGACCTGCATGTGGTAAAGGCGGTTGACTGTGTTGTTCCCCGCACCACCGCACCCCACGATGACGATGCGCGGCTGGCCGAGGATGTCATCCTCGACCTCATCCGTTTCCGATTTCAGGTATTTCTCACGTTCTGCGTGCTTCAACGCTTCGTTAATGATAGTCTGCATCATATACCTCCTAACCGTTGAATGAGATCTGATCCGCCTCGCGCATGACACGGTCTCCATACTTCTCAAGAAGCGCTCTGACAGAATACCGCACAGCCTCCGATACCGTGGGGAACTCACCTGCCTCCACCAGCTTCTCGAGCATCTCAACCTGCTGTCGTGGCAATCTGATAGTGATCCGATCCATCATTCCATCCACTCATATCTGACACTTGGCTGCTCTAAAGCAGACAATTGTCAGACATTTGTTGTCTATATGTCTGACTGTATCAGATAAGCCATAATAGCATTGGTATTGGATATAAACCTGCCGATATTTTTTTCTGGCCGGGATAACGATTTTATTGGTTGCAGACGACAAAATATCCTCAAAGAGTTGCCATCGATATGCGAGAGTATCTTCCTGAGAGAGCAGAACATGGCGGCCGGGTGCGCTGGCATCGCAGCCGCGGGATGAGGGATGCGGTGCTTGACTTCAGCGCGAACATGAACCCATACCCTCCCGATATCCCCTGGATACCGGATCTCTCTGCACTGAAAGATTACCCCGACGACCGGTATGAAGAACTAAAAGAGGTGATCGCCAGGACGTTCGGGCGCGATGCCGCGGAGGTGGCAGTCGGGAACGGATCGGTCGAACTGATCCGCGCGTTCTGTTGCGCGATGCTCGGACCTGGCGACGCCGCCTGTATCGAGATGCCCACGTTTGCCGAGTACGGGGTGGCTGTGAGGCTTGCCGGAGGGAGATGCGTCACAGGGGACGACAGCGCCACCGTTAGGTTTCTCTGCAACCCGAACAATCCCACGGGAACTCTCTTTTCCCACGCAGAAGTCTTCCGGGTGCTCGATGCGGTCGCCGGGCGTGGGGGTTACCTCTTCCTTGACGAGGCGTTCATCGAACTTGCTGACCCCCGCCAGAGTCTGGTCGATCTACCACACGAGAAACTCTTCGTGCTGCGATCCCTGACAAAGAGTTTTGCCGTCCCTGGGATCCGGTTCGGATACGGGTTTGGCAGCCCTGAACTTATCGATAGGATTGAGAGGGTGCGCCTCCCCTGGACGGTGAATACGTTCGCCGAGTCCTTTGCGATCGAGGCCTTCCGCCACTACGATCGCCTGGAAGAGTCAAGGAAGCGGATTTCAGAAGAAAGGGCCTGGCTTTCTGAGAGGCTGGAGGGTCTCGGTCTCGTCTGCGTCCCACCTTCGGCAAACTACATCCTGGTCGGGATCCCGCTGGAGTCGGGAGTGCTCAGCGAACGGCTCCTCTCGCGGGGCATCCTGGTGCGGGACTGCCGGTCTTTCGGGCTCCCCCGGCACATCCGTGTGGCTGTACGAACCCGTGAGGAGAACAGGCAACTCATCGAGGCTCTTGAGGCATGCTTGCACTGATCATGGCCGGGGGAGAGGGATCCAGGCTCGGGATGGGTGAAAAACCGCTTGTAAACATCTGCGGGCGACCGATGGTCTCCTATGTGATCGACGCCTTTCTTGCCGCAGGCTATGAAGTGGTCGTTGTGGCCTCGCACCGGACGCCGTTCACAAAAAACTGGTGCCGGGCGCAGGGCGTCACCATCTACGACACAAAGGGGCTTGGCTACGTTGAGGATATCAATGCCGCTGCGGCCGACCTTGAGGAGGAAGGAAAACCCCTCTTCACCTGCGTCTCCGATCTGCCATGCCTCACAGTCGATATCATCGCCGATATCGAGGCCGCCTGGCGCCGCTCGGGGCTGCCGGCATGCTCCACGTGGGTGCCCCGCGATCTCTGTCTGGAACATGGCTGCCGCACACACTACACAGAGGTCATCGACGGCATTCCCGCATGCCCCGCCGGGGTCAACATCCTGACAGCCAGCCGCGAAGCGGGGATACCAGAGGAGGAGGTGCAGGTTCTCCTGCATGACCGGCGCCTTGCCTTCAACATCAACACACGCGAAGAACTGGCACTGGTGCAGCGGTATCTCTGCGGAAAACACCAGGGGTAGCCCTTTTTTCACCGGTTTCTCGCCTCGTTTTAGCAACATGCCGATCGTGTCCGATTCTGGTGCTCTCCGGGTTACTGCGGAACCAGCGAGCAGCGAAGGGGACGCACCCCGAAGGGACCCTGGGAAACCCTATTATCGGACTATAACCAACGTTTATATATGAGACCCTGCCGGGAAATCGAATTAGAGGGGCATATCATCGATTCAGGCATCATGACCATGGTTTTTGACAGGATCATGGACATGGGCGGTGAATTTGAGATTCTTACGTTCAACGTCGGGAAACTGAAGACCGACACCAGTTACGCCCGGTTGCGCGTGACCGCCCCCACCGAACAGCAACTTGACGCCATCCTCTCCGAGCTGCACCGTCTCGGCGCACGCACCCCGGAGGTCAGCGATGTCATCCTTGTACCGGCAGAGGGAGACCGTATCCTCCCGAAGGGGTTCTACTCGACAACCAACCACCCGACCTATGTCAAGTACAGGGGAGAATGGTTGCCGGTCGAGAATATCGAGATGGACTGCCACATCGTGATCGATGAGAAGGAGAATCGTGCGATCTGCACCCCCATATCAAAGATCAGGGCCGGGGATCTCGTCGTGGTCAGCGAGACCGGTGTCAGAGTGATCTACCCCGAGCGCCCCCGGAAGTCCAGCACGTTTGAGTTCATGCACGGAACGGTATCCTCTGAACGCCCTAGCAAGGCGATCATAACAAAGATAGCCCGCGAGATCCTGAAAGTGAAGAAGGAGGGCGGGAAGATCGCGCTTGTCGGCGGTCCTGCCATCGTCCATACCGGAGCGGCCGACGCCCTCGCAACCATGATCCGCGATGGTTATATCGATGTCCTGTTTGCGGGGAACGCGCTTGCCACCCACGATATAGAATCAAACCTCTACGGCACGTCGCTCGGGATGGAGATCAGGACGGGCACGCTTGTCACCGGCGGGCACAAGCATCACATCCGCGCCATCAGCGAGATCATGCGAGCAGGCTCCATAAAGAACGCGGTCGACCGGGGGATCATCACCGGCGGGATCATGTATGAGTGCGTGAAGAACGAGGTCCCGTTTGTGCTTGCCGGCTCCATCCGCGACGACGGTCCGCTTCCGGATGTGATCACGGACGTTGTGGAGGCGCAGGACGCCATGCGTCGGCATATCCATGGTCTCTCGATGGTTGTGATGGTGGGAACACTCCTCCACTCGATCGCCGTCGGGAACTGCCTGCCCTCGTACGTCAAGACCGTCTGCGTCGATATCAACCCCGCTTCGGTGACAAAACTTATGGACCGGGGCACGACACAGGCTATTGGCGTCGTGAGCGACGCAGGGGCGTTCCTCCCGTTGCTCTGCGAGCAACTTGAGGAACTGGAGAGGAGTCAGCGGGTAAGCGGCATGCAGTAGGGCTCTTCCTGCTCGAGCACAAATTCCCACTCTTCTTTGCAGCCGCACTCCATCTCTGCAAGGGCGCGCAGGAGACCGGCGTCGTTGTTCAGCGAGTAGTCAGTAATCCCCTTCACTATCGGGCCGTCGCAGGCGCCACAGTTGTGCGGGCCGCGCATCTGCCCGCCACCGACAGGATCGCAGAGGACATGCACCGGCGACTGAATCAGGACGTCCAGGACGCTCCAGAGGTATGGCGGCCGGTAGGCGTGCTCTCTCCAGAGGCGCTCGAGTTCGGTCCTGCTCTGGACAGTGCAGAGGTTCATGGAGATGCTCTCGACCGAAGGGGCGAGATCCCTGATGGACCGGATCATGTCATCACGCGCCTCGCGTTCTGTCAGGAACGGCGGTTTCATCAGCAGGTAGGCCTTAACGCCCGCGCCGGCGGCGTGCGCAGTCTCTGTGGCGCGGAGGAAATCTGCGTAGGTGAACCCCTTGTCTATGCACTTCTCCCGGATCAGATCGTCTGTGGTCTCAAGACCCATGGCGATTGTGAGCGGCACGGCATGCATCCCGGTATCGATCCCCTCGCGGAACTCGCGAACCCCATCGGCCTCGACGTATTCCGGCCGTGTCTCGACTATCAAGACCTTGCCGCGGAACGCCTCTGCAACGGCGTCTCGCGCGATTGGGGGGACCTCCAGGGGGTCAAAGAAACTGCCGGAGGTGAATACCTTTACCAACTGGTAATCGTCGTCGGAGAAGTTCTCCTTCACCCAGCGAACCTGGCGGATGATCCGTTCGGCAAGTTCGGCTCCGGCGAGATCCTGGTAACGCTCGTGCCTGTAGCCGCACATCCGGCAGCGGTTCCAGGAGCAACCTCCGCTTCGAAAGATCACCGTCAGCGTATCCAGGATCCGGCCCTCGTGCCGGTCTTTCCCGCGCCAGGAGGCCAGCGGTTTCTCGGTCAATTGGGATAGCATTATACCTCATATCCGTTGATCTAATGGTATGAAAAGGATCGCATTGCTGGCACTCATCGCCGCGATGGTGCTAATAGCACCTGCATCGGCCGCATATGTCTCCATCAGCGCACCACAGGAGGTCTACGTCGGCGACCCGCTCGTCGTCAGGGGTACCTCGACCATAGAGGGGCAGCCGAAACCCTCGCTCAGCCCGGGGTTCAGCACCGAGATCGTCCTCTACTACGCCCAGTACGCCAAGCGCGAGATCGAGCGGAAGACGATCGTCGTACAGGAAGACGGTACGTTCTCCGCGACCTTTGAGACTGAGGGGCTCGAACCAGGACGCTACTCGATCGAGATCGTCGACCCCACAAAGACCACGTTTGGAGGCAGTTCGAAGACGCAGCAGCTGGTTACCCTGATCGACCGATCGGGGATTATCACAATAGACTCGCCCCTCACCCAGGATTTCGACGGCACCCTTGATATCCGGGGTTCCGTCGCTGACCTTGGCGATGTGGGGGTGCAGGTCAGGGTTGAACATGATGGTTTCATCGTCTACGGACCTACCTATCTTGCAACCGACAAAAACGGGGCGTTCTCGGTGGAGGTGCCAATCTCTGCAGGGGGCACCTACGAGGTCACCTTCCACGATGCCAGGGGCTACATCGGCAGCCGTGAGTTTGTGGTGATTGGCGCGGCGGAGCCAACACCAACCGGGGTGGTCATCTCTGCAAGCGCTCCCGCCAGCCGTTCCGCGCCGGCCTACTTCGAGGTCGAGACCCGGAGCGGGACGGTGACCATCACAACTTCGTCCGGGCTCGACTGGGTTGTCGAGTACATCGATGAGAAGAATGTGCGCCATAAGGTCAACGAGAAAGGCATGCTCGAGCCAGAAAAGGTGGAGATTGCCACAGAAGGCGGCACGGTATACGTGAAGATCTACCCGCTGAGTTACACTGATAACGCTACAGTGCAGATCTCTGCAGCAAACGCCAGGGCTGTCAGGGTGAGCCAGGTCGCGCCCGCTCTCTTCGGGGACGCTCCCCCCACACCCACACAATCAACGCCGTTGCCGCCGCTCCTTACACTCCTCGCGCTTCTTGCCGTCGTCCTCGTGCGCCGGGGATGAACAACCTTTTTTTGTGCGCTGCCCAATAGGTTAAGGCAGGCCGGGATAGTCTAGTCCGGTAAGGCGGCGGCCTTGAAAGCCGCTGGTGCCCTGCACCTCGGGAGTTCAAATCTCCCTCCCGGCGCTGATTTGATGTCCCGCCCTTTCGGGCGGGGCGGTTTACAGAATCTTCTCTCCTGCCTTTGGCCCGGGCGTGCACTCGTAGACCTCGCGGATCTTCATGATGAGCAGGGTCTTTGCCGGTGCTTTTGCCATCTTCGACCGGACGGTGAACTGCATCTTTTCAAAGTCCGGGCCGCTTGTCCTGATCTCGACATCGCCCTTGATCTGGAAGCAGCCCTTTGTCTCAGGACCCCAGATGTAGATGGCAACCCTGGGGTTCTCCTGAAGGTTTGCAAGTGTCTTCTTCATGTAGTTGTCCGCTATCCAGATAGTCTCATCATCGACAAGTTCCACAAACGCGATCGGTACCACGTTCGGCCACCCCTCCTTTGACGCAGTGGCGACCGGGTAGGCCTTCATGGTGCGGAAAGCCGCTTTCATCTCTTCAGTCAGTGCAACCATTCTCTCTCACAGGTGTACACTCTCAACTGCATACATATAAATAGAATCCATCCTGAGATGGGGGCCGGGGGAGGCCATCAATCCGGTGGACTCCTGACACCCTCGAATACGCCCTGTGAAAGGGGCGGGCAGTGTGGCGATTGGCCCGGTGGCCGTGCACGGGGACGAGGATTTCGGTGAGGGTGATCACATTGACGGCGGTGGGATGCTCCCTCGTGGCACTCTATCGATGGGGAATCACCCCCATGGGGTGGGGCTGACGGGGAGGGGGGAACGTTTTCGTTCCCCCCTCCCCTGTCTCATCGTGTCGCCCGGAACGGTATTCGTTGAACACCCCACACCTGCCGGCCGCTGGGGGGCAATTGTCCCGGAAGGCCGTGCAATGGATGGAAACGCGATTTCATGGGTGTTTGATGAGACCGCTAAGAGCCTGCCTCCTCTATGGCAGTCTATCGATGGCAAATCACAAATCAAGAGAGGGCCGATGGAGGGGCGGGAACGGATTTGCCCATCAGACCCGGACAAAATCTGGGAGCGATGCGTGGAGATTATCGTTCACCGATGGAGCAGGGAATAAGAGAAAAACCGCATCATATCAGGGATTGCCGGCCGCCAGAGACACGGTCTTTTCGCAGCAGAGCGTCTCCCGGACTTCACGGATGGGACAGCGGTCGCAGAGCGGCGACTTCCTGCAGATGGTCTTTCCCAGATGCACGACCTGGGCGTGGTAATCGTTGAAGAGCTCCACATCGGGCTCCAGGTTCTCCGCGAAAAGACGCTGCGTCCGATCGTAGGATGCGTCTTCCGGCAGCAGACCATAGCGCGAGAATACCCGCCGGGTATAGGCGTCAACAACAAAGACCGGTTTTTCGCAGGCATACAGAAGGATGGTGTCCACCGTCTCCTTCCCGAGACCGCGGATGGCAAGGAGACGCCTGCGCAGTTCATCGGTATCAGCGGCCGCCATCACCGCCGGATCTGCCGCGAACTCTGCAACGTAGATCCGGGAGAACTCCCGGATCCGCTCCGCCTTCTGGTTGTAGTAGCGGGATGGGACGATCAGGCGGGCGATCTCAGAGGTCTTTGCCGCGGCAAGGGTGTGGGGATCGAGCAGTCCTGCACCCTCCAGGTTACGAATGGCCTGCGCCGCGTTCGTCCAGGAGACGTTCTGGGTGAGGATGGCCCCGATCATAGTCTCAAAAGGTGTCTCTGCGGGCCACCAGTGCTGGTGGCCGAACGCCAAACGGAGGGCGTTGTAGATTGCGAGGAGGTCCTCGGCCAGGTTCGATCCCCTCATAGCCACCACCGTCCTGCAGCGATCGGCATCTGCCAGTCAGTCCCGAACGCCCGCCCGGTCACCCGGATCCCGGGCGGGGCCTGCCGGCGCTTGAACTCCGCAGCCTCGACCATCCGGACGACTTTCCGGACGGTCTCTGGCGGGTAGCCGGCATCGATGATATCATCAGGCGACTCGAGTCGATCGATGTAGCGCTCCAGGATCGCGTCCAGGAGGTCGTAAGGCGGAAGCGTCTCCTGATCCACCTGCCCGGGCCGGAGTTCCGCAGAAGGCGGTTTCTCGAGGACGCGCTGCGGGATGACCGGACGCTGGGCGTTCAGCCAGCGGGCAACCCGGTAAACCATCCCCTTCGGGAGATCGGCGATAACGGCAAGCCCACCGGCCATGTCGCCATAGAGTGTGCAGTAACCCACCGCGATCTCCGATTTGTTCCCGGTCGCAAGGAGCATTGAACCAAACTTGTTCGCGATGGCCATCAGAACCACCGCCCGGATCCTGGCCTGCAGGTTCTCCTCGGTGGTGTCCGGGGGCATGCCGGAGAATACACCGGCAAGCCTGGAAGAGAAAGTCTCCATCATCGGGGTTATCGGGATGCAGCATCTCCGGATCCCCAGGTTATCCGCAAGTTGTTTTGCATCCTCTATGTTAGCAGCGGAGGTGTAGGGAGAGGGTAAAAGCACCCCGAGAACGTTCTCCGGCCCGAGCGCACTGGCTGCGACGGCGGCCACAAGCGATGAATCGATCCCGCCGGAGATGCCTATGATGACCGATGTAAACCCGCATTTCCGGACATAGTCCCGGGTACCGAGAACCAGAGCACGCCAGATCTCTGATTCAGGCAGATACTCGTCGGCGGCGACAGCCTGCGGCGCGGGGTTGGCTAGATTCGCGGTCACGATGTCGGCATCAAACGGCGCACCGCGGGCAACGAGCGTTCCCCGGGCATCGAAGATGGCACTCCGGCCGTCAAAGACCAGGTCATCGTTTCCCCCCACAGAGTTTACAGACGCGACTGCAACCCCATGCTCCCTGGCAAACCCTGAGAGATACTCCTCCCGCAGGCGCCCTCTCCCTACGGCGAACGGCGATGCGACCAGGTTAACGATCACGTCCGGCATCGGCCCCTCGTAGCAGATCGTCTCACCGATGACCACGCCCACCGTCTTTCCGCCAAGGCGGATGAACGGGATCTCTCCGCCCGCAGGCTCAAAGTAACGATCCTCATTCAGGACGCCGGCGGAGATGGAGGGTTTTCGGAATATCCCTGCGACCTCCCCCTCCCTGATAAGGGCGGCGGCGTTGAAGGCCGGGCGGCCCGTGCCGGCTGGATTCGCTATCGGGAGGCCGAGGATAAGTGGGGGTGCGCCGGCGAGGTTTGCAGCAAGTTCATCCACTGCAGAGAGGGCTCGCGCAACAAACCCTGGCCGCAGCAACAGATCCCGTAGGGGGCACCCCGTCAGGGAGAGTTCCGGTGCGACGATCAGGTCCGGTCGGTCCCGGGCCGCTTCCCGGACACCTCCCGCTATCCGCCCGGCGTTTCCGGCGAGATCGCCGACAACGGTATTCACCTGGAGAAGCGAGATCTTCATGACAGTTCCCGGCTACCTCTGATCAGTAATGGCAGAACGGTTGGCATATGTCTTTTCCTGTCCTTCTTACCCTGGACCGGTTATACTGCAGACGCCACACTTCGCTGGCACACCGATCATATACCTTTTATGGGCAAAAGATCATAGCGCCCTGTAGAGAGCATGCATAGAGCATACAGTGGAATGGGATTTAAGTCTGGCCGGGGGCGGGCGGGATGACCTCCGGGCGTCGGGCTGCAGCATGGGAGAGACGCCGTCTCTTTCTGCTCACCGCATCGGTTATTGTCGTTTTTGCCGCAAACGTCGTCGGCCTCTTTTCAGGCATCTCCACAGTCCTTCCGCACCTCTTCTACCTCCCGATAGTCCTCGGTGCCTACTGGTACCCCCGACGTGGCGTCCCCTTCTCGCTCGGCCTTGCCCTGGGATATCTGGCGATGAGTCTCCCGTTTGCCATCGGGGAGGGATGGCTGCTCGTCCAGGCGATTGCAAGGGCGGTGGTCTTTGCCGCCATCGGCGCCGTCATATCGCTACTCACTCTACGGCTGCGAGAACGCGAGGAACTATACAGAGGAGTCTTCGATAACTCAGAGGCCGGAACGTTCATTATCGCTCAGGAGGCGGATGGAGCACAGATTGAGGAGGCAAACTACGTTGGCGCCTCGCTCCTTGGTTCCACCACAGATGCACTGAGGGGCGAACCCATCACCCGGCTCTTCGATGATCCCGCTGTCTGGGAGAGCCTGAAGGCGGATATTGACCTGAAAGGCACCGTCTACGGCTTCGAGACAACCCTGCGCCGAACCGACGGCGGCACCGCCCGCGCGCTTCTCTCGGCCGGCCGACTGCAGGGAGGTGGCATCGTCCTCACGTTAGTGGATATCACGGCCCTCAAAAACGCCGAGGAGACGCTCCGCCGGACAAACGCCAAACTTAACATGCTCGGGAGACTCACTCACAGGGATCTTGCTGCAGCGGTCTCGCGACTCCTGGCGCAGATCACGCAGGGAATGCGGCAGTTTGACGATCCCGCGTTTCGCCGCTACCTTGAGGAACTGGAGGAGAGCGCCCGGGTTGTTCAGCGCCGGGTGGAGATCACCCGCGATTACCAGGATCTTGGTCTCCAGCCGCCGGACTGGCAACCGGTGCAGGAGGTGATCCGGCGGGCAACATCGTGTCTGCTGATACCTTCGGGAGTATCCATCCACTCCTGGGTGGAGCGGCTTGAGGTATTCGCCGACCCTATGCTGGATCGGGTCTTCTCGAACCTGATCGAGAACGCCATCCGCCACGGGAAGACCGTATCCTCGGTCGTCATCACCTTTCAGATCCTGGACGATGGGCTCGCTATCTACGTTGAGGACGACGGCGTGGGCGTTCCCGAGGAGTATAAAGAGCGTATCTTTGAGTATGGCGTCGGCAGCGGTGGCGGGCTCGGCCTCTTCCTGACACGGGAGATCCTCGCCATCACAAACATGACGATCCGGGAGACGGGGACGCCCGGCGAGGGCGCCAGGTTTGTGATCCACGTGCCGCCGGATGGCTACAGGATAACCTGAAAAGAGGGAGAAGATGTTTCCAGAAGTGCTTATCCCGACAGACCTCTCGGAGGCCTCCACCACAATGGTGGAGCGGATCGGCGAGGTTCCTGGCGTTCGTGAGGTAATTCTATTCCACGCCCTGAAAGGATCGACCGACCTCTCACCCGCCGGGAAGGAGGCGCTCCAGCAGGCGCAGGAGATCATACAGCGTCAGGGTTACGCTGTACGGCTGGTGGTGGAAGAGGTGAAGACGGATATCCCGGCGCGGATCCTTCAGATCGCCAGAGAAAATTATGTGGACCTGGTCGCCATGGGGGTTCGCGACCCCGGGCTCTTCCGGAACCTCTTCTCCGGGAACGTCGCGGCCGGTGTGCTCCGGGATGCCGTGGTGCACGTCCTGATCCTGCCGCAGTCGGCAAGGGGCGGGCCGCCCCTCGGGGCAAGGCTGCTGGTGCCGACGGACCTTGCAGACCCCGCACCCGAGATCCGCGCGCTCCTGCGCGACGCTGGCGGTGAGGGAGAGGCGGTGCTCCTGAATGTAATGGAGCCAGGGCGGACGGAGGAGGAGGTGGCCGACCGGCTTGCAGCCATCAGGGCGGAACTTACAACCCCCCATCGGGAGGTTGAGGTGCTGGCACGCACAGGTGATCCGGCGCGCACCATCTGTGCCGTGGCCGAGGAGATCGAGGCCTCCATGGTGGTTATGCCTCGCATAGGCCGGCGTGACGCCGCGGGGGCGGCCACGCTGGGGAGTGTCACTGGCGCTGTTGCCACCTGCGTTAAAAGACCGCTGCTTGTGCTCGCGATCCCGATACACGTCGAGATCGAGACCCGCGAACTGCGAAGCGAGGAGTTTGGACGTGCAGAGGATATCTGGGTGGACTATCATGAGTTGAAGGCCGACCCGAAGACCGACCGGATATTTGGGGTCTTTGCCGACGGCAGGCTGGTCTCGGTCGCCAGGTGCCGCCGGCACCCGGACGGCTACGAGGTGGACGGTGTATTCACGCCGGTAAGGTTCCGGGGCAGGGGTTATGCGCGGCGCGCGATGGACGCGCTCGTTGAGGCCTGTCAGCATGACACCCTCTACATGCACGCGGTCAGGAATCTTGTTGACTTCTATGGGAAGTACGGGTTTGTCTCGATACCGGAGAGTGAGCTCCCGCTAACCATCCGGGAGAGGTACGCGTTTGCCATGGGTGAGATGGAGGGGGCAAACGTCCAGCCGATGCGCCGCCCTCCCGTCCGGTTCATCCGGTAAGCAGGACGAACCGGAGAGGTTGCCTCCCTTACCTCTCTCCTGCACCTCACCGGAAGGTCCTCCTCACCCACAGAACAGGTAACCATATAATATCACCTGAGAGCACCAGGGGATACATAATGCTAATAGGAATACTCGCCGACACCCACGACAACCTTGAGAAGGTGGATGCGGCCGTAAGATCTCTGAACGCGAAAGGAGTGGAGATGGTGCTCCACGCCGGGGATTACGTCTCCCCTTTTGTCATTCCGCGGTTTGCCAACCTGCAGTCACCGATGATCGGTGTCCTCGGGAACAACGATGGCGACCATAGACTCCTTCAGAGACGGTTTGAAGAGCACGACCGATTCAGCCTGCGGGGACGTTTCGCCTGTATCAGCGCCGATGGGCTGGCAATCGGGCTGCTTCACGGCGATGACCACGAACTCCTCCAGGCGCTCATCACGAGAAAGGTGTTTGACGTCGTCGTATACGGTCATACCCATCAGGCAGAGGTCAGGAGTCTCCCGGGGACGCTTGTCATCAACCCGGGGGAGGCCTGCGGTTACCTGACCGGCCGATCGACCGCTGCCGTGCTGGACACCGTGACCCGGAGCGTCGAACTGCTCACACCCGGACACGAAGAGCCGTAGAAGGGTGGTGTATCCCGGCAGGAGGCAAAGACGCGGCTGTAGCGGTAGCAGCAAGAACATATATGTGGTCTCGCAGGTTACCGCCATAAGAGGGTTACACACCATGGAGATCGTTAAGATACCCAACATGGACAGGGCGGAGTATGACAAACTCATCGAGGAGGGGTTTCTCAGTCGTATCGCATTCCAGGGCGCCAAATACCCCTATATCGCCCCATTCCTGTATGTCTTTGATGGAAAGTTTCTATACTTCCTGGCAACCAAATACGGCAGGAAGAACGACCTTTTCCGGCAGCACCCGTACGTATCTGTCGAGATCGAGAAGTATTCAAGCGACCTTTCATGCTACACTTTCGTGACGATGCAGGGCTACCTGGTTCAGGTCGAGGATGCGATCGAGAAGAAGATCATCCGGGAGAAGTTCGTGGAGATGATCGGAAAACATAACCTCTCACGCAACATTCTTGCGGCGCTCGGTCACATGCCCGAGGAACCGATCGAGGCGATCGCCTCCGAGGAGCGCTCAAACATATGGAAACTGACCGGCGTGAAGGATATAGTTGCCTTAAAAAACCTCTGAGACCATTGGTTGAGGGAGCGCGAAATGCCCTCCGACGCGTTCACTTCACCGACCCCTCCATCAAACCCCTGCGCGCAACAAGTCTCAGTATGGAGGATTGCCCGGCGTGATCCACATAAGCGAAGGCTGGGACGACCTTGCCACAGCGCTCATAGAATCAGGTCTCAGAGAGAGCGTCTACATCATAGGGGCGACGGACTCCGGAAAGACAACGCTCTGCCGTTACCTTCTCAGTCGGACGTCAGCACACGTGCGGACGGGCTGCGTCGACTGTGACACCGGGCAATCCTGGATCGGCCCGCCGACAACCGAGGGGATGACCATCCACCCTCGTCCCTCAAAACCCGTTCTACGGTTTGTCGGTTCGACCTCGCCCCGTGGCCACCTCGTCCAGACACTCACCGCGGCAAAACGCCTCGCTGAGCGGGCCCTGGAAGACGGTGCTCGCATAACCCTGATCGACTCCCCCGGGCTTGTCCATGGCGGGGTGGGCATCGAGTTCCAGGTCCAGATGATCGACCTCCTCCGCCCCGATCATATCGTTGCTCTCCAGCGCGGCCGGGAACTTGAAGGGGTGCTTGCAAACTTCGCGCGCCACCCCACCATCCAGACTCATCGGTTCCCCGTCTCCACCGCGGTCGTCCCGCGGACGGTAGCCGAACGGCGGCGTTACCGCGAATGGCGGTTCACAGCCTATTTTGCCGGCGCGCAGGTGCAGGAGATCGCGCTCCGCGAGCCAGGGTTACAGGGGAGGGTGCCCGATCCGGAGAACCGATCGGGGGTTGCCGGACGGCTAGTCTCCCTCAACGACCCGGAGAACTTTGTCATAGTCCTAGGGATCGTCAGCGAGTTCGACCCAAAAGGGCGCACTCTTACAGTCTTCGCCCCGCCATTCGACACAACCTCCGTCGCATCCGGTCGGTTCGGTTCAGTTTCCCTTGACCTCGAGGCGCCGCCTGGAACGATGGAGTGTCACAGGTCCGAGGCCTCTACGCAGGGACAAACGAGAGCCAGACCGCATACACCACCGCCTGGGCTATTGTGAGCGGGACGCCGACCCGCGCGAACCTGGCAAACGTCAGCGTCTCACCTTCACGCTCCGCCCCCTGGATTATGATGACGTTGCTTGCCGCCCCCAGGATCAGCATGTTTCCGGCGATGGTGCTGCCGGCCGCAAGCGCCATCATCCCCACGGTGGACGCTCCCGCATGGGAGAGAACCGGGAGGAAAAGGGCGACAAACGGGACGTTCGATATGAACTGAGAGACTATGACGCCCAGCGCGATGATGACCGACACAGCGCCCGGATCGAGCGACCTCCCCTCAACCCAATGGCTGAAAGACGCCCGACTCCCAGACGCTCGCCGTAAGGACGAACAGAGCAGCGAAGAAGACCAACGTCGGCCAGTCGATCCGGCGAAGGATCTCAAACCGGCGCCTGCTCCCTATAAGTATGGGGATGGCCGCAACCGCCGCGATCCAGGTCAGAGGGATCTCAACGTCCTGGACGAGCATGACGAGAGCGACCCTGACGACGATCATGACCACGAGCAGGACGAGCGAGATCACCGTTGGGATGCCAAGATAGAGCGGAAAAGTGATGAACGGGTTTGTAACACCGCCCGAGAGCGCGATGAGGAGGTTCTGCGGGTTCCCGATGGGGCTTGCAACACTCCCGGTTGTTATGGCGAAAGCAAGCGTGAGCAACAGGAGTTCCGCTGATATACCGTGCCGCCGTGCGAAGTAGAGCATCAGCGGGGTGCCAACGACCGCCAGGGTGTCGTTCATCAGGAGCGCCGAGAGGCCCCCCGCGCCGATGAGGATGAGGAAGACCAGGCTTCCGACCGATTCCGCCCGGCAGAAGAGGCGAACGGAGAGGTGGTTGAGGTAACCGCTCGTCGCGAGCGCCTCACCGATAATGAACATAAAAAAGAGGAAGAGCATCAGATCGGTGTTGATGGATGCAAGCGCATCGCCCGGCGTGATCGATCCCGTCAGCACTACCACAACCGCGCCAATGAGCATCACCTGCCAGATCCGGAGGTCGACGCTCCCGATCCTCCGGACAGCGATCAGGATGAAGACGATTGATGAGAACGATAAGCGGTATAAATGTGCCCATGGTATCATCGGGAGATGAGAACTCCGCGCTATCGATAGGTTTGCGTGCGGCCCTGAAGAAGGACTGCTCCGAGGTCACTCCGCCATGATCAGGGTAATCCAGAGCAGAAGGGCAAACAGCAGCACGATCAGGGCGACCGACCGCTTCAGGTAACGCTGCGCAATCGCCCGGTCGCGGCTGCTCCTTGGCCTGACCTTCAGCATGGCCACAGCCAGGAGCGCACCGACGATCAGCCCGACAACCTGCCCGCCGACCAGGAGCGCGGCGGCAATCAGGCTCGGCGGCTGGATCACAAGAACGATACCCATCACGGCCATCGGCGGTATGATGGCGGCAGCGATGGCAACACCGGCAATCACCTCCGATGTGCCGCGATTGAACGCCAGCACCGCCGCAAACCCGAGGAGAACCGCCATGAGGGTGTAGATGGGGTTCACCACAACCCGTGAAGTGATCTCCGTCGTCAGGGGGAGGGGTATGGCGAGATTTATCAGAAAGGTGGCAACCGCGGAGAGGGCAAAGACGCTCAGGAGCAACGCCGCGAGGACTCCAAGGCATCGCAGAGACTCCCTGACCATACCGAGAGCAACATAGATGCTGAACCCATAGATAGGGCCTATGATCGGGGAGAGCAGCATCGCCCCGATGATGATCACGGGGTTGTTGAGGAGGAGCCCGGAGAGCGCGATCAGCCCGGCAATGGAGGTCAGCGCCAGTTTCTCAAGGTCGAGTTCTCCATACGGCCTTATACTGTCGAGCAATTTCTCAACCGGTGTCTTCTCCTCCTTTTTCTCTATGCTCTTCACGGCGCGTTTGAGGCGGGAGGAGATGACAAACTCGGGTGTGGATACCTCGATCATGTTCTCGTTGTAGCGGAGATCGAGAGCGTTCTGGATCTTTTCAATCAGATCATCCAGGTGTTCATCGGGCGTGAATATGGTGAACTCGTAGACATCCTGGAGAAGCAGTTCGGTGTAGTGAACGTCCTTGAGAGCCTCTTCTATTTTATCGTGGCCGTCTTTTCGTACGTGGACGACAATCTTCTTCATATGCCCGCTCCACTGATCCGAATCCTGTTGAATGGGGGTGAATTCCCGGAAATGAACTTTGCAATCGAGCCGGTGCGTGGAATTGATCTGTTGTTAACCGATGGAGCTCGATCCCGGCGGGGCGCGAGACCGCCACACGCTTATGTAGAGAATTTTAGGCGAAAGATCCCGCCACCTTTACAGGTTTTTTCCCGCAGATCGGTGCGGTCCCAGCAACGTCACTCTATATGACGGATACAATGATCGCGGATGACGTTAAACTTTCGCGGCTGCGCTCAAAGGACGATACGGAGACCATCAGATCAACGATTCCATGATATAAACTCGCCGCCTTTACCAGGGCAACATCCACCGGGATCATTAAACCCGCACACCACCAAACGTTTTTCGCCGACCTCTCACGCGAACGTCCAGATCTCCCGCTAACTCCGGGCAGGGGGTCTACGCTGCGACCACCCTTCTTCGCATCCCGGCTCACTCAGGGTTGACCTCGATGCTCTCCCCCGGCGAGAGTAACGCGACCCGGATCGGCGTCGTCCGCTCGATCGTCTTCTTGAACTCGTCAAGGTTCTGCTGGATTGCCGGGAATGTGTTGTAGTGCATCGGGATCACCAGTCTCGCCCCGATGTAGCGCGCCGCGATCATCGCCTCCTCCGGCCCCATCGTGTAGCACCCCCCCACTGGAAGGAGCGCCACATCCGGCCGGTATAGGTCGCGGATGATCTGCATATCCGAGAAGAGCGCAGTATCCCCGGCGTGGTAGACGCTGACGCCATCCATCGTGATGACGAAACCTGCGGGTGCACCGCCATAGAACCCGGCACCCTCACTATCCAGTCCGGATGAGTGGAGCGCAGGCGTCATCGTGAAACGGACACCGTCAACGGTGATGCTGCCCCCGATGTTCATCGGTTCGGCAGGGACGCCTTTAGTCGCCAGGTAGTGCGCAAGTTCAGCGATGGCAACCGTCTTTTTCTTCAACTGCAGAGCGATGCCCAGGTGGTCGCCATGAGCATGCGTCACGGCAACCATATCAGGCTCCTTACTGAGGGTGCCTTCCGGGATGAACGGATCGATCAGGATACGCTTCGATCCCTCCAGCAGAAAGCACGCATGACCAACCCAGGTTAACCTCATGATGAAGAGATCGATCTGGGAGCTGAAAAATGTTGAGTGAAGAGGGGCGGGTTGGGGGGTCAGAACTCACCCATGTCGATCGCTTCGGTGATATCGATCGCCTCGCTCAGGCCGTCATTCGCGACACCGCGCGTCATCGCCTCGGAGAGATCCCGGTCTTCCATCACATCCCTGATCCGTTCCAGGTAGGGATCGAGCGTAGTATCGTTTCTTTGCTCGATCACGTGGCGATACTCACGCAGAGTCGATGGGCTTACATTTAACTCCTCGCTGATCTCTTTCAGAGTCTTGTCGGACTCAAGGAGTTTCACCAACTTCTCCTGGTCAAACGGCATCTTGAAATCAAGGTCCCGGAAGAGTTTAAGCCGAACCCTGGCACGTGCCACGGTCTTGCTCAACTTCTCGTCGCCCAGCGTCCTGGCGATCTCGGTGTCGTTCATACCGTCGTAGTACGCAACCACAAGTTTTGCGAGCTGCCGCGGGGTGAGTTTGGTCTTAAAATAACCCCGATCGAGTATCTCCCGCATGATCAGGGCAATCTCGCGCTCAACAGCATCACGATCCCGCAGAGTCCCGTGAACCTTTCTCATCGGTTCGACGATTGCTTTCTTCTTTGTTATTGTCGTAAAAAGCTCCAGGAGCTTCCGCTTGCGGGTGTCTTCTGCCATGTCCATCTCCCTAACTTCTGTAAATCCGCTGTCCGGTCAATGACGTTACCAATGATAACCCAGGTATATACTTTGTCCCACCTTGTGGGTGCAATGTTCCCTACATTACAACCTCTAGCATTTAAAACTTGTCATATACCCCTCAAAACGGGAGATTTTCTACTGTATGTAGCCCACCCGGACTCACGATCGGATCCGTCCAGGCGAATGGAAACACGGCTGTTCGTCTCCCTCCCTGCCGCTGCGAGAAGACGTCTCAGGTGCTGGAAAGCCCATTCTTTATTAGCACCACCATGCAACTTTACTGTAAGACTATGGCCGAGACAAGCGATATTTACGAGAAAGTCATGGATGTTGCCAGGAGACGCGGTTTTGTCTGGCCGTCATCCGAGATCTACGGGTCGGTCGCCGGGTTTATCGATTACGGCCCGCTCGGGGCGATGCTGAAGAGAAACATCGAGAACCTCTGGCGCTCATTCTACGTTTTCCAGGAAGGTTACTATGAGATCGAGTGTCCCACAATTGGAACAGAGGCCATCTTTGTCGCATCCGGCCATGTGAAAGAGTTCGCCGACAAGATGGTTCAGTGTCCGCACTGCGGCGAGTACCTCCGCGCTGATCACATTGCGCAGGAGCACGGGATCGAGAACGCCGGCACCCTTTCAGCGGAAGCCCTTCAGGCAGCGCTCCGCGGCCTGCCATGCCCCTCCTGCAATGAGGTCCTGGGCGAGGCAGGCATCTTTGCGTTCAACCTCATGTTCCAGACGACCATCGGTCCGGGGTCGCAGAGGAAGGGTTACCTCCGGCCGGAGACCGCCCAGGGCATGTTCACCGATTTTCCCCGGCTCCTCCGTTTCTACCGGGACAAACTTCCTTTTGGCGCCGTCCAGATCGGGAAGTCCTACCGCAACGAGATCTCACCCCGCCAGGGCATGATCCGGATGCGCGAGTTCTCCCAGGCGGAAGCCGAGATCTTTGTCCACCCCGACGAGAAGAACCATCCCTCATTTTCCCGATACGCGGATTATGCTGTGCCGCTCCTCACCATCGCAGGGCAGGTGGAGAACCGCGAACCTGTCAGAATGACTATGCATGATGCTGTGAACGATGGGTTGATTGCAAACGAGTATGTTGCCTACTACATAGCGTTGACGCACCAGATCCTGACCTCCATCGGCATCGATCCCGCCCGACTCAGGTTCCGCCAGCACCTGACAGAGGAACGGGCGCACTACGCGGCCGACTGCTGGGACGCCGAGGTCTATTCCGAACGTTTCGGCTGGGTTGAGGTCGTAGGGATCGCCGACCGCACCGACTACGACCTGCGCTCGCACGCGGAGCACTCCGGCACATCGATGACAATCTTCGTCCCCTACGACGAGCCGCGGGCGGTTAAAAAGCGCCGGATAATGCCTGACATGGGCGTGATCGGTCCCAGGTTCCGCGAGAAGGCAAAAGCCATTGTGGAGGCCCTGGCATCTTCTGAACCCGGTGAGGACGGCGCGCGGATCACCATCGACGGTGAGGAGATCTTCATACCCGCCGACCTCTACCAGGTCCGTGAAGAGGTGGTGGAAGTCAGGGGTGAAGATGTGATGCCCCATGTCATCGAACCTTCATACGGCATCGACCGGATGATCTACGTCGCCCTTGAACACTCCTACGCCGAGGATGAGATCGATGGCGAGATCCGGCGTGTGTTTCGATTCCCGCCGGCGGTTGCACCTATCCAGGTTGCTGTCTTCCCTCTGATGAACCGCGATGGCCTTGATACAATCGCCCGCAGGATCGCAGAGACCCTGCTGCAGCACCGTATCCTTGCCCAGTATGATGATTCCGGTGCAATCGGGAGGCGTTACAGGAGACAGGATGAGGTCGGAACGCCCTTTGCCGTCACCGTCGATCACGATACCCTGGAGGACAACACTGTGACCATTCGAGACCGAGACAGCACCAAACAGGTCAGGGTGCCGATCGAACGGTTGCCCGCGACTCTCTCTGGCCTCATCGCCGGCAAGGTTACGTTCCACGAACTCAAGGCATGAACTACGTCTCCCACCCGCTGATCCGACCTCAGAGCATCGAGGAGCGGCGTTACCAGATCTCAATCGCCCTGAGGGCGCTCGATATGAACACGATGGTCGTCCTCCCGACGGGACTCGGGAAGACTGCCGTAGCGCTCATAGTTGCAGCGTCCCGACTCTACTCCCACCAGGGGAAGGTGCTCGTGCTTGCGCCAACAAAACCCCTGGTCGAGCAGCACCTCCGGTTCTTCAGGCAGCACCTGCTCTTATCAGAGGCAACCGAGCCGGCGGAGACGGATTTTGCTATGTTTACCGGGGCCACCCCCCCGAACGAACGGGCACAGGCCTGGGAGGCGTGTCGGATCTGTTTTGCCACGCCGCAGGTGATCAAGAACGACTGTCTGGCAGGCAGGTACAGCCTTACCGATGTCGTGCTGCTGGTCGTGGACGAGTGTCACAGGGCGGTCGGGAACTACGCTTACGTCTTCCTGGCCGACCTTTACTGCAACACAGCGAAGAACCCGCTGGTTCTTGCGATGACCGCTTCCCCCGGGGGTGACCGGCTGAAGGTGCAGGAGGTCTGCGAGAACCTGCACATCGAGGCGGTCGAGACACGGGTGGAGACCGATGAAGATGTCCTCCCCTACATCCACGAGCGCGAGATACACTACATAGACGTCTACCTGCCCCCGGAACTCCAGGAAGCGCTCGTGACCCTCCGGCAACTTCTGGAATCACGGCTTGAACAACTTGCAAAACTCAATTACCAGGTTCCAAAAGTCGATAAACTCTCAATAAAGGCCTTAAACGCCCTGAACGCCCAGATCCAGCAGCGCATACAGTCTCGTGACCCCTCCGGGTTCATGGCGGCATCGCTGCATGCGGAGTGCATGAAGCTCCGCCACGCCATATCGCTTGCCGAGACCCAGGGGAGCGAGGCGCTCAAACTATACCTTGCAAGACTCGGTGCTGAGGGCGCCTCGAGCGCCGGGAGCAAGGCAAGCAAACGGCTTGTCTCGGATCCGGCATACCGGAGGCTGGTCGAGACGGCGGCGGGTTGGAAAGAGGAACTCCACCCGAAGGTCTCGATCGTCCGCGAACTGGTAGAGGCCCAGGTGGCAGCGCACCCGGAGAGCCGGATCATCGTTTTTGCCACCTACCGCGACACCGTCCAGACCCTGGTCGATACGCTCAGGGCGGCTGGGATCCCCTGCGAACGGTTCGTCGGCCAGGCGTCCAGGGACGCGGAGCGTGGACTCTCGCAGAAGGAGCAGATCGCAACCTTGGCCCGGTTCCGGGCAGGGGAACTGAAATGCCTGATCGCAACATCCGTAGGTGAGGAGGGACTCGACGTTCCATCGACCGATATGGTGATCTTTTACGAGGCCGTCCCCTCGGAGATCAGGAGCATCCAGCGAAAGGGCCGGACAGGGCGCAGCGGCAGCGGCACAATCATCGTCCTGGTGACGAAAGGAACCTCCGATGAGACGTTCAGGTATGTGAGCCAGAACAGAGAACGGGCGATGATGAGGGGCATAAGGAAAATGAGTGCCGCTCCCGTTCATAACCCTGCCACCCGACAGACGGAGATCCTGGCGTTCGCATCGCCGGGGCCGGCGATAACCGTCGATGACAGGGAGACCTCGTCCCGGGTTGTCGAGCGCCTGCACCAACTCGGGGCATCGATCGCGCTGGAACGGCTTGATGTCGGTGATTACGCCATAGGAGACAGAATTCTCGTTGAGCGAAAGACGGTTCAGGACTTTGTGACAACCCTCGTCGAACGTGACCTCTTCGGGCAGATTCAGGCGATTGCCGATGCCGTGCCCCGCCCTGTCCTGATCATCGAGGGGTCTGACGACCTCTACGCGGTGCGAAACATCCACCCGAACGCGATCAGGGGGACGCTTGCCGCCATAATGGTCGATATGGGGGTGGCGCTGATCCGCACGCGCGATCCGGATGACACCGCAGAGACGCTCTATGTCCTTGCACAGCGTGAGGGCGGCGAACGGCGGGAACGGAAGATGCACCCGAAGAAGTCCTACCGATCGAGTCGCGAAGAGCAGGAGTATGTTCTTGCAGCGTTCCCTAACGTCGGTTTAAAGAGCGCAAGGCTCCTCCTCGAGCATTTCGGGTCGCTCAAGGCGGTTATCGAGGCTGAACCAGAGGACCTGATGGCGGTGGACGGGATCGGGGAGAAGACCGCCCGCGCCATATGGGATCTCGCCTGCAGACCTTACCGCTGACCGAGTCTTGCGAGTGCCCTCGCGCCCCGCTCGACCGCCTTCATAAGTGTCAGGCAGTCTTCAGCCTTCTCTTCACCCCTGACGCGCTCGCAGAGGTGGACGATCGTCCGCTCGATCTCGGCGGCAACCCAGGAACCCCGCTCCCTGTCGGCCGCAGCGGTTGGCGGGATCTGAACGGTGGGAGCAGGTGGTGCGGAGGGCTCGGAGCCCGGATGAGGCGCCTCAGACTCAAGGAGAGGGCAGATGACGCACTGCGTCTCTCCTTTATACTCAAAAAGGGGGTAGCCGCAGACCTTGCAGGATTTTGCGAGCATCTTCCCTCCTTTGAGAAGATACTCGGCCATGACTTCATCGGCCCGCTCAACCGTCATTTTGCTTAACTCCTTCAACCTATATATGCCTGTATGGCATTAATAATAGAGGGGTTGTTCTCATGGCAAGTCCAGACGAAACAATACAGACCTGCATCCAAATGCTGCAGAATATCAGCGAAGATTCCACCATCCCACGAAATATCAGGCGTGCTGCAGACTCGACAAAATCTGTTCTCCTTGACGAGTCGCAGAGTATAGGTCTTCGTGCCGCAACCGCGATCTCAATGATCGACGAGATCAGCAACGACCCGAACATGCCGGTCCATGCGCGGACAAGGATCTGGGAACTGGTATCTCAACTTGAAACGGTACCTCTTGACTGAATCGTCCGCAATTGACTGATTCCAGCAGAACCATAGCAGAAAGGGGATTCTCCGGTTTTGCCGGCCGAAACCCGCTATCTCCCCTCTCTTAGTCTTAGTGCTCTTCACCCATGACGGTGATGTGAACGGTGCGCTGGCGCTGCGACCGCACGTCTAACTCCAGGAGGACGATCTGCTGCCATGTCCCGCACGCAAGTTTGCCTCCGATGATAGGGACGGTGAGCGAGGGGCCGACGATCGCCGCTCTGACGTGCGAACGACCGTTGCCATCGCCCCAGGCTGCATCATGGGCGTAAGGGATGCCCTCTGGTGCAATGACCGAGAGCGCCCGGCAGAGGTCGGAGAGAACGCCGGGTTCATACTCGATGGTGGTGACGGCAGCGGTCGAACCCGAGACAAAGATGTTTGCAAGGCCTTCACGCACGCCGCTCTCGGAAACTGTCTCTGCGACCGGCGGTGTGAGGTTGACGATCTCCCCCTCACCGTGTGTATTTACCTGGATTGTCCGGCGGTGCATCATCACTGACACCTCTTTGATATGCTCCGTTGTATCCTGCAGGTTGATAAATGCGGCGGAGACGGCGCTCCCCTCTCTGCGGGTTCGGGACGGCGGGGCGAGCCCGTAAAACCAGTTTGCTCATGGTTTGATCCCCCACATCACCACCGTGGTGAGACGCCTTTTGCGGCTGACCACCCCGCCCCCTCCAGATGGGGCGGGCAAGTGTCTGGTGACAACCCCACGAAAGCCGTGGACGGGGACGGAGAGAGGTGCTCAGCGATTGCCCGCTCACGCACACACCCCAGAAAGCCGCCCCGGCCTGAACGTCTTGGTTTGATGGCCGCCGGGGGTCTCAAGGCTGTCACAGCCACAAACCGTATATAGACCACGCGAACATCTCCTCTCCGGAGATGGTGGATGTGCCCTACCGGTGGAACAGCAGAAGAGATGTGGACGAGGCTGTTGTCGTCGTGATGAATACAATGGATTCAGAACATGAGATCGGGGGGTGGTTGATGGAGACCCTTCAGGATGCGATCAACAACTCCGATCCGGAACTCGTGATGCACTTCTTCAACGAACTCGAAAAGCACCGACCGGAGGCGCTCCGGTACTTTGCAAAGCCCGAGTTTTGAGGAGTGGTCTTTGAGCATGACCGGGAGAGAATGCTCTCGACAAAAGATGTGGATCCGGTGAGATCCGGTCAGCTGCACAAAAAAAACGGATCTTTCATATCGGCCGGCGGCGCATAGGGTATCATGCCCGCAAAAAGCGAGTTTGGGAGAGGATTCATCGTCAACCTGATGCTGCTTTCGCGGCACTTTGGCCTCCCGCCGGAAAGAGCATTCTATGGCGCTGCAGACCACCTGAATGATTTTATCCTGCCAGAACGTTTCAGAGGGACAGAGATCGAGGAACTTGTCGAGCGGCTCCGCAAGGCGGTGATCTGGCACCAGCCCGGTATCATGGACAAAGAGGATGCAGCGGACGTAAAACACCTCCTCAACAGGCTCGCGATCGCGATCGACCGCGAACTGGGGATCGCCGAGCCTGACGTGGGGAAGTACGACTGATGAGCGCAGGTGCACCCGCTGATTGAAGGCAGATAGGCGTCCAGGCCTCATGTAGTGGTGCGATCTTCTGGGCCGCTGGCAGGGGGGATAGACGTCAAAACCGAGGCCATCAAACCAGTTTGCTCATCGTTCGATCCTTCGAACCACCACCGCGGTGAGACGCCTTTTGCGGCTGGCCAGCCGCAGCCCCCTCCAGAGGGGGCGGGGGAGTCTCTGGCGATAGCCCCATATAGAGGGCCAGGGGAGCAGGAACTGGTTTCCGGTGAGGGTGTTCACGCTGACGGCAGAGTGGTTCTCTGCTGTGAACTGTATGGAGGGGGAAACACCCCCGCCGCCCTGGATCCGGATGAGCGTGGTGATGCACGGCGATGCCGCCACCCCGGATCTATCAATGGAGGGGTTTATCAAACCGGGGTGGATATTGCTCTGATGGCCTCAAAACAGGCATTTCCCCTGAGCCACAGGTATAAGTGTCCATAAACCCAATATATACTGTGAATTTTGCTGCGATAGGGAGACCGCTCGTTTCAGAGGAGGTCACGGATGACTGAGACCTACGATGCTTCTCACATCACGGTACTGGAAGGCCTGAGACCTGTACGCGAGCGCCCCGCCATGTATATCGGCAGCACGGATACCCGTGGGCTGCACCATCTTGTCTACGAGGTCGTGGACAACGCCATAGATGAGGCTCTCGCCGGGTTCTGCGACCTGATCCTGGTGACCATCAACCGTGACGGTTCGGTCACTGTTGAAGACAACGGTCGCGGCATCCCGGTTGACCTCATGCCCCGTTACGGCAGGAGCGCGCTAGAGATAGTTCTCACAGTGCTTCATGCCGGCGGGAAGTTTGACAAGAATACCTACCAGGTCTCCGGGGGACTCCACGGCGTCGGAGTCTCTGTGGTCAACGCCCTTGCATCCTGGCTTGATGCAACGGTCTACCGTGACGGCAACATATATACGATGCAGTTCCGGCGGGGCGAGGTCTCAAGACCGCTCGAGAGCCGCCCGGAGACCGAAGACGAGATGAGAGCACGTTACGAGGCGCGTTACGGCACCCCGGCTCCAGACGAGATAGACCACGATCAGCTCCGCGGAACCCGGATAACGTTCCAGCCCGACCGCTCGATCTTCGAGACCGTCGAGTTTGATTACGACGTGCTTGACCACCGCCTCCGCGAACTCGCCTACTTAAACAGCGGGCTTAAGATCGTCCTCCGGGACGAGCGCACCGGTGACTCGGTCACATACTGCTTCGAAGACGGTATCCGCCAGTTCGTTGCCCATCTTGGCGAGGGGAAGGAGAAACTCCACGACGATATCATCTACTTCCAGAAGAGTGATCCCGAGAGCCTGGTCGAGGTCGAGGTTGCTCTGCAGTACAACAACTCATACACGGAGACCGTCTTTACCTACGTCAACAGCGTCAACACCCGGGAGGGGGGAACGCACCTCGAGGGGTTCCGAAGCGCCATAACGAGGGCGATCAACAACGCCGCCCGCCGGAATAACCTGATCAAGAACAGTGATACCCTCTTCCGCGGTGAGGATGTCAGAGAGGGGCTTGCCGCCGTAATAAGCACCCGGGTGGCAAACCCGCAGTTTGAGGGGCAGACCAAGATGCGGCTTGGAAACAGCAACGTCCGCGGCATTGTGGACTCGCTCGTCTACTCCTCGCTCACCGACTACTTTGAGGAACACCCAAAAACCCTCCAGGCGATCGTGGAGAAGGCGATGGCGGCCGCCAGGGCCAGGGAAGCCGCCAGGAACGCGCGGGAACTTGCCAGGCGAAAGAGTACGCTTGAGTCGACCGGGCTCCCGGGGAAACTTGCCGACTGCCAGGAGCGTGACCCGGCAAAAAGTGAACTTTACATCGTGGAGGGCGACTCTGCCGGCGGTTCAGCCAAACAGGGCCGGGATCGGAAGTTCCAGGCGATCCTTCCACTGCGGGGAAAGATACTGAACGTCGAGAAGTCCTCTGAGCACAGGATCCTGAAGAACGCCGAGATCCAGGCGCTGGTCTCCGCCATCGGCACAGGCATCGGCGACACCTTCGACGCCGAACGCGCCCGCTACCACCGTATCATCCTGATGACGGACGCCGATGTCGACGGGGCGCACATCCGGACGCTCCTCCTGACGTTCTTCTACCGCTACATGACAGGGCTCATCGAGAAAGGTTTCATCTACATCGCCCAGCCACCGCTCTACCGTGTCGCCAGGGGCAAACAGGAACGATACGCCTATGGTGAGGAGGAACTCCGGGCCATCCTGGCTGACTGGGGTGAGAAGGGCGTCTCGATCCAGCGCTACAAGGGTCTTGGCGAGATGAACGCAGAGCAGCTCTGGAGCACCACGATGGATCCGGCAAACAGGATCCTCAAGCAGGTGCGGATCGAGGACGCCGCATACGCAAACGCTATCTTCGAGAAACTGATGGGGGAGAATGTAGACGCCCGGCGAGACTTCATACGCCGGCATGCAAAAGAGGTGAGCAACCTTGACATCTGAGCAGCAGGTTGTCCCTGTCAACATCGAGGAGGAGATGAAGTCATGCTACATCGACTACGCGATGAGCGTGATCATCGGCCGCGCCATCCCCGATGTTAGGGACGGCCTGAAACCGGTCCACCGCCGCACCCTCTACGCCATGTGGGAGATGGGCAACACAAGCGACAAACCCTACAGGAAGAGCGCCCGTGTTGTCGGAGATGTTATGGGTAAGTACCACCCCCACGGTGATGCGGCCATATACGATACGCTGGTGAAGATGGCACAACCATTCACCTACCGCTACCAGCTGGTGGACGGTCAGGGGAACTTCGGTTCGATCGATGGGGATGCCGCCGCGGCCATGCGATACACCGAGGCCAGGCTCACAAAGATCTCGGAGGAGCTCCTGGCCGATATCGATAAGAAGACGGTTGATTTCACCCCGAACTTCGATGGATCGCTCGAGGAGCCGGAGGTCCTCCCTGCACGGACACCAAACCTCCTCATCAACGGTTCAAGCGGGATTGCCGTCGGGATGGCGACAAACATGCCGCCCCACAACCTCCGCGAGGTATGTGAGGCTATCTGCCGTGTAATCGATAACCCGGGTCTCTCGACGGATGAACTGATGAAGATCATGCCGGGACCGGACTTCCCGACAGGCGGGCTCATCATGGGGACGGAGGGTATCAGGGACGCCTACATGACCGGGCGCGGGAAGTGCGTGATCCGGGGTGTCGCGGAGATCGAGGAGGAGGGCAGGGCACCGCGGATCGTCATCACCGAGATCCCCTATCAGGTGAACAAGGCACGCCTGATCGAGCATATCGCCTCCCTTGTCCACGACAGAAGGATCGAAGGGATCAGCGATATCCGTGATGAATCTGACCGGGAAGGGATGCGGATCGTGATCGACCTCAGACGAGGGGTGGCCCCGCAGGTGATCCTTAACTACCTCTACAAACACACGGCGCTTGAGTCGTCGTTCGGGATCATCAACCTGGCAATCGTCGACCGCCAGCCCCGCACCTTAAACCTCAAGGAGATCATTGGTGAGTTCCTCAAACACCGGGTGGAGGTCGTCCGGCGGAGGACCGAGTTCGATCTCGCAAAGGCCCGGGAGAGGGTACACATCCTCCACGGTCTCCTCGTCGCCCTCGAAAACATCGATGCTGTGGTTGCGACAATCAGGGCTTCCAGGACGACCGAAGAGGCGCAGAAAGCGCTTGTTGCAAAGTTTGCACTGGACGAGGTGCAGGCGGATGCCATCTTAAAGATGCAGCTCCGGCGGCTTGCGGCGCTTGAACAGCAGAAGATCCTGGACGAACGCGACGCTCTTGCGGCCGAGATCGAGCGGCTAACCACGATCCTCTCGACCGAGGCAAACATCCTCGCCGAGATCAGGAAAGAACTTCGTGATATTGCCGCCCGCTATGGTGATGACCGGAGAACCAGAATCGTGGAGGCGGTCGAGACGCTCGAGAAGGAGGACCTGATCGAGGACAAACCGATGCTGGTCTCGCTCACCGCTTCAAACTACATCAAGAGGATCGACCTGGATGCCTACCGGAACCAGAGGCGCGGTGGCCGCGGCGTCATAGGCATGGCCACAAAAAAGGATGACGGTGTAGAGAGGGTCTTTGCAGCCAGCATGCACGATCACCTCCTCTGTTTCACCGACAGAGGAAGGGTCTACTGGCTGAAGGTCTACGACCTTCCGGAGGGGCAGAGGACGGGCAGAGGCAAAGCCCTTGTCAATCTCCTGCCCCTCGCCGGAGATGAGCGTGTTACCGCGGTGATCCCGGTCAGGGAGTTTCAGCCTGACCGCTACCTCTTCTTTGCAACGAGAGGCGGCACGGTCGCGAAGGTGCCACTCGATGAGTTCTCGCGTCCGCGCCAGACCGGGATCAATGCCATCAAACTCAGGCATGACGATGCGCTGGTGGACGTGAAGATGACCGACGGCAACCAGGAACTGATCCTGACGACCAGGTTCGGCCAGAGCCTCCGGTTCCACGAAGACTCCGTCCGCCCGGTTCACCGGAACGCCATGGGTGTCCGGGGGATCAGGCTGCGCAACGGTGATGCACTGCAGTCGGTGACGGCGGTGGAGGGGGATCATCTCCTCACCATCACGGAGCAGGGTTTCGGGAAACGAACCGAGTTTGATGAGTTCCGCGGCCACGGCAGGGGCACGCTCGGTGTGCGGAACATCGTTGCCGATGCGAGGGGCGGTACGGTCGTCGGGTCGATAGCGGTCTATGAGAACGACGAGATCATCGTTATGAGCGCTTCCGGGATCGTGATCAGAACAAAGGTCTCTGAGATCTCGATACAGAAACGGGGCACGCGAGGTGTCCGGATAATGAGGCTCGATGATGGTGATCGCGTTGTCGGGTTCACGATCCTGAATGCGGAAGACAGGGACGAGGAGTAGGCGCCAGGGATCACGCTCCAGGCTGCCGCTGAATGGCCATCAGTTCATCTCCCCGGCCACTGTTTCTCCCCCGCCAGCCAGACCCCCGGATTGGCGGTTCCAGGGCAGAATTTAGGTGCAGCCTCCACGCAATCCGCCGCTGGAAGAGATGGGCGCCACCAGCGGCACTCTATGGGTGCAGGTAGATCATCACTGTTGATAGCACGATAAAACCAAGTGTGGCGGCTGCAAAGACCATTTCCCCGGTATTGAGGGTTTTTTTGCGTATATAGAGGCCGGCCTTTCCCCCGTAGCCCCGGCAGAGCATACTTGTATAGGTGCGCTCCCCCTGCTCGTATGAACGTATAAACATCGTTCCCACGGTGTAGCCGACCTGGTGCAGCCTGTAGCGGTACGGGAGGCGGCGGTCCATGGGATCAAAACACCTGGTCGACATCGCCGTCCGTATCCTCCCGAACATCTCGGCAAAGACAAAGATGTAGCGGACCATCATCCCGAGTGTGAGGGTGAACTCTCGCGGCAGACCGAGCCTCCCTGCCGCCTCGATCATATCCTGCATCCTGGTTGTCGATGAGAGCAGGATGATGAACGATATGCTGACGATGAACTTCACGAACAGGATCGACGCAAACTCCAGCGACTCCGCGTAGATCTCGAGCCCGAATGGCAGGGTTGCAACCGTATGAAACGCATCGTAATAGGGGTTCTTTAGAAAGGCCTGGAACCCCACCAGGAATATCCCGAACGGCATGAGGAGAGCAAGCCTCCGGAGGTAGACCAGCGGAGAGAGGCGTGATGCCGCCCAGAGAAGGAGAAAGAGAGCCAGGAAAGCGGCACCCAGGGTGTAGACCTTCGTAGAGTACGGCAGCGCCACGATGGCCACGATGGCAGCAAGGGCCAATAGGAGTTTTATCCTTGCATCCAGTCGGTGGATGACGCTTTTTCCGTAAGCGGACCTCTCGATGGAGTACAGATCGTCGATCATCTCTCTCGCATGTATGCATCAAGGAACGCCTTCTCGGCATCCCTGTAGGTGTAGGCCATCTCGATCTCCACACCGTTCTCCTGGAGCGACCGGATCAGCCTCGGTATGGGCGGCACATCGAGTTTTGCCCGGGTGAGGAGTTCCGGTCTGGCAAAGACCTCCTCCACCGTCCCGGAACCCATGACCTTTCCCCGATCCATCACATAGATGAAGTCCGCCATCTCCGCCACCAGGTCGAGATGGTGGGTCGAGAAGATCACGGTCATACCGTAATCCTCGGGCAGCCGGTTGATAAACGTCACAAGGTCTTCGACACCCTGGGGGTCAAGCCCCGCGGTCGGTTCGTCGAGCACCAGCACCTGCGGCTCCATCGCCAGGATGCCGGCTATGGCGACACGTTTCTTCTCGCCGCCGGAGAGGTGGTGCGGCGCGCGCTCGCGGAGGTCCTCGATCCCGAGCAGACGCAGTGCCTCCTCGACACGGTGAGCAACCGTCTCCTCATCGAGACCAAGGTTGATCGGGCCGAAGGCTATGTCCTGCTCCACGGTGGGGGATATGATCTGGTCGTCCGGGTTCTGGAAGACGATCCCGACAAACTTGCGCACCTCACGGAGATTCTCCTTTGTGATGGGCTCACCCCGGACCAGCACCCCGCCGGAGGTTGGTTTGAGGATGCCGTTAAAGTGCTTGAAGAGCGTGCTCTTCCCGGCACCGTTTGGCCCGATGACAGCGATTCGCGCCTTTCGCTCTGCAATAAAGTTCACGCTCTCCAGGGCGCGGATGCTGCCGCGGTAGACGTGGGTGAGTTCACGTGTCTCGATCAGGTGCATAGCAACAAAAGGTTGGGAGTTTTTGAGGTATCTAATTGTCTGGCCGGGCAGAGACCTTCGCAACCGCAAACACCAGCCCAAGCATGAGCAGCGTCCCGATCACGATCGCAAGCACCTCCCCCGCCTTATCCATCCCGGGTATGCTGTAATCCGGCATCAGGGGTTGATGCGAGAAGTCGTTTCCTGTCACCGCCACCACCTCTTCCTCTGCAGCGGCGGCAGCCTCTTCGTCAAGGTCGCTGCCCATGAAGGGCTTCGCACCGTATATGCTGAAGAACGCGCTCTCAAGCCCATCGGGGTTGCTCGACGCGAGGAAGGGCGCAGCGATTGCGATCACCAGAGTGACCGCGATGCCGATTATGACAAACCGTTTTGCCTCCATTACGTGCCCACCCCCAGAGGGTGTTCAAGGATGTCCGGTCGCGCCGACGCTATCAGGTAGAGCGCTATCGCGGTGATGCCCCCTTCGACGAGACCGATGATGGCGTGGTAGGCGCCCATCATGGTAAGCCCGACTGTGAGAGGGAACGTGCCGGCGATTGCAAGTTCAACCACACAGAGGATTGCAGAGATAAAGAGCGACGCCCAGCCTGCGATGAATGCTGCAGCGTAGGCGTTCGAGATCAGCCTCCTGACCGCGGTGTAACCGTAGTAGCCGATGAACCCGCCGATCACGCCCATGTTGATGATGTTCGCACCCATCACGGTGATACCGCCGTCGCCGAAGATGACCCCCTGAACCAGGAGTACCAGTGTCAGGACGAAGACACCCGCATACGGCGACCCGAGGACGATTGCCGCAAGTGCCGCACCGACCATATGCCCGCTCGTCCCGCCGGGGATGGGGACGTTCAATGCCTGGATGGCAAAGATGCCGGCGGCGAGCACGGCGACGAGTGGCACCTTCTCCTCTCCCATCGACCGCCGCGCCCAGCGGAGAGCGAGGGCAACAAAGATCAGGGCTATTACCCAGTAGATCAGGGCCTGCCCAATAGGTATGAAAGCATCAGGGATATGCATAACGCATCTGATGCGATTGTAGCACTTTTTAGTATAAATGTATTACTAAACAATATGGTTACCTCAACCGGTAATAATCCGGCGTACTTCCGATGCGAAAAGTATACCCATAGCCCTGACCACTGCCGGTTTTAAGGCAAGTTTGCGAAGCAGGCTGCCCGGCCGGTCGATGTCGCCGTGCTCCACGATCGTCCTGATGACGTCCGGGTTGTCGAGAGCACGGCATAGGCGATCGATCTCTTCGGGCGTCATACGCTGGCGCAGCCTGAGCGCTTTCATCCCTATATCGAGTTCCCTCCCGAAATCTTCCCTCCATCGGCGCTCATACTCACGGAGATGCTCGTCATCAAACGCCCCCGCCGAGCAGCATGCCGCCGCAACGGCAGCCGCGTGCTTTGCGGAACGAACGCCAGTGTAGACCCCGCCGCCGGAGGTGGGTTTAGCAAACCCGGCCGCGTCGCCGACGATGAGTGTCCGGTGACCGCAGGTCTGCGGCATGACGCCGAGGGGGATGACCCCGGTCACAAGGTGGAGCACGCTCCCCCCGTACCTGGCGATGAAACTGTCAAAATATTCTTTTGCATGCTCCCTGGCACATAGACCGACCCTGGCCCGGTTCGGTGAGACCGGGATCGTCCATCCGAAGAACTCTGGCGAGGCATTGGGGTGCAACTCAACGCAACGCGGGTTGATGGAGCAGGGGACTTCGGCCTGGATCCCGGCAAGGTAGACCTGCGGCCGCTGGAACCCGAGCATTCGAGCGATGGAACTCCGCGGGCCGTCGGCGGCGATCAGGAGACGGTACGAGACCTCCTCGCGACCGCGAACGCCGCGGGTCAGGAGAGCGGTGCCCCGGATACCGGCCGCGCTGGTCTTCAACCGGAACTCCGCCCCGGCGTCCGCCGCTTTTTCGGCCATCCCGCGGTCGAGCAGACCGCGATCAACGACAAAGGCCTTTGTGACACCTGCATCAAAGAGGAGTTCCCCGCCGAGGCCAGAGAACATTCGGGCGCCGCTCACCTCGTTTAAGATGGAGCGTCTCGATACACCGCACTCCGCAAACGCAGAGGTGGAAAGGAGCCCGGCGCACTGAACGGGATGGCCAATTGTCCCGTGCTCCTCGATGCAGAGCGTCGAGAGCCCTTCCTCAGCACAGGCCCGTGCTGCAGCGCTCCCGGCGGGCCCTGCACCCACAACGATAACATCCCACGTCAGTCTATCACGCCTCAAAGGGGTGTTCTGCTCCATGGCCATTCTTCAGAGAGGTAACATCTCACAGCAATAAACTCTCTCTGCAGAGTTTTCAAATTTATTGGTCCTGAAGGTGTTCCAGGGCTTTAAGCCGCCCGAGACCGGAACCATCGGTTCCTCCGTTCAGGCAAATTGCAGCAGGGGGTTGCGGCGAGGAAAATGTATGCACTCTCTCCAGAGCACGAGCCGTATGCGGCATCCTCGCGACTTCGTCACGATAACAGAAAGGATGCACCAAAAGAGGTGACTACCGGAGATGTTCTGTCACCGCCCGCCCGGCTTCCAGGCCTATGAGCAGAAGGAAGATGATGGTCAGCACGAGCATCAAGGAGAGGAAGACTGCAATCGTTTCCTGCAGGGGGGCATTGAGCGCCACGGCAACAGGCGCAAGGATTTCCGGAAACGCGGCAACTGCAGCGGAGGCAGCCACCCATATAGCCACAAAAATGAGGTAGATTGAGATCCTGTTCATAGGCCTACTCTTCGCGGCCCTCTTCCCGCTCCATCTCTTCCCGATGCGACTCGATCTTTCGGGTGGCATCAGCAGCCCAGCGCTCGATCTCCCCGGAGAAAAGCCTTCCGCTCCGGAAGAGGATAAAGATTGCCCAGATAACCAGGATGACAAGCACTATGCCCGCGAGAACCGGTATGATCCCCGCGATGAACGGCAGGAGGAAGAGGAACGCGATGACGGCGAGGATCACGTAGGCGATGCCACGGAACGCCCGCTGGTAACGCTCCAGTTTCTCGTCGGATGTCTCTTTTCGGGAATAAGCCGCGGCAGCATACCCCGCCAGTGCGTTTGTGACGTCAATGACCTCCTTGAAGATGCCAATAAAGATCAGCACGAGTGCGATCAGGATTATCGCCGAGATCAGGCTTCCAAGCCCTACCAGGCCAAAGATGAGCGGATCGCCGAGCATATTTGCAAGCGGCTGGAAGATCAGCACACCAAAGAGCCAGATGAGAAACGCTACAACAACCCCGACGACGATCTTCGGAACACTGTCATAGATCTCCCGCCGGGATGCAGTAAGTAATTCTTCACGGTCTACCATGATTGTTCACCTCTTTCGAGATGTCCCTATGGCCTTCAGTTTATTTATAATTTGCCATAACAGAAGCCTGTAGAAGGAGTGGCGGCGTAAAATACGGTTCCTCTCATAATTTTTGTATACTCCCCCTCCAGAGCGTGATATTGCGGACTGGATCTTTGCCTGCACAACGCGATGCTGCCGCAACTGGCATTATGAGGGGGATGATGATCCTGAAAAACACACGCTGAAGGGGATCGGCTCTGGGGCCCGGAGCGGGTATCGCCCCCACAGATGTATATTTGACGGATGATAGCCCAGATATTACGGAATGCCTGAGGAACGGGAGTTCAAGTGGAAACAGTGCCTGATTGTGCGTGCCGACATCAAGATGACCTGCGGCAAGAAGTGCGCCCAGATCGCCCACGCCGCCGTAACTGCATTTGAAAAGGCCGATAAGACGGCGAAGAAAGCCTGGCTCGATGAGGGGCAGAAGAAAGTGGTGCTGAAGGTGCCCTCTGAGCGCGACCTCTTTGAACTCAAGACCATTGCCGAGCGGGCGGGCATCCCGGCAGCGATCATCCAGGATGCCGGGATGACCGAGATCCCCCCTGGAACGGTGACGGCACTCGGTCTTGGACCCGCCCGCTCCGAAGACCTGGACAGGATCACCGGAGACCTTCCGCTGCTATGATGCCCTCAACCTACCCCCTCGAACGCGATCTCGGGATGCGCTACTACGCCTCGGAGACCCCGGGGATCGGCGGCCGACTCCGTTCAACCCCCGCAGACTTCGTCGTCGAGGAACTCCCTCTTCCAATCCCCGACCAGGAAGGGCCCTACCTCATATGCCGGCTCACCAAGACCAGCTGGGAACTCCAGCGGGCGGTCAGGGAGATTGCAAGGCATCTTGGTCTCAGTCACCGCCGGATCTCCTGGGCGGGAACGAAGGACAAGAACGCGGTGACAACCCAGTTCATATCCATCTACGACGTCCCCCCGGAGGCGGTCGAGGGGGTGCACCTCAAGGATATCTCTCTCGAGGTCGTGGGGCGGTCACAACACCCGCTCAGTCTCGGGAGCCTTGCGGGCAACCGGTTTGAGATCGTTATCAGGGAGTGTCTCATAGAGGATCTTCCGGCACGGGTGCAGACGGTCACGGAGGCGGTCTCTGCAGGGGTACCTAACTACTACGGGGTGCAGAGGTTCGGCGTAATCCGGCCGGTCACCCACATTGTCGGTGAGAAGATACTCAAGGGAGATTATGAGGGTGCTGTTGCCGCATACATCGGCCGGGCATACCCGATGGAGCCCCTGGATGTCCAGCAGGCGCGAACGCGGTTTCTCGAGACGGGAGACGCACGAGCGGCGCTTGCCGACCTTCCCGTAAGGCTGACCTACGAGCGGGCGATGGCAAACCATCTGGCAGCAAACCCCGGCGACTACGCCGGCGCGCTCCGGGTTCTCCCGCCGAAACTCCTCTCACTCTTTGTGAGCGCGTTCCAGTCCTGCCTCTTCAACCACGCTCTCTCCGCCCGCATAGATGCCGGTCTCCAGCTCAACGAACCCGAGATCGGCGACCGACTCCTCTTTGAAAACGGGCGGGAGGATGTTGTCACGGCGCGGAACCACCAGGCGGCCCGAATCCAGATCCGGCGCGGACGCTGCCGGATAGCCCTCTTCATCCCGGGTGCTGAACCGGTGAGAGTGTACGGGCCGATGGACGATATCATGCGCGACCTGGTGCAGAGGCGCGGTATCGAGGCCGCGGACTTTGAACGCGCCTCCAGGTTTGTGGAGACGGCGTTCTCGGGGGCTCTACGCGCGATAAGCCTGTCGAGCAACGTGGAGGCACAGGTCTCTGGCACCGACGTCCGGCTACGGTTCAGCCTCCCGCCCGGTCACTACGCAACGACTGTATGCCGGGAGTACATGAAAGCCGAGCCATATCTGATGATATAAGCGGGCAGGCTTACTATGCTGCGGAACCACCACAATGGAAAGAACAGACCGGACGCCACGAATTTCGGGTGCGGCGGGGGGTTAACCCGCCAGCCGCATCCATTCGTATGAAAACTGCCTCATCCTGAATTGTGCCACAGCCTGGAAGCGGTGGTTTGATGGGCTTCGGGGTCGCCCTCTCACTCTGGCTGCGCTGCAGATCTCTGCACGCAACTCCCACCGGGCGGCAGGAATACGCCTTTCCAGAATGCTTTTTCCGCTTCACGGATCAAATCTCTACCCGGTTCAGGGGGTAATCTCCAGTCATGCAGGCCGACAGGGTGGTTGCACATGCGTAAGACCGGACCGCGGGTGGTCGAGGTTGTGCAGGACCGGCATGGGAATCGGATTGAGATATTTGACCCGCCGTTCTACCGGAAGGAGTTTGAGGACGCGTACCGGTTTATCATCGATGATTATGCGGTGGCACCAAGAGAGATTGGCCTCTTTCTCCCCTGTGCGGTGCGCAAACCCTACAGCCAGAGCCCGAGCCATCGGCTTTTTCGCCGGATCATCGATGAGGTCCTGGATCCTGCGGACTATCATATCGTCATCTTTGGCACCTGCGGGACGGTTCCTGCGGAACTTGAGTGCATGTACCCGTTCTGTAACTACCATTACATGCTCGGCAGGACAACGGACGAGCGGATCCGGCGCGACTTTCACCGGATAGAGGTCTATCGGTTGAAAGGTTACCTTGAGAAGACCCGGGATACCTACCGGCACCGACTTGCTTACTGCATCGGGCCGTTCAGGAAGGCGGTGGTCGAAGCCTCAAAAGAGAGCGGGGTCGCCGTCGACCTGCTCCCCTCGGATCCGATAATTGAGCGACTCTACGATATCGACTGTCCATTCCCGGAGGGGAGCCTCTCGATGCAGGGCTACATCGATGAGTTCCGGGAGGGACTCGTGAGGATCGCGAAGATGGTGCAACGGTGAGGTCTTGAGATGGCCTCGAAACATTCGTGACTGCTACCCCATCTCTCGTCGGGGGCCTTATGCCTCTGTTCTTTCTAAAAACCAGATCATCCGGTTCTTCCAGCGCCTCCATTCACCAGATCCTGCGGATTGTCAACGGCGTGCAGTGAGCGACGACCGCCAGGAGAAGCCAAATCCTGGACGCAGAGGAATCTCATCTGGTCTAAACGTGACTTGAACGCTGAAACATCTTCTCTGGGGCACTGGACCGTGGGGGAATCAAAAATAGGGGAAATGGTGGAATGGCCTCCCTCTTTTCAGCGTATCCGGTGAACTCAGGCATCACCCTGAGGGGCACTTCCTGTAACGTGCAGGCCACACCCGGAAAAACCGCCTTTTGAGAAGCCCTCAAAGGCTCTTGAGCCGGCAGTCACTTCGGCTTGTAGTAGCCCCACTTCTCCATGGCTTTCTTGAGTTCCGGTGCATGGTTTGCCTTCTCGTCGAGGCTCTCCCCCTCTTGCCAGGCCTCGATCGCCTGCATGACGGCCATCGCACCCGCCCTGGTCCCCTCAGGGTGGCCGTGGATCCCGCCGCTCACAAGGAGGACAAGGTCGGTTCCGTATATATCGAGGACGTCCGGGACGAGTCCTGGGTGGAGTCCGCCGGAGGAGACAGGGAAGGCGCTTTTTATGTCGCCCCAGTCCTGCTCCAGGGCCATGTGGGGGAGAGCGTTCACGCGCCGCTCCCGGAGAATGTCCGCAAGCAGCGTGGCCTCGGCCCTGGTGCCGACCAGTTTACCTACGGCAGTCCCGGTGTGGATCTGAGTAACGCCGATCAACCGCATCAATTTCGCCAGGAACTGCATGGTGATCCCGTGGCGCTCGTCACGATCGAAGGCTGCGTGCATCGCGCGGTGAGCGTGAATTGCAAGTCCGAGGTCGGAGCAGTGGTCACGCAGTGCCGCGACCGCGGCCGTTCCCGCCACAACGACATCGATCATCGCGTAGTTCCAGCCGTAGTCTGCAAGCATCTCCGCCCGCGCTTTCATGGTTTCCGTATCGGCCGTGATGTTGATAAACGCGGACTTTGCCTCACCGGTCTCCTGCTCGGCGCGATCGCGCATATCTGTCATTGCGCTGACGCGATCCTCAAAACGGTTAAACGAGTGAGAGGTCAGGTTCTCGTCGTCCTTGACGAAGTCAAACCCACCCATCCAGGTCTCGTAGCCCACCTCAGCGTGCTCCTTTGCGGTGAAACCGACCTTCGGTTTTGGGACGGCGCCTGTGAGCGGCCGGCCGTGAACCCGCATCATATCGCGGATGCCCTCGATACCGAAGTGCGGGCCCTTGAAGTGCTGGATGTAGCCGGCCGGGAGCGTGGCGTCGATCAACCGGAGGCGGTTTAACGCCTTCATGCCGAATATGTTCCCGGCGATGCCACTCAGGAGCTGGGTGGCGTTCCCCTCTTCCCAGAGAGCAAGGGGGTATGCTATCTTCACGTAGTTCCCCTCGATCTCGAAGGCCTTCGCCTGGAGGTCGCGCATCCGTGGTGGCATGGTAAAGAGCGTTGTCCAGGTCCCGGTCGAACTCTCTGAGGCGATCCGGCCAACCGCCTCCTCCTTGCTGACCCCTTCAGCGGGTTCGAAGTAGTAGAGTGCTACAAGTTCGTCCGGGCCGGGGGTATGGTCGAGATCAACGAACTCATTGTACCAATCAATCGCCATAACATCACCTTTGAAGTGAAGGCTTTCAGGGGCGAAAAACCTTTCATCCGATGAGGGCAAAAAACCAGGTGAGAAACCGTGTTTTTCATCCGGCGCTGGGACGGACGGAAAAGAGGGCGTTGGCTGGGGGAAACGCGTGTGAGGATGATGGTATTACATGTCTTTAATTTTGTCATATTAGGTAAACATATATAACATGTATTTCATACTAACAATGGGTCGGGCCACCACTGATGGAAAACCTCCCCTCTGCACGTCCACCCTACCATATCTGTAACCAATTTTTTAGCCGGACACCAGCGAGGGTGTGTCCTGCCCTGGCACACACCGTCACAGTGAAACATCTCTGAGGAATACTGTTTCTGCCCTGGCACAATTTTCCCCTGATCTTCGCCAATCTACTGCCCGCCTTGGGGTGATAGAGTATATCGCGAAAGGCGTACACGGTGGCGGTCTTGACGGCTCCCCGCAGATACCGCCGAGAAAGAGTGGCGAGTTTACAGTCCAGATCGTTGATATGATGCCACCCCGCCCCGCACAAATGTATTTTATGCAGGAAAACTGATTGAGTGAGGCGAATAAGGGTGCGGCAACGCAACCGATGCGTCAGCCGTCACCGTATAGGTGCGAGGGTTGCCAAGCCAGGTCAAAGGCGCCAGGTTGAGGGCCTGGTCTCGCAGGAGTTCGTGAGTTCAAATCTCACCCCTCGCACTCCGGTTTTTCAAGCAACGCAGGGGGAAGATCCCGCGATCTTTACACCGGCACCGACTGGCGCTGCCGGCAGCGTTCAAGGAGTCCCTCCCACTCAGCCGGGTGCTCCTCCGCCCACTCGATCAGCGCATCGACCACCCGGTCTCGAAACGCGGCGTCCACCCGGTAGTCAACCAAGATACAGTCCACTACCATCTGAATCTCCATCTCAGTGTGGTGGTCGCCTTCAACCTTCGTGACAGTCACTCCCAAATCGCCTAAACGTCAGAATAGTATATAAAAATGATCCTTCCGCTGCCGACGGGAGGGCTTATCGTGCCCTGCGCAGAAGATTACGGGAACCAGATATGAGACTCGGTGTTCTCTTCTCCGGCGGGAAAGACTCGGCCTTCGCCTGCTGGAAGGCGATGCAGAAGGAGGAGGTGGTCTGCCTGATCACGATCGTCTCCCGGAACCCGGAGAGTTACATGTTCCACACCCCCAACATCCGGTTTGCCGCGCTGCAAGCCAGGTCCGCCGGACTGCCGCTCCTGGAGATGGAGACGGAGGGCGAGGAAGAGACCGAACTGCTGGACCTTCGGCATGCACTCCTTTCCGCACGGGAACGTTTCGGGATCGATGGCGTTGTGACCGGGGCGATCCTCTCGGTCTACCAGGCAACGCGTCTCCAGCGGATCTGCTATGAACTGGGGCTATGGTGCTTCAACCCGCTCTGGCTTGCAGACCAGGAGGGCTACATGGAGGAACTCCTGGATGCCGGGTTCCGGGTCGTCATAACGGGCGTCTTTGCATCGCCCTTCGATGAGTCGTGGCTCGGCAGGGAGATCGACCGCCGCACTCTCGATGAGCTCCGTATGATCGCCCGCAAAGACCGGATCACCCTTACAGGCGAGGGCGGGGAGTTCGAGACGTTCGTCATCGACGCCCCATTCTTCTCCCGACGGATCGTGATCGAGGAGGGGTCGAGGGTCTACCGGAACCACAACGGCGTCCTCAGGATAGAGCGGGCGCGGCTGGTGGGACGATGATCCTGGTCATCGACCTCTGTTACCGTGAGGACTCGCTCTCGCGGGAGGAGTTTGTTGCACCTATCGAGCGGTTCCTCAGGAAGTCGGGCAGAGAGTTTGACGTCCGCCATTACAAAGCGCTCAGCGCAACCGATATCGCAGCCGCGGATGGGGCAATCCTCTGCGGCACGGTGCTGATGGACACCGGGTTTGCGGAGCGGCTCGACCTCTTTTGCTGGCTCCTTGAGTTCGACCGCCCGGTGCTCGGGATATCCTCCGGGATGCGGGCGCTCGCCGCGGCGTTTGGCGCCGGGGCTGAACCCGGCTGCGGGATCGGGATGACGGAGGTGGAGGTTCTCGCCTCTGATCCACTCTTTGCCGGGAAAGAGAGGTTCTCCGCTTACGAGGTGCGTGGGTGCGCCGTCGGTGTGCCTGATGGGTTCACGGTGCTCGCGGCCTCAGAAGACTGCGTTCAGGCGATCCGGCACCACTCCCTCCCCCTCTACGGCCTCCTATTCCACCCGGAGGTCAGGAACGAGTGGCTGATCGAGCGGTTCCTCGGGCTGGTGGATCAACGGCCGTAGCGGTTGATTGTGTTGATCAGGGCCGCGATCCCTTCCATCTCCTTATCGAGCACCTCATTGCGGGTCATCCCCATGCTCGTCTCCGCGTCGGCTGTCAGCATATCGGGGCCGCGCAGAACGTCGCGGTCGACGCCGTCGGCGGAGAGGATCTCCTTTGCCTCGGCGTCGTGGACGAACGCCCGACCGGGGATGATCACGACATCTTCGAGTTTTGAGAGGTCCACGCCCGCCAGGTCGTCGGCGGTGATGAGGCACGCGATCTCCTTTCTGACCGCAACAACCCTGGAGGTCGAACCGCGTATCGAGAGTATCCGCTGGATGTATGGGGCGGCGACGCTCCCGGTGATAACGGTTGCACGCCTCTGGACGCGGGGGAGTTTTCTGAGGAGGTCGGGTTCGTGGAGGATGGCAAACGGCGAACCGATGCTCGGGTCGCCAAGCGGGGTTCCGCTGATCTTCATAGAGAACCGCTCGTTCAGGTCGGTGACGAGGTTCTGGAACTCGTCGACCGTGTGGATGCGCTGCCCCTCGAGGATGGGGGCGTTGCCGAGGATGAGCCCCTGTTCGGTGCGGTTTGCAAACCGCATAAGGATCAGCCCTTTTGCGCCACGCTCATCCAGCCAGGCGCAGGTCTGCTCCAGAACATCGCCGTCGTTCACACCGGGGATGATAACAGCGGCGGCATAGACATCGATCTCCTCACAGAACCGATCGAGGACGGCGAGCGAGGCTTCCGGCGTGGGGTCGTGCATCCAGTCTCTCCGGAGCCCGGGGTCGGCTGCAAATATGGTGTATGAGACCTCGGAGAGGCCGTTATCGATGAGGTGATCGGCGACCCCGGGGTCATCGAACCCCTTGCCGCTTGTGTAGCCTATGTGGAGCGGCACCTCCATGCTCCCGAGCAGTTCGATGAGGTCATAGAACTCAGGGTAGCAGCTAGGGTCGCCGCCGCCGCTGATTGTGACACGGTCGAGGTCTCCGCTCATCATCTGGAGGTTTGCAAGCGTCTCCTCGGCGACCGTCCTGAGATCTTTGAAACCCTCGTAGCCCTCACGCACGCCGCGGGTGCAGTAGTCACAGCCTTTCTTGAAGGGGAGGCAGTGCCTGCAGCCGAAGGCGGTTGTCTCCCTGACGTGTTTGAAGTAACAGTACGAGCAGAACCCCCGGCAGTCAAGGCCGGGCCGGCCCCCGAGATCCACGGTGAGGTGCGACATCCTGCTGTTACTTCTGTGTTACTCTATATTGAACGTTGCACAGAACCGGCCGCGCTGCCCGCGGGTTATCAATCCAATGTTCCCCCTGTTTGATAAACCTCTCCCGAAGAGATTTCAAGGGGACGTGCCTCGCTGCAGACTATCTTTCCATCAGCCTTCATCTGATCTGTGATTCTTCATCGATGAAGCGCCAGGGAGAGTTCGTGTATCCATACCCAGACGAATCGCTTCTGAAAACGTTTATGAGACCGTCCCGGACACGGCCTTACAGGTGCAATCGCCACGCAGCGCCGGGCGGCAGGGGTGTTTCAGCGAATGCCGTTCAACCAGAGACTGCGGAGACAGGGGGGATTCGCCTCCCCCTCCCCGTCAGCCCCTCCCTGGGGGGCGATATCCCATCGATACAGTGTCATGGAGAGCACCAACCAGCGTGCCGGTGGATCCCCCACCAGGACGCTGTTTCCTGCACCCCGTGCACGGTATCCGGGGGGGTTATCGCCACACGCTGCCTGCCAAGCCCTCGTATCGAGGGGGCAGGGATGGTGGTTTTTGTGCGTCAGAAAAGAGGCTTGATGACCTTACACATTTATGCCCCGCCGGTGCTATCTGGTCATGGTGAATGATGCGGACAAGTCACCGGCTGCTTCTACGGCTCTACCACGACCCCGGGTATGACTTCTCCCGTGTTGAGATCGATTACGTAGACCGCGGTGCGCCCGGCGACCGCTCGACGGTTCGGGGCGAGAGGGTCGTTGCGCTCGAGGCGCCCTACATGGAGGTGGACGCCGGAACCCACACCGCCTGCATCCCCTATCATCGGATCCGGCAGATCCTCTACGACGGTGAGGTCGTCTGGGAGCACGGCCACCGACCGGGTGACGCCGGCGATGGGTGAGCGGCACCGCGGCGCCACCTTTTTTACCGCAGACCTCTTACCATTAGGGTATGCCCCAGTGGCTTAGGTGGCAGAGCGGCTGACTTGTAATCAGCAGGTCCCGAGTTCAAATCTCGGCTGGGGCTCTCAAGAAGACCTCTTTTATCCGCCGGGAATACCCGGTCTCGGTGAGGTTGATGCTCGGCACCGGAAACCTGTATCGCTCATCAACGACCCTCACGACGCGATGCTTGAAAACGGGTGACTGCTCCCGGGAAGAAGGTGCTTTCGGATCATCATCCTTCCCTGCCTGCTCGGGACCGCGGAAGCCACGGAGAACCTCACGTTCGTCTGCCTGGACAACAAGGCGTTCGGGGGCACCGGGAACCAGTCGACGGGCGGTGGACATGGAACTTCTCGCCCGAGCCGCCGGGATCCAGAGGAAGTGCAGGGTTCAGGACGAGGACAGGAGAACCGGGGCCGGGGCCCGACCTTCATCCACGTCGTCCTCGTCCCCGGGGAGATCCGGGGACGGTTTATGCGGGCGATTCGATGGTGACCTTCCGGAACGCTTTCCTTCTCCGGATCGCGCACCCCTTCAGACACTCCCGAACGCTGTATCGATGAGGAACCGCAAATCAGGGATAATACCGGCCGTAAAGATTCCCTGGGATCGGGCAAGACCTGCTCTCTCACCGCGGTCGCCTGGACTCGCAGGGGACACCCGTCTGGCAGAGACCACAACTTGAGACCGGAAACCCTAGTTCGCCCTCGACATGGGGCATTGCCGTCTCCCGGATATAGGCAAAACAGCGCTCCTTGTCGTGACCAGCCTCCGAGATCGCACCTGCCGGACAGCGTCGGATACAGGCATCGCATTCTCCACCCGCCAGACGGAGACAGTATTCAGTCCTGCTGTGATACGGTCTCGGCGTTGCGGGGATGTCTACCGCGGCCACGACCGAGCCCAGGCGCACCGCTTTGCCCCGCTCCGTGATCAGCCCATCGCAGAGACCGAACGTCCCGAGACCCGATGCATAAGCAGCGTGCCGCTCCGACCAGCATGAAGCGATTCCAGACCGCTCCGATACCTCGCGCCGGAACTCCGGCAGCCTGACCGGAGCGGCGGCCGGGTATCCGGCATCGGTAAGAAGACGGGCAATGTGGTCGCGGATGCGGTCGTTCACAGCCTCGCCGTAGTGCCGGGCAAGGCTCCAGCGGCGTGAGGGAAACGAGGTGCACACCCTATGCTCGCGCCGGGTCGCTTCGGTCTGCGGCAACACCCAGACTATGACAGCAAGATGTGAGTCCGCAAGATCGGCCTCTGGAAATCTGGTCCGGAACGCATCAAGAGGCGTCCAGTAAAACGGTCCGATCTTCTCTGTGAACTACCCGCGCCTCTCGGGCGGGGCTTCCTGCTTCATGGCCAACACTTGCACCACAGAGATGTGATGTAGAGGTCTTGGCTCCACAGGCTCAAAGGGCTGTTCCATCCCCACGCGGTGGATATTCACCGCAGCATTGTAATCTCTATCGGCAACAAACCCACAGTATGGGCATTCGTGGACTCTCTCGGAGAGCGTCTTTTTCACGATGCTTCCGCAGTTCGAACACATCTGTGTCGTGTCGCGGGGATCGACTTTGACGAGTTCCGTACCAGCACTTTCAGCCTTGTACGAGAGGTAAGAATAAAATCGTCCCCACGACGCACTGTGGATACTTCTCCGGAGCCCGCGAGATTTGCCGTTCTCTTTCAAATACTTGATATTCAGGTCTTCAACACAGATCGTCGCATAGGTGTCAACGTACTGACGGGAGAGTTTGTGCAGGAAATCGTTCTTCTGGTTGGCGACATGATCATAGACCTTCTCCAGTTTCCTTTTTGCCTTCTTCCAGTTTTTCGAGAACCGTTGTTTCCGGGCAAGACTCCGCTGGATCTTCTTGATCCTGCCAAGAGAATGTTCATAGAACCTGGGGTTCTCGATCACTGCACCGTCACTATCGACCGCAAACGAATCCAACCCGACATCGATACCGACAGACTGCCCTTCACGCTTTGACTTGTAGACCTCCTGCTCTGTCTGAATGATCACATACCATCTATCGCCGGAACGGGTGATCAGGACACCCTTCACCTTCCCGGTGTAGGGTCGGTGCATGTTGAACGGAATCGTTCCGATCTTCGAGAACGTAATCGAACTACGCTCGCGATCGATCTTGAAACCCGACTGATTATAATTGAGCGTCCGGTATCGGGCTGCACTCTTGAATCGGAGTTTGCCGATCTTCCGTCCTCTCTTCTTTGTCTGCGAGAGTGCAGCGATGTTGCTCCAGAGGGTATAGTTGACCATCTGGAGCACTTTAGAGTATACGTCCTTGAGTGCAGGATTCTCCTCTTTCAGCGTGACGATCCGCGCCTGCGTTCCCCGCATCGTCGGAGAGATCCCACCCTCTCGTGCTGCCGTGTTGCATTCTTCGAGAAGTTTGTTGTAGAGCCACCTACAGGTATCAAGTGCAGTGTTCAGCCGTGTTTCCACGGTTGCATCGGGATACGCCCGGTACTTGTAGGAAACGATCATTTACTTCTCTATCTGCGAGTCAACATACTCCTTCAGCGCATCGAGGCTTACCTGTCCTGACGTACCTGTACCGAATGTGCAGACCTATCAAGTTTATACCTCATGTTGGGTGAATGATAATAGAATACTCAAGAGGAATATATCTATCGCAGGAAGGAAGGGCGGCTCCGCTTTCATCCCCATCGTGAACGGTGGGGACTTCCCGCTCCGCCCCCTTCACCCCCGCAAGTTAAACTCGGCATACAGCGGATCGTCTCCCCGCGAGACGCCTATGAGCGGGCTATCCCAGGCAGGTTCCGCAAGATCCGGGCCCAGCCTGTTCAAATCAGGATCGGCCAGAAGCGACTCGATCTCCTGTAAGATCCACTCAGTACCAGATGTCCCGTCCATGGCAGACCCCGGTTTCACGCCGTCTCGACCTTTGACTCGTCCTCAAGGCCGAGTTCCTTTATCGCGATTTCACGCATCTTGAACTTCATGATCTTGCCCGAGACCGTCATCGGGAAGTCGTCGACGAACTTGATGTAGCGCGGGATCTTGAAGTGCGCGATCCTGCCGCGGCAGAACTCCCGCACATCCTCCTCCGTCAGTCTCGCACCGTTATCGACCCTGATCCATGCCATAAGTTCCTCGCCGTACTTCCTGTCCGGCACCCCGATCACATAGGCGTCAGCGATCTTCGGGTGGGTGTGGAGAAACTCCTCGATCTCGCGCGGGTAGATGTTCTCACCGCCGCGGATCACCATTTCCTTCAGGCGGCCGACGATCTTGACATAGTTCTCCTCGTCCATCACCCCGAGATCTCCCGTATGGTTCCAGCCGTTCTCGTCGATAGTTGCCCGGGTGGCGTTCGGGTTGTTGTAGTAGCACCGCATCACGCAGTAGCCGCGGGCACAGATCTCACCGGTCTCGCCGCGGGGGACGATCCTCTTTGTGTTCGGGTCGATGATCTTGACCTCCGTGTGAGGAAAAGGTCTTCCAACCGTCGAGACACGCCGTTCCAGCGGGTCATCTGTCGTGGTCATCGTGATCCCTGGTGAGGTCTCGGTCTGGCCGTAGACGATCACGATCTCGGAGATGTGCATTCTCTTGCTGACCTCCCGCATCACCTCTGTCGGACATGGCGAGCCCGCCATGATCCCCGTCCTGAGCGAGTCAAGCCTATAGTTCTCGAAGTTCGGGTGCGCAAGTTCGGCGATGAACATCGTCGGCACGCCGTGGAGGGCGGTGCACCGCTCGTCCTGCACGGCTTTGAGGACGGCCTCCGCCTCAAAGACTGGCGATGGCAGCACCATTGTGGCACCATGTGTGACGCTGGCCATGTTGGAGAGAACCATACCGAAACAGTGGTAGAACGGCACCGGGATGCAGAGTCGGTCGTGATGGGCGAACTTCATACCTTCCCCTACGAAGAAACCGTTGTTCAGGACGTTGTGATGTGTCAGAACCACGCCTTTAGGAAAGCCGGTGGTCCCGCTGGTGTACTGGATGTTGACCGGATCGTCGAAGTCGAGCGACTCTTCACGCTCCCGGAGTTCTTCAGGAGCGATGAGATCGGCCATCTCCATGAGATCGTCCCAGGTGTACATCCCGTTGTATGGGATATCCCCAAGGAATATGACGTTCTTCAAGAACGGGAACCTGTCGCTATCTATCCGGCCTGGCTTAGCCTCAAAAGCCTCGGGGCACGACTCATAGAACATCCCGACATAGTCGGAGGTCTTGAACCTGCCCTGGATGAAGAGTGTCTGCACCTCAGACTGCTTCATGGCATACTCGAACTCGTATGTCCGGTATGCAGGGTTGATGTTCACCATTATGGCGCCGATCTTTGCTGTGGCAAACTGGACAAGCACCCACTCAGCGTAGTTCAGCGCCCATATGGCAACCCGATCACCGCGCTCCACGTCAAGCGCCATCAGGGCGCGTGCCAGGGTGTTGACACGATCGAGAAACTCCGCATACTTCCACCGGATACCCTGGTGGACGGCTACGAGTGCCTCGTTGTCCGGGTGCGCCGCGGCTATACGGTTCAGCATTTCACCGATGGTGATGCCGAGCAGAGGTATCTGCGAGGTTCCGCACGCGTAACTGCCCTCAACCATTCTATATAAATGGGTGTCGGCGGCGTTATATGATTACTGGTTTTTTCATGCGCAATCATTATGCTGCATTGCCATCAATGTATTAGAGGGCAATGGGGTCGTGGCCTAGTCCGGAATGGCGACGGGCTCCAGCGGTCTTTGCACATGATGAACAATGGGTCTCCTGATTGACGGATGATGACCCGTTGGAGCACTGATGCATGTTCGGAGAGACCCGTCGATCGTGAGTTCAAATCTCACCGACCCCACATTCTTACAACTTTTAACGGGCAGGCCAGCCTGCACTCTTCTCATTTGGGCCATAACGCCCCAGAATGGTGGTAGTTATCCCGGGCGCAATCATCAGATAGATGGGAATCTCCTCTAGGCCCACCTTGTCTAACCCGCGCGCTCGCCAGGATCCATCCCCCGTGATGCAGGCGCGCATAAAAACTTACCCCGGGCGGCAATCAATCCCCCTCGCAGCAGTGGTTTTCTGTCCAGGATAGAGACGATCCGACCGGGAGGTCTTTAAACCAGGTCCACCAACATTTCAGCACTTATCTGAGGGCATCCATATGTATCTCATCGGCGAAGCACTGGTTGGAGACGGCGCAGAACTTGCGCACGTAGATCTGATCATGGGAAACAAAGAAGGACCTGTGGGGCAGGCGTTTGCAAACGCCCTCTCCCACCTCTCCAAAGGCCATACCCCGCTTCTTGCGGTAGTAAGGCCAAACCTGCCTGCAAAACCCTCGACCATCATCATCCCGAAGGTCACCCTGAAGAAAGAGTATCAGGTGAACCAGATCTTCGGGCCTGTGCAGTCAGCTGTGGCAAAGGCCGTCGCCGACCTGGTGGAGGAGGGTGCCTTTGAGGGGATCGATATCGAGGATATCGTCATCATGGCAAGCGTCTTTGTCCACCCAACTGCAGAGGACTACAACAAGTTATACAGGTTCAACTACGGCGCGACGAAACTCGCGATCCGCCGGGCGCTCGATCGTTTCCCTGACGTCGATACGCTCCTTCACGAGAAAGATCGGGCAACCCATGCCGTAATGGGATTCAAGGTTCAGCGTCTCTGGAACCCCCCATACCTGCAGGTTGCGATGGACCTTGTTGACAGGAACCATATGCGGAAGGTCCTCGAGGAGCTGCCGGAGAGCGACCACCTGATCCTCGAGGCCGGAACACCTCTTATCAAGAAGTTTGGACTCTCGATCATCTCCGAGATCCATGAGATCAGGCCAGGCTCCTTCATAGTCGCCGACCTCAAGACGCTGGATACGGGGAACCTGGAGACCCGCATGGCTGCTGACGCCGGTGCTGACGCCGTTGTGATCTCCGGTCTCGCCCCGCTATCGACGATTGAGAAGGCCATCCAGGAAGCCCGGAAGACCGGTATCTACAGCGTGCTTGACATGCTCAACGTCAGTGACCCGGTCGCCGTCATCGGGCAACTGAAGGTGAAGCCGGATGTTGTTGAACTCCACCGGGCTATCGACATCGAGGATACCGATTACGCCTGGGGCGATATTCCGGCAATCCGGAAGGCAGGCGGTGAGAGGATGCTGATCGCGACCGCGGGCGGCATCCGGCAGCATGTTGTGAAAGAGGCACTCAGGGCGGGCGCTGATATCCTGGTTGTTGGCCGGGCCATCACCGCAAGCAAGGATATCAAACATGCAGCTGAAGAGTTCCTGGAAGAACTTAACACCGAAGAGGTTGACCAGTTCAGGATCATGACCGATTTCTAAGGTCAGGTTATAACCATTTTTCCCTCCGGCAACGGTTCCTGGAAGGTTAACATCAGAGAATGTGTATCTCCTCGAGGATCGATGTTGGAATGGTCGATACGGCTGCAGGTGCCGGGAGAGACGGAGCGGCAACTATTTTTGTCTTGGTCCCCAATGTATGCAGGTAAACAGGGGCAGTAGGGTAGCCTGGTCCATCCTAGAGCGTTTGGGACGCTTTGACGGCAGTTCAAATCTGCCCTGCCCCATCAGTCATGAACCGCAAGACCGCATGTGAGGTCTACCGCCGCCTCCTTGCGCGCTACCCCATCGTCGACGGCAGGCGTCATTTTATCGAGTTCCATAACCCTTTCGAGGCTTTGATCCTGACCATCCTATCCGCGCAGACAACCGACCGCGCAGTCAACGCCATTCGCGACGAACTCTTCTCCCGCTACCCGACACCCGCGGCACTCGCCAGCGCCGAACCGGAGGAGGTCGAACCACTCATAAGGAGCATCGGGTTCCATCATATGAAAACCCGCTATATAGTTGGCGCGGCAAGAAAGATTGTCTCCGAGTTCGGCGGCGAGGTCCCCCAAACAATGGAGGGGCTGCTGTCGCTGCCCGGCGTTGGCAGGAAGACCGCAAACATCGTCCTTTCACATGCGTTCGGTATCAACGTTGGTATAGCCGTCGATACACACGTCCGCCGGGTCTCAAAGCGGCTTGGGCTCACCTCGAGCACGAACCCCGCGGTCATCGAACGCGATCTCATGGCACTCTTTCCACAGGAGGTCTGGGAAGATATCAACTTCCTCCTGATTCGTCATGGGCGCGCCGTCTGCAAGGCGCAGAACCCGAAGCACGACGAGTGTGTGGTGGCAGACCTCTGCCATTATTGCCGGGAGATGCAGGCCTCTGAGGAAGAGGGCGGTATGAGGTGAGGTTGTCTGCATGAACCGCTATGCTGGCCTCAAAACACCTCACCGATCAGAGCAAGTGCGATCAGGTAACAGCCCCCTGAGACCACCGCCGATGCCGGGATGGTCAGGATCCACGCGATCAGGATCTCGCGGACAACACCCCACTTGACCGCCGAGTAGCCGCGGGTTGTGCCAACACCCATGATCGCACCGGTTGCAGCGTGAGTCGTCGAGACCGGGATGCCGAAGGCGGTCATCAGAGAGAGGACGCCTCCGGCAGCGGTCGATGCGGAGAAACCCTGGTATGGCCGGATCCGCGTGATCTTGTTGGCCATCCTGTCGATGACCCGCCACCCACCAAATAGCGTTCCCAGTGATATGGCAAGGGATGATGCAAAAATGACCCAGAGCGGGACGTGAAACTCGGCGATCAGCCCTCCCGCAAGGAGCATGGCGGTTATGATGCCCATTGCGTTCTGGGCATCGTTGCTGCCGTGGCCGATGGCCTGAAATGATCCGGAAAAGATCTGGAGGATCTTAAAATGTCTGGAGAGACGCCTCGGGTGGTAGTTATGGAATATGCAGGCGATAAGGCCGGCGAGGACAAACGCGGAGAGGAAACCGAGCATTGGAGAGATAACGATAAAGATTACAACCGCAAGGATGCCGCCAATTTTCAAAAAACCGGCTGCAATGGCGAACGGGATTATCACCGTCACACCGATGAGCCCGCCAACAATAAAGTTCCATGGTTTAAAGTCATCCCTCCTGTAAGCGACTGCGGCAGTGATTATCGCCCCGATAAAGGCGCCTGCAATGGCGTAAAGAGCAGTCTGCCTGATCACCGCAATCGATGGCCAGAGGACCGCTCCAGTCCCGGCAGCAGCCATCCCCGCGCCAAGCAATCCACCAATAAGCGCATGACTGCTCGACACAGGGATCCCGAAGAACGATGTCAGAAAAACCCAGAGCACGGCGCCGAGCATCGCCATCAGGATCAGCAGCGGCGTGAGGAAGACCGGATCGACTATTCCCTTGCCTATGGTCGCCGCAATCGCAGTGGTGAAGAGCAGGGGTCCCAGGAGGTTGAAAACACCGGCCAGGAGGACCGCCTGCAGAGGTGTCAGGGCTTTCGTCGCGACAATGGTGGCGATCGAGTTTGCGGCATCGTTCAGGCCATTTGCAAAGTTAAAGAGCAGTGCAAGAAGAATGCCGAGAACGATGATCGGGTCCATAGCGGTCAGGAGTGTCTTATGGCTATGTCGCTCAAGACATTGGCGGCGTCCTCACATTTATCGGTAGCTATCTCGAGGTTTTCGTAAACATCTTTGAGCTTGATTATTGTTATCGCATCTTTCGTCTTGAAGAGGTCCATGATAGCGTGGCCGAGAACGTTATCCGCGACATTCTCCAGGCGGTTCACCTCTATGCACCGTTCCTCGATCTGGTGGGGGTTCTTTATGTTGCGAATGCCATTTACAGCCCTCTCGATCTCAATGACACTGAGCTGGATCAGTTTTGCGAGTTCGATCATTGAGTTGTCGGTCTCGGTGATGCCATAACTGTACATCTGCTGCATGGTGCCGTCGATGTAGTCCAGGATGTCATCGAGCGCTGATGCAAGGCGGGAGATCTCTTCGGGTTCGAGCGGGGTGATGAAAGTCAGGTTCAGTTGCTCGTAGATCTGATGTGCGATCTCATCCCCCTCATGCTCGATCTCTTTCATCGTGCGACACTGCTCTTTTATGTTCTCGATCCTCTCAAAATTCTCGATAAACTCGACAAGCATATCGGCTGCAGAGACAACCGTCCGGGCCATCCTGTCGAAAAGATCAAAAAACACCTTATCCTGCGGAACCACCCACTCCTTGATGCCCACAATGATCAATATATCGTTCTTTCTTCAGGGCCTATATAGCGATCGATCAGATCGGGTTTGACCGATGGAGGAGACCCTCAAAAGTGTAAAACATCCCGATTCCAGGTGATCGATTCTCAATATCCATGATGCACCATGACAACGCGGGGGTATATGCAGCAATGAATTTTGCTGTGTTTACAATTATGAGGCCATCAGAGTACTACTTCCCCCGTTTGAAAAACCTCTCCATGAAACGGATTGGGGGAGTGACAGCATCGCCGCGCACCCTCTCCAATTTGGATCAGGGGGTGGCCGCGGTTTTTGCAAGACGCCATTCCTGAGAGATGCGGAGACGGGAGACCGCCAAAGGGGGTATCCGGGTGGGATGGGTGAGAGAGGTGGAAGGATCTCCCCACGCGGTTTCAGGCGAGAAGACTTCCTGGTAGTTCCTGTCCCCTGGCACTGTATCCGAGGGTATCGCCAGAGATTGCCCGCCCCCTGTGAAAGGGGCGGGCGGAGGCCGTGGTGCGGCCGCAGGAGGGTGGGGGTGTTTCCAGCGAGCGAGGTTTCAATGACACGCGAGCGACAGGGGGAGGGGAACGTGCCACCCCCCGCCCCGGCGAGCCCCTCCCAGATTGGCGATTCCCCATCGATACAGTGGCTAGGGGGGTGCACCAACTCACCCGGTTCCCCGTGATAAACTCCTGAAAGATCCTGTTTCCCCCGTGGCACGGCTTTCGTAGGGCGATCACCCCCTCGGCCGGGAGGTGGGGGCGCTCAACCGCAAAAGGCGTCTCACCGCGGTGGTGGTTCGAGGGGATCAAGCCAGGAGCAAACTGGTTTGATGGGCTCATTATATCAGGCAAAACGCAGGAGAGTATAGTTTCTCTGGATTACGGCTGCAAGATCATGCAGGGTTTCCTATCAAGGAGTGGTGGTTGTTAACCGGCAAACCTGGCAAGCATGATCCTGCTCATCAGATCCTTTCCCCCACTTCAGTCGTGGAGGGTTGACGTCGATCCCGGAAGACCTTCTTCATCCCGGGCACTCTTGAGGGTGCTGCGGATGTAGTTGAGGTCGTCTTCATCTGCCGCGATCTCATAAAGTATGGTTCCAAGATTTGGACAACGCTTTGTAAAAGGCAGCAGTATCTTGCCTCTTTTAACCTGCAGCCCTACAAGCATCGGCTCCTTAAGGAGTACCCGAATATCCTTGAAGATAAAACCTGGAGATATCCCGTAGTACTCTCTGCAGTGTCGCTTGATGTAGTCGTTTACCTCCTTCGGTGTCGCGTCCATGAGGAGCACCTTTCCAGCGAGGCTGTTTACGCAACAGGATGGCATTATACCTTGTTCGTCTTTGTACGAATAAATACCTTACCGTCTTCAGTTACCCTCACCGCGCGAGATAGGCGTTTTCAGACAGTTTCGCAAATGGCCTGCCGGTTGACTTAATGCCTGAAGATGCCAATATATTTAGCGTGGAGCACGAACCGGCGGTAAAAAAGGTCCTCTACTGGTGCGACCGCTGCAATGTTCCTCTCATCGGGCGCACATGCGGCTGCAGGGCAAGTTCAAGAGAGATAGCGCTGCTGCCGCCGCATGACGTCCGGCCCGCGCTTGCGGGAGATACAGATCTCATCAAACGTCTTCTTGCCGATCGATTTGGGGATATACCCCTCCCGCGCGTTGTGCTGCTCAACAAGACCGGTGGAATCGACAGGGCCGATCTTGTGATCGTGAACGGCGAACGGTTCGGTTGGCTCACGTTTGACCCAATCGCGCGACAATACAGCCTGGATATCACGCCAGAAGCGATCTCCTGGATCCTCCCGCACGCAACCAGCGGCGTCGTCGACCTTGAGACCGAGCCCGCGGTGCGCGCTCACAGGGGTCGTATCGGCGGGAAACGGTTTCCTCTTTCTACCCCCGTAACAGATGGGACGGTAATAATCACCTATAAAAATCGGTTTGGCACGGGGGTCGTCAGGGACGGCCAGATCCGGGTAAAAGAACTCCTCCCCGTTGAGCCCAGCATTCAGCCTGATCCGGGCTGGGAGACAGTGATAGAGAGAAACCGCTACCACTTGAAGAACCTGGAGCGCAACGCAGTTCGGACCATCAAAAAACACATGAACGACCGGCCGTGCGTGAACGTCTCGTTCTCCGGAGGCAAGGACAGCACCGCCGTCCTCCACCTAGCCCGGAAGGCCGGGGTGGAGAAGGCGTTCTTCATAGATACAGGGCTTGAGCTTCCCGAGACGGTGGAGTTCGCGGAGTCTCAGGGTATCGAGATCATCCGCAAAGGAGGTGACTTCTTCGAGGCGGTCAAGAAAGCCGGGCCGCCGGCGAAGGACCGCCGCTGGTGCTGCAAACTCCTGAAACTCCGGCCCTTGAAGATCTACCTGACCGGGACTGGGCCGTGCGTCACCATCCAGGGGAACCGCTGGTATGAGTCATGGAACCGCGCCGATCTCGACGAGACCAGCCAGAACCCGGCTAACCCGCTGCAGGTGAACGTCTCGCCGATCCGGAACTGGCGGGCGCTTGAGGTCTTCCTCTACCTCTGGTGGCAGGGTGTCCCCATAAACCCTCTATACGAGAAGGGACTTGAGCGGATTGGATGTTACCTCTGTCCGGCGGTGCTGGAGAGCGAGTACGAGATGCTGCGGGGGTTGCATCCGGAACTTACGGGGCCATGGGATGAGTTCCTGGCTCGCTGGGCGGAGAAGAACGGATTTCCGGAGACCTACCACCGGTGGGGGCTGTGGCGGTGGCGGGCTCTGCCCCCGAAGATGCGCGAGGTCTGCAGGGATCACGGCATCCCCCTCAACGACGATTTTACCCTGAAGGCGGCGACGCCAGAGGATGGAGCAGAGATGACAGAAACGAAGAGTCCAACAACTCGTGAAATTGAGTTTAACCCGGATGAGATCCGCAGAGACTTCCCGATCCTGGATGACGACATCATCTACCTCGATAACGCGGCGACTACGTTCTCACCGGAGACGGTGGTAGAGGCACTCGTCGAGTTTGAGCACCATTACAGGGCAAACGTCGGCCGGGGCGTCCACAGGCTGACACAGATAGCGACACAGCGCTACTGGCATGCCCACGAGAAGGTGGCCCGGTTTATCGGCGGCGGGGAGGGGATAACAGTATTTACGAAGAACACAACGGAAGCAATCAACATGGTCGCGCAGGGTCTCTCCTGGAGGCCTGGCGACCGTGTGGTAACCACCATCCTTGAGCACCACTCAAACCTTCTACCCTGGAGGGCGCTTGCGAAGCATGGGGTTGAGATCGATCTGATCGGGATCGATGCAGACTACGCGCTCGACCTTAACGCGCTGGAGGAGGTCCTCTCCGGCGGCAGTGTCAGGCTCGTTGCCGTGACACACGCCTCAAACGTCCTCGGGGTGACTACGCCTGTACCGGAGATCGCGCGGCTCTGCCGGGAGCACGGGGCGCTGCTCCTGGTGGATGCGGCGCAGTCGCTCCCGCATATGCCGGTCGACGTCTCAAGCCTCGATTGTGATTTCCTATGTTTCTCTGGGCACAAGATCTTCGGGCCGACGGGGACCGGTGTCCTCTGGATGAGGGAGGCTCTCATCGAGCCGCCGGTTCTCGGCGGCGGGATGGTCGCGAGCGTGACATCGGATGGCTACGTCCCGGCGGAGGGTTACCTCCGCTACGAAGCGGGAACGCCAAACATCGGCGGTGGTATTGCGCTCGGCGCCGCCGTGGACTACCTCTCGGCGATCGGGATGGATCGAATCCACCGCCACGAGGAGCGCCTGACAGCGCGGCTGATCGAGGGTCTCTCCGCAACTGAGGGCGTCAGGGTATATGCCGGAAAGAGGCCAGATGCCCGGATAGGGGTGGTCTCGTTCATCATCGATGGTGTTCACCCGCAGGAGGCCGCGCAGATGCTCGATGAGGAGGCGGATATCATGGTGCGTTCGGGGCACCACTGCTGCCAGCCGCTGATGGATTACCTGGGTCTCCCGGAGGGGACGGTCAGGGCAAGCCTGGCGGCATTCACGACGGAGCAGGAGATCGATCTCCTGATCGCGGCCGTCGATGAGATCAGCCGGGGACGGTAGAGCCGGATGTTGCGCCCCCCTGCTGGAGGCAGGCAGCGGGCAGTGGTAGCGGTCAAGAGATCCTCTCCAGCGCGGCATGTGGATCCATGAGAGGGGGAACTCCCCGACCCTTTCCGGGAGGTCACCCGCCCTCAATCCCTGAGATCCTCTCGGGGTGTGTAAAGACCGCCATATCCGGCGTCCCCGCAGACCCGACCAGGCAGAGACCGGCCTCTTTTGCAACATCCACCGCAAGCGCCGTTGGAAGATCGGTGGAGACCAGCACCGGGATGTTTGCTACCAGGCATTTCCGGACCATCTCGGAGGTGACCTGGCCGGTGCTGAGGACTGTCAGCCGGGAGAATTCCAGGTTACTCTTCAGCCCGTGACCGATCACACGGTCGAGGGCGTTATGCCGGTCGAGGTCGTTTGAGCAGACGATGATTCGGCCGCCGCCCGCGAGCGCCACCGTCTCAAGTCTTCCGGAACGAGGGAGAGCGGCGATGGCAGCCTCGATCTCCGGAACGGTGGCTGCAAGATCTGATCTGATTGCGGGCAGTTTCTGCGCGTCGATGTAGGAGACCGAGCCCCCGCACCCTGATAGAATGGTCTTTTTAACGCTGCCACGCCGGAAGGGGTTCTTCGTGAGGACGCTGATCCGGTTATCCTCGACCCTGATCGACTCTATATCATCGACTGTCCTGGCGATCTCCTCGGTGTAGAGGTAGCCGGTGATGAACTCCTGAAACCCGCCAGGGCTCAGGATCACAGTCGTCAGGTGGCGGCCATTGACAAAGACCGCTACCGGCGTCTCCTCTATAACCTTCCGGACAGCCTCTTCGCCACCGATCGTTATACAGTTGATCTCCCTGAACATGATTTGCCCACTCTGTGTACGCCGTGCGCCTGATCGATCCTTTCGGAAGATCATGCGCCCGGAAAGACCAATATCATGCCGGTATACACAGCAGAGGAAAAAACCTTTACAACACCACAACGGGCCGGAGGCAGAAACGATCTTTGGTTCTCGGGAAGCCTGGGTGGGATGGGGGCGACCGATCCTTAAGCCAGCCGCCCATTCGAAACCGCCGGACGACCCACCCGTAGTTACTTGAAGATATCGAAGATCTGGTCGCTTCCGGTTGAGGCAAGCCGTTCACGCTCGGCATGCTCTTCAACAAGCGCAAGTACCGGGAGTTCGAGGTTCACGCCAGGGGTGTGACCAAACATCTTCTCCATCTCGACCTGCAGAGCGTGCATGTAGAGCGAGTTCGGGATCTCCATCGGGCAGTCTTCCTCGCACTGGCCGCAGTTGATGCACGAGTCCGCCACGTGTGCGTAGCGGATCAGGTGGAACATAAACGGCACGGGGAGGACTCCCGGCGGGACCAGGTAGGACTTTTTCGTGCTGCATTCGACGCAGTAGCAGATCGGACAGTGCTCGATGCAGGCGTAGCACTTGGTGCACCGTGACGACTCTTCCATGATCTTCTGGAGGCGCTCCTTGCCCTCGCCCAGACCCTCAAAGTAACGCTTCCGCCACTTGTCGCCGAGTTTCAGCATCGAGTTCTCGACCTTCCCGCGGATCTCAACGCCCTTAGGGTTTGCAGGCTCGGTTGCAATGGCTCCGGCTTTCACGGCCATGTTCAGGAGGTCGGCGCCCTTATCGGAGCAGACCTCAACGAAGGTCGCCTTTCCGGCCTTATCGCCTATGACACCCCAGTTGCCGCAGGCAAGGTCCGCCTGGCGCGGGATCTTCATCTTGCAGCGGCGGCAGTTGGGACGACGGCCGTATCCCTCGTCCTCGAGTTCGTCCATCGAGATGCCCTTGTGCTGGCCGTCTTTAGTCTGGATGATGAACTGACCCTTGTCGATCTCTTCCTTGACAACATCGTTCGGGTCGACCCCGAACTTCTCGCGAATCATCTTACGGGCGGTCACTGGACTGACAGAACCGCCGCAGTTGACACCGATCATCAGGACGTTGTCCAGGTTGACCTGGTTGCGCTTTGCCAGTTCGTAGAGCCCCATCGCGTCGCAGCCCTTCACCGTGATCCCGATGCGCATATTCTCGGCGCCGTCAAGGTACCTCTTGAGAAGTTTTGAGAGGAGGAGCGTCCCGCAGTGGAGCGAGCCTGCCGTCTCAGCCATATCTGCAGGGTCAGTGATCAGTGTCGGGACGGCGTCGTAGATGTCCACACCTTTCTTCACCGCCAGCACGGCATCGACGATATCGTTCTCCAGGGCATACTTGAGCAGACCGGTCACCGCACCGCCGCACTCAGCGACGCCGGCAATATCGGGGCTCGTCGTCCAGGCGTATAGCATATCTCCCTTGGCTGCCATCTCACTGCACCTCCGTTATCTTCTCGACGGCAACCGCACTGTGCTTTAACTCCGGCATCTTCGACATCGGATCGAGCGCGGTGTTCGTCAGCTGGTTTACAGACCCCTTCCCGCTGAAGTGCATCGTCATCATCAGCACGCCGGGTCCGACCTCGTCGGTCACCCTGGCAATGGCCTCCGCCTCTCCGCGCCTGCCGCGGAGCCGGATCTTTTCTCCGTTCTTGATGTTAAGCCGCACTGCATCCTCCGTGTTGATCTGCACATAGGCTTCGGGCACCTCGTGGTTGAGGATCTTCGCCCGTCCGGTCTGCGTCCGGGTGTGATAGTGGAAGAGCAGCCGCCCCGTCATCAGGGTGAACGGATACTCCTCGTCAGCAACCTCCGCAGGAGGCCGATAATCGATACCGAAGAAGTGTCCAAGGCCGTCTGGCGACGAGAACTTCTCGCGGTGCAGGATCGGTGTTCCCGGGTGCTCCACGGTCGGGCAGGGCCAGTGCAGTGACTCGGGCTTTTCTATCCTCTCGTAGGAGATGCCGGCCATCGAGGGGGTGACCCGGCGCACGTCATTCCAGATATCCTCCGGCGAGTTGAAATCGAATCCCTTGAGCCCGAGCCTGTGGGCGAGGTCGACAAAGATCTCCCAGTCGGGCCTTGCCTCGCCCGGGGGTTCCACGGCCTTGCGGACACGGTTGAGACGCCGCTCGCCGCTGGTAAACGTCCCGTCCTTCTCGGCGAAGGAGGCGCCGGGCAGAATCACGTCGGCATACTTCGCAGTCTCGGTCATGAAGATGTCCTGCACAACAAGGAAGTCGAGTTTCTCAAGCGAGCGCATCACATGGTTCGAGTCCGGGTAGGAGACGACGGGGTTAAGCGCAAAGATGTACATCGCGCGGATCGGGTCGCCGCACTGGTTGATCTGCTCCACCAGGGTTGCACCGTATTCGCCTGGAAGCCCGGTGACACCCCAGAGTTCTTCCATACGCTTGCGGATGGTGTCGTCCTCGCACTTCTGGTAGCCGGAGTAGACGTTCGGGTAAGCACCCATGTCACAGGCGCCCTGGACATTGTTCTGACCACGGAGCGGGTTGACACCGGTTCCAGGCCTGCCGACGTTGCCGGTGAGCATAGCGAGGTTCCCGAGCGACCTGACGTTGTCAGTCCCGGTTGTAAGTTCCGTGATGCCGAGGCAATAGATGATCACGGCGTTATTTGCGCTGCCATAGATCTGTGCGATCTCCTTGATCCTCTCGGTGGGAACACCGGTGATCGACTCGACATCCGCGTAGTTCTCGACGGTCTTTTTAAGTTCCTCAAATCCAGTCGTCCTCTTCTCGATGAACTCCTTGTCATGGAGGTTCTGCTGGATGATCCAGTACATGATCGAGTTGATCAGGGCAATGTTTGTCGAGGGGTTATAGCGTACGTAATGGTCGGCCAGACGCGCTGTTGGGGTGTAGCGCGGGTCGCAGACGATGATGGTCTTCCCTGCCTTCTTGGCCTGAACAATCCGGCGCCCGACCAGCGGGTGTGCTTCAATGGGGTTCGACCCGATCATGAAGATGACATCGGCGTTCAGGATGTCTTCGAAGGGGTTTGTCGCGGCACCGGAGCCAAACGAGAGGGAAAGTCCGGCAACGGACGGCCCGTGGCAGATGCGCGCGCAGTTGTCAATGTTGTTCGTCTTGAAGGCCACCCTGGCGAGTTTCTGCATGATGTAGCATTCCTCGTTTGGTGTGCGGCACGAGACCTGGAAACCGAGGGATTTCGGCCCGTAGTTCTCGTAGGTCTCCTTGAACTTCGAGGCCACGAGGTCGAGCGCCTCATCCCAGGTCGCTTCGACAAATTCACCATTCTTCTTGATGAGCGGCTTTGTCAGCCTATCAGGGCTCTGGACGAACTCCCAGCAGGTCATTCCCTTGGGACATAGTTTCCCCTCGTTGATGGGGGTTCTCTTGTAGGGTTCGACCCCAACAAGCTTGCCATCGCTCACCACAAGGTTCAGCCCGCACCCAACACCACAGTAGGGGCAGGTTGTGTGAACGTAGCGCAATTTTTCACTGGTATCAGTCATTCACATTCTCCCGGTTGTTGCATTCAACGTGGGTTACCAAGCATGCCAGACATGCTCACAATAGGTTTACTCGACTCGATAGTATATAAGTTTAAACATATTATTTTAACATACCCGTTTATTTATGTTGTATAGTTAATCCTATGCGGTCTGAATCCACTCACTATATCTGACATTCACAGCAGGAACCACCGGATTGCGCTACAAAATAACATCTGACTGGTACGATATGATAACATTTCTGAGAGGATATACTTAATCCAGTTTACTCATACAAAATGTTTACAACTAGTGGTGATCAAACACTCTACGTGCAACCGAGACTGAATCATACATGGGAAGACATCGAGGCGCGTCTCAGGGAGAAGGGTACATCTCCGGAGTTGATTGAAAACTTCAGGCGATGCATAGAGTTTCACACATACCCTGCTCCGGGTCTCCTGGTCGGTGTCTACATGGTGGACTACGCCCTGGAACTCCTGAAGCCGCCTGAGGGTAGGAAGATCTACGCCGTCTGCGAGACTACAAAGTGCCTGCCTGACGCTCTGCAGGTGATGGCTCACTGCACGACCGGCAACCATCGCCTCCGCGTGATCCCTATCGGGAAATTTGCTATAACCTTAAACGGCCCGGCCGACGCCCCCTACGTGAACGGTGTCCGGGTCTTCGTCGACGGCGATAAGATACAGCGGTATCCTACGTTTGCTCTCTGGTACACGAAGGACCCGCTCTTTGACCCCAGAACACGGGGTACCGCGCTGATAGACGAGATCATCGATGCGGGGCGGGATCTCCTTTCACATGAGCAGGTGCGCGTGAAGGTTCCCCAGAAATTGCCATGGAAATCTGCGGTCTGCTCCATCTGCGGCGAGATAGTTCCCGACAACATGCTTGTCAACGGTGTCTGCAGCGACTGCCGGTCACAATCCTACTATGAGAAGGTCACCTGCTGAGATTTGGCATCCCAAACGATGGAAGACCTGAATCCCGTCGGCACAGAAGGCATCAGATGGAACTCTCACCTATAGGGCTCGTGCATTCAAGCATCCGATCCAGGAGCGATATGCCCCTCCAGGGCGTCAGTGCGGAGGTTGAGATCTTTCCAGGGTACGTAGCCGGGCTCGAGGGTATCGAGGATAACTCGCACCTGATACTGATCTGCTGGCTGCACCGGGCGGACAGGAGCGTCCTGAAGGCGGTCGCACGGAAGATCTCAGACGACTTACCGGAGAAGGGCGTTTTCTCTCTCCGTTCGCCGGCACGGCCAAACCCCCTCTCGATCTCCGTGGTGCGACTGTTCGGTGTGCGCGAAGGCCGATACCTTCTGCTTGAACACCTCGACCTTATCGATGGGACACCTGTTATCGATATCAAACCTTACCAGCCGGGGTGGGACTGTGTCTTTTCCGCAGCCGGGCATGACCGAACGGAAAAGATCCGGAGGATGGAACCACGCGACTATCGCTCCAGCCTCATCCGTGAGGCCGTGAACTACCACGGAGATGTCTGCCGTGGTGTGGCTATCGGGGTGCGGATCACAGAAGCGGCGACGCGCATACTTGACTGCGACCTGCGACACCCCGGTGTCGTCGTCGCGCCAGGAGCCGACCCCTGCATCCTCGACGCGCTCATCGGTATCACCGGCGCGACGCCGGGAAACCAGCGGCTGAGGTGCTCGGAAGGTAGACGTTACGCTGTTTCCTCTTCCGAAAAGGAGGTTGTCTTCCGTCTCCTGGCCGCTCCTCAGAGTGTCGATGATATATTTGCAGCCGGGGAAACGTCGCTCTTTGAGTGCGCGGTTCACAACCGGCCGCAACCGAAATAACCAGTAACCAACGGTGTCCAGAGATGACCCACAGGTACCTGAACCTTACACCGCTTTCCAGGGCGCTTGCGGTCATGCGGCAGAAGTTCCCACCGCCCGGGGGCGCGGAGAGCGTGCCGCTGCAACTCGCCGTAGGAAGGGTGACCGCCGAACCGATCTACGCCGTCTATTCCGTCCCAATGGTCGACATCGCGAAGTTTGATGGCTACGCGGTGAGGAGTGGCGAGACGCTCGGAGCGCAGGACCAGCGGCCCCTGACACTTACCAATTATTCCCGTATAAACACCGGCGAGGTGCTCCCCCCGGCGTTTGACGCCGTGATCATGGTCGAGGATACCTGGGAAGAAAACGGCCGGGTATGGATCCGGAAATCTGCCGCCAGGGGACAGAACATCCGTCGGGCGGGTGAGGATATCCGGGCGGGCGAACTCGTACTCCCGAAGGGCCACCAGATCCGGCCTTTCGACATAGGTGCAGTCGCGACCTACGGTATAAACAGTGTTATGGTGCGGGCGGTCAGGGTCGGTATCATCCCGACGGGGAGCGACCTTGTTCCGCCCGGCACGCTGCCACGTCCGGGGCAGACGGTCGAGACAAACAGCCTGATGGCAGATGCCTATCTCAGCGGTATGGGTGCCACCTGCCGCCGCTACGGGGTTGTGCCGGACGAGCCGCACCGGATCCGGGAGGCGGTGGCTGAAGCGGTCGCCGAGAACGATCTCGTCCTCCTCTCAGCAGGGACTTCGACGGGCAGTCGCGACTTCTCCCGTGAAGCCGTCGCCGAACTCGGTGAGATACTCTTCCACGGCATCGCCATGAGGCCAGGAAAACCGGTGCTGCTCGCGGATCTCGACGGGAAACCGGTGTTCGGGATGCCAGGGTATCCTGTTTCGGCGCAGACCGTTCTCCGGGAGGTTGTCGCGAACCTGCTTGTGTGGTGGGGGCTTGCACCCCCGCCCGTTGCGGAGACGGATGCCCGGCTGGCCAGCAGGCTGGCATCAGATCTCGGGTTCGATGAGTTCGTACCGGTCTCGGTCGGCCGGGTGAACGGCACATGCTGGGCAACACCACACCCAAGGGGTGGCGGCATCCAGATGGCGGTGGTCAGGGCAAACGGTTATCTCCATGTCCCTGCCTGGCGCGAGGGGATCGAGGCAGGGGAGGTGGTGCGTGTCAGTCTCACCGCTCCATCAGCCACGGTCGCGCGGACTGTTGTCTGTGTCGGGAAGCGTGACCCGGCCATCGCTGAACTTGGAAACCGGCTGCAGGATTCTGGCTACCTGCTCCACTGCTGCAACGCCTCGACGATGGGAGCGGTGCTGGCCCTGCGGGCAAACACCTGTCATGCGGCATCGATTGTTCTCCCGGATACGGAATCCGCCTGGAACGACCAGGTGTTCCGCTATCTACCCGGCGTGAACCTCCTGCGGCTGCCGCTCGCCAGGACGGAACTCGGGATCGCCTCAACCGGTGAATTAGATCCAGAGAGGCTTGCTTTGCTGAGGGTTGCCAACCGCCCGAAGAGCCAGGCGGCACAGGTTCTCCTTGATGCCTGGCTTGAGAAGGAGGGGATTGGTTATCCCCATCAGGACCAGGACCTGGCAGCCGGTGCAAAGGTGTGGGTCTGCGCGGGCGCGGAGGCGCGGGAGGCGGGGCTCAGTTTTATCCCGATCGGTTATGAGTCCTGCAATCTGGTGATCAGGGGGGAGGTTGCCTCAGAGGAGGGCATTGCGGCCCTCATCTGCACAGCAAGGTCACAGGAATTCCGCGCGTATCTTCGGACAATCGGGCGGGAACCAGCAGGGGGCCCCGGCGATGAACCGCTCCCTGCCCGGGACGCTGCACCTGCTCGAAACCAATAACTGTTTTTTTGACATGACCCTACCTCATGCGAGTAAGCGAACAGACACGTGACCAGGTCATGGCGGTTCTCCGGCGACTGCTGGAGGCTGCCGGCAGGAAAGACGCCGGCGGGATCCTGGCGCTCACCGACGCCGATTTCCGTGGTTTCTGGGGTGTTCCCGGCGAAAAGGTGATCGGTAAGGAGGCGTTACGCCGGCACCTTGAACGTGTTTTTACGCAGGTGGATACGGTCACGCTTGAGTTCTCCAGCGTCCATATCGGCGCCGAGGGGACGGTCGCCTGGGTCATGGCCGATGTGACCTGCAACCTGGTCAGGGGTGGAGCCGGGCAGACCATGGATGGGCTGGTGACCGCGGTCCTTCGGGGGACGGGGCACGCCTGGATCTTTGCTCAGATACACTGCTCATTTCCGGCGATCCGGGGCAGGTAGGATGGCAAACCGGCCCAGGCTCAGATGCAGAGTCTCACGACTCCTGGTCGATCGGAGCCTGCGCAAAGATGAGCAGGTCGGCGCCTTCTGCGTCACTAAGGATCAGTCGATCGCCTTCCACACGCCAGGTGGAGACGTTTCCGAGGAGGCCGAGGTAGCGCGACTCCTGCTCCATGACGCCTTCTGGCTCCTCACAGTACATGAGGGTGGTAAAGAGCGTTGAGACCGATAGGTTCGACCCGTCAAGCGTGTAGCCGCCACCGTAGTGGTTGCAACCAGCGGAACCACTGACATTTCCATCAGCGCTGAAGACGGCCGTGACTGTAGTGCCGGCGATCACGGAGGAGACCGCCTCCTTCCCGGGTATGCTGTAGGACTGAAGTAACCAGAGGGTCCCCGTGAAGGGTGCAGGCGTCACCTCCGGAGCCTGCGCAAAGATGAGCAGGTCGGCGCCTTCTGCATCACTAAGGATCAGTCGATCGCCTTCCACACGCCAGGTGGAGACCTCTGTCAGGAGGGTGAGATACCGGTTTTCCTGCTCCATGATGCCCGGAGGTTCACTGCAGTACATCTTTGTGCTGCCTGGCGGTTCGATGGTGAGGTTTGCACCCTCGAGATGGTAGACTGTCCCGTATGAGTTGCAACCAGCGGAACCGGCAAGGCTGCCATCGTCATTGAAACTGGCTGTAATCTCTGTCCCGGGCAGGGCGGGAACGAGCGTGCCGTTTCCGGCAACGTACGAGCCGAGAGTCCAGGCAGTCCCGGCGAGGCTGGGTGCTGGAGAGGGTGTTGATCCATCATCGATGCAGCCCGCGGTGATGATGCACGCCGCGGCGATGACAAACAGAGACGCCGCCACAGCGATGGTGTCCCTGCTCCTTCTTCTGTTTGGTGCCATACATCACCATATTGGTTTGGGTGGATGATAAGCGGATTGTAAACTACGGGAAAATTCGAACCTATGCGTGCTCAGTTTACCAAACCAGACAATCAGGGTGGTTATCCAGATCCGGTCACTGCCTGTGCCAATCCATTCCGGCGAGGGAGAACTCACAGCCGCGCAGCTGAACCTGAAACAGCGTCTCAACATGCGGTCATTCCCTGATGAGGTTCTGGCATACCGCCGCTGCGGCAGCAATATCCGTGTGTTGAATGGTTTTACTTCTTCATCTACCGGTTGCTTTCCTATTGAACGTTCAGCGGAGGTCTTCACGACCATCCGATGGGCATTGGAGGGGGAAACTTTCATGCCAGATGCATCTTAAAGTCATAACTGACTTTTTATCAGGGGAAATTAAATGGTTTTATTTACCGGACAGCGCGGGACAGGGGATGCGGCACCCGATCCATCCTCAGGTGCACCTGGCACAGGCGGTTACAGGAGACTGAACCGGCGGTGCATGATCTCGATCTACATCAATTACGGCATATGGTATGCGATCCTCCTCGCGATCTGCACTTTTCTTGCGACCTTTTCGCAGAACCTCTCTGACCCCTATTACGAGATCGCCCGACTTGCCCTGCTGGGGGTTCCGGCGGCCGTCCTGGTGTATGTGGTGGTGGCCCCGCCGGTCTTTTACACACGATACCGCTACAGGATCACCGACGACCGGGTCGAAGTGCGTCGCGGCGTCCTGGTGATACGCCACACCCTGGTGCCGATCGAGAGGGTGCACCAGGTGGAGATCACCAGGGGCCCGATCAAAAACCTGCTCGGTCTTGCAGACGTTGCCATCACCACCGCAGGAGGCGTAGCCACCATCAATTACCTGGAACTCGAGGAGGCGGAGAGGGTTGCCGAACTTCTCAACAAACTGATCGGGGAGATGCTGCGGGAGAGGCTGCAGGCACCCGCATCATCGGTGACGGGGTCAGCAGACGAATGACCGGAAGAGATCGCGAGACCCCGGCTCGCAGCAGCGCCGCGAGAGAGCAGTCGACCGATGATCGAGCTGCTGCAGACCATCCCGGCACCGCCACCCGCACGGGTGAGATGGAGATCTGGGGGAAACGGGTTCGGTGTCATCCAGGGATCATCGTTGAAAAAACACTTCCATTCGCTTCGATTCTGTTTATTCTCATCATCACGCTGGTCGGCAGACCGGCGGCAGCAGCCGCACTTGCGGTTGTATTCATCGCGGTGGTGTTCATCAACTACAGGATCTGGAGCCGGACAACCATCCAGTTTGACGATACCGGCGTGGTGGTGGAGCGGGATACCATCTTTAAGAGGAAGAAGACGATCCCTTACTCGAAGGTAGCATCGGTCAACATAAACCGTGGCATTACAAACAGACTGCTTGGAACATCGAGTCTGTTGATCAACATCAACTCTGGGAGCGGTGCCACGGTGCCGGAGGCCGTCCTGACGTTTGAGCAGGACCTGGCGGAGAGCATACGTTCGGCGATACTGCACCGCCTCTACACCCATAGTGAGGATCAGGATGACGGGGATGAACCGGTCGAAATGCCGGCATTGTTCTCCCCGCTTGATGTGATCCTTCACGGTCTCTTCAACGTATCGACCTACCAGACCCTCTTCGGTCTCTTCTTCCTGGTCTACTCCGTCTTTCAGTTCTACGTCTCCGCGGGAACCGATGGCGGTAGCACCGGGGCAGTGGTCTCGTTCCTGATCTTTGCTGCTATGCTGGTGGCCCCCATCGTATCTCAGATCTTTTACTACTACAACTACCGGGTCTACCGCAGGGGTGATACGATATACCTGCAGCACGGACTGATCCGTAGTTACAGGACTTCGTTTGACGTCTCCAGGATCAACGCCGTCCGCGTCAAGAGCACCCTCGCGGCCAGGCTGATGCACAGGTCATGCATCGAGGCTGAGGTGGTGGGACTTGCGTCCGGGAAAGGGCAGAGCCTGCGCCCCGTTCTCTGTCTCCTGAAGGACGATGCAACGCAGCAGACGCTTCTCCGGGAACTGGTGCCAGAGTTTGTCTACGACCGCAAACCAAAGAAACAGCCCGAAGGCGCAGCGAGAGTGCTCCTGATCGAAGCTGGTGCGGCTTCTCTCGCCCTCGCTCTGGTGATGATCTACCCCTCCATCTACCTATACCGCAGGGCTATGACCGCGACCGGGATCGCCGGGCTTACCATGCCCTATATACTGCCCGTGATCACGATCTCTCTCATCCTGGCGATATTCTATGCCGTTTACGTCTCATACAGGATCACAGACCTGGATCTCGGAGATAACCTCTTCTCATTTGTGAACGGTGCAGTCGATCGCGAGACCGTCACGATGAACTACGACAGGGTTCAGATGGTGGTTACTGCTAAAGGCCCGATCGCCAGGCTATTCGACGTTGCCAGGAGCAACATCTATCTGCTCTCTTCCATAGGGGGTTCAAGCATAACCTCCGGTTATTTCCACGAGAGTGACCTCAACGCCATAGGCGAGATCGTGATGGAGCGGATTGCAAGCGGTGACTACGATTACCGTAAGAACAGTCTCTGAGGGGGGACTGTGAGGGCAGCCTCCTCACTCTCTCCTCTCCACGCTGACCTTCAGCCCTTCGTTATCAACCGTGGTCGAGATGGCGATCCGGAGACCGAGATCTGCCAGGATCTCCGCCACCTCCACCTCAGGGCGACCGGTGATGATGGCGATTGCAGGGCCCACCGAACTCATGCCGACGAACTCGAGCCCCGCGCCGCGGAGCGCGGCCATGTAACGGTAGATCTCAAACCCGTGATGCTCCACCTCGGCGCGCTTGGAGCCGCGGAACTCAATCTCCCAGATGACCTCGCCGATCTTCTCCAGGTTGCCACCTTCCAGCGCCGGGATGAGGTCCATCATAACCATGTATGCCTTCAACTCGCGGTCACGGTAGTCAAGCGTCCGCGCCCTGTTCATCAGGAGGTCAAACTCCTTCTCGCCGGCCGAGGATATCCTGGACGGCGGGATGACGATATAGAGCCGTTTCCCCTCTGCAAAGGTGTGGCGGTAGACGAGCGTCAGGTCATCGCCCATAACCGCCATCCCACCGTATGTGCTCGCGGCGGGTCCGACCCCCGTCTCGAACCCGAACGCCACGTTCCCGTCCACCGTCTCCTCGACGAAGTTGCTGCCGAGGAGGAGGCGGAGGTTGTCGGCTGTCAGCGGCGATCCCACCGCTGTGTTGAGGGCGTTTGCAACCGCGATCAGGATGGTGCTCGTGGATCCAAGCCCGACGTGCTCGTAGCTGTGGTCGCGTGCACGGATCTTAAATCCGCCCTTATAACCTACGACCTGACGGAACACCTCGGTGAAGTGCCGCAGGATCGGTTCGCGTGAGTAGTCAATCTCGGTCCCAGAATCGGTGCACTCGACCTCGGCTGTACAGTAGACGCTGATGGCAAACCCGATCCCGCCTCCACCAGGACGGTCGGGGGCGAACCGGTTCATGTCGAGCACGGCGAGGTGAATCCTCGCCGGGGCGCGTACGGTGACCGTACCGGAGACCGGGGTGAGCCGGTAATCATTCTGGAGGCCGCACGTCCGGATGTTTTCACCCGGGGAGAAGGAGGTAAACTCATACTCGATGAGGTCGAGGTCCCCACCCCGGATCTTCATAACAGACATTCTGCTACCGGGTTAGCGTGCGCGGTCAAAGAAGATATTCTTTCCAGATGCCCTGAGCGGGATGCCGTAGGCCACCCCGCACCCCTCCAGCCAGCCGAGCGCGAGCGCCCCCACACCAACTGAGTACATGACCCGGTTATCGACGTTGTGTATGCTCGCGGTCTTTACCGCAGAACCGACCGCGATCCCGAGGTCAGCCATCCTGACGGCACAGTTCGGGCCCTGAAATGGAGTTGCCGTATGAGATCTCTCGCGCTGCGCATCGAGCATCTCCGCGCAGGTGGCATACCCGCACGCACCGCAGTTCAGACCCACACTCTCCTGCAGCAGTGAGCCGATGAGAAGACAGGCATCGCTTGCTGCGACGTTCGCCGCATCCCTTATGAAGAACCCGGTCTTGTGCTTCTCCCCGTAGTCCTGCATCGCTGCGGCAAGCCGCATCTTCTCCTCACTGGCAACGATCATCGTCTTGATGACGTCGGTGCCGGTCGCTTTCGGGGCGGTGCGAGCGGAGAGCGCCATAAGATGGGCAACCATCTCTACAGCGTCTGATTCATAATTCATGAGAGTACGTGGCACCACCTCAAGATAAGTGTATGCACAAGTTAACCGCAATACATAAGATCAGGGGCAGGCAAACCCGGACCGGCCGTCTGGAGGGGCGCCCGGCTCCATGATCCAGACGCACACGCATTACCGGGTTGCTGGTTTGACGGCCTTCCCTGGAAACCCGGTCCTGAACCCGACACCCTCAAACGCGGCAACCAGGCGATCCCCGGAGTAGACATCGACGGCATATACCGAGGTCATCTCCCCTTCCGAGACCCTGCGGGCTACCGCCTCCAGGGAATCCCCCGCTGGAACAGAGAAGTAGCGGATATGAGCGGAGATCGCGATCTGATCGATTCCCTCCATGTTTGCCGCTATGCCAAAGGCATGGTCGGCGATGGCAAAGATCGCGCCGCCGTGGGTTGTGCCGTGAGCGTTCCTGGTGCCCCTGATTGGCATCGTCACCCGGACACGCCCATCCTCGATCCCGGTGACCACCATACCCAGCATGCGGGCAAACTCACAGGAATCTGACCGCCGCACCGCCTCGATGTAATCCTCCGGGATGGATGCAGAACCATTCATGATCAGGCCGCCTCACCTGTATTCCCGCTTCGTGTATGTGGCATCGCCTGCCTCGCCGCCGGAACGAACGATGTAGAACCACTCCCACAGCGACCTGATAGTCCCGAACTGCTGGTAGCGCCGCATCGAGAATCCCACCTTCAGACCCGGATCCAGGTGGACCTTCCCGAGTTTGCGCATCCGCTGCGCGATCTCCAGGTCGTCCCCGGCGTCGATGCAGCGGTACATCCCGGCCCGGATGAAAGCCTCCCGGTCAAACGCCGTGTTGCATCCGAGGGTGAAATAGATCGTCCTGGTATAGTATCCCAGGCGGGAGAAGGCGTTTGCACCGAGGAGCGATAACCGGTTCCGGAGACCGTCCTCGATCGGGTAGACCGTGCCGTATAACTGGACTATATCATGCGCTGAGAAGTTACGCTCGATCCGCTCCACCCAGTCCCGCGGGATGATGCAGTCTGCATCCGTCGTGGCTATTATATCCCCCGATGCGGCCATCGCGCCGTCGTTCCGTGCCCCGCCCACCCGTTTGCTCGTCTGGATGAAGACCTGATCTGCCAGGGGTTCTGCCAGGTCGCGCGTCCTGTCCTTAGAGTTTCCGTCAACGACTATGATCTCATAGTTCTTCCTCGGCACCGTCTGGTCGGCGAGCGACCGCAGGCAGCGCTCGATGTTCTGCTCTTCGTTATAGGTTGGAACAACTACGGAGATCATCACTCGATCCACCTTGCGGTACAGTTATTGCCGGCATCGTGGCATAAGCCTGATGCCCGTCCTGCAAAGACCGTCCGGCCGTCCGGGGGCGGGCCTCACTGCCCGGTCAGCTCCCGGTAGAGGTTTATATGAAGTTTTGCAATCTTTCGGATATCGTAGTCTTCTGTAAACGGGCGGGAGAGTGCCGCGTGCTGTTCGAGCAGACTCCGGTCCTCAAGCAGTGTGCCTGCCTCCTCGAGGTTCTCAAAGTAGACAGCGGTCTCCTTGAAATTCCCGGTAAATTCGGGGATCTTCCGGGCGACGACCGGCAGACCGGTTGCAAATGCCTCCAGGGCGACCATCGGGAGACCCTCTGCGTAGGAGGGCATGAAGAATACATCGGCGCTGCAGTATGCAGCGGTGATATCGTCGACAAAACCCGTGAATATAACGTTCTTCCCGCAGCGACTCTTCTTCTCCTCGATGATACTGTAGTCCTGCGAGAACCTGCCATAAGGGAAACCGCCAACCCAGACGAACCTGGTATCCGTGTGTTCGTGTGAAAGCGCAAGAAAATCGTATATCCCCTTTCGCGGTGTCTGCTGGGCGACCGTGAGCACCACCCACTCATCCTCCCCGATCCCGTAGTTCCTCCTGAACGCTGCCCTTTTCTCGGGATCAGGCCGGAACTTATCCCGGTCAACACCGTTTGGAATCAGGGTTGTAGGAACATCCGGTGCGATCTCGCGAACCTCTTCATCGCAGAGGGGTGAGATGGTGATGATATGGTCAAAACCCTGGTAAATTTCCGGGTAAAGGCGGTTTAATCTCTCGAAGAAGGCCAGGTTACCTATATTGAGACGGGGGGTCGAGTGAGCTGTAAGCACCTTGACACCGGGACTGTAGGCCCTGTTCGCCAGTGCGAGGGGACCAAATGTGTGGTAGTGGACAAGGTCAAAGTCACGGCCGCGAGAGTTCCAGGCAACCTGCAGACAGGGTTCATCGTCCTCGATGAGGGCGCTATACAGCGTCTTTGCCAGCGTTGCGCAGCCGATGTACTTGAATAAGAGCATATCCTCGACAAAAAAGTTGACCTTCATGGATATCCCTCCACAAAGTCGATGGCGCTCCTGATACAGCCGTCCATATTGAGGTACTCAAACTGTGAGAACCTCCCGACAAGGTCGATCCTCCGTTCCCGACAGAAATCACGGACGATCGCGATGTTTTTGAGGTAATCGATGTCGTAGACGACGTAGGCAAACTTCTGCCGTTCGAGCCCGGTGTAGACGACCGTGTCATGGGATGGTATAAATCCTGCGGCGATGAGCGACTCGACGGTGTGCTCGATGACCTCATCATCGGTCATCCGGGAGACGGCATCACCCTCGTTATAGGTGATCTCGGCGAGGATCGAGGAGTGGCCCGGCGGAGCGACCGCAACGCTGTAATTTGACGGGAACGATACCCGGTTGAAGAGCCCCGTCTTCTCGTCGGGGACGTAGAGCCAGGATATATCAGGCACCTCCCCGGCAAGACCGATGAAGACCGAACAGAGCGAGTTGTAGCGGAGGGCACCGCACGCCGCCTGCACATCCGCCGGGACATCCATAAGGCAGGGGAGCAGGTGCTGGAGCGGGATCGTCGAGATCAGGCGATCGGCGTAAACGGTCTCGCGACCGTCGCTCACCGCAAACCCCCCGTTCTCCTCGCGGATAGAGGTGACGGAAAAACCTGTCCTGACAGCAGGGAGGATGGGTTCTGCGATTGCCCTGATCAGGGCCTCGATCCCTCCTCTCACCGGGTAGGAGAACACCGCCTGGTGAACGTAGCCCTCGGTCTCGATGCCGATGGCCGATTTAATGATGTCCTCGATCGGAGGGCGTGGGATCCGCCCCTCCACCCAGTGGTGCGACATCCGGTCGACGGGATAGTTCCAGACCTTCTCGTTGTAGGGGATCATGTAACACTCGGCGATACCACGTCCGAAAGTGAAGTTTATCCACTCGGCAAAGTTTGTCGGCGGCGGGACCTCGCCTTTCTCCACGGCAATGAGGTTCTTGATGAACTCATAGATGCAGAAGAAGCGATCCTCCTCAGGCAGTTGATACAGCCCGTTTTCAAAGGGGTACTTGACGCACCGGCCCTTGTAGAGGATCTTTGTGTTCCGGTTCCGGCGGTCAGCGTTATCTCTGAGGACGGAGAGCATGAAGGAGAGAACCTCGCTGTCACGGGAGAAGATTATGTGCGATCCCCCGATATCGAACGTGAAACCCGCCTCTATCCTCGAACGGCAGAGCCCCCCAATCCTATCGCTCCCCTCGAGAACGATGACCTCGCCGTCCCGATCGTGGAGCAGACGGGCCAGGGTCATACCGGTAAGGCCGCCGCCCAGTACCGCCGATTTCACGCCTATACTGTTTCACGCCAGTGCCATATATGGTTGAGCATCGGCCGCGTATGGAGGGCATCAACCCCGTAGTTCAGACCGGGTCAGAATTCAGAGATGAGGCAGTTGCACATAAACGCCAGAAGAAAACACCCTAAAAATAAACTTCTTTTGTTAAGTGGGCGTAACCCCCCAAAAGAGCGCAAACAACGAGAGTTCAGAAAGAAAAGAGCGATCAGATTGGTGCTTTACCGATCTTTTTGATCAGATTCTCAAGCACAACATCACGCATTCCCTCAACAAACTTGATGCTCCCGACAACAAGGTGACCCCCTCCGCTCACACCGGCACCGGTGATCTCGTTCCTGAGTTCACGCACCATCTGCGGGATGTTCATCATAACACCACGTGAACGCAGGACAGCAAAGTCCGGGCCGTAGCCTATCGTGACGATCGGTTCGCCGGGGTGCGCCCTGACCAGCCGGTCGTGCACCTCACCGGAGGTCTTTCCCGGCGGCGGGAAGGTGAACCGGTGAGCGAAAAGTTCCACATCGAGCATGAAGAGGCGGGCACCGTTTTCGAGCACCCGCCTCTCGGCGTGCGGCATGATGGCCTCAACCTGCTCCTCAATCGCGCGGTTCGCCTCCTCGACCAGGAGATCAACGAGTCGTTCGTGGCGCTCAGGGTTGCCCGAGAGGTTCAGGATATCTTTGACGATCTCCCTGCCATCACCAAACCTGAGCCAGAACTGCTCGTAGTCGAGAGCGAGCGCAATATCACGACAATCGTCCTCCGAATATTCCGGCGCAGCAACCGCAAGGTATCGCGCGCGTTCCGGAGCCTCGCTCCGGTCGCCGACTCCCGCAACCGCCGGCAGGTGCCGGATCTGGCTCTCAATCGCCGGGTTGACCATACGTGCGATCTCCGTCCCCAGCATCCCTGCCGTGATCCCGTAATCACCGCCAACATGGTAGGGGTTGACGTGCGCTATCAGGTAGTCGTCCACGACCTCATCGGGATGGTGGTGATCCACGACCATCACCGGGAGATCGTAGATCCTTGTCATCTTCAGCGACGGCATATCCTCCTCGGTTGAACCGTTGTCCATCAGAAGGATCAGCGGCATCTTCTGACCGTAGCGGACGCTGTCTTTGAGGGCAAAATCAAGATCCCGCGTGATGTCCTCGATCTCATAGAACGGAGCTTTCGAGGGTGCACGTTTGAAGAGGAAATACTCAGCATCAAAATCAGCGCCGCTCTCCCGGAGGAGTGCGGTCACCGCCTGCTCAATGGCGACGGCGGCGCATATACCGTCCGCATCTGCGTGGTGCCGCAGGACGATCGGACGCGACGAGAAGACCGCTTTGCGGATCTCCTTTGCCACTTTGCGCATCTGCGGCCTCAGGGCCTCAAGAACCTCGCTCTCAACCAGGAACGGGATCTCCCGGGGCTCCGCACGTTTATCAAGTGCTGCCTCGATCCGCTCCCTGACCACTGCCGCCTCCTCGGGCATCAGGACGATCATGGACCCGACCTCGATCTGGAGCTGGTTGTTGCGCTGCATCACCTCGCCGGTGACTGCAACAATGTCCCCGAGTTCGATCTCAGGATATGCACGGACTCCAGCCTCGATGAAAGCCGCTGCGTTCGCCGTGCCGGACTCGTCCACAATCGTGAAGATAGTCGGGCCTGAGGTCTGCTTGATCTGGGCAACCTCCCCCCTGATCATCACCGTTTTTCCGACCCTCTTCCCGATATCGCCAAGGAGCACAGAGGGCATCTTCTTGATCACATTCTCCGTCTGGTAGACGATCGGCGTGACCTCCTCAAGGTCGATGTTGCCATTGCTCCTGACCTGAAGGACATGAACTATGATGGGGTCGCGCTCGGTATGCTTCATCTTCACGTTGGTCTTATGAACAAGACCTTTGACCCTCTCATTTAACTGGACAAAGACGCCGAAGGGGGCAAACCCCTGTACCCACCCGAGGTAGGTCTTTCCCTCCTCCACCTCATCCAGGCCACAGGTTGCTCCAAGGCGATAAACAATTGTATCATCGGTATTTTGCATGTCAATTCTCCACATCAATCCTCGGGCACATCAGCGGTGTGGCCGGTAAGTTCATACAACCGGCACTCACCATCCCGCCTGCCCTTCGCAATGATAATATCCCCGCTCTCCAGTCGAACACTCTTTCCCGGGCGGTATACCCAGTGATCACCGCGCTTGATGGCGAGCACAACCATCCCGGTCACCGTCCCGAGCGAAGCCTCCTTTAGGGTCCTGCCCACAAGCGGCGACGACGGCTCCACGCGCATCCGCGTGATGATCTCATCGGATTCCCGGACGATCCTCTTGAAGAGCGGCGGGATCTCGATATCGCGAAGCAGCACATCCACTATCGAATGGGCTGCATCGCTGATCGCCTGCGTAAACGCTGACATGTAGAGAAGGCCGCGCAGGTGGCGAACATCATCAATCTTTCGTGCGGCCTCGAGAATCCAGAGGTCCAGGTCGTAGCGCATATCATCGAGCCTTGAGTCCAGGGAGACCACCTCGTGCGCCACCTCCTTGTTGTTGAATAGAAGGGAGGTGTAGGCCAGTCCGACAGAGAGTTCCGAGAGGTTCTTCATCTCGATGATCAGTTGAACCGCGCGATCGAGGTCGTCGACCTCACCAGTGCTCGACGGCTCTTTTCCGGGATATTCCATCATCCCAGCCATCCGGGCAAGAATCTCCTTCCCGGCCTCAGGGCCGCGTGCTATCAGGATATCGCCTGCCTCAACCCGTGTGTTCTTGTCTGGATCGTAGATCCAGCCTTTTCCACGCCGGATGGCGATCACCTGCATCCCGGTCGTGCTCTGGACCTTGAGGTCACCGAGCGTCCGGCCGGCAAGGTCGCTCCCCTGGCTGACAATGAGCCTGGTGACGATCTCCTCCGCCGCCGGCATGGCACGCCTGAGTTCTGCAGGGAACTTGATATCCTTTAAGATGAGTTTTGCCATATCCGAGGCCGAGTTAGCGATCCTCTCTGCGGCTTCGACCACCTGGAGCATACCACTCATAGCCTCGGCCTCTTCAAGCCTTCTTGTGCCGAGGACACTCTGGATCCTGGCCTGATAGACAAGGCCATTCATCCTCTCCTCAAGATTGATCACCTCGAGCGCAATCTCTTTACTCTCGAATAGGATCGCGGAGTAAGCCAGGTCGATCATCAACTCAGAGATGTCCTTCATCTCGATCAGGACTTCTTTGAAACTAACCGGCTGATATTCAACGTCAGTCATGGTCTGTTAAATTGGATTCATTTTTTCTACAGCAGCAGGTCAATCATTGCTACCAGTGCTGCTGCACCTATCAGGTCAATCAGACTCGTGATGACAGGAATCCCGAAGTTGTCGGGATCGAGACCGTAGCGGAATGAAAGACTCGCGGTGATGTACGCCACGCCGATCACCAGTGTCATGACGATCAGACCCGCCGCAAGGCTGATGATTACCAGCATTCCTGGACCGGGGCTATTTGACCCCATAAGCACCGCTGCGCCATGCGCAATGAGCGCCAGCAGTGGAAGCAGTATCAAAGTATAGAGATAGGAAATAATAAAATGATGGGCAACGTTGCCTTCGGGTATAAACGTTGGGTTGATCTCACCGGTGTGCATCCCGGTCGAGAGGCGTGATCCAAGGATGCCACCGATCGACCCGAGAATGCCCGTGAATGGCGGGATCAGGATTAGGAAGGCTGCGGTTGTCACCAGTATATCGAGGCTGGAGGAGTAGGTCAGCCCCGCCATTGTGCCGATGACGCTCAGCGGTATGAGCAGCCCGATATTTTCCCGGACAATCGGCCCGATCCCTTCCGGCCGGTGCAGGGTGTAGATTATGGTAGCGACCGTGAGACCAACCGCTACACCACCGAGAATCAGGCGTGCTAGGGGGTCAAGGAGCATGACAAAGGCCGCCGAGATCATCAGGATGGGAAGGGTTATGATATCCCCGAAGGTGGTGACGGTCGGTGCGGCGATCATGTCCAGGTCAAGGCCGTAGCGGTAACTTGCAAGGGCGATGAGCAGGGTGATCCCGGTCACCACCGTCCCGGCAAGTATGCCGGTAACAACCGAGATCAGTACAAGGTCTGTGACGCCGATCACCGGATACCCAAAGATCCGGCTCGCCGCATAGGCAAAGATGCCGAGGACGAATGCTATCAGGATTGTCACCACAAAGGAGACACGGATGTTGTCCCCGAGAACGCTCCCCTCCCCAAAATCGACGGAGAACTCCCCGAGGTGCATCGCAGAGGAGAGGCGGGAGGCAAGAACGCCGGCGATGCTCCCGCGGATATGGATGATCGAGGGCAAGAGCACCATCAGTCCCGGTATCAACAGGAGGTTTTCACGTACTGAACCAAGATATATGCCTGCTACGCTGGATGCAGCGGCACTGACCAGCAGGGCGCAGAGACCTGTAAGTATCAGGCGGCTCCCGGCAAACAGCCCCTGCTCCATCAGTATCACCATCCATCTCGATCAACTCCTGTAGGGTATCTCCAGCACCGTCAGATCGGCCGGGAGGATCACATTGCCTTTATACTGTCGCCGGGCATCGCGTATATGGTTTGTTGTTGTCGTATACCTGGAACTTATATGCACAAGCGCGAGCATATGGGCGCCCAGGGCATCGGCCGCTTCTCCCGCCTCACCGGCGGTCGAGTGCAGAACCTCACGGGCGCGCTCGCGCTCCTGGTCGTCAAATGTGGCGTCGTGGATCAGGAGATCCGCATCCCGGATCATCGTTGCGGTATCGAGACTCTCATGGAGAGGCCGCGTATCACCGGTATAGACAACTTTCCTCCCCGGCCGCGGTTCGCCCAGAACCTCTACAGGCGAGACCTCCGTCTCCACACCGCCGCGGACGATGCGAACGGTCTCACCGCGCTGCAACCGCCCGAAGAGCGGGCCGGGCGGGACGCCGAGCTCGATCGCCCGGTCGCGGTTGAACCTCCCGGGCCGTTCGTCCTCCTCAAGGAGATAGCCGAGCCCCGGGATTCCATGGAGTGTTGCAAACGCCCGAACGGTGTAGCCGTTGAATGGGACAATCGAACCGTGTTCAAGGGTGTGGGCGGTGATCGGGAAACTCCGGGTGTGGCGGCCGATCCTCTGCACCACGTCAACAAACTCACCAACCCCTGGCGGGCCATACACCGGGAGAGGTTCTGTCCTTCCTGTGAACGCAAGCGTCTCGACCAACCCAAATACGCCAAGGAAGTGATCGGCGTGCCAGTGGGTGATGAAGATGGCATCAACGGTAAACCCTGTCCTGGCGCGCATCATCTGCTGCTGGGCGCCCTCGCCGCAGTCAAAGAGCAGTGTGTCGGAGCCGCGCCGTATGAGTATACAGGAAGGGTTCCTCTGCGGCGAAGGGAGGGCGCCAGATGTGCCCAGGAAGTAGACGTGAAGCGTCTCTCCGGCTATACGAACCATCTCCTGAATGCCGCAAGGCTTCGTCTCGCCTCATCGAGATTCCGGCCCTCGATGACGACCGGGCCGGTATAATAACGGGCGATGGTCCGGCCGGCCTTCTGCCAGGGGATGGTGCCGTCACCGAGCGCCAGGTGTTCGTCCGACTGCCCGTGGTTGTCGTGGATGTGGAGGTGGTCAGCCTCTCCGATATGCGCAAGGAACGCGTCCACAAGACCGTTGGTGTTGGCGTGCCCGAGATCGAAGGTGATCCCGATCCCGGGAATACCCTCCGTAAGACCGAGGATCTCCTCGGGGTACCGGCAGAGGAAGTCTCTGATGCTGATCATGTTCTCAACGCATGCCAGGACGCCGCAATCCTCTGCCTCTTTTCCGATCTCATCAAGCGCGGCTTTCTGCTGTCTCCAGACCATATCGGGGGCAAGTTTTCCCAGCGGTGAAAGATATCCGGGGTGAATCGTCACCCGGTCGGTCAGTTCAGCCGCATAGCGGATGCAGCAGCGGATCTGGCGGATGGACTCGCGCCAGATGGGGTGGTTGAGCGAGGCGAGGTTCAAATCACTGTAAGGAGCGTGAACACTCACAAGAAGCCCGGTGCTCGCGAGACATTCCTTTATAGCAGTGAAATTCGAAGGGTTATCCAGGCGGTAGTTCCCGTCGGCGACTATCTCCCAGCCGGCGTACCCGATCTCCTCGACCCCATAGATCCAGTCAAATGACTCCCAGACTTTTGAGGAGGCGGAGAAATACGGGATGAGACTCATCCATCCACCCCTGCCAGCCGGGATAGCAGGCCGCGGACCTCTGCGGTAAACTCTTCAAGCGAACCCTCATTTTCTATCCGATAGTCCGCGAGTTCAAATGCCCGACCAAGCCCCCAGCCAAGTTCCCGCTCGTCACGGGCGCGCAGTTCATCCGGCGTGAGGGTATCATCCGGCCTGCCGCGTTTCGCGAGGCGCCGGTAACGCGTCTCAAAACTCGAGTCGATCGCGATGAGCGTGAAATCCGGAAAATGCTCCCGGAAGACCGCAACCTCCCGGTCACCCCGGATACCGTCCACCAGCACCACCGGAGCGTCCTGTGACTCGATGATGGGGATTGTGAGACGGGCGATTGCACCCATGCCGAGGTCGGTGCGCACCTGCGCCGAGATCGCACCAAGGTTTTCGTCTGTGGGGGGGAGCCCGGCTTCTCTTGCCCGTTCACGTATCACGTCCCCCATGACCACGACAGGTATCCCGAGCTCGCGGGCGATCCTTGAGACCTCTCCTTTCCCGCTTCCGGGCATACCAACGATTCCAATGACCTTCATCCGGTTCCTCCATACATCCAGAACAGCGGGCCTTGCCGGCGGCGCGGGTTGCGGCGACCGCCACAAACGTCTCCTTAACGGTTGCGTTCCAGACGATATTATGCTTAACGTCAGTTACCGCGACGGATCGTAGACGACCTCTCCGTCCTCCCGCGTGCGGATACGTAGCCGCCGGGCAAGCGGCGCAGCCAAAGTCTTGAGTTCCTGGTGGCTGAATGGGACAAACCCAGCGGTCACACCCTGCTGGAGGACAAGGTCGAGGTCGCCGGCCGCTTTTGCGATCTCGGGGAGTTCGGCCTCGTGACCCCGGAATAGGGTTACCACGATCTCGCAGGTCTCAAGGCTGCCAGTGGCCTTTGCCCGTTTGCATGCGGCGAGGGACTGTTTCACCGCATCTGCGGCTTGGAGTTTCAGCAGGTCATCGTAGCGGTCCCAGGTCGTCTTGATGTCAAGCGCGATCATGTCCACCAGCCGTTCTTCTATGAGTTTCTCGATCACGCTGGGGAAGACGCCGTTTGTGTGCAGCCCCACGGAGAACCCCATTTTGCGGGCGGCGGCAGCAAGGTAGGCGAGCGCCTGTCCCTGCATGGTGGGTTCGCCGCCTGAGAAGACCACGGCACCTGCAACCATGCGTGAACCCCGGATCATATCGACGATCTCGTCGGCATCGCGGATATCCTCGCCGCCCTGGATGGCGATGTTGTGGCAGTAGAAGCAGCGCGCGGGGCATCCTCTCAGGAAGACGGTGCATGCCGCCCTTCCGTGCCAGTCAACGGTGCTTAGGGGGACAAATCCTCCGAAGTTTACATACATCTGATCACGTTGTAAGAGAGGGGTGGGTGCTTATTTCTTGTAATCATTGGGTTTCCGGCTACGAAATAACACCTGAATAATCTTAAATCAAGTTTACTTGTCAAGCGATCAAGTCCATTTTAGCCCGATTTCAAAAAAACAAGGCTTTATCACCTTATTTCATCCAATATAGGTTCATGGGTCTCATAGAAGATGCCCGGCGCGGCGTCATCACTGAAGAGATGCGCACCGTTGCGAGAGTGGAGGGTGTAACCGAAGATTTTGTCAGGCGCGGTGTGGCCGAGGGGCACATAGTCATCCCGGTATCCCCCTACCGGAAGGTGAAGATCTGCGGTATCGGCGAGGGGCTTCGCACAAAGGTCAACGCGAGTATAGGCACGTCATCGGACATCGTCGATATCGATATGGAGGTGGAAAAGGCACGGCAGGCCGAACGCGCCGGTGCCGATACACTGATGGAACTCTCGACCGGCGGGGATTTTACGGAGATCCGGCGCCGTGTCATCGAGGCGACCAGCCTCTCGGTGGGCTCGGTGCCGCTCTACCAGGCTTTCATCGAGGCCGCCAGGAAGTATGGGGCGGTCGTTAACATGGAGGAGGATGACCTCTTCCGGATCACGGCGGAGCAAGCGAAGGCCGGGACCAACTTCATGGCGATCCATACGGGGATAAACTACGAGACGATGAAACGCCTGCAGAACCAGGGGCGGCACGGCGGGCTTGTCTCACGGGGCGGGGCGTTCATGACCGCCTGGATGCTCCACAACGAGAAGGAGAACCCGCTCTATGCGGAGTTTGACTACCTTCTTGAGATCCTCAAGGAACACGAGGTCACGCTATCTTTCGGCAACGGTATGCGGGCAGGTGCGATTCACGACGCAACCGATCGCGCCCAGATCCAGGAACTGCTCATAAACGCGGAACTTGCCGATAAGGCGCACGCGGAGGGTGTGCAGTCGATCATTGAGGGGCCGGGGCATATCCCGATCGACGAGATCGAGGCAAACGTCATAATCCAGAAGCGGGTTACGAACCGAAAACCGTTCTATATGCTAGGTCCTCTGGTCACCGATGTCGCGCCAGGATATGACGACCGTGTGGCAGCCATAGGTGCCGCTCTCTCCTCGTCATATGGTGCTGACTTTATCTGCTATGTGACGCCCGCAGAGCACCTGGCGCTACCCACACCCGAGGAGGTCTACGAGGGCGTCATCAGTGCACGTATCGCCGCCCACGTTGGGGATATGGTCAAACTCAAGAAGCGTGACGCTGACCTGGAGATGGGCCATGCACGCCGCGATCTCGACTGGGAGCGGCAGTTTGCGGTCGCGATCAACCCCGAACGTGCCAGGGCGATCCGACAGGAGAGGATGCCCGCCGATGCCGATGCATGTACGATGTGCGGGGACTACTGTGCGTTAAAGATTGTCGGGCGGCACTTCAACTTCTGATAGACGGGCGCTGGATGCCATCCGTGCCAATTATTTTCAGCCAGGGGAAAGGATACATCATGAAACCCGATACCGAAAAACTTGTAGAAGATTTCCTTGCTCAGACCGACGACCTCAGCGATGAGATCACAGAGGATGTCCGGGAGATGCTCGGGGTTGTGCCTTTCATCTTCGGGGTGCTGCGCAAACGCCCTGAGGTCTTTGCTCTCTCCGCTCTTGCCGATTATCGGATCTCCCGGCCTGATTCTCTCGACCCGAAGGTTGCTGAGCTGGTTGCCGTTGCGGCCGCGGCAGGCGCAGGAGCGGAGAGTTGCCTGAAGGTTCACATGGGGGCCGCGCTGAAGGAGGGTGCCTCGCCGGAACAGATCCTGGATGTCCTCCTGATCGCCGGAATGATAGGCAAGACACGCATCCTTGCCACCACCCTACGCCAGTTCAGGGATGTCTGTGGTGAGGGGGGAGGCGGGCGGGAGTAGACGGACGGACCGCCACCCGTGCCTTCGACAACATCTGTCCGGGAGCGGAGACAGGATTTTGGCAGGGTCTTCACGTTGACGGCAGAGAGAGGCTCTCTCCCCTGGAACTGTATAGAGGGGGAATCACCCGTGGGGGAGGGGCTCGCCGGTGGAGGGGGATGGAAACATCCCCCTCCCCTGTCTCATGCATCTCTGATTGAACGGTGTTCATAGACCACCCCCACCTCCCGGCGCGTTCCGCGCCTCCTCCCGCCCCCTTCCGAGGGGGCGGGCAGTATGGGGCGATAGCACCGATGGCCGTGCCAGGGGATAGAGACAGGATTTCGGCAGGGTCTTCACATCAAGCCGTGGAGATGCTCTTCCCCGGCAGTGCATCGATGGGATATCGCCCCGTGGGGGAGGGGCTGACGGGGAGGGGGATGGGACATCCCCCTCCCCTGTCTCATGCGTCTCCGATTGAACGGTGTTCATAGACCACCCCCCACCTCCCGGCCGCAGGAGGCCTAAAACCCGGTGTATGAGAGTTGTCTGCCAGTTCTTCCGCTCAACAAGGCATATTTTATGGTCTGATTCAGCCAATCATTCATTTAATGCGGTTGACAAAGGCTGAACTCCGTATGAAGGCAAAGGAGGCCCGCTCCCGCCTCTCCCCTGAAGAGATCGCCAGATACAGTGCCAGCATCGAGCGCAGGCTTATCGAGGTTCTTGACGGGTTTACGACTGTCATGGTCTACGTCTCAAAACCGCCGGAGGTCGAGACCCACGGCCTGATAGCGGCCTTAAACAGCCGGAGTGTCCGCGTCGTCGTTCCTATCATAGAGAGGGAGACCCGCAGCCTCCGTCTCTCCGCCCTCCCTGACCCCGCTGTCCTTGTCCAGAGCACGTTCAACGTCCCGGAACCGATCGGCCACGAGATCCCGGTAAGGCCGGAAAACATCCAGGCGGTCGTTGTCCCGATGCTTGGCTTCGATTCTAAGGGGAACCGCCTTGGATACGGTGCGGGTTACTACGATCGTTTCCTCCAGCGATATCCGCACCCCAAAAAGATTGGGATAGCCTTTTCCTGTCAGCAGGTGGAGAGCATCCCTGCTGACGAAAACGATATAATGATGGACTTCATTATCACGGAAAAAGTGATCATAGAAACCACTGGCAGCGACGCCCTATAGAAAACTATATATATTAATTAACGCTTACCTATGGTAAGCAAGGAGACAGGAGTCAATTACAATGACCAATAATAATTCCATTGAAGTTACAGTCAAAGAGGCGGCTCATGAAGACGTAGGCCGGGGAATTGCCAGGCTGAGTCTTGACGCCATGAAGGCGCTCAATCTCGTCAGCGGCGATGTTATCGAGATCGAGGGGCGCCAGAAAGCGGCGACACTGGTCTGGCCGGGTTTCCCCCAGGATACGGGAAAGGCGGTCCTTCGTATCGATGGAAACACCCGCGGCAACGTCGGGGCCGGCATCGACGACAAGGTCCGGATCAGAAAGATTGAGGCAGGATACGCAAAGAAGGTCGTCATCCAGCCCACCCAGCCCATACGCCTGGTTGGCGGCGAGCAGTACCTCGGGCGGCTCCTCCGCGGCCGTCCGGTCACCGAGGGGCAGCTCATCCGGATCAACATCCTGGGCAACCCGCTCACGTTCGCGGTCGCCAAGGTGTTACCGAAGGGCGTGGCCATCGTCACCGATAGCACCGAGATCGAACTGAAGGAGACACCCTACGAACCGGCGAAGGCACCAAAACGCGGTCGTGAGATTGCGGGCGACATCCACTACGAGGACATCGGTGGTCTGGACCGCGAGCTGCAGCTCGTCCGTGAGATGATCGAGCTCCCGCTGCGTCACCCCGAACTCTTCGAGCGTCTCGGGATCGAGCCTCCAAAGGGTGTCCTCCTCTACGGCCCGCCGGGCACGGGTAAGACACTGATCGCAAAAGCGGTAGCAAACGAGGTGGATGCGCACTTCATCACCCTCTCGGGTCCCGAGATCATGAGCAAGTACTACGGCGAGTCCGAGGAGCGCCTGCGTGAGGTCTTTGAAGAGGCACAGGAGAACGCGCCTTCGATCATCTTCATTGATGAGATCGATGCGATCGCACCCAAGCGTGAAGAGGTAAAAGGAGAAGTGGAGCGGCGGATCGTTGCCCAGCTCCTCGCACTGATGGACGGGTTGAAGTCCCGCGGGCAGGTGGTGGTGATCGCCGCAACTAACCTGCCTGACCTGATCGACCCCGCACTCAGGCGCGGCGGCCGGTTCGACCGTGAGATCGAGATCGGGATCCCGGACACAAAGGGCAGGCTGGAGATCTTCCAGATCCACACACGCGGCATGCCGCTTGCAGATGACGTGGATCTCGAGGAGTATGCCCGAACCACACACGGTTTCGTCGGTGCCGATATCGCTCTGCTCGCAAAGGAGGCAGCGATGCACGCTCTCCGCCGTGTCATCCCCCAGATCAAGATCGAGGAGGAGATCCCGGCCGAGATCATCGAGCAGCTCCGCGTGACAAACGAGGATTTCATCGAGGCGCACAAGCACGTTGAGCCAAGCGCTATGCGTGAGGTGCTCGTTGAGGTCCCGGACGTCAAGTGGGAGGATGTTGGAGGCCTCGAAGATGTCAAGCAGGAGCTTTCTGAAGCCATTGAGTGGCCGCTCAAGTACCCCGAGGCCTTCTCAGCCCTGGACACCAAACCGCCACGTGGCATCCTCCTCTACGGCCCGCCGGGCACGGGTAAGACCCTGCTTGCAAAAGCGGTTGCAAACGAGAGTGAGTGCAACTTTATCTCTGTCAAAGGCCCGGAACTCCTCTCGAAGTGGGTCGGGGAATCGGAGCGCGGTGTGCGTCAGATATTCCGGAAAGCACGGCAAGCGGCACCGTCGATCATATTCTTCGACGAGATTGATGCTCTGGTTCCGAAACGCGGAACGTATATGGGCTCATCCCATGTGACCGAGAGCGTTGTAAGCCAGATCCTGACGGAGCTCGACGGTCTTGTGGAGCTCAAGAACGTCATGGTTCTTGGCGCTACCAACCGCCCGGACATGCTGGATGAGGCGCTGCTTCGCCCCGGCAGGCTTGACAGGGTCATATACGTCCCGCCGCCAGACAGGGAGAGCAGGAAGAAGATCTTTGAGGTCTACCTCCGGAACAAGGATATACTGGCAAAAGACGTCAACATCGACGAACTGGTCGATAGGACGGAGGGGTATGTCGGTGCTGACATAGAGGCGCTCGTCCGCGAGGCGAAACTGGCCGCAATGCGCGAGTTCATCACTGCAATGGGCGAAAAGAGTGAGGAGGAGCGGCGCCAGGCGATCGGCAACGTCAGGATCACGAAGAAGCACTTCGAGGAGGCCCTCGGCCGCGTGAAGGGCACGCTCGATCTCGAACACCTGGAAGATTACGAGCGCCAGGCCTGGAAGTTCCTCTACAACCAGGAGCAGCGGTCGCTGCTCGAGGAGGCCAGCTCGATGATCAAACGTGCCAGGCTGCAGGAGACCGACAAGACCGAACAGGAAGTCAAAGATCTCACAAGCGCCCTCAAAAATGCGGTATACGCAAGGAAGAAGGACTTTGGCGAGATCAAGCGCCTCACAGAGGACTTGAAGAAGAAACTGGAACGTCCGATGGCTCAGATGGGCACGGCCTTCTGAGGAGGTATCCCCAGCAGCCCGTGAGGCCCTCTATCCGGGGGTCCAGCAGGGCCCCCACCCTCAGATGCGATTGGGGTGAGCGCGACACCGGGAGACACCTTTGAACTGATCAACGCACCGATAAGACGCCTCATGGAGCACTAGGAACCGGGCAGGACGATTGCATGCGGTTTCAGGATCGGTGTTAAGGGCGTCGGGAATAGCCAGGCAGGAGAAGACGGGATCGATCCACCGGATGAAGAGGTTGAAACCATCGGGATGAACATGGAGCCGACAGTCGAGATCTACACGACCGATAACGATGTAACGGTTGCAGCAGACCTTCCTGGATTTGAGGAGCATGAGATCCGGCTGCTGTTCATCAACGGCACACTGACGATCATTGCAGGTGAGAGCCAGGTGGCCTCGATCGATTTGCCGCCGGTGGATCCGGACTCGATGGAGTCAAGATACAGGCACGGAGTTCTAGAGGTCAGGTTTTCAAGGGGCAGACCGATCAGGATCGATTGATCGTCTGTCTGCCCCGCTGGAACAGCCGGTGAGGTGGGAGCCCCACGAGCAACCTATTTTTGAGGGCAACAACACTTACATATACAGTGTACCTATCATCTACTCATAGGGCATAGGGGCATCCGGCCCGTTCAACCAGTGGTGAAGAATTATGGTTAAGACTACTGTATCCGTGATTAAAGCAGACGTAGGCAGTTTTCCGGGACATTCCCGAACTCACCCGAAGATCCTCGAGGCAGCCGCCCGGCGGCTTAAAGAGGCAGAAGGCAACCTCATCATCGACTCCTATGTCACCCACTGCGGTGACGACCTGGAGCTTATCATGACTCATACCAGGGGTGAGGACGATGAAGAGATCCACAGGCTGGCCTGGGACATATTTATGGAGTGTGCCGGGATTGCCAGGGAGATGAAACTCTACGGCGCCGGCCAGGACCTGCTCGGCGATTCGTTCAGCGGCAACGTCAAGGGTATGGGGCCCGGTGTTGCCGAGATGGAGTTTGAGGAGCGTGGATCTGATCCCGTCCTGATCTTCATGGCCGACAAGACAGAGCCTGGAGCCTGGAACTACTTCCTTTACAAGATCTTTGCCGACCCCTTCAACACGTCCGGTCTCGTCATCGACCCCTCGCTCCACGAGGGATTCATATTCGAGGTCCATGATGTCATGGAGAAGAGGAGGATCAGGTTCAGTACGCCGGAGGAGTCCTACAGCCTCCTGGCCTATATCGGGGCACCGAGCCGCTACGTGATCAAGTATGTCTGGAAGAAGAACGGCATTATCGCGGCTTCCACCAGCACACAGCGGCTGAGCCTGATTGCCGGGCGCTATGTCGGCAAGGACGACCCTGTCATGATCATCAGGGCGCAGAGCGGGTTCCCGGCGGTTGGTGAGGTTCTCGACCCATTCAGGACACCAATCCTTGTGGCGGGCTGGATGCGCGGCTCACATCACGGGCCGTTCATGCCCGTGGGTGTCTGTGATGCAAACTGCACACAGTTCGATGGGCCGCCACGGGTCATCTGCCTCGGGTTCCAGGTCTGCAACGGCAGGCTGATCGGGCCTGCGGATATGTTCGACGACCCGGCATTTGACGGTGTCCGCCTGCAGTGCTGTGAACTCTCCAATATGATGAGGGCCCATGGACCTTTCGAGCCGCACCGACTCTCCCTGAGCGAGATGGAGTACACCACCCTCCCAGCTGTCGAGAAAGAGTTTAAAGACCGCTGGGAAGATATCCCAAAGTAATTTTTTGAGACACTCTCCTGAAATCTTGTGCTGCACCCGGAGCACGGCATCTATCGGGGCTTTCATGCAGGGGGATGGCCCATTTCCCCTTAAACAGCCAGACCGCAGGAGATGTTCTACGGGAAGCGACATCTCGCGAATCTCTCCCCCTGCTCCCAGCACCCATGGCGGTATGGTTCTTGCGCGGCGCCTTCAAGGCGACATCGATGAAAACCACAGCAACCATTATTTCAAACCACACCCCACGCGATCAGAATCCCCCGGGCGGCATAGAGTGCAAAAGAGCGGTTGCATGAGACTGAAGGGCTGGATCGAACACGACGGAGTCCGGCTTACCACTGCCGAACTTGAGCGGATGCTTGCCGCAAACCCGAAGAGCCCTGCCCGCTGCGGCGGCGAGTTCCTCCTCGAGTGGGATGACTGCACCGCGCGGGACAACCTCGGTATAATGCCCGGCCCCGTCCCCCCGGGAACCATCTGCTGCGGCGGGCGGCCGGTTGCCCGGGTAAACCCCGATCCCCCTCCCTGCAGCCTTGAGGAGGCGATCGTCACCGCGGTCGAGCTCCGGAGCGATGAAGGTGTTGTGGCGTTCTCCGGCGGGGTCGACTCCGCTCTCATCGCCCACCTCGCCCGCCTCCCCTGCGTGACCGTGGGGCTCCCAGGGTCGCACGACCTCGCGGTTGCAACAAAAGCCGCCAGGACGATGGATCTCGACCTCACGGTCATATCGCCTGGAAAGGATGAAGTTGCGGACGCGCTTTCCCGCATCATCCGGGTCATTCCCGGCTCTCTGAATCCGGTCGACGCCTCGATCGCAACAACATTATACTTCGTTGTGGCCCTGGCAAAAGAGCAGGGGCATACCCGGATCCTGGCAGGCCAGGGGGCAGACGAGATCTTCGGCGGCTACGCCCGCTACCTCTCCTCCACAGACCTTGCGGCGGAACTCGAGCGCGACTTCGCGGATCTTCCGCGCCAGCGGGCACGGGATCAGGCGGTTGCGGCGCTGCACGGTGCTTACTTCTCCATGCCATACCAAGATCTCCGGGTGCTGCGCGCCGCGCATACCATCCCGGCATCGATGAGGGTGCGCGGTGGTGTGAGAAAATACCCCCTCCGCGTGATCGCAGAACGCCACATCCCCGCCGAGATTGCCTGGACGGAGAAGAAAGCGATGCAATACGGGAGCGGGATCTACAGGACCATCCGGAACCTCGCATGTGACAATGGTTATAAAAAATCGATACAACGGTACTTAACCGAGATCAGCAGGGCGGAACATGATCACTGAGAGGGAGATAGAGCATATAGCAGAACTTGCGGATATCGGGATCTCAAAAGAGGAGATCTCGGAGTTCACGAGCCAGTTTAACGCGATTCTGGACTATTTTGAGATTCTCAATACCGTAGAAGGCGAAAGCGCCCCCGAGAGCGGGATGGTGAACGTCTTTCGGGAGGATGAGCCCCGGCCCTCACTCCCGCAGAAAAAAGTGCTGGAGAACGCAGGATCGACGGAGAACGGGTTTATCAAGGCGCCAAGGGTGATGTGAGTGGCGGGAACCCTTGAATTCACACCGGATGACCGCTACAACGCCTTCATCACCACCTGCAGCGAAGCGCCGTTCTCCGATGGGGCGCTCGCCGGCACCGCCATCGCGGTCAAGGACAACATCTCAACAGCGGGCATCAGGACCACCTGCGGCTCGAGGATCCTCGAAGGTTACATCCCGCCGTATGACGCCCACGTCGTGGAACTCCTCAAAGGGGCGGGTGCCGCCATAGTCGGCAAGACCAACATGGACGAGTTCGGTATGGGCACAACCACCGAGACGAGCGCTTTCGGCCCCACAACAAATCCCGTCGACACCTCGCGGGTTCCCGGCGGTTCGTCCGGCGGGAGCGCCGCCGCCGTCGCCGCAGGGCTCGTCCCGATGGCGCTTGGCACCGATACCGGCGGCTCGATCCGGTGCCCCGCAGCCTTCTGCGGTATCGTGGGGTTCAAACCCACATACGGCAGGGTCTCACGCTACGGGCTTATCGCCTACGCCAACTCCCTCGAACAGATAGGGCCGATGGCCCGGACGGTGGAGGACGTCTCAAGACTGCTTTCCGTGATCGCGCGACACGATCCCCGCGACTCAACGATGATCGACCGCCCCTACGATCATCAGCCATCAGCCAATGTTGATGGGCTCCGGGTCGGGATACCCGATGAGTACTTTGGGGAGGGGGTGGACGCCCGCGTTGCAGAGACCGTCAGGGACGCCATCGGTGTCCTGGAGGACCTGGGTGCCCGGACAGTCCCGGTCAGCATCCCGGGGATGCGGTATGCGCTCGCCGCCTACTACGTAATCTGCACAGGCGAGGCCTCCTCGAACCTGGCCCGGTTCGACGGTATTCGCTACGGCCCTGCAGCCGATATCAGAAAACCCTGGCACGAGGCCTACAGGGAGATCCGGCGAGAAAAGTTCGGCACCGAGGTCAGGCGCCGGATCATGCTCGGCACATTTGCCCTCTCCGCAGGCTACGCCGGCCGATATTACGCAAAAGCACAGATAGCGCGCCGGAACATCAGACTGGACTTCGAACGGGCGTTCCGCAGCGCAGATATAATCGCCGGACCTACAATGCCTACCGTTGCATTCCGGGTTGGCGAGAAGACCGACCCCCTCTCACTCTACCTATCCGATATCCTGACGGTGCCGGCAAACCTTGCCGGTATCCCGGCGATATCCGTGCCTTGCGCCGGCAGAGTGGACGGTCTCCCGGTTGGTCTCCAGGTGATGGGAAGACGGTTTGAGGATGAGCGGGTCATCGATGCCGCATACGCCTACGAGCAGGGGGCAGGGCGATGAAGACGATCATCGGGCTTGAGGTTCATGTCCAGTTATCCACCGCAACAAAACTCTTCTGCGGTTGCTCAACAGACTACCGGGACGACGAGCCCAACACCCACTGTTGCCCCATCTGTCTCGGTCTGCCTGGTGCGCTCCCCAGACTGAACGTACGAGCTGTCGAACACGGCCTGAAGGTGGCAAAAGCCCTCAACATGGAGGTGCTGGAAGAGTCGGAGTTTGCCCGGAAGAACTACTTCTACCCCGACCTCCCGAAGGGATACCAGATCACCCAGTATGACAAACCGCTCGCGGTCGCGGGGACGGTCGAGATCGAGGACGACGAGGGTCATGAAAAGATCGTCCGCATCAGCCGTATACACCTCGAAGAGGACCCGGGAAGGCTCATCCACGTCGCGAGCGGGTCAGGTTACTCGCTCGTCGACTACAACCGTTCCGGCATCCCGCTGCTTGAGATAGTCACGGAACCCGATCTACGCTCACCTCAGGAGGCGCGCCGGTTTCTCAACAGGCTTCGGGCGATCCTGGAATACCTCGAGGTCTTCGACGGCGACCGTGAAGGAGGACTCCGTGTCGATGCAAACATCTCGCTCGAAGGCTCTGAGCGGGTCGAGGTCAAGAACATCTCATCCTACAAGGGTGTCGAGAAGGCCCTCACCTTCGAGGTGACCCGGCAGAGGAACCTCCTTCGGCGAGGCCAGAAGGTTGGACGAGAGACCCGGCACTTCATGGAAGCGCGAGGGATAACCACATCCGCCCGCAGCAAGGAGGAGGAGCAGGACTACCGCTACTTCACCGAACCAGATCTCCGACCGTTCCGGGTCGCCGACCTGGTCACCGGGATCGAACTGCCCGAACTGCCCACCGCCCGGAAAGAGAGGTTCATGGCAGAGTACGGGATATCGTTAAACCACGCGAGGACACTGACCGGCGATCCCAGACTCGCTGATTTCTACGAGGAGGTCGCCTACGTCGATCCCTTCCTCGCAGCAACCTGGGTGGCCGACACGCTGCTTGGAGAACTCAACTACCGCGGGATGCGGATCACCGACGTTCCCGCCAACCGATTCATAGAACTCCTGGCACTCATCAGATCAGGAACCATCACCGATACCGTTGCAGTCCAGGTGCTGCGTGAAATGCTTGATGCCTGCGCCGCTGGAAGGCCGTGTGAACCTCCCGCCGTGATAGTCAAACGCGAAGGCCTGGTAAGGGGTGAGGGCGAGGAGTTTGCGGATGTCATCCGTGACGTGATTGCCGCAAACCCGCAGGCGGTTGCCGACTACCGGGCGGGGAAGAAAGGCGCGCTGAACTTCCTGGTCGGTCAGGTGATGAAAGAGACCCGCGGTCGGGCGGATCCGCGGGAACTCGGTCGAATCGTGGCCGAATACATAGATACAGGCGAGGTGTAATCCAGAGTGCACCTTATAATCGCAGAGAAGAACATCTCGGCCAAGCGGATCGCGCAGATCCTTGCAGGCGACGAGAAGGTGAAGACAACAAAAGATGGAAGTGTCTTCACCTACTCGTTCGACAACAGGACTGTTGTGGGCCTAAAGGGGCACGTGGTTGAGGTGGACTTTGAACCGGGCTACGCAAACTGGCGCAGCACAACCCACACCCCGCGCACCCTCATCGATGCTGGGACAGTCAAGAAACCGACCGAGAAGAAGATAGTCAACCTCATCCAGAAACTTGCGAAGAAGGCCGATCTCGTCACCATCGCCACCGATTACGATACCGAGGGGGAACTGATCGGCAAAGAGGCCTACGAACTTGTGCGTGCGGTGAACCCCGACGTCAGGGTCAACCGCGCCCGGTTCTCGGCGATAACCCCGGCGGAGATACGGGCGGCCTTTGAAAACCCAGTCGAACTCGATTTTGACCTGGCGGCCGCAGGTGAAGCCCGCCAGACGGTCGACCTGATGTGGGGGGCGGCGCTGACCCGGTTCCTCAGCCTTGCGGCACGCCGTGGCGGCAGGGATATCCTCTCCGTCGGCCGCGTCCAGAGCCCGACGCTTGCCATGATCGTCGACCGGGAACGCGAGATCGAGAACTTTGTCCCCCAGACATACTGGGTGCTCTCGCTCACGACCGAGAAGGACAGAACAACCTTTGAGGCCCGACACACCACCGGCCGGTTCACTGACCGCGACGCGGCATTCACCGCAAAGGAGAGGACGAAAGAGCCGCTTGTTGTCACGGAAGTAAAAGAGGGGCAGAAGGTCGACCGTGCGCCGACACCGTTTGATACCACGACCTTCATAGTCGCGGCGGCCAGACTCGGGTTCTCGGCGGCAAACGCGATGCGGATCGCTGAGGGGCTCTATATGAACGGTTACATCTCCTATCCCCGGACGGACAACACGGTCTACCCGGGGTCGCTGAACCTGAACGGCATCCTGGAGACCCTGAAGGGAGGGGTCTTTGATAAGGACGTCGCCTGGGTCCAGCAGAACCGGCGCTCCAAACCGACCCGGGGCAAGAAGGAGAGCACCGACCATCCTCCCATCCACCCGACCGCGGCAGCGACCCGTGAGGTTCTCGGGGAGGAGCAATGGAAGGTTTACGAACTGGTTGTGCGACGGTTCCTGGCAACACTCTCCCCGGACGCAAAATGGGCGACCACCCGGTATACATTTGATGCTTCTGGTGAGACCTACCGCGCCGCGGGCGGCAGGCTCATAGAGGCGGGATGGCGCCGGGTCTACCCATACTCGGAGGCGAAGGAGACCATCCTTCCCGCGATCGGACAGGGCGAGAAACTGCCGATAAGGGAGGTGAAACTCGAAGAGAAAGAGACGCAACCCCCCGCACGCTACTCTCAGAGCCGGCTCATCCAGGTTATGGAGGAGCTCGGACTCGGCACAAAGAGCACCCGGCACGAGGTGATCGGGAAACTGATCTCACGCCGGTACGTGGAGGGAAACCCGCTCCGGCCGACGCTTGTCGGCAGGGCGGTCATAGACGCGCTCGACAACCATGCCGCGACGATCACCGAACCCGAGATGACCCGTACGCTTGAGGAGCACATGCAGCTCATAAAACAGAGCCGGCGCTCCCGTGACGATGTCATCCACGAGTCGCGCCAGATGCTGCACCAGGTCTTTGACAATCTTGAGGCGCACGAGTCGGAGATCGGAAACGAGATCATGGAGCAGACCGCTGAGGAGCGTACCGTCGGCTCCTGCCCAGTCTGCGGCAGAGATCTCCGGATCCGGCATAGCGGGGCTTCCCAGTTCATCGGATGCAACGGCTACCCGGAGTGCCGGTTCAACATCAGTTTGCCCGGCACAGCCTGGGGCAGGGCCATCAGGACGGATGAGACCTGCGAGAAGCACAACCTCGCTCACATCCGCCTGATCAAGAAAGGCGCCCGCCCCTGGGACCTCGGTTGCCCGCTCTGCAACCATATCTCCTCCAACATCGAGGCGCTTTACCTCATGCCCTCGATGACCGATGACCTGCTGCAGCGTCTGCACGAACAGCACATATACACAGTCTCCGATATCGCGGGCATGCCACCAGAAGAGCTCGCAGAGGCCCTGGGTATCGGTATCGAGGAGGCGAGAGGGCTTGCAGGGGAGGCGGAAGATGCGCTTGAGGTTCTTCGCAGAAGGTCGGAACTGCGGAAACTCGTCCGGAAGATAGTCCCCCCGAGGAAAGGGCGGAGCCACGCAAAGATCTTTAAGAGCCTCCTCGATGAGGGGATCGGCGATCTCCACGCGCTCTCTCAGGCCGAGGTTGCAACGCTCAAGAAAGCGGGAATCCCCGAGACGGCTGCAAACGAGCTGCTCGATGAAGCGCGCCGGCTCTCCGGCGAACGCGCCTTGAGGGAGGCGGGGGTTCCTGCTGTCAGCCTGAAGAAGTACCTTGAGGCCGGCATCAGCCGCCCCGAGGATCTCTGTTACCTCCCCATCCCCTACCTAGCAGGCAAAACCGGCATTAACCCGGAAACCGTACATAAACATGTGGATCTGGTATGCAGGCATCTTGGCCGCCCCACCCCGCCAAAGATCACCAGACAGGCGATCGAACGCGGACGAAAAGAACTCCTGGAGATTCCGGGGCTGGGCGAGGCGACCCTTCAGAGACTACACCTTGCGGGGGTATACAATGCCGAAACACTCCTTGAGGCTGACCCGGAGATGGTCTCCTCAATCACCGGCATCCCGAAGGCCAGGATCCATGACTACATCGGCCACCTGAAGTGAGAGACGATGCACGCCAACTGGAAGACGTGGACCCACGTGACAAAACTGGATCCCGATAAACGCCTCCCCCCCGGAGCCGTTGAGGAGATCGCAACAAGCGGAACCGATGCCCTTATGCTCTCGGGCACGCTGAACGTGACACGAGAGAACCTCCTTGAACTGCTTGACCAGGTCTCCCTTTACGGGCTGCCGGTGGTGGTCGAGCCGGCGAGCCCCGACTGCGCCATATTCGACGGCGGGGTCGACCACCTCTTTGTGCCGAGCGTGCTGAACACAGACGACGTCCGCTGGATCGTCGGGAAACACTACACCTGGCTCCTCAGCAACGGCGATGGCATAAAATGGGATATGGTTGTGCCGGAGGCCTACATAGTCCTCAACCCGGACTCGGCGGTCGGCCGGGTGACAGGGGCGGACTGCAACCTCTCTGCGAGGGAGGTGTCAGCGTTTGCACAGGTGGCTGACCGTTACTTCAGGTTCCCGATCGTCTACATCGAGTACAGCGGGAGATACGGGGATCCGCGGGTCGTGCAGGCGGCGGCCGGAGCGGTCCATGATGCCATCATCTACTACGGCGGGGGGATACGTTCGGCCAAACAGGCTGCTGAGATGGGTCGGTATGCCGACACCATCGTTGTAGGAAACGCGGTCTACGAGGAAGGGATCGAGGTGCTCCGGGCGACTGTCCGGGCGGTGCACTGAAAAGAGAGTATGCCAGAGATCTCTATCGTCCTGGTCGAACCCCTTTACGATGGGAATGTCGGGTTTACCGCAAGGGTGATGAAGAACTTCGGTTTCGGCCGTCTGGTGCTTGTCAACCCCTGCGCGCTTGGCGATGATGCCATCATGCGCGCATCCCATGCTCGCGACGTCCTTGATTCCGCCCGGCGGATGACGATCGACGAGGTCTACCGTGAGTTCGACTTTGTTGTCGCGACAACCGGTGAGGTGAGCAAATCGGTCTGCACCCCGATGCGGATGCCCTACTACACGCCGGCGGAGGTCAGGGAGATCATCGCAGATATCGATGGATCGGTCGCGATCCTCTTTGGGAGGGAGAACTGGGGACTCTCGAACGCCGAACTTGAGCGCGCCAACCTGATCTGCACCATCCCCACATCGGAGGTCTACCCCATCCTTAACCTCTCCCACGCTGTTGGTATCCTCTGCTACGAACTTGCCGACCTGCCGCGCGGGACGTATCTGCTGGCCGGGCCAGTCGAGATGGAGTCGCTCTACAGTCACATAGACGCGTTTCTCGACCGGATCGAACACCCGGATTTCAAGCGGGAGAACACGCTGACACTCATCCGCCGTGTGCTTGGCCGGACTAAACTGACGACCCGTGAGGTGAGCACGCTGCACGGGTTGATGCGGCGGGCGGAGTGGCATCTCGAAAACAAGGAATAGTCTGCAGGAGAGATGTGATAGAATGATTCTTGTCGACTGGCAGATAGAGGACTGGATCAGGCGGGGGCATATAAAGGTTGAACCATATGATCCCGACCTGATCCAGCCAAACTCGCTGGATATCAGGCTTGGGTCGCACTTTGTCTGGTACGTTCCGGGGGATATGGTGATCGATCCTTTTGAGAAGGAGACCATCTTCGCGGGGACTGAGGAGACCGTGGCCGACTCTATTGTACTTGCGCCTGGTCAGTTCCTGCTTGGCGAGACGCTGGAGTCGATCGACCTTCCCGACGATATCGTGGCAAGCATCGAGGGAAAGAGCAGCATCGCACGCCTGGGGGTCGAACTCCACCAGACGGGAGGCTGGATCGATGCGGGGTTCCGGGGGACGATCACGCTTGAGATGTGCAACGTGAACTCCAGACCGGTGCGGGTCTACGCCGGGATGGCGATCGGACAGCTGGTCTTCTACCACACCGACCGTGCCGCGCGCCCCTACTACATGAAGAAGGATGCAAAGTATATAAACCAGCGGCAGGCGACGCTCTCCCGCTACCATGAGAACGCGCGCCGCACCTGATGAGGGTGCTGACGACACGGCAAAAACGCCGCCGCCGCGAGGTCGGGTCGCTCTCGTTGGTGCGGCACCGGCCGACGAGCGTTATGCACTATATAGCAGGAAAACAGACATTGAACGATTCAACTGGGGATACCAATGCGACTTCTTCTGATCCACTCTGATCATATCGAGTATGAGGCACGGAAGAAGACGAAGGCCGCCGAAGAGGATGCCGTCCTGAAGGACGGACTCGATGAGGCGCTTGCTGTCTTCTGCGCGGTAGAGTCTCTCGACGAGGAGAATATCGATGATGCCGTCCGGCAGGCGGTCGAGGAGATCGTCAACACAGCCAGGCAACTCGGCACGACCAATATAATGATCTACCCCTACGCACACCTCTCCTCCGACCTGGCGTCACCGGAGGTGGCGGTTAGCGCTCTCCGGAATATTGAGGAGGCGCTCCGGGAGCAGGAGGACGGTTTTGTTGTGAGAAGGGCGCCTTTTGGCTGGTATAAGGCGTTCTCTCTCTCCTGTAAGGGTCATCCGCTGTCCGAGCTCTCAAGGACGATCGTCCCGGGGGGAGGGGTTGCGGCCGCCGCAAAGAAGGAGATCGAGCATGAGTTCTTCGTCATCACACCCGAGGGCGAGCGCCGGGACGCCGCTGACTACGCGGCTGGAAATACGCCGTTTGCCTGCCTTGTCCAGAAGGAGATCGGTTACGCTGGGCAGGAAGGGGTCGAGCCGGCCCACGTTGATCTGATGCGGGCGAAGGAACTTGTGGATTATGAACCGCGCTCGGACGTCGGCCACCTCCGCTGGATGCCCCGGGGCAAGTTGATCCGCGACCTTCTTGCCGATTATGTCCTCTCGCAGGTGCTCGATTACGGTGCGATGCCGGTGGAGACCCCGGTGATGTATGACCTCGCGGATAAGGCTATTGCGGAGCATGCCGCCAGGTTCGGGGAGCGGCAGTACCGGTTCAAGAGCGGCAACCGTGATATGATGCTGCGGTTTGCGGCGTGTTTCGGCATGTTCTCCATCATGAACAGCATGCACATCTCGCCAAACACTCTGCCAATGAAACTCTACGAGCTCTCGACATACTCGTTCCGCCACGAGCAGAAGGGCGAGGTTATCGGGCTAAAACGTCTCCGCGCTTTCACGATGCCTGATATGCACACACTCTGCCTGGACATGGATGATGCGCTTGCGGCGTTCGAGGAGCAACTGGCGATGGGCTGGAAGAGCGGCCGCGACCTCGAGACGCCGCTTGTCGGGGTCTTCAGGTGCACCCGGGACTTCTTTGAGCAGTATGAACCCTGGGTGAAGAAGATCGTCGCAAATTCGGGGGTGCCGATGCTGATCGATATCCTCTCTGAGCGGAGCCATTACTGGATCGCGAAGGCGGACCTTGCGGCGATCGATGCGCAGGGCAGGCCGATCGAGAACCCGACCGTCCAGATCGATATAGAGAGCGCCAGGCGGTTCGATATCAGTTACTACACACCTGAGGGACAAGAGATCCATCCTCCAATCCTCCACTGCTCGCCGACGGGTTCGATCGAACGGGTGATCTGCGCAATGCTCGAGAACACCGCGACCCAGGAGGTGCCATCGTTCCCGACCTGGCTTGCGCCGACCCAGGTGCGGCTGGTACCGGTGGCAGAGCGGCACGTCTGGTTTGCCGAGGATATAGCCGGCCGGCTGAAGGCGGCAGGCATCCGGGTTGACATCGACGACCGGGACGAGAGTGTGAACAGGAAGGTCCGGGAGGCCGGGATGGACTGGGTGCCCTACGTCGTTATGATCGGCGACCTGGAGGCCGAGACCGGCAGGCTCACGGTCACCATCAGGAGGCTCTCGGAGAAGAAACGACCATGCCGGGAGACGATGACCGAGAGCGAACTCATCCAGGCGGTGAGAATGGAGACCGACGGGAAACCGTTCCGCCCGCTCTACACGCCGGGCTGCCTCTCGAGGAGGCCACGGTTCATTTGATCTTTTTTTTGTTCCGGGGCGCCTGTGACCTGCCAGCATCTGGAACCGGATGCGCCCGCTCATGATCCATTTGAATCTCCGCTGATCAGCGCTGCAACCGCATCACCGACCACGCCCATCCTCATACCAGGGCAATACGCGGGGACTGCCGCCTGCGCTCAGATCTCTACCCCTTCACGTTCTATCCTCCGTTTGACCAGCTCTAAAAAGAGTTTATAGAAGGAGGTCCTGAGTTTGCCGGGCCAGTCTCGCCCGATCGAGAGATCGATCAGGCTGTCTGCCCAGTAGAGGTCATGCCTCAAACACATTAACAGAAGTTCCTGGTGGAGGCTGTTCATCTCAGTCTCATCAAACCACTCCTCATCCCTGAACCTGCCCATCGGAACGAAGAATAAGGGCACGATCAGGCTTCTGATATCCCTGAGATCGTCCATCATCTCTATGGTCTTGATGAGATCGTCCTCAGTCTCCTCCGGCCCGCCCACGATCAGGGTGCATGCCGGCACCAGCATGTTGTCGTGCATCAGGCCCATCCCGGTGCGGATGACTTCCGGCCACTCCTCGACCTTGAATGGATGGGCTTTTGCAGGCATAATCTTCTTTGCCAGTTCCGCGGAACCGGTCTCTATACCGACCTCGGCACCCCACCAGGACTGTTTCTGGAGTATGATCTCGGCAACCTGCGAGAAGAGTTTCGGGCTCGATGCGACCGCCGCAAGAGAGCAGTGGCTCCATCCTATCCCATCGCACTTATCCGAGACAATCTCGTGAAGTCTGGTGAGTTTCTCGGCGTCTGGAATGGTGTTCCTTGAGCCGTAGAGCATCACGTCCTCGGCATGAAGGCAGACACCGTTTCCGGTCTTTCGGTTTACCTCAATCTCTTTCAGGATCTTTTCGTATGGGTACCACCTCAAAGGCCTCAGGGTTACGTTGCAGAACCTGCACCCTCTGCAACACCCACGGCCGATCTCAACGAACTCGTTGATAGAGGGGGCGATGATCCCCGGTATCTCTTCCAGAGATGGAACCTCTTCAGGAGGTACCTCATAATATTCTGGGAGGTTTTCGTCGTTCAGTGCAGCCCGGACAATCTTTCCAATGACCTTCTCACCTTCGCCCTCAATGATGCAGTCAATCCCATACTTCCTGGCGAACTCAGGCCTATATTTGAACTGCCAGACGCCGGGGCCGCCGAGGATAACCTTGAGGCCGCGCTCTTTTGCCTCTTTTATCTCTTTGCTGCTCATCAATTTACGGAAATACTCGGCCAGGAACGGTTCTTTCTGAAGGAAGAAGGCGAAGGTGCTTGATGCCGGGCCCAGACCGAAAGGATCCATGACATATACGCTCAGAACTTTTGCATTCTCAAGGTATTTGCCCAGATGGTCGGGATCGACCACCACCGCATCAAACCCTTCCAGTGCCAGTTCGCCCTCGATCTTCCGCAGACCATATGGTGCAGCGACTGGCACTCCGCCCTCTGTCTTTATGGGCGGGAAGAAGAGCCACTTATAAAACCAGTTTGGGAGGACGTTTGGTGGGGCGCATGCTCCAAACCCCAGAAATTCGTTATGATGATAATCGCTCATGAGAGTGCGATCCGCGGTCAGGACAATCCTGCAATCTCCATCAGGTATCTTCAAATTGCCTACCTCCTTTTTGTGTCAACGGCGGCGTAAAAGTGTACAGATTTGGGCGGAATAAAAGTGTACACTTGAGTCCATAAACCTATCTTTTTTCATCCCGGAAGCGTATTGGAGAAGAGCCCCTGTTTCCGCCGTTCTTTCAGGCGGTAGCTGTCGCCTTTGATGTTAATCGTCGTACAATGATGGAGGATCCTATCCAGCACCGCTGCAGCGATCACATGGTCACCGAAGATCTCCCCCCACTCCCCGTAGGACTTGTTCGAGGTGAAGATCGTCGATGACTTCTCATACCGCCTTGAGATCAGACTGAAGAAACAGTGGGCACCTTCGCTGTCGAACGGCAAGTATCCCATCTCATCGATGATCAGGAGATGAAACTTCGTGAGCGCCTTAATCCGCTCTTCAAGTTTGTTCTCCCGGTTCGCTTTCATCAGCCGCTCAATGAGACTGGATGCATTCACATAGGAGACCCGGAACCCCTGTTTCACCGCCTCGTGACCGAGAGCCAGAGCCAGATGGGTCTTCCCCACTCCCGGAGGCCCCAGGAAGACAACATTCTCCGCGTGATGGACAAACCGCAGAGACGCCAGATCCCGAATCACCGCGGGATCGAGAGAGGGTTGAAAACTGACATCGAAATCCTCGAGTCTCTTTTCCATGGGAAACGCGGCCAGCCGCATCCGGAACTCAAGAGCACGCTCCTCTTTACTCTTCACCTCCTGATCCAGGAGACAGTCGAGGAGTTCCAGGGTTGACCACTCCTCCTTTGCGGCGATTTCGAGGTAGTTATCCAGGAGCGCCTCGATCGTCGTCAACTTCAGACGATTCAGATTATCATGCACCCGCTCGTAGATCAGGGCACTCATAACTGCACCTCCCCGGAGAACCCCTCATAAACCGAGAGCGGTCGGTGTTCAACCTCAGGGCCGACCATCCGGAAGAGCGGCCGTGAGGCCGTTTCCGATTGAGCGTTACAGCGCATGACCTCGGCAAGAAGGCCGGAGAAGTGTTCCTTCTCCCGGATGATCCGGGCATGCCCGGGAACGATGGTATGCGAGCAGATGATCTCGGTGCCGACCCTGACGGTCATCTGATCGCGCTGGATCTCCAGAATCGCCTCTCTCCCGGCGAATCGGTAGGGCACCGAGTAGCGGTTGCCAAGATAGGAGATGTACGCTTCACGCGAGATCTTCCGGTGCTCTTCCTGGCGCAGCCGGTAGGGCGGGATCCCGATCAGGGGCTTGAGGTTCTCCTGTTGCAGCCGTTCAACCGGGATCTCGTGGGTGGTGCCGTGGGGTTCGGCGTTGACCCGGTTGCACCACTGCAGGAGCTGCCGGTTCATGTCGTCGAGGGATGAGAAGGTTCCTCCGAGGAGGAAGTCGCGTTTAACGTAGCCAATGGTATTTTCAATCTTCCCTTTGGTCTGGGGACAGTAGGGTTTGCAGAGCCGGGGAATGAACCCATGATGCGAGAAGAAGTCCTCGAACTTCGGGTTCCACTGGTGGTCGCCGGCGCGGAGCGCCCGTTTGAGGACCACCGTTTTGATGTTGTCATACAGGATCTCCTCGGTATACCCGCCGAAGTATTCGAAGGCATTGAGGTGGCACTGGATGAGGGTGGAGGTATCTGTGGAGAGGGTGAAGACCGCATACCGCATTCGCGAATAGCCGAGGATCATGCTGAAGCAGTACAGTTTCCTCCGCCGTCCATCGACATCCAGATGTCCGCACTCACCCCAGTCCACCTGCGCCTGGACACCGGGTTCGGTCTCATACCGGAAGACCGCCGGTACACGCGTGGGTGGCCGGATCTCCCGGATGTAGTCCTTGACGATGGTGTACTTTCCGTTAAATCCCATCTCCTGGATCTCGCGGTAGATCCGGGCGGCGCTCAGGGGGTAGTCGCGGATGCGCTGCTGAATGTACGCCTTGTATGGATCGAGTTTGCTCGGTCGTGTCCTGCGGGAAGCCGGTATTGGCACGGTTTGGGCAGCAAGATATTTTCGCACTGTGTTTCGATGATATCCCGTCTCCCGGGAGATCTGGCTGATGTTCAGCCCCTGATGATGCAAGTCGCGGATCATGAGAAATTCCTCCACAGTGAACATAGCTACGCCCCTCAAGTACGTCCTTGAGGGTTAGCAGGTGTACACTTTTAGACCGCCGAAAGTGCACAAAGTTACGCCGCCGTTGACATTTGTTCTGGTATAACGGTTTGAGTGGTCTCTCACCCTGCCAGGTATTGAGCACTCGTGAGATCTTTTCCGCCAGTTGCCGGGTGCGCCTTCACGCCGCGGTCTTCTCCCAAAAGGCAAACTCCGGGCGAGAACGCGAACCTCCCGGGTTCCATGAGAGTCACTGCCCTGGATACACGGTTATCGGCAAAGAGTCGGTCACACCCCGGGTTGCCAGTCTCCAGGGTTCATGACATCGCGGTATCGATAAAACATCCTGACTCGGAGACGGATAACGTTTTCTGCGATTGGAGGGATGCACCTCAAAAGACGGAAACCTGAATCCCTGCAGCATCAGGGCCGATGCGCAATCTCTCCGCCCGGGTTCATAGGGCTGTTTTTGCCTCCTGCAATAAGATGGAACCGCAATAATCTCTGTGTGACCTCCAGACACTGCCCCTTATTGAGCATGGGGGACTTTATCTCAAAATAGAATCTTCTGCCGTCATCTGCTTCAATGTAGAGATCCGCCGTTACTTTCAAAGGGACAAGATCATCAGATCTCCGGGCATCTAAAACAGCGCCAACCATCTCATTTAAAGATGGCCTCTCTTCGCCCTTTTTAGCTGCTCGTTCAAAAACTCTGACCTGCTGTTCGATCTCAACCATCGCAGCGCGACTGACGTCTCCTGTTGTAGCGTATCCTCGTATAGCCTCCTTATGATGCTGTAGCGCTATCAAACGGGCACATTCCTCAAAACTGTTCCCTAAACTTGTACTGAACCCCCTCTCAAACTGATTAATTCGAAGAAGTTCTGACGGGATTATACCTGCGTGAAATGGCTTTCAGCTCCCCTCCAGAAGATCTCCTGGACAGATATGACGAAGGTGTTTCGTAAGGCTCGATCTCCCTCCCTCGATATGTGGCCACAATATTCTCGACAAAACCCTCCAGGAAACCCTTGATTCTTGCTCGCGTCTCTTCATCAATCACCAGAGAGCCACGCTTTTTATTTGATCTCTCATCAACATTTACGCCAGACGAAGATTGATTCATAAAACTCTCCCGACCGTCTCCCGGTACGACGATTGACGCACCGGTTTATGATACCCTCAACCTCAACACCAACCATATCCGCAACATCACCGTAGAGGTTAGCCCGATCGTTGGCTACAACAATTATTCTGCTTCCTGCAGGCATGAACTCCGATGCGCGGCAGAATACCTCTGCGATATCTTTTTTGTACCGTTCCTGCGCCTTCATGCTGGAACCATTGGACGCAGCCCCAATCTCAGATTCGCGCATGTCCTGCAAACCGAGGAGGTGGTAGGCATAAGCGTGCTGTTCGTGATAGTCGATCAGGCCAACGTACGGCGGGCTTGTAAAAATACCGTTATTCTCTGGATAGGTGGCTTTACGTGAGTCCTCATGAAATAACTGCACCGACGCATCCGTGCGAATTTCCTGGAATTGCTTTACCCTTTTGATCGTGTCCTTACTGTATCTATTGAGGAACTTGAATGCCTCCTCGGTTGGAGAACAGATTCTTGAATGTTTATAGCACCAGTATGGTTCGGTAACGGGCCTTTTCGGAAAGTCCAGATCAAAGTGTGTCGTTAACCGTGCGGAACGCGCTGCCCGCGAGAGTATGACCTTGAGCAGATCCGTATACTGATAGTCTCCCGTCTCAATGAATGAGCGATACGTCAGCAGTTCGCTCAGCGCACGTGGGGCAAACCACTGCTGGAGGTACTCGTTGTCCATCCCGGATATCGAGAGCGTCTCGATCACCTCGCCGGTCAGGGAACGCTGTGACGAACTGATCTGGGTAGCGGCTTTCACTCTTGCGAGTATATCCAACACCTCTCTCTGCATCTCAGAGATATCATAATGCGCTGTTTTTGCCCGGCAGAGGAGAACGTTAAAAGCCGATATATCGTAACCGATGGAATTTATGCCGAGTTCGTTTGCCTGAACAAGCGTTGTGCCAGAGCCCACGAAAGGGTCCAGCACCGTTTGACCCCGCCCGAAGTATTTGCGTAGAAAAACCTCGGTCAACTGTGGTATAAACTTCCCGAGGTAGGGGTGTAGCCGGTGAACATGTTTGGTCCTCTCCTTTTCAGGCAGGTCCCTCTCTCGCCAGTTCAGGTTTAGTGACTCCAGAGGTGTATCCGGGGTCACCTGACCGGGGATGGTGGGTAGCAGCACGCGGGCCGAACGGACCTCCGCTTGCTCTTCCTCATTCGCAATCATGTAATCAACCTCTCTCCCGGTTATTGTGTTATTAGAGCGGGACACCATAAAAATAGGTGACTTCACCGCTTGAAGACTCGTCTTCTCCCATTTGTAACGCTCAGGTGTTCCCGCTAACCCAGGATGATTGTGAGATTTACTCAAAACACTGAACCATTCTTCACGTAGAGAGATAAACAGAATCAAATACCCGAGGGCAATATCAGAACTTTAAGTCCAGTACCCCAGGCATACCGTGCAGATCATCTCAGTAGTAGGCGGACTCAATATTTCCGATAGACTTTACTTTGGTTTCCGACCTCGACCAGGGTGACTATCATTGTATTGCCCTCGATGATGAGAATCGCTCGATACCGCCCAACACGAAAAGAGTATAGGGGACTGCGTGAGTGCCCCTTTATCTTTTTTAACGTAAGATTTGGGGTGCGGTTCATCTGCCAGAGCATAAAGCTCTTCCTTAATTCGTTTGCTATCAGTTTCAGGGATTTTATTGAGGTCCCCCTCGGCACCCGCCGTGATTAGCAGTCGCCATATCATAGGCCTCGTTCCTGAACATATTCCTCGAAAGGACGAACTCTGTCGGCCCGAATGTCTTCAAGGGCTTCTTCAATTCTCCTCATGGACTCTTCGGAAAGCGGTTCCGGATCAAATGCCATATCCAGGAGACGGTTCAAAGTCTCGTCGTAGGTTTCTCGTGGGTGGAGTTTTACATCGTCCAGGCGAGCCTTGGTCTCGGGTTTGAGTTGGATCGTCGTCACCATAGCCCGCTATAGGAGAATGTGGAGTATTAAGTTTGCCTTCCCTCCGGATGATACTCCCCGACGTAGAGGCTTGCCATTGAGGTTGTCCCAAAACGGTCATGAGGCGGCGTTCGGCCACAGGCGCACCTGATGGAAATCCCCGAAGGGTGATAAACCGCGGGTACGTCGCGGTTGGAAGCGCGACAACCAGGACTCCGTTTCCGATTTCGATGGGATTTTTCATGTGAAACGGCACTACCGGGAGGGGGACACCCCCTCCCGGCCCCGCCCCCGAATGGCGATAGCCAATGGAAAACCGTTTCACCCTCCTGGCTCAGATGGCGGATACCTGAGAATTAAGGGCCCCGATTAGGGTATACCGAGGTTTGGAGACCTTTTTGGGATGAACTCATCCATATCGTATTCAGTCTGTTCCTGTGTCTCCAGATTTTCCCTTAGGATACAACACACCCCATGATCCGAATCCGAGGTGTCTGTCGGCAGCAGGCTCTAACTTCATCAGGGACATGAAAATGTCCATCCTATAGCGAATTTCCTCATCAATCAAACTCGCTGGCACCCTCCCCGATAATGCCGCAATAAGGGGATCGGTAGATCTGATGCACCGTTCGAATTGCTCCCCAATCTCGCGCCATTCTTAGAAAAACTATGCCTCGGGTAGTGAACATGAAGTTTTCATACCCCCGGGCGGATTCGAACCGCCGTCGCCGGATCCAAAGTCCTGCATGATTGACCGCTACACCACGGGGGTAGGGAAACAAAACCGGGGGCAGACACCTAACTGTGGCTACCGGCCCATATGGGTACGCATCACGGGATTATATCGGTTTTTGTGGGGTGCCCCACCCGGCACCTAACTCCTGTCGAAATCGTCTTCGAACCGGACGATGTCGTCCTCACCGGTATACTCCCCGATCTGGACCTCGATCAGCTCAAGCGGCAGGATGCCCGGGTTTGCAAGCCGGTGAACCGTTCCTGCAGGAACGAAGGTGGACTCGCCGTTCCTGACCAGGAAGGTCTTATCCCCGATCGTCACCTCGGCGCATCCGGTGACCACCACCCAGTGCTCCGACCGGTGGTGGTGCATCTGGAGCGATAGCCGCCGTTTCGGCGGGACGGTGACCCGCTTGATCTTGTACGACCGCCCCTCCTCCAGGTTCGTGTAGGAACCCCAGGGGCGGTGAACCTGCGTGTGAAATAGCGCACGCGTATCCCCCTTATCGCGGAGGGCTTTCACGATCTCGCCGACCCGCTGCGCCTCGTCGCGTGCGGCAACCAGGATTGCATCCTTCGTCTCGACGATGGCAATCTCATGGACACCGACGGTGGCCACAAGGCTGTCGGTGATGATCAGGTTTCCAGAGGAGTCGATCCCGATATGCTCACCCCGGACAGCGTTACCATCGCTGTTCTTAGGAAGGGCAGCGTATACTGCGTCGAAGTTCCCAACATCGCTCCAGTCGGATTCGAGCGGCACAACCGCCGCCCGCCGCGTCTTCTCCATCACCCCGTAGTCGATGGAGAGAGCAGGTGTCGCGTTGTAGGCCTCTTCCATGGGTTGCTCAAACGCCCGGACAACCTCCGGTGCACAGACCTCGCACTCGGAGAGAAAGAGCCCTGCATCAAAACAGAACATCCCGGAGTTCCAGAGGTAACCATCGGCGACGTAACTCCTGGCGGTCTCAAGGTCGGGCTTCTCGACAAAGGCATCCACCCTCGCACCGCCGCAGCCGAGGGGCTCTCCCGGTCGGATATAGCCGTATCCGGTGTGCGGCGAGGTTGGGCGCACCCCGAAGACCACAAGGTAGTCCTTTGCAAACCGCTCCGCCAGGCGGAACGCCTCCTGAAACTCCCCTGTCGCGGTGATCAGGTGATCCGATGGGAGGACCGCGACGGTATCCGGACCGTTCTCCCGCGTTATCTCCTGAACACCGTGGTAGATCGCCGGAAGGGTGTTCCTGCCCACCGGTTCCACCAGGACGCGGCAGTCGCACCCTATGGCGGCGAGCTGGTCCCTGACCAGGAACCGATGTTCGGCGTTGGTGACTATCGTGATCTCCTGCGGGGTTGAGAGGAGGAGCGCTCTCTTCACGGTATTCTGGAAGAGGGACTCATCGTCGAGCAGGGGGATGAACTGTTTTGGATAGTGTTCTCGTGAGAGCGGGAAGAGGCGGGTGCCGCTCCCGCCTGCAAGTATGATAGTCTTCATGAAATCGACCCCGTGCCGCACGGCACCGGTTGTTGCAGTCTAATTTTGTACCTGCTGGAGATAAAGACCTGGGGTTTGCCCGGGCAGGAAGACGAGATCCGGTTATCTCCTCCTCACCCCACCATCTTCCTGAACCAGGCCACCGTCTCCCGGAGACCCTCCTCCAGGGTGTAGCGGGGGGTGAAGCCAAAAGCCTCCCGGGCACGTGATATCGCGGCGACCGAATCGCGCACGTCTCCTGGTCGGGGCTGATCATACACCGGCTGGCGATTTACACCGGTGATCGCCGAGAGGATGGATGCAAGTTGATTGAGGCTGATCCTGCTCCCGCCAGCGATGTTGAAGACCCCAGATGCGCTGCTCTCCATCGCCATGATGTTTGCCCGCACCACATCGGCGACGAAGATGAAGTCCCGGGTCTGCTCGCCGTCGCCGTAGATTATCGGCGGCCTGCCCTCGATCAGCCGGGTGATAAACTTCGGGATCACCGCGGCGTAATCGGAATTCGGGTCCTGTCTGGGTCCATAGACGTTGAAGTAGCGCAGGAAGACCGTCCTGACACCGTAGAGATCGGAAAAGACTCTGCCGTAGTATTCACCAGCGAGTTTTGAGACAGCGTAAGGAGAGAGTGGCGCCGGCGGCATGCTCTCCTCTTTTGGAAAGACCGGTTCATCGCCGTAGATCGCCGATGTGGAGGCGGCCACGACCGCCGGCACACCGCACTCCTTCGCGGCCCACAGAAGGTTCAGCGTCCCGGTCACGTTAACCTCGTTTGTTTCCAGCGGGGCCGCAACAGAGCGGGGGACGGATGCGATGGCCGCCTGGTGAAATATTCCGTCCGCACCGAGAGAGAGATCCAGGAGCAGATCCAGGTTGGTGACGCTTCCCTCTACAAACGTCACGTAGGGGTTGCCGAGGAGGTGCTCGATGTTCTCGCGCCGCCCGGAAGAGAGGTTATCTACTATCAAAACTTCATGACCATCGGCTGCCAGCCGATCCGCGAGACCGGAACCGATGAACCCCGCCCCGCCGGTGACGATGTAGCGCATGCAAAATCAGATTGGTGTTCCTTTGATTTGAGCGTTGCCGGTGTGCGGCCATAAGCCCCCCCACCTTGTATACATATAGCATCATATGGTTTATCATCCCATCGGGAAGGTATCTCCTCTACTCATCTCCCCCGTTTGAGAGTGGGAAATACCGCTGATAGACGCGTTTACGTTCGTCTATGTCGGTATGCAGGTAGATCTCGGTTGTCTTGATGGATGAGTGCCCCAGGTTCTCTTGCACGACACGGAGGTTCTTTGAACGCCGGTAGAGTTCGCTTGCGTAGGAATGCCGGATCTTATGCGGTGTTATCCCTGGAGGGGCGTATTGCCTGAATATGTGCTGGACAGTCCGGGGCGAGAGGTGCTTTCCCTGCTGACCGGGGAATAGCGGTCCTGCAATCTTGTTGCCTATAAACCGCCCGACCTCCTCAAGCGTCTCGTCGTCGATGAATACCGTCCGGATCTTGTCCCCTTTTCCCCTGACCCGGATCGTGTGATCCTCAAAGTCGATATCCTCTATACTTATGGAACAGAGTTCCGACACGCGGACGCCCGTTGCGTATATCAGGCGAACTATCAGCCGGTCTCGCTCGTTCTCGATCGTGTTTATCAACCGGATAACCTGACTGTGTTTGAGGTATTTCAACTCCTGATTCTTGATCCGGGGACGTTCCACCCCGATCATGGGGTCGACGGCAACCGCACCCTGGACGTAGAGGTAACGGTAGAACGAGGAGAGCGTCGAGATCATCCGGTGGAGCGTCCGCGGCTGGTAATCCCGCCTCTCGGCGAGGTATGAGAAGAAATCGGTTACGAGCGCTGTTGATACGTTGACGTCTGCATCCAGCAAAGCGTCGTCGAGCAATGTATCATCGAACCCGGCGCCGTCGGGATCCAGGTTCTCACGGACCCAGGCATAGCGTGCAAAACGCCGGAGTGTCTGAATGTATTTCTCGATGGTTCTGGGGGAGTAGTTCCGCATCCGAAGGTAACCACCGAACCGATCGATCCATTCTGAGAAAGAGACGTTTTCCATTGGAGAATGAATTAAATATCAAAGCATATCAAAATTGCGGTAAATGCCTATTCCCCGCAACTTATCCATACCCGGCGGGGGGCGACCAGATACACGATCTTAAGATGCTCCCTCAACAGTGATGCAAACCCCGACCCACAGCCAGAACGCCCCGGACTGTCCGGGGTGCCCCAAAAAAGTTGTGGGAGATATGCTGATTGGATCGGAGTTAGGAGGTATGATGCGGGTCCGCCACCTCCTGGTGGAAGGAGGGGGGCAGAACCCTGTTGAATACATTCTCTTGAGAGTATATGAACCCTTTACCGCGCGGTGTGAAAGTAAAAAGTGATGTGAACATGCCACCCTCCCCGGCCACAGACCACCCTTGCATATAAACGACCTCCAGAGACTGGTATGGACGCCAGATCGCTTCCCCTGGCAACCCACCCTTCAACAAAGGGCGCGATCCTGGCTTAAAAGCGCGATATGAAGGTGTCCGGGATCGACGATCACAGGAAAATGCGCTCTTCTCATTGGATGACCGATAATCCCGCCAGGTTTTGCAGCCCGGGGCCTGTGGAACGCAGTGACGGGTCAGTTGTCCTCTCTGCAAAAGATTTTGCCGGCATCAATAGTCCGAGCACCTGGAAACCCGGCGCCTTCCAGCGCTGAAAAGCGTGTGAGACCAAAACACCCCTGAAACGCCAGAAATTAAATATAACGCGCCAGGGCGCCCCCCTCAACCCTGCGGAACAGTGCCCTGGGAAGAGGATCATAAACCATATGTTGCTATACATTTGTCCGGGTGATGATGGTCTGCCAGGGGGCGGTGCGGGAAGAACAGCGCGAGGTGAAGAGGGATTCAGACGGGATTTTTTGGAGATGACCATTTCTCAGGCTCTCACCGAAACCTCCTTACTGGCAATTCCAGATCAATACAGTTCCAGAAGTTGGCTTCACTCAACACAGGTTATCAGCGAGTTCTTCCAAAAATCTCCGTTTCGCTCCCTGGCACGGCCACCGGAGATATCACCCCCTCTCGAGCGGCCGGGCGGTAGTGATCAACCGCAAAAAGACGTTTCGCGCGATGGTTATTTATGGGTATCAAACCGCGAGCGACCCGGTTTGATGGACTCCATAATGTGAGATTCACCCTTCATAAACCATATCCTGGTTGAAAACCAGGTCTCTTATGGAATCACAGCCAGACCCGACGCGGAAAGTCCCGATCTATCCCCCACTGGTTGGTCTGGAAGAACTGGCGGAAGAATAAAACTCCCCTCCCCTGTCCAGACCAGCCTTATTGAAATAGCAAAACCAACAAGAGGATAGTAAAATGGATGACCCTGAGAACCTCAAAGACCCGAACCGCTACCAGAAATTCAAGAAGGTAGACGGTGCCACCTATAAGCGGGTCAACCAGTTCCTGCGCAAGCACACCTACATCACCGCCCGCGAGTGGGCTATCGCGCGCCTCTGCGCGGATTTCAAGACCTCCAGCGGCTCGGAGATGACATTCATCGGCGAGAACCTCCCCAAACTCTGCCCGTTCATGGTAGACACATACACCCCGCAAGCGGTCAACCAGGCACGGAGTTCGTTCAAGAAAAAGGTGAAGAAAGCCGGCGCCACATTCTTCTACGGCGCCATGTGCGGTTTCTTCACCGCAGAAGAACTCGATGAGATCCTTTTTGAGGCAAGCGAGGTTGCCCGGTTCCTGCTTGAGGTTGAGGGGACAAGCCTGAACCTCGATGATGAGATCGATATAGAGGACAGGATCACTGAAGTGATGCGTGGCGTGGCTGAGGCGGCCTCGGTCATCCTGAAGACCAGGCCCGGCCAGGAAGGTGATCGAGGTGCACAGAACGATGAAGAGGAGGAGATGAGATGAAGGTCATACAGGTCGTTGGCAGATCAAACGCCGGTAAAACCACGTTCATAAAGAGCCTGATTGTGGCGCTCTCTCCCCACGGGCCCGTGGGCGTGGTCAAACACCTGGGGCATCACGGTTTCTATATTGAGCCCGGGAAGGACACCACAGCATACTATGAATCAAATGCTGCTATATCCTGCGGCGTCGACGAGGAGAAGTCGGTCTTCATCTCGCAGGAGACCGATCTCAACAGCGCCCTCGAGACACTCTGCAACGCCGGCGTCAGGTATGCCATCCTGGAGGGGTTCAAGGCACGGGTGTTCCCGCGGATCGTGATAGGCGACCTTGAGTGCGAGAAGACCCTGCTGCGCGACCCCTCTGTCGGCGACGTGGTTGCCGCGCTCGATAGGTTCGAGGATTACTACACCATGGAAGGGCTGGTCAGAGAGCTCAAGCACGACTGCGGGGTCTCTCATGCGGGGTCAATCCTCACGTTCAGCGGTATCATCAGGGAGCGGACAGATGAGGAGCGCACCAATAATGACCTGACAGAGAGAGTCCAAGGAGAGATCGAAAGCCTTCCTGGCATCCTCGGCGCCCGGGTTTATCACAGGAGAGATATAATCCATATCGCTATACTTGCAGAAGAGGGGCAGGAGGCGTTTACAGCGGCAGTGAGTGCCATCGAACGGCTGAGACAAGAACTGAAACTACCTGAGGAGTGATGGATGAGATGCAAAAGACGAAACGTATGTTTGGGACAAACGGTGTGCGCGGAGTGACCGGAGAGACGATGACGCCCATGCTCGTCTATAAGATCGGTGCCGCGCTTGGATCGATGAGAAAGGGGACGATCGCGGTCGGCAGGGACACGAGAACGTCCGGCGAGGCTCTGAGCCACGCCCTCAAGGCCGGGCTCCTGATGACCGGCTGTGACGTGCTGGACCTCGGCATCCTCCCGACCCCGGCGCTGCAGTACATCATAAGGACCGGCCGGTTCTCCGGCGGCGCCATGATCACCGCATCGCACAACCCGCCAGAGTATAACGGTGTAAAGGTGATCGAGCCCGACGGCACCGAGATGTCCGATGAGGAGACCATCAACCTCGAGGAGAGGTTCTTTGCCGAAGATTTCGATCTTGCCGCGTGGGACGCGGTCGGCAGGGAGAGCGCCGTCCCCGATATGCTTGAAGACTACATCGAGGCCATTGCATCCCACTTTCCTCCCGGCATCGGGGAGGGGATGACCGTTGTCGTCGATCCGGGTTCAGGGCCGGCGGCGCTCACCACCCCGATCATCCTCTCCAGACTGGGCTGCAGGGTTCATACGATCAACGCCCGTCTCGATGGCACGTTCCCGGGCCGAATGCCCGAACCGAGCCCCGAAGGCCTGCAGCCACTCGCAGAGATGGTCGTTGCCACCGGCGCCGATTTCGGGGTCGCCCACGATGGCGACGCCGATCGGGCGGTATTTATCGACGATAGAGGGCGATACGTCGAGGAGAACTGTGAGTTCGGGCTGATCGAGGACTACATCTGCTCGAGGAAGAGAGGTGGGGTCATAGTCACCCCGGTTGCCACGTCCAGCCTGATCAGGGAGATCGCGGAGAGGCACGGTTGCAGCGTCGATTACACGCCGGTGGGGAGCATCTATGTTGCAAGAAGGATGATCGAACTGATAGCCGCCGGAAAGGATGTCGTCTTCGGGGGCGAAGGAAACGGAGGTCTGATCTACCCCGACCACCAGTTCTGCCGCGACGGCGGTATGACCGCCGCCATGATGGTTGCAGTTCTCGCCAGTCATAAAGGAAGAAGACTCTCAGGGATAATCGACGAACTCCCTGCATACCACCTGATCAAGGAGAAGTACCGCACAAAGGAGCCCCACACTCTCGTTCGCGCCGTCGAGGAGGCATTCTCGGGGGAGAAGATCGAGAAGATCGACGGGATAAAGATCCTGAGAGAGAACGCGTGGGCGCTGGTGCGGCCATCGGGCACAGAACCGATGGTCAGGATAATGGTCGAGGCAAAGGATCCGCGCGTTGCAGACGGTCTCTACCAGGAGATCGCGCAGGTTCTGGCGAAGAGAGTCCCCGATGCCGGTGCACCGTAAATGCGGCGGAGAGGGCGGGGCAGTGAGTTGTGATTGCCGATGGGGACCAGAAACAGGATTTCAACAGGGTCTTCACGTTGGCGGCAGAGAGAGGATCTCTCCCTCTGAGAGTGTATGAAGGGGGAATCGCCCCCTGGAGGAGGGGCTCGCCGGGGAGGGTGTGGAACATCCCCCTTCCCTGTCGCTCGCGTGTCACTGCGACACTGTTTTAACCTCTGGAAACACCCCTACCACCGGCCGCTCCGCTACCTCCTCCCTCTTCAGCATCTCACCCGGCGTCGACCCCCCGTATCTCTATTCTCCGTGGGATGCCGTCTCGCAAAAACCCCGGCCACCCCGGATCCGGATGGGCGCGGCGGTTCGCGGCGAAGTTACCACCCCAAATCCGTCCATGCAGAGGTTTATCAAACCGGGAAGCAGGCTACTGGTTTGATGCCCGCATTTCAACAGCAGGTATATTGAGAAAAATATTTTACCACTGAGATATACCTGTCATTAATCTCCATGCAGTCCGGACATTTTAGTTACTAAATTGCCCATAACGTGAAATATTATAGAACATCAGGAAATAAAATTTATATAGAGGTGCAACAATCCTATTGCTTGGTGATGGGGTGTGCAGGGTATACCACGGGAGGCCGCTGGATAAGATGGATAAGAGCATACCGATAGAGGAGAGGGTAAAATCCGCCGTAACCTCCGGCAACCCCCTTGAACTCAAAGAAGCTCTCCGCGAGATCTCGACGACACGCACACGGAAAGGAAAGCAGCCGCTCTATGCGCAGGTGAACGCCGCTATCACCAGAGCGGCTTTTGAGAGAGGAGATCCACGTATACTGAACCTGATCACCGAACCGACAGATGAAGAGGTTATCGAGGCATCCCGCCGCGCCATAGCCCGGTACATCGATACCGCAGACGAAGCCTGGTTTTCTGCCGTATTTGCCCTTGCCGGCAAGCTCAACCGCAAAGGCCAGCAATCAGCACTGCTCGCCAGGATCTCACGTGACCTTGTTCTTCTCGCAATGGATACGGGGAAGAAGCAGTACATCGAGACAGCGCAAAAAACCCTCGAAGCCATCAGCATCCGCAAATACCGCTCGGAGATCCTATCCGAGACCATCCCCCTGCTGATCCACTACGGCGAGGAGCATCGCAACATCGAGATCCTGCATGGCGTTCTCGCAATGCTCCCCGAGATCAAAACCCTTTCAGAGCGATCCAGGCTCCGCGCTGGATTGGCCCGGGCGATTGCCGCCGTTGGTATGGTTTCGGATGACCCTGACCTCCTGATCCAGGGGCTATCTGTTGCCGCCGGAATAGACCAGAAGGTCCAGCGCATCAGCACCATCTCCGGTATCGTGAACGCCGCCTGGAGATCTCCCCTCAAAGCAGAGATCGCTGATATAAAGAATATCCTGGACTCGCTTCGCAAGACCCGGCAGGAACGGCTGGCAGAGATCGTGGCGAGACTGACCGGAGAACTCCTCGACCACCACCAGGACAGGGAAGATGCATACAGACAGGTCGTGGAACTTGCCGCTAAAAACCCCTGGACAGCCAGGATAATCGCCCATGAACTCCTGGCCAAGGCGGAGCGGAGTGGCGATGGATGGTTCTTTGAGAAGGTGTTTGAGTTTGTCGCCCGCAATGAGAACAGCACCCTGCCACCAATCGAAGGTATCGTCAGCGCCGGGATCACCATCGCCACCAGGAGCGGCAACCCGGCTGTTCTCCATAACATCCTGCCGCTGGTAGATGACTGCAGCGATAAGGCAAAGGCCGCCACGCTTTACCACCAGATCAGCGAGACTCTATACCGGGTGGGCGACTTCCGGCAGGCGGTTCTCGTCCTGAAGAAAGCGGGTAACCCGCATGAGACCCCGGCGTTGTTCAGGACCAGCATCAAACTGATCATAGAAGGTATCCACCGCAATGAGATAGGGTTCATACGCGAGAACCTCCTCGCCGGAGAGGGGACCGGGATCGCCGACCCACTGATCCAGCAGGCGGTGACCGGGTTCTGCAGGGAGTGCAGTCTCGATGAGGTTGCCGGGCATATGCCGGCCATAAAGGAACTCGCAGCGGTGCACCAATCACAGGACAGGCTCCTACTCGAGTGCGGCAGCATTCTGCTCGAGCGCGGTTTCGTCCAGGAGAGAGGGCCTGCTGCACTGCTGGACCTCCTGAACCAGATCGTGGATCCGGGTCTGCGTGACGAGGCGTTCTCAAAGATCGCAGTTGAGATGGCACGGATCGGCGCCGCCAGGAACGACCGCCGCCTTCTCCAGGACTCAACCGCTCTCGCCTGCGAGGTCGTGGAACAGAAGAGGCGGGCCGGTGCGCTTGCCGATATCGTGAACCACGTGGCCGCGCTTGCCATCCGGGAAGACGACCCCGACCTGCTCCAGAGTATGCGGATCCTCTCGACATCTCTCCTTGCGCCTGATCAGTGTATGGCCACGATCGAGAGCATCGTCCAGGGACTGGTCACCTATGGCGTCAAGCACCGTTCACTCCAGGCGCTTGATGAAGCCGCCCGGACCCTGGTTCAAAACCCTGATCCCCACCTACAGCACCTCCTCGAGACCCTCATCGAGGGTTACATCCGGGTCGGTTGTACCCGGATCGTGGACTGCCACTCCGGTGTCATACCGGGGTCATTTGAGGGTATCCTTGAACCCTTCGAGACCGCGCTCACCCTCCTGAAGACGGGGGCACCGCCGTCGGAGATCCAGATCAGGATAACAGACTGCATCGATATCATGCTCAAACAGATGCAGGACTCCAGGGATGCCGTCCTTGTGATCCCTATGGCTCTGTTCTCGCTGGAGAACGAGAACGAGCATGAGCGGACCGCGATGATCCAGAGGATCCTCACGCCCTTCACAGAGCAGACACAGGAGTTTGACTCCGCCAACCCCTATGATGCGACGGCGTACCTCCTTGAGGGGATCGATGGGGCTACGGCTTCACCCCCCGTCCTCGACCTTATGCACCGCCTCTTCAAGCACACAGCCGATCTCTATTCGCGCTACTCCGGCATCTACCGGGTTGCAAGCGCCTACCTCGTCCTCGGCGAGGCAGAGCGGGCCGAGAGTATCATAAGGAGGCTCCATGAGACGATCGATGAGATCCCTGACCCGGCGGTTCGTCTGATCATGCTCTCCGACCTGGCAGGTCTTATGGCCGCACTCGACCACAGAGCGGCCAGAGACTACCTCGCTGAAGCGGAAAAGATGGTTGGGTCTGCAGGAGAGGAGAGGGAGGATCTCGTCAGAAAGCATCTGGTCTATGCCTTCAGGGAGATCTGTGCTGCAACCGATGGGAAGAAAGACCTCGATTGGGCCATCGAGCAGGCCCGGAGGATCGAAGACCCGATCGACCGCGTGGACGCGCTTTCGGCGGTCTATGATATGGCCGACGAACCTGCGGTGAGAAAGGAGGTCGTCTCGATGATCTGCCAGGCCGTAGCAGGCATACCCTCTGTTTACGCCAGACTCCCGATGCTCTTTTATGCGGCGCGGTTTGTCGGGAGATCCGGCGATGAGGATGCGATCGAACTGATCCTTGAGAGCATGGAGAGAACCGCCGGTTCCATCCGGATTCCGTTCATCACCGCCATGACGCAACTGCGGATGGCCGGGATGCTTTACCACCTCTACCGCACAACCGGGAGCATATCCGCCATGGAACGGGCAACCGCTATCGCCTCAGCAATCGAGGATGAGAGAGTCCGCTATATCCTGATGGTCCAGAACGATAATCTCGCGCCCAGGTCATGGGATGGTACGGTCTATGGCAGCGTCCTGGACTTCCGCGAGCGGTTGCGGCGTGGCGACTGCACCAGAAAGGATATGGCCGCACTCGACCGCGCGATAGGCGCAGCGCCCGACCGGATGAAGAGGGCGATCTATTACACCGAGGTCTACGTCTTCGCCCGTGACGCCGGGCAGCACGAGATCGCAGAGAGGATGCTTCGCTGTGCACTGGATGAGGCTGGCAAGATCAGGCCTCTCTCCCGGCGGGCGATTGCGCTCGGAGATATGGCCTGCCGTCTCCATGCGGCGCGTTACGAGGACCGCGCTGGCAATCTTCTGGATCTGGCGGTGAACGAGGTGCTGAACATCCGTGACCGGGCAACACGAGAATCGATATATGACGAACTGGATATGTCCATAGGGATCATTCAGGAGTACTGGCTGTGAAGACGATCGAGATCAGCGTTGCAGGACGGGTTCAGGGTATCGGTTTTCGCGCATGCGTCAAAAGGATCGCCACCAATCTCGGTGTCGTGGGTGAGGTGATGAACCTCCCGGACGGCAGGGTGCGAATTATCGCAACCGCCGAACCGGGCATCCTGGATAAGTTCGTCTCCATGCTCTACAGTTGCCCGCATGTCATAATCAGGGAGATCGTCCAGCGGGAGATCCCGCTGGTCAACTTCTCAGAGTTCAGCATCCAGCGGAGCGGTTACTACCTGTAGAGCACCTGAAACCCGGCATTTGAGAGGAGGGCGTCGCGCAGGATTCTGACCTGGGCATCAAGACGATCCTGATCGATGGAATCGCGGAGTGCTTCGCTCAGCCGGTTCACAATAGCCGGATCGAGGTAGCACCTCTTCTCCCCGCACTCGTAATCGTCAGTGGATACCTCCTCCCCTGCAAAGCGAAGGACGACCCGGTCTATCATTGAGGCTTTCTGCGGTTCGATGAGGTCATACACCAGACCACCGGGGCCTTCATGGAGCATGCCCCGGTCGGGATTGAGGTGCGCTCCGACCACCGAGACGCAGCAGTTTCCATACAGCATCGCGTAACCGAGCGAGAACATTGTGTTGACGGGATCGGTGTGCGGGGGAGTCGTCCTGCGCCGGAACCCGAGTTCAGGCGGGACGGTGCGGGCCAGGATCTCGTAGTACATGTCGGTGGTGAGGCGCGAGAGCCTCCGCAGTTCATCCATCGTGACCGAGATCTCGAGCTCCTCCCTGACCTGGTGGAGGAACTCGAGTTCCCCTGCATAAAATATGGCCTCACCGCCGCCGCGGTCAGAGAGTTCTCCAAGGAGGAGGAGCCTGGACTGGAGAGCGGCCATGGCAAGCGGCTGGGCAAACCTGTGTGGTGCGGCCCGTTCCTGGGCAAGCCTTACAGCCTCGTCCGGCCGGTAGCCGTATGGGTAGAGATAGCCGACGGGCGTGCCGTCGATATCGAAGAACGTGATTGCAGCGCCGGATTTGAGGAGGTTTGTCACCGCCGAGGTATGGAGGGTATGCCCGCCGACGATCAGGAGGTGGCTCACCCTCTCAAGAGGGTAACGAGAGGTCTTGCTCCCGCGTGATATGATGACCTCCTGTGTCGTTGCCTTGATGTGCCCCCCATACCCGAATACAGGGAGCCAGGTTCCTGCCTCTGTCATCGACGCACCCCGGAAAGGAGTATTGGGGAGTTTTGGGTGATTAATGCATCGATTGGCCGGATATGGAAGGTGTTTATGGTGCCCGGCGGGTAGTAGCGCATTCTAGTTAACTTAAGGTAGTTAATTAACTGTAAAATATTTACGTACGCCGGTTCCAGTCTAAGTCGTTGCTTTTCCGGAATAAGTCCGGGGAAGGGGATGACTTACGAAAGGTTGATTCCATGAACGAAAAGCCGAAAAAGATTCAGTACGCTCTGTTCGTACTGCTGTTATGCTCACTGCTGGTGCTGCCGGCAGTCGGGGAGACTCTTCCGGGCGGGAACGTGAGCCCCGGAGATGGTATAGCGAATACCAATCCTGGCCCTGAAGTGACATCCACCGATGAACCGACAGCAACCATCGGGGAAGATCCGGAGGGGACACCAACGGTTGAACCGACAGCAGCCACCGGGGAAGAGCCGGAGGGGACACCAACGGTTGAACCGACAGCAGCCACCGGGGAAGAGCCAGAGGGGACACCAACGGTTGAACCGATGGTGACGGCCGAAGAAGAACCGGATGACGAATCCATCGGCATCCTCTCTGGCGAGACCGTCCTTTTCAACGGAACGGTTGCGCTGGATAACGGCACTTTCGAGTGCACCGCTTACAACTCCGGAGTGACCTACACCGTCAGCAACCGGACCCCGCTTGGCGCCCTCCAGAAGGTATCGGAACAGAAGGGTTTCACCTACAACGTCACCGACAAGCGCTGGGCAGATGATAATAGAGTTCTCCTGCTAGATGATATCGATGGCTACCTCTACATCAAAAGAACGGCCGAATGGGCGTGTTACGTCAACGGTGTATTGAAGGACGGTTACGAGAGTCAAAGCGACGCCATCAACGTCGTCGCCCTTGCCGAAGGTGATGAGGTTGTCTTCTGCTACGGCAGTGACCCGACGCCGGAGACCGCAACAGCGCTGATCACGATCACCGTGGGTCTTGAGGACTCCGATGAGACACCTCTCGAGCCGGCCACCTGGAGCGTCAGCCTCATCGGTGCACGAACGGAGGAGGTCGGCCAGGACTACTTTGAGGACGGGGTGAACTGCGGACATGTCGCCACATACACCGACGATAACGGTGATGCCTGGAGCGGGATGCCCCTGTGGTACCTCATCGGCCTTGTCGATGACGATCTGAGGCACGGCCCCGGCGCTTTCAACGACGACCTCGCCGCAGAGGGCTACTCGATCAAGGTCACCTCAAGCGATAACTACTCTATCAACTTTGATAGCGCAAGCATCGCGAGGAACGATGGCATCATCGTCGCAAACACCTTAAACGGCGAGTCGCTCCCGGAGACCATCGGCGATAAGAACAAACCCTGCTGGCCGCTCCAGCTCATCGGTCCCAACGTGAGTGCCGGCCAGAAGATCGGCGGCATTGCCGAGATCGAACTCATCGGCCTCTCCGAACCCTCCGAAGGCTGGGAGATCACGCTTTCCGGCGCTTTCAACCGGACACTCACACAGGCCGAGTTCGAGGAGGGTGCTGAATGCCACGGCACGAGTTACACCGATAGCAGCGAACAGGTCTGGACGGGTATCCCGCTCTGGTATCTTGCAGCCGTTGTAGACGACGTGGCGACCGGGAATCACTGGACGCTGAACGACACACGGGCGGCGGCGGGCTACACCGTGCGCGTGAGCGCGGCCGACGGCTTTTCCGCCACTTTCAACAGCGCCGATATCGCCCGGAACAACTCGTTCATCGTTGCAAACAAGATGAACGCAGCACCGCTCACCGAGGATAACGGCGCCCCGCTGAAACTTGTCGGGCCTGGCGTGACCTCCGGAAAACAGAGGATCGGCAGCATCGCGTCGATCATCCTCGAGGGCCTCCCCGACGAGGTCACCGAGTCGGAGTGGACGCTCAGCCTGGAGGGGCCAAAGGTTACGGACCTTCTTACGAAGGAAGAGTTCGAAGCGTGCGGCTACCACACGAAGACCTACAACGACGGCGTGAGCACCTGGAGCGGCGTCCCGCTGAAGGTCCTCTGCGGCTGGGTCGATGATGACGTCATGCACGGTTCAGGAGCCTTCAACAACGCGCTTGCCCAAGCCGGTTATACCGTGATCGTCTCTTCGGGCGGGGATAACCCCTACAGCAAGGAGTTCTCAAGCCAGGATATCCTGACAAACCCGAACAACTACATCGTTGCAAACATGGTCAACGGCACCCCGATCACCGGGAGCGCCTATCCGCTCCGCCTCGTCGGCGAGGGGGCAACCGGGAGCAAGAGTATCGGGAACGTCCAGCGTATCCAGCTCGTCGACTTCCAGGAGCCGGAGGAACCCCCGTCCATCCGGGTCGTCCGCTACGCCTCGGACGGTGTGACCGTTGTAAACGAGACGACAAAGACCATCCAGTGGATGGAAGCAAATCTGGACGTCATCGGCGGGGATAACGGTGTTCGACTCAGGTTCCAGGGCCCAACCTTTGATCCAGATGACCTCTGGAACCCTGCAGAAGACATCAACGTAGACCCCGCCAAAGTCGATAACGTCGTGAAGGGAACGGCGATCCGCGACCTCTGCGACCTTGTCGGCGGCGTCCCCGAGGGTGGTGAGATCGAACTCATAGCCTCCGACGGCTACAAGGTCAAACTCAACTACACCAACATCTACGAACCGCTCGAACGTCAGGGCGAGGCCATAGTCGCCTGGTGGGCGGAGGGGCGGGGCTACGTCCCCGACTACAGTGACGGCCCGCGCCTCTTCTTCAACACTTCAGACGGAATCTTTGGAAACGACGACATGCGGACGTGCCTCGCCGAAGACTACTGGCACTACTACTGGGACAGCGGCATTCAGTATCCCTCGGCCGCCGGTGTATCCAACAAAAATATCGCGACCATCGCTATCAAGCCGGGTGCACGGGAGGACTGGAACCTCATCCTGACAGGCGCCATCACCGACACCATCAGCCGGTCCTACTTTGAGTCGGGCAAAGCCTGCACGATGGGCGGGCACGGTGCCACCTGGACGGATGATGAGGGGCGTGTCTGGTCGGGGATGCCGCTCTGGCTCCTATGTGGCTGGGTTGACGATGGAAACAAGCACGATTACGGCACAAACCCATTCCGTGACGATCTCGCGGCGGCGGGCTACAACGTGACCGTCATCGATTACGGCGCTGACGGCACAAAGGGCACCGATGACGACTTCTCCGCCACATTCAACAGTTCGTTTGTTGCGCGGAACAACAACATCATCGTCGCCGACGAGATCGACGGCGCCCCGCTTCCAAAGGATGGCAAGACCTGGCCGCTCAAACTTGTCGGCTCCGCCCTGACCTCCAACAAGCAGAGGGTCGGGAGCATCGATGAGATCGTGCTCACCGGTGTGCCGGTCGTCGAGGAACCCCCGGAAGCCAACGCCACGATCAGCCTTGAGGAGGGCTGGAACTTCATCTCCACGCCGAAACGGCTCGTGGATGGCTCAGACACATTCGCGGCCATCTACGGCAGCGTCGATACCGCCGGCCACTCCATCCTGCTCTACGACGGGCTCACACAGGAGTGGAAAGCAGCGGCCTCAGCCGATGCCTTCAAGCCGCTCGATGGTGTCTGGGTCTATGCAAACGAGACCTGTACAGTTCCCCTGACATTTGCTCCGGCCGGACCTGAAACCCCGCCAACAAAGGACCTGGGCGAGGGCTGGAACGCGATCGGGTTCACCGACACCGTTCCCGAGTCCGCTGCAAACACCCTGCTCTCTCTGGGCGATCACTGGACAACCCTGATTGGGTTTGATGCAGAAAGCCAGGAATACGAGGTCTCGATCATCCGGGGCGCCACCGGCCGGCACGGTGAGGAACGCACGATGGAGCCTATGCAGGGCTACTGGGTCTACATGACCGATGCCGACACGCTTGCTGCAATAGGTGCTTGAGGATGAAGTGTATGGGGTTGAAACAACACGGTATCGTGCTCCTGCTCCTCCTCGGGCTTGTCGCCGGGGCAGCGGCAGCAACGGAGGGATCTCCCCCCGTTCTGCCGCATGAGTTCTACGGGAAGGTGATGATAGGCGGATCCGCGGCACCGGCAGGGACCGAGATCACCGCCACGATCGATGGAGTGGAGTGCGGTTCTGTCGTGACCGTGGAGGCGGGACGCTACGGCAGTCCCGACCCGAGCCTCGGGAACCGCCTGATCGTGACGGCAGCCGCTGACCAGGAGGGGGCGTCGATAACCTTTCTGGTCAACGGGAGGGTTGCCGCCGGGACTGCAAACTTCACCTCCGGTGCGGTAACAGCCCTCGACCTGAACGTTGCCGCGGAGGCCACACCCACCACGCCACCTGGCGGCAGCACCGGCGGCGGTGGGGGAGGGGGAGGTAAGGGCACCTCCGGTTCACCTGGATCAGAGGTTGTTTACGAACCCGGAGCCCCCACCGCCCCGGTGATCTTCACAAAAGAGGCCACCCTGACCACATCGACCGCAGGCGTGCTGCTCGAACCGGTGGTGGTCAGGACGGAGGACGAGGTTGCTGCATTGACGATACCTGAGGCTACAACCGCCCTTGATGCTGGAGGCAACCCTCTCACCTCTGTCACATGCACAAAGGTCGACCCCGCGGAAGTCCCGCCGGCGCCACCCGGCGCGACTCTCGCCATAGCCCTTTCATGCGGCCCTGACGGCGCAACCTTCGACCCGCCGATCAGCCTCACCTATACACTCCCAGAGGATGAGTGGGCGAGGATCGACGAAGGGCTGAAGCCGACGGTCATGTGGTACAACCCCGATAGCGGGGAATGGCAGGAGATCGCGGCGACGGTTGATCCCGCGACCAGAACCATCACGGCTGAGGTCTCGCATTTCAGCATCTTCGCGCTTGCGTGGAGATCCCCCGAGGCCACACCATCGCCTGAAACGGAGGCTACACCTGTACCTGAAGGAGAGCCGGCTGCGTTCCCGGTCTGGGTGATCGGAATCGTTATCGTCCTCGTCATCGCGGTTGCAGCATACGTCCTTATGAGGAGGAGATAGTCAGAGGATTTTAATTTTAGTTCAGGAGAGGAGAATTGTGATACCCAAAAATTCAATCATGCACCGGGCGATCATTGCGCTCTGCCTGCTGCTTGCGCTGGCAGCACCTGCTGCCATGGCAGCGACAACCGAACTCCACATCGTCAGGTATGCAGCAGACGGCGTGACCATCCTAAACGAGACAACGGTTGACTACACCTGGCTTGAGGAAAATCTCCCCGTCCAGGGTGATGGTGTGACACACTACTACCACCAGGGCCCCGTATTTGAGGGGGATAAGTGGAACCCCGAAGAGGATACAAACGTCCTTGAAAAGGATATGGGCGCGGTGAAGGGGACCGACCTCAAGGATATCTGCGACCTTGTCGGCGGGATGAAGGAGGGCGAGACCGTCAGGATCAAGGCATCCGACGGACTCTCAAGGGTGTTTCCCTACCGAAACGTCTACGAACCTGAACCCCGCCAGGGGCCGATGGTCATAACATGGTACCACGATGAAGACGGATACGTCCCCGACTACCGTTCGGGCATGCGTCTTGTCTTCTTTGCAGATACCTCCACAAACCCCGACGGTGTCCACGCTTTCGGCGTATGGGACATGCACGAGTGCTTTGACGAGGAATACTGGTACTTCTACAGCGGTGAGTATCCAACAACAACCGGGCTCTCCGTCCAGTACATAAGCAAGATCCTCATCTACAGCAATGAGGAGCCTGCCGGGAGTGTCTATGTGTCCTCGATCCCGGCCGGCGCGGCGATCTACCTTGACGGTATCGATACGGGGCTGCAGACCAACGCGACCCTGGAAGATGTTCCTGTGGGTGAGCACACGATCGAACTCCGGCTGTCAGGATACCAGAGTGTAACCATGAGCGTCACCGTTGAGATGGATGAATGCAGTCGTCCCGATCCGGTTGTGCTGACACCGCTTCCTCCTGAACCCGACATCGTGATCAGCCTTGAGGAGGGCTGGAACTTCATCTCCACGCCGAAACGGCTCATGGATGGCTCAGATACATTCGCGGCCATCTACGGCAGCGTCGATACCGCCGGCCACTCCATCCTGCTCTATGACGGGCTCACACATGAGTGGAAAGCAGCGGCCTCAGCCGATGCCTTCAAGCCGCTCGATGGTGTCTGGGTCTATGCAACCGAGGCCTGCACAGTTCCCCTGACCTTCGCTCCAGGCGGTCCGCAGGTTCCGCCAACAAAGAGCCTGGGCAAAGGCTGGAACGCGATCGGGTTCACCGACACCGTTCCCGAGTCCGCTGCAAACACCCTGCTCTCTCTGGGCGATCACTGGACAACCCTGATCGGGTTTGATGCAGAAAGCCAGGAATACGAGATCTCGATCGTCAGGGGCGCCACCGGCCGGCACGGTGAGGAACGCACGATGGAGCCTATGCAGGGCTACTGGGTCTACATGACAGGAGCCAGGACGCTAGCTGCCATCGGCGCATGATGCTGGAAAACCGGGGTGCATGTCCAGAACACACCCAATCTTTTCCATTAGGGGGTTAGCCGGCACCCCCATTTTCATCGAGACGCTGGAGAAAGAGCATGTCATCAGACCACTATATCAGACACCCTGCGATCCTTGCGCTCTGCCTGCTGCTTGCGCTGGCAGCACCTGCTGCCATGGCAGCGACAACCGAACTCCACATCGTCAGGTATGCAGCAGACGGCGTGACCATCCTAAACGAGACAACGGTTGACTACCGCTGGCTTGAGTCAAACCTACCCATCCAGGGTGACGGTGTGACACACTACTACCACCAGGGCCCCGTATTTGAGGGTGACCCCTGGAACCCCGAAGAGGATACAAACGTCCTTGAGAAGGATATGGGCGCGGTGAAGGGAACCGACCTCAAGGATATCTGCGACCTTGTCGGCGGGATGAAGGAGGACGAGACCGTCAGGATCAAGGCATCCGACGGACTCTCAAGGGTGTTTCCCTACCGAAACGTCTACGAACCTGAACCCCGCCAGGGGCCGATGGTCATAACATGGTACCACAATGAAGACGGATACGTCCCCGACTACCGTTCGGGCATGCGTCTTGTCTTCTTTGCAGATACCTCCACAAACCCCGACGGTGTCCACGCTTTCGGCGTATGGGACATGCACGAGTGCTTTGACGAGGAATACTGGTACTTCTACAGCGGTGAGTATCCAACAACAACCGGGCTCTCCGTCCAGTACATAAGCGAGATCCTCATCTACAGCGAGGAGGAGCCCACTGGCGGCATCCACGTGAACTCAACCCCATCCGGGGCACCCATCTTCCTGGATGGTGAGGATACGGGGTATGAGACACCATACACCCTCACCGGCATCGAGGTGGGGAGTCACTCCGTCGTGGTTGAGAAGGAGGGTTACGTCCAGCCCGATGAGAGGTGGGTCATGGTCGGGGCAAACCAGATCACGGAGGTCGAGTTCAACCTTACCCCCATCACCGGGAAGATCGCCGTCTCATCCGTCCCGACCAACGCCAGCATCATCCTCAACGGCGAGGCGACCGGGCTCTACACCGACACCGTCATGGAGGAGGTGCCGGTCGGAGAGCACACGATCGAACTTGTGCTGCCGGGTTACCGGAACGCCACCCGGACTGTTGTGGTCGAGGAGGACGAGTACAGCATTCTGGATCTCGTCCTCATCCCCGTAAACGAGAGCGTGCCTGAAACCCTCCCGGAGGCATCGATAAATGCAACGCCGGGCAACGCCACACAGTTTTCGCTGCTCGGGCCGTTTGAGTTCCGCGGGAGGGTTGACGTTCTCCCGGCAAACATCTCCACCACCGCCAACGGGAGCGTGGTGAGTTACCGCCTCCCTGACGGGGCGAAGGGGCGGGGTTACATCTACATCGATAACAGGAGCGCCGGTGAACCGGAGTTCGAAGGGGTCAACCCTGACCGGCGATACACCACCGCGGCTGCCGCGACGTTTGCCGCAAACCTTACCGGTGAGAACGGCACCA